>DATLLJ010000054.1:0-16809 GCA_035537875.1 Vicinamibacterales bacterium | reverse complement strand
CCATTCGGCGCGCAGACGCCAGCTCTCCAGGCGTAACTGGACGTACTCTTCGGCAGTCGCCACGAGCGGCTGATGGCTCTCGGGGACGCCGGTCAGCGCTTTCAGACGGGCTTCGCTCACTTGCAGTTCGGGGACGATGGTCTTGTCGATCAGGCCGGCCAGTGCGTTGGCCGTCATCTGGCCGCTCTTGAAGCGATCGGAGGCTTTCCGGTAGGCGTCTGCGGTCCGGTCCTCCGTTGCGAGTGTCCGCTCGAGCTCCGGCCGGACGTCGGTGACGCCGCGAAGAGGGATAGCCGACAGCACCGCGAGCACGAGCGCACCTGCCATCGTATGCGCGACGCGACGCGTTGCCGGTTTGTGCTCGCTGACTTCTCGCGTGAGGACGCCGCCGCAGACGAGGCCCACGACGAGAGCCGCCAGCTCACCCGAACTGCCCACGCTGTCGGTCACCAGGTTGTACAGAAAGAACACAGCTGCCGCGGGACTGAGCTGTTTGATCACCGTCAGGGGAATCGTCACGCTCGAACGGTGCCGATGGCCCCAGATCGCCGAGGCGAACAGCAGGCCGTAGAGCCCGTAGGCCGCCCCTGACGCGCCGACGCTGGTCGTCATCGGGTGGGCCACGAGGTTCACGAGATTCCCGAACACTCCGGCGATCACGAACACGGCAACCAGGATCGCGGGCCCGACGAGACGTTCGAGAATGAGGCTGATCTGCACGAAACCGGCAACGTTGACGAGCAGGTGAAGTAACCCGGTATGAACGAAGATCGCGGTGATGAGCCGCCACCACTCGCCGTTTCGGGTCTGCAACCAGGAGTTTCCACCCCAGTCGACCAGTGTCTTGGCGTCGCCAAACGTCCCGCCGCCGAAGAGCATCAAGACGAAGACGCCGAGGTTGAGGGCAACGAGAGCCGGTGTCGCGACGGCCCGTGGAGTTCGTTCACGGAGCGCCGCCCTGAATCGTTCGCACTCGGGACGCACGCGCGTCGCTTCGTGCTTGGCCAGCCCGATCGAACCGACGACGACCCGTATAAGCTGGTCCCGGGCCTCCGGCGCTATGGCGTAGAAGACCAGTCCCGCGACGAGCAGCAGACCAACAAGAGTAACCACGCCGAGAGCTCAGCCCAAGACCTGTGCCAAGTGGCGGTACCGTTTGCGCCTGAATTCACGCATCCAGCCACGAGAGCAGGCGTCGGTCTTTCAAGTCTGAGTACTTCCGACGAGGTTTGTAAGTGACCCGCCTGCGGCGCGGCGGCAGGGGAGAAGGCTTCAGCGTGCGGAGACGGTGCCGCGACACTCCCCGAGGCCGATTCGCGCGTATCCCGGGCGGCTGCACCAGCCTCTGAAGATCACCTCGTCCTCGTCGGCCAGAAACTCGCGGGTCTCTCCGGTCGGCAGGACGAGCGGTTTCTGGCCACCCCGGGTCAGCTCCAGCAAACAACCTGACGAGTCGTCTGTCTGGCCTGACACCGTTCCGCTGCCGAGCAGGTCTCCCGGCTCCAGATTGCACCCGTTGCTGGTGTGATGGGTGAGCAGTTGTGCGGGCGTCCAGTACATGTCCCGGAACGAGCTTGTGCTGAGGCGGTGAGGCGCGTGTCCTTCGATGCGCATCTGCCTCGTCTGCAACAGCACTTCAAGCGTAATGTCGATTCCGCCAGCGGCTTCGTTGCTCGGGGAAACGAGATAGGACAACGGCACGGGATCGCCGTCAGAGCGGCCGCGCGCCGGCACGCGAAACGGGGCCAGCGCCTCGAGCGTGACAACCCACCCTGAGATCGTCGTGGCGAAGTTCTTGGCGAGAAACGGCCCGAGCGGTTGAGACTCCCACGCCTGAATATCCCGCGCCGACCAGTCATTCAACAGGCAGATGCCAAACAGGTGCTCCTCGGCGTCGGCCAACGGCACCGGTTGACCGAGCGCGTTCCCAGCGCCGACGAACAGGCCAATCTCCAGCTCGTAATCGAGGCGTTCGGTTGCGGTGAACACCGGCTCCACCTGACCGGGGCGCTTGATTTGCCCCGAGGGCCGTCTGATCGGGGTCCCCCCTATCACGATCGACGAACTGCGGGCGTGGTACGCGACGGGAACGTGCTTGTAGTTGGGCAGCAGCGGGCTGTCGGGACGGAACAACCGGCCGACGTTCGTGGCATGGTTCAAGGACGCGTAGAAATCCGTAAACCCACGAGTCATCGTCGGCAGCTGCACGTCGGCTCGATCCAGTGGTACCAGCAGATGACGATCGCCGATCCCTCCATCGGATCGCAGAATCCTGCTCACCCTGGATCGCAGCTCGGACGCGGCGGAGGGCCCGAGCGCCATCAGCGCCTCGAGGCGCGGCGCCGCCGCGGCGTCCCGCACTGACTGCGACAGATCGTCGAGGAGCTTCGCCTCCGCGCAGAGCGCCAGATCGAGAATCTGATCGCCGATGGCGATCCCGATGCGCGGCGATTCCCGACGGTCTCGACGTCGGAAGACCCCGAGGGGGAGGTTCTGGATCGGGAAGTCCGTCGCCGCGGTATTGGCGCTGTCAACCCAGCTTCGAAGGCCCGGATCGTGCGTTTCGTCAATCGGTCGATCGTGCCGGGTCATGACTCGCGATGGACAAGGGGCATGTGGTTACAGCGGGAGCGACGTCGACGATTTGATTTCCTTCAGCACGATGCTGGTGCGGATGCGATCGACCCCGTCCACCGTCATCAGCTTCTCGAACAGAAAACGTTCCAGGTGATCGTGGTTGGCCACGACCACTTTGAGCAGGTAATCCACTTCGCCGGTCAGGTAGTGGCACTCCAGCACCTCCGGGAACGACTCGATGCGTTCGGGAAAGCGCTTCACGCTGCCGGGACGATGGTGGGCCAGCATGACGTGGACGAAACAGAGCAGGTCGAGCCCAACGGCGGCCCGGCTCACCAGGGCGGCGTAGCCGAGAATCACGCCGCGCTCCTCGAGCCGCTTCATCCGTTTCTGGAGGCCTGGCGCCGACAGCTTGAACCGCCGTGCCAGCTCCGCCGTGCTGATGCGCGCCTTGCCTTGCAGGTAAGAGAGGAGGCGGCGGTCCAGGTCGTCCACCCGTGGCCGGCCGGCGGCCCTCCCGGAGTCCGCGGGGCGTGCGGTCAGCCGTCGCCTCATAGCCGGACCGAGTTGTGATTCGGAACTATTTTCACGATATTCAGTATATTTCATTCCTTGAACGGCGCAACAAGTTGCGCTACGCTCGGATTAGAGCCTATCTGGTTCGGAGGCAACACGCATGAGCGACTTCTGCCCCATCCGACGCGTCGACCATCTCGAGCTCTACGTCGGCAACGCCAAACAGGCCGCCGCCTTCTACAGCGACCGCCTCGGGTTCGCGGTCGCCGGTTACCGGGGTCTCGAAACCGGCTCCAGGAACACCGCCTCTTATCTGATGACCCAGGGCGACATCAGGTTCGTGCTGACCGGAGCCTTGACGCCCGAAGATCCGGTCGCGCGCTTCGTCTACCAGCACGGGGACGGCGTCGCGGCCATCGCCCTTGAAGTGCCCGACGCACGGCAAGCCTTCGACGAGGCGACGCTCCGGGGAGCGGTGCCCGCGCTCCAGCCTGTCGAGATGGCTGACGACAGCGGCATCCTGCGGGTCGCCGCCATCCGTGGCTACGGGGACACGGTCATCAAGTTCATCGAGCGTGACGACTACGCGGGTGCCTTCTCGCCAGGATTTCGCAAGCTCGAACGCGCGACGGCGCCGACCGAGGGTGCCGGCCTGATCGCCGTCGATCACATCGTCGGCAACGTCGAGTTGGGCCAGATGGATCGGTGGGTGCGGTTTTTTGCCGAGACCATGGGATTCAGCCAGCTCGTTCACTTCGACGACAAGAAGATCTCGACCGAGTACTCGGCGCTGATGTCGAAGGTCATGCAGGACGGCACCGGCCGCATCAAGTTCCCGATCAACGAGCCGGCCCCCGGCCGCCGCAAATCGCAAATCGAGGAATATCTCGAGTATTACCACGGCCCCGGTGTTCAGCACATCGCCTTGGCGACCGACGACATCGTCAGGACGGTTTCAGTTCTCCGCAACAAGGGCGTGGAGTTTCTGCAGGTCCCCCGTACCTACTACGAGGAGCTGGAGGCGCGTGTCGGCAAGATCGACGAGCCGGTAGACGTTCTCGCCGACCTCGGCATTCTGGCCGACAGCGACGACGAGGGGTATCTGCTGCAGATCTTCACCGAGCCCGTCCAGGACCGGCCGACGCTGTTCTTCGAGGTCATCGAGCGGCGAGGATCCCGCGGGTTCGGCGCGGGCAACTTCAAGTCGCTTTTCGAAGCGATCGAGCGCGAGCAGGCGCGCCGCGGCAACCTGGTGTGATGGCAGGGAGGTAGTTGCATGTACTACTTCACCCTCGGCCAGATTCCGCCCAAACGGCATACGCAATTCCGTCAGCCGGACGGCTCCCTGTACCACGAGGAGCTGATGGGCATTCGTGGCTTCAGCGGCAGCAAGTCGTTGTTGTATCACCTGAGGCCACCGACGGCCGTCAACCGCATCGAGCCCGGCTGCGACGTCACCGTCGCGTACGCAGAGCCGGGCCCCGTGAGGCACCGCCTGCTCCGAACGAAGGATCTCCCTCGGGGGGGAGACGCGGTTCAAGGCCGCGTGCCGCTCATGGGAAACCAGGATGTGAGCCTGTCGATCGCAAGGCCGTCCGAGCCGATGGAGTACTGGTACCGCTACGCGCACGGCGACGAAGTGGTCTTCATCCACGAAGGGACCGGTGTGCTCGAAAGTCAGTTCGGCACGCTGAGGTACGGGCGCGGCGATTATCTCGTGATCCCCACCGGCGTCATCTGGCGTCTCCTTCCGGACGCCGGCGTCGGTCAGCGGATGCTCATCGTCGAAACCATCGCCGGCCACATCGATCCGCCGAGACGATACTTGAATTCGAACGGACAGCTTCTCGAGAGCGCCCCCTATTCGGAGCGGGACATCCGGCCTCCCGATCAACTCGTCACGCATGACGAGACGGGGGAGTTCGAGGTGCGCGTCAAGGCCCGGGGCTCCATCGCGCGGTACATCTATGAACATCATCCTCTCGACGTGATCGGCTGGGACGGGCACCTCTGGCCGTACGCGTTCAACATCGGTGACTTCGAGCCGATTACTGGCCGCGTTCACCAGCCGCCTCCCGTCCATCAGACGTTCGAAGGGCCAGGGTTCGTCCTGTGTTCCTTCGTGCCCCGCTTGTTCGACTATCACCCGCTCGCGATACCGGCGCCCTACAACCACTCGAATGTCGATTCCGATGAGGTGATCTACTACGTGGCCGGCGACTTCATGTCGCGCCGCGGCATCGAGCCCGCATCGTTCACTGTTCATCCGAACGGCATCCCGCACGGTCCTCACCCGGGCACCTACGAGGGATCGATCGGGAAGACGCGCACTGAGGAGCTGGCGGTCATGGTCGACACGTTTCGGCCGCTTCAGCTCACGACCCGCGCGCTGGCGTTGGAGGACGAGTCGTACCCATTCAGCTGGAAGAGCTGACGAAAAGGACGGAGGACCATGGCAGGCACTGATTTCGACGCGTTCCGGAAAGTCATCGAGCGGAAGTTCATGCACCATCCCGTGGTCACGAGCAACGAGTACACCGCGTGGTTTGCCAGGGGCGAGATGTCGATCGATCAGCTCCGGCATTTCGCCGTCCAGTTTTCGGTCTTCTCGAACCAGTTTCTCCTGGCTGCCCTCAATCGCGTCATCAACGCCGACACGCTGCAGGCCGCCCGCGAGTCGAAGGAAATTCTGATGAACGAGCTTGGCGTCATCTACACGACGCCGGGCGGCGTCGCCGGCGACGCGAAGGCAGGCCCGCGGCCCATCCGTGACGCCGACCGGGAGGGTGACCCTGCGCTCGTCTCGACCGAGGGCACCGTGGACGGCGGCCGGTTCCGGTTTCAAGCGGCGCACATAGAATGGTTGCTCCGTTTCAGCGAGTCGCTCGGCCTCGGCTTCGGCGACATCGGCAAGCGACGTCACGGGACGCCGAGCACGCTCAGGTTCTGCGACGAGCTGTTCAGGCTGTACGGGAGCGACGACTACAACGAGGCAATGGGTGCCGCGTTTGCCGTTGAAAACTGGGCCGCTGCGGGCTTCTGGAAGCAGTTGATCGCCGGACTCGAGAAGATGAAAGCGGCTCGGGTGCCTGATCTGCCGCTGGCCTTCTTCACCTGGCACGACAAGATCGAGAATCAGCACAAGGCTCACGTCTGGGACGAGCTGAAGGAATGCTACGACTCGCCAAAGTTCCGCGAAGAGCCGTTCATCAGCGCCGGCGTGATCATGCTCGACGGCGTGAAGGTGTTCTGGGACGGCCTCAACGAGAACCGGAAGCATCCCCGGAGCTGGGTCGCCTGATGTCGCGATCGCGGGAGTCGTGAACACCTGGAGCAGCGAGTCCTACCTGCGGCACGCGTCGTTCGTGCCTCAACTGGGGCAGGCGCTGCTGGAGCTGCTCGCGCCGCAGCCCGGCGAACGGATTCTGGACGTCGGGTGCGGCGAAGGGACGCTGACCCAGCAACTCGCCACCTGCGGCGCCATCGTCGTCGGCATCGACAATTCGCCTACGATGGTCGAGGCAGCGCGGGCCCGCGGAGTGGACGTGCGCCTGATCGACGCGGAGGCGCTGACCTTCGAGGACGAATTCGACGCGGTCTTTTCAAACGCCGCGCTGCACTGGGTGACGGACCACGATGCGCTGCTCGCCGGCATCGTCCGTTCGCTTCGGCCGCACGGACGGTTCGTCGCGGAGTTCGGCGGCCACGGCAATATCGCGGCAATTCAAGTCGCCGTGCGTGCGGTTCTCGAGCGCCGGAACCTCATTCCCCCGCGTCCGCGGTACTATCCGACGGTCGCCGAATACACCAGCCGCCTGGTGACGCACGGGTTCATCGTCGAGCAGATCTCGCTGATTCCGAGGCCCACGCCGCTGCCGACCGGCATTCGTGGGTGGCTCCAGGTGTTCGAGCGGTCGACGCTCGACCGGCTTGGGCCGGACGCCGAGCTCGCCTTGGATGAGATGGAGAGTCTCCTGCGCCCGTCGCTCTGCGATACTTCAGGTCATTGGACCGCTGATTACGTCCGCCTGCGATTTCGCGCCAAACGCCGTGAAGGCCCGCGCAACGGTTGAGTTTAAGGCATCCGCTCGTCCGGCCGATAAGCGGTGGGGCAGATAGCGAGATCCCGGTTACGGAGGTTCGCGTATGAATAGCAATCGGGCAAACGGAGCTAACCCGAACGTCGTCCGGCGGCGGGGGGCGACTCAGCGCCGCCATGGCCGCCGCGCGGAGGTCGCGGCCTTCGAAGCCTGGCAGCGCCGCCAGGCCGCGTATTCGTGGCCCGTACCCGGGCGTCGGGCGCGTCGCGGGTGAGCGTCTGACGGCGACGGACTACTGCGGGTCCGACGGGATGTACTTCCTGTGGCAGTTCTCGCAGACCTCGTAGATCCGGCCGCCCGCGTCCAGAAGTTGATCCGCATTCCGGGCATCGGCGGCCTTCGCGGCTTCAACGGATCTATCCCGTAGTTGCTGCGAAAACAGCATCCAGTCTTCCTGATCTCTCGCGAGTCCTTCGAGCATCAAGAGATTCCCCGTTTCCGCGAGGCCCATGGCTGCATAGCGCACTTCGGTCCAGGCTTCGTCGTTCTCGGGCGCGATCTCGCGCGCGCCTTTTTCGTCGATGATCGTGCCGACCGAAGCAAACACGTCGGTCGCCATGTGGGCCACGAGGCTTTCCATGATGTCCTTGACGGAGGCGACCGTCTGAAGATCCGCCTGCGGGCTTTGCTGAGCGCACGCCGCGAGAGAGAGTACGAGAACGAGCAGCGACAGGGCCGTCCTGAGATTCCGCATCTGAGTCCTTTCGTCGCGTCTATTCGTCGCGTTGGCACTGAGGCGTCCGACCTGGGAGGCCGCATTGTAGCGAAAACGGACTCCGCCTGAGAATCCTGTAGAATCCGTTCGCGCGTGTGAATCCACTGGCTTCCGGGAATGCCCGCTGGCTCACGGCCGGGCTCTTCCTGGTCACGTTCGCGACCCTCATCCTCGAGATTCTGGACTCGCGACTCCTGTCCGTGCTCACCTGGTACCACCTGGCATTTCTGGCCGTCTCGCTGGCGATGCTGGGAATGGCTGCCGGCGCCGTACTGGTCTTCCTCGACACAACCCGCTACAGCAGCGAGCGGGCGGCCAGGGAGTTGCCTCGGGTCTCGATATGGCTGGCAGTCTCGATTCCCCTGAGCCACCTCCTCAACCTGAGCATGCCGTTTCCGACGCTGGACCAATTCAGCGTGATGGAAGCGATTGGCATCGCCCTGGCGACAACCGTCCTGGGCGCTCCATTTCTCGCCGCCGGCGTGGTCGTCACGCTGGCGCTGACGCGAACCGGCTCGTCCATCGGGAGGTTGTACGCCGCCGATCTCGCAGGCGCGGCTCTCGGGTCGCTGCTCATCGTCCCGTTGCTCGACCACAGCAATATTTCGTCCGTGGCTTTCGTGGCGGGTGCCGCCGCCGCGGCTGGCGCGTACTGTTTTCATCGCTTCGCTGGAACGGGCAAGACGCGAGTCAGCCTGGTGCTGTGTGCCGGGCTGCTCCTGGCGGCGGCGCTCAACGCGGCAACGGACGCGGGCGTCGGCGTCGTCTACGCGAAGAGTCGCACGTTCATGCGCGGCGCGGGTCCGGGCGTTCGTGGCGAGCGAGTGGAGTGGTCGGCGTGGAACGCCCACTCGTACGTGATGATCGCGCCGCCGTATCGCGGTCAGGCTTTCTACTGGGGCGCAGGCCGTGGCAGCGAGCAGTTTCAGACGACGTCGGCGTGGATGCTGATCGATGCCGAGGCCGGGACGCCTATCACGGAGTGGGACGGGGACGCGGCGAACCTCGAATGGGTGTCGTATGACGTCACGACGCTGCCGTATCACCTACGAAAAGGACGGGTCGGGATCATCGGCGTCGGAGGCGGGCGCGACATTCTCTCCGCGCTGTGGGCCGGAAACCCCTCCATCACGGGCATCGAGATCAACGACAACCTGCTCCGGGCGCTTCAGGGCCGCTACCGCGACTTCGCCGGCATCGCCAAGCGCCCCGAAGTCGAGCTGGTGCACAGTGAAGCGCGCTCCTATCTGACCCGCACCGATCGGCGATTCGACATCCTTCAGATGTCACTCATCGACACATGGGCCGCGACCGGCGCAGGGGCCTTCACGCTCACCGAGAATGGCCTGTACACGCTCGAGGGCTGGCGTCTGTTCCTCGATCGCCTGGAACCGGGAGGCCTGTTCAGCGTTTCGCGCTGGTTCTCTCCAGAGGCGGTGTCTGAAACGAGCCGGTTGCTGACGCTGGCCGTCGCCTCGCTCATCGATCGCGGCGTGGCACGACCCGCCGATCATCTCGCCATGCTGGCAGGCGACGAGGTGGCCACGTTAATCGTCTCGAACCGCCCCTTGTCGGCCGCGGATCGCGACGGCGTCGCACAGCTGGCCGCCGACCGCGGTTTCAAGATTCTGATTTCGCCCTGGAGCGAGCCGGCGGACGGTTTTCTGGCCGGCATCGTCCGCTCCGGGTCCATTGAAGAGTTGAACGCGGCGATTGCACACCCGATGTTCGACTTCACCCCGCCAAGCGACGACCGGCCCTTCTTCTTCAATACGCTCAAGCCTGCGAGCTTCGCCCGCGCGTACGAAGCGCCCCGTAACGGCGTGACGTGGGGCAATCTCCGGGCAACCTGGACGCTGGTGCTGCTTTTCGGCATCGCCACGGCCCTGGTCGCTTCGATCATCATCTGGCCGCTGGTCCGGGCCGGTGTCCCCGCAATGGACCCTCGAAGCTTCGCGGCGTCGGCTGCCTACTTCGCCATGATTGGCACCGGATACATGCTGATCCAAATTCCATTTCTCCAGCGGTTTTCGGTCTACCTGGGACATCCGACGTACACGTTTGCGATCATCTTGTTCTCGATGATTCTCTTCACCGGCATCGGCAGCTTCTGGTCGGATCGGTTTCCCGTCGAACGTCACAGTGGGGTCTTGAAGGTTCCACTCCTCATCGGGGTGGCAGTGTTCGCCGTGATCCCGTTGATGGAGCGCCTTATGAGCGCCACCATCCATTTCGAGCTGGCCGGGCGCACGCTTGTCGTCGTGGCATGCACGGCACCGCTGTCGATCCTGCTCGGGTTCTGCTTCCCGATTGGCATGAGGCTGGTCGGCCGGCTTTCCCCTCACGCCACCGCGTGGATGTGGGGGCTCAACGGTGCGGCGGGAGTGCTCGCCTCGATCGCGGCGGTCGGCATCTCGATGTGGCTGGGAATCCACGTCAATCTGCTCGTTGCCGGGACCCTTTATCTGCTGTTGACGGTCCCGGCCCATTTCCTCGCCGGGAGATCGACGTGAAGCCTGTGATGGAACTGCGAGCAGGCAGGGCGGGCGACCGGGTCCGATCGGTTTCCGGACCCGGTCGTTCCTGGTGTCAGTCCAGAAGCATGCGAGCGCCAAAGAAGATGCGGAACTGATTTTCCCCCGAACCGTCGTCATCGTCCTCGTCGATGAAGACACGTCGGTAGTCGATTGAGCCAACGATGCTCCACCCGTCGCCGGCCTGGAAGCTGACGCCGCCGCCGGGCTGGAACATGAAGTGGTTGGTCGAGTCGCTGATGTCGATGCCAGCCACCTCGACGTTCGCACGCGCCTGCAGCCAGCCAGCGAGAATCTGCCCGAATGGCGTCACGCGCGGGTTCTGGCGGCCGCTGACTCGTGCCCCGGCGGCCAGATGCCAAAGGGTAAAGCTTTCATCCACGTCGAACTCGTCCGACCCTGAGTCGAACGCCCACCCACCCTCGGCGACCAGACCCAGATTTCCCCAGTTGCGGGCCGCATCGACGGCAAAGCCGATGGGGAAGCTCTGATCGGTGATGTGGGTGAACTGATAGCCGGCGGACAGTTCGTAAGTGGGTGGCTGCGCGGCAGCGGGCGACGTCGTGCCGAGCACGAGGACTGCCCCGAGGGCTGCCAGGACTGCGGAAAATCTCGGTGTGATCATGTCAAATGCTCCGTGTCGTCGTGTGCGTTGTTCGGAACGCAACTCGCTTCGCACATGCAAATCTCGTCGCATCCGTCACATCCTTGTAGCTCAAGCATATGCGGACGTCCAAGAAGGCGGGGCCGGCTCCGTGTATTGATCCGCGTCGTCTGTTACACGCTGCCCGCTGAGATGGTGTCCCGGGCGACAATCCGCTCGACAGACTGGAGCAGTGCAGGCGTATCAGGGAGATTGATGCGAAATGCCGTCTCCAAGACGTTCTTGACCGCTTCCGTGCTGTCCAGAACGCGCCGCTCGGTATGCCCGTTGAGGTGATGCACAGAAAACACCGTGTTGTGCAGCGCGTAACGCCTGTCTGGATCAGGTCGGGCGGCGATCAGATTGGTCACGAACTTCGAATCCGGATGGTTCGATAAATACCAGTTCGTGATCTCGTAGTCGGCGAGCAGTTGTTCCTGAAGCCCGAAGCGATAGAGTGAATTCCAGGTTCCCCCGAACCAGGCCTGCATGACGAGCTCGTCATCCTGACCGACGAGGCGAAAGGGCTCGTGGGGGGTCGATTGTTCGACATCGATTTCGAGGCGAAGCGGTCCGGTCAGCGTCAAACCGCCGAACCCCACATCCGCGACGTAGGGCTGGTGTTCCACCCTTACGACCAGGAGCATGTGCGTGCGGGCCGCGAGACCGTCGGTTGGGGTGTTGGCCAACACTCGGGCGGCGAGCCAGGCCACTTCGAAGCCGATGCCGCGAAGTACATGGCTGAAGAGGAGGTTTTGTTCGAAGCAGTAGCCTCCGCGCCGTTCGGCGATCAGTTTCTGCTGGAGCGCCGGTGCGTCGAGGCGCACCGGCGCGCGCATCAGCGGGCTGAGGTTTTCGAACGGAATCGTCTGCGTATGTCGCTCATGCAGCGTGCGCAACGATTCGAGCGTCGGCACACGCGGCCCGTCGTACCCGACTCGCTCGAAGTAGGCGTCGAGATCGATCGCCGCGCTCATGATCCCTCCCGTCGCAGCGTGTAGAGGGCGCCGGCAAATGAAACCAATGTGAATACTACGTAGCCGGCGGCCTCGATGGCAATCGTGCGGGGATCGCCAAGACCGATGGTCGCATAGCGCATGACGTCCACGTGCCACGTGACCGGGTTGGCCAGCGCCGCGGCACGAAACGCCGTCGGCAGCGGATCGACGGGATAGAACATCGAGCTGGCGAACAGAAAAACGAAGTAGAGAATCGATGTCACGGTGTTGAACGCGTCGTTGCGCCGGATCGCCAGCGCGAAGATCGCGTAGAAGAAGAACCAGCCGGCGATGCCGATGACGACCGATGCGGCCAGCAGCGGCAGGCCCCCCGGCCGCAGCCTGACGTCCAGTACCGCGCTGGCCAGGAATACGGTGACCGTTGCCTGCGTGAGACCGATTGCGATGTTGAACAGCACCTTCCCGACGAGATATTCAGCGCGGCTGATGGGATACGTCAGCATCTCGAAGAAGATGCCGTTGTCACGGTCCATGAAGAACGACCACGCGGTGTTGGACGCGATGCCGAAGCTCGCCATCCCGAGGACGCCGGCGAGAAAGAACGAGTGGTAATCCGTTGGAAGCCGCGAGCGGCCAACGCCGCCGAGCGCCTCGTTCATGCCGACGCCGAACACGAGCAGATATCCCAGCGGATAGATGACGTCCCAGAAGATGAACAGCGCGTTGGTCGCGCGGATCTTTCCCTCACGGTACATCACCGCCGTCAACCCGCTCACGACGCCTCCCCTTTCGTGAGCTCGACGAAGATGTCCTCCAGACTCGCGCCGCCGACCTCGAGGCGAAGCACCCGCCCGCGCGAGGCCAGGGCGCCGACGACGGTCAGGATGCCGCCATGGTCTTCTTTGAGCGTCACTTCGATGGTGTTCTGGGTCACGGACAGGCGAATGGGATGTCGCGCCGCAAGCTCCTGCTCGATGCCGGCCGGCAACCGATCGAAGGTCACGGTGACGTCATACACTCCCTGGGACAACAGTTTCAGCGTATGCAGGTCCCCCCGCGCGGCCTGACGCCCTCGATTCAGAATCAGGATGTCGTCGCACATCTCCTCGACTTCGCTGAGGATCTGCGTCGTAAGGACGATGGTTCGTCCTCCAGCCGCCTCCCGGCGCAGCTTGTCCATGACGGCCCTCTTGAGGATCGGATCCATTCCCGTCGTGAACTCGTCGAGAAAGACCAGGGGCGTGTTCACCATGAAGACTTTGGCGACCTGCACGCGACGTTTGAACCCGCCGCTGAGATCGATGACCTTGCGATGAGCATCGCGCGCGAGGCCGAACTCCTCCATGACCCCCTCGGCTCGCTGACGCGCCTCGGCGGTCGGGACACCGTGGAATCGCGCGAATGTCCCCAGATTGTCTCGAACCGACAGGAAGAGCTCTACCGCTGTTTCCTGAATCACCACAGAAATCCGCCGCCGAACGTTGAGCGCCGACGCGACCACATCGTGTCCGAGAACGGCAGCCGAACCCGAGCTCGGCCGTGCGAGCGTGGACAGGATGCGCAACAGGGTCGTCTTCCCGGCGCCGTTCGGGCCGAGCAGTCCGAAGATCGCTCCGCGGCCCACCTCGAACGTCAGGCCGTCGAGTGCACGGACCTCCTGCTGACCTCTTCGCCTGTATACCTTGACCAGGTCGCGAACGCTGATCGCCGCCGTTGACATGACGTCGTACGTTACCTCACCACAGTGAAACGGGGCGCCCGCAGCGTCCTCGATCCGAACTCAACCTCTTCGCGACGGCTGTTTGTCAACCCGACGGCCCGCACATGCGGTCCGCACATTGCAGCGCCATCTGGCGTGTTCAATGAGGAGGAGAAAAACCGATGAGATTTGTTCACGTAGGAGGCACATGTTTCGCGGCTGTCCTGGCACTCGGTATTGTCGGGTTGGCACAGGAGCCCGCTCAGCCGCGGAATCCGGCTCCAGCTCCGGCGCCCGCTCCAGCGCCGGCCCCTGCTCCAGCAGCGCCAGCGCCGCAACAGGAACGTTCACGACCCGCCGATCAGTCGATTACGGTCGTCGGCTGCGTCCAGAGCGAAGCTGACTATCGTCGAGCTCAGGATGCAGGTAAGGGCGGCGTCGCGGGCACCGGCATCGGCGCCGGGAACGAGTTCGTTTTGATCAATGCTTCGATGGCGACCGGTGCGGCAGGAGCCAGCCCGAACGCTCCCGGGGCGAGCGACAGACCGACCGGAACGGCGGGATCCTCGCCGAGTGCTTTCGAACTGACGGGGCCCAACGAGGGACAACTCGCGAGTCACGTTGGCAAACGAGTTGAGATCGTCGGCACCCTCAAGCCGGCAGAAGTTGGCGCGTCAGGTCCAACCGGTGGACCGACGGCTGGTGCGCCGCCGCGCGGCGTCGACGTCACCAGCGAGGACCTGAAGCTTCGTGAGATCGAGGTCACATCGGTCCGCGAAAGCAGCGGCGCGTGCCCGGCATCGAAGTAGGGGGTTCGCACTGAAGTCCACGGCGTCGTGCTCTTGTGGCCGTCAGCGGACGGCCACAAGGGTGCGATGCCTTCTTTCGCGACTACGGCTTCGCCGTTTTGGCCTTCACTTCGGCGATTCGCTTTTCCGTGTCCTCGATGCGTTGCTCCAGAAAGACCTGGATCTCACCGGGATTGACGTACGGGTTGGGATCCCCGGGCTTGCGCCCCTTCAGTTTCTCGTACTTCTGAAACAGGCTCACTGACCACGGGTGGCTGTGGAGCCAGACGTCCGCGCCTTTGGCGAGCGTCTGCAGACGTTTCGACGTCGCCAGAAACGCTTCCATCATCGGCAGGTCCATGCTCTGGAGCGTCGGGCCCGGCCACATGAAGACACGGTACTGTTTGCCGTTGTCGAACACCGGAAAGTCGAGCGAGGTTACGCCGGCGGTGTGACCGGGCGTGACGTACAACTTGATCGTGGTATTGCCCAGCGCGAGCGTATCGCCATCCTTCGTCGTCATGTCGCGCGGAATCAGCTTGCTCGCGACCGCCGCGTCGCCTTCCTTCCGCACGGTGTCTTCCATGAGCTTCCAGTCGGCATCGGCCATGATGACCCGTGCGCCCGTCAGCTCTTTCATCTTCTTCAGGCCGCCGTAGTGGTCGTCATGCCCGTGCGTGATGACGATGTACTTGACGTCCTTCGGGTTCAGGCCGAGCTCCTGCATTGCTTTCGCCGTATAGTCGCCGAACTGGCCGAAGAGGGTGTCCACCAGGATGAGGCCGCCGCTCGTCTGAATCACGTACGCGTTGACGAAATCGAGCCCGACGTAATACAGGTTGTCGAACATCTTGAAAGGAGGCACCGCCTTCGCGGTGTCTTCACCGAGGCCCTGTGGACGCGGCACCGCCTGGCCGAACGCGCTCTGTGCCGTGGCCGTCGTCAGCAGGGCCAGTGTCGTTACGATCGCCGCTGTAGTCCGTTTCATGGCATATCCCTCGCGACTCATGTTTTTTCCCGCCCGGGAGTCCCAGGAATCATAATGGATGGCCATGCTCCGTGGCGCCATTTGTTTGGTCGCGGCCCTTTCACTTGCCTCCGGCACGGCGCGTGACGCCGCTGCCCAGGTCGCGTCAGCCGACGTCACCCGCCTTTCGTTCGACGAGGCCGTCAAGGCTGCGTCCGAACTGCCGCGCATTCACAGTCTGCTCGTCAGCCTTCGAGGCAGCCTGGTGCTCGAACGCTACTTCAACGGGCGACGAGCGACGAATCTCGCGAACATCAAGTCGGCGTCCAAGAGCGTCATCTCTGCCCTCGTGGGCATTGCCGTAGACCGCGGCTTCATCCCGACGGTCGAGCAGCGGATCACGGCATTTTTCCCAGATGTGCTCGGAGCCGCCGACGATCCGAGGCGCGCGATTACCATCGAGGATCTCCTGACCATGCGCGCGGGGCTCGAGTCGACGAGCAACAGAAACTACGGCGCCTGGGTGCAGAGTCAGAACTGGGTGCGGCACGCGCTCACCCGCCCGTTGCTGTCCGATCCCGGCACGCGGATGCAGTACAGCACCGGCAACACCCATTTGCTGTCCGCGATCCTCACGAAAGCGACCGGCAAGACGACGTGGCAGTTTGCCCAAGAAACGCTCGCGAAGCCGCTCGGCTTCGCACTGGTTCCCTGGCCTCGCGATCCGCAAGGGATCTATTTCGGCGGCAACGACATGCTGATGACGCCGCGCCAGATGCTGGCGTTCGGCGAGCTGTATCTGAAGCATGGCCGTGTCGGTGAGCGACAGATCGTGCCCGAGAGGTGGATCGACACCTCGCTCGTTCCGCGTGGGCGGTCAGATTTCAGCGAGCAGCTGTACGGGTACGGGTGGTGGATTCGCGAGATCGCCGGACAGCAGGCCTTCTATGCCTGGGGCTTCGGGGGACAGTTCATCTTCGTGGTGCCCGAGCTCGATCTCGTCATCGTTTCAACCTCTGCCGCGACCGTCAGCGACGACCGCCGGACCCACCGTCGCACGGTCGACGACATCATCGAACAGCTCATCGTCGCCCCGCTGGCTGCCGCTCGGATTCCCGGCGACGCGAACGAATCCCGAGACGCTGGTCCGGAGGGGGCGGTCTCCCGACCTACTTTGCGATAGCGCCGCCCGCCGGATTTCTAAGTCGTTGCCCGCTTCGTACGTTCTGACAAATTCGCGGATTTCCTCAATGTCTCCGCGCCTCGTGTTGCACTGAGCAGGACTGGAGAAGCCCGAGTATCACTCTGAGT
>DATLLJ010000053.1:0-11913 GCA_035537875.1 Vicinamibacterales bacterium | reverse complement strand
CGAGGCCGCCGAAGTGAACGCGCGCTCGATCGAAGCGCAGACACGCTCGTCAGAGGCGCAGGTCACTCAGGCGCGTGTCTCGCTCAACCAGAACGAGTCAACCTGCAACACACGGTCATTAGTGCACCTATAGACGGATTGGTGATTTCACGGAATGTCGATGTCGGACAAACGGTCGCTGCGAGTAGTGGTCAGCGAACGTTGGTACTCAGAGGATTTGAAGGCGGTCGTGCAGACGCGTCGCAGCGACCCCAGGTTCGGGGAGGTTACCTATCGGCTGCACAACATCATTCGCGCAGAGCCGCCGGCAGTCTTGTTCGAGGTGCCGGCCGATTTCACGGTGCAGGATCAGCGGCCGTTCCGCTCTAGCGTACGTTGAGAGCCAACCGGGCGTTGGTCTCAGTCGACGAAAGCACGGCGTCAGAAGAGGTGGCAATCGTGGGTGCGGCATCGAAGGAATGCAGTGAGGCGCACGACTCGAATATCAAGCTCTGGGTGCGAGACATATGCGAGCGCGTGAGGACGCTGTACGCATGAAAGCCGCCCTTCGATCAAGCGGCTCCTGGTTCGCGCTGCGCGCGGTGCTTGCCACGGCCGTGGCGGTTTGCGGCTGCAATGGCGACCAGTTGACCGGCGCCGCGACGACAACGACCGCAGTGGAGCTCACGACGGAAGTGTTCAGCGGTACGCTGGCCGTTGGTAGCGCAGCGACTCATCTCTTCGCGGTTGCACAGACGGGCGAGGTGAAGGTCACGCTGACCGCGGCCGGCCCCCCGTCCACCATCTTCATGGGTATTGGAGTAGGCACACCCGTCGATTCGAGCTGCGAGTTCCTTGAGGGCCGCACGGGACACGTGCAGGCAGACGCGTCACCGCAGCTGGACTTGGCCAACACGGCGCCAGGTCTCTACTGCGTCTCTGTTTACGACATCGGGAACCAAGCCGTCCCGATCGATTATTCCGTCACGGTCGAGCACCCATGAGGTGGCTTATTCCTGCGCTCATGGCCGTTCTCCTAAGTGCGTGCAGCGATGATCAAAGCGTCACTGCGCCTGCAGACACCGAAGAGACCAGGTCTGAAGAGACTGTTGCGTCGCCTGCCACGACGGAAGCGTTTTCAGGCACGCTTGAGGTGGGGAGCGCTGCTTCGTACGCCTTCGCCGTGCTCGAGAGTGGCACCGTCAAGGTAACCCTTGTCGAGGTCGGCGGCACCCTCGTTCCGCCGACGATCATGCTCGGAATGGGCATCGGGACGCCGTCAGGGAGAGGTTGCAGTTCGAATCCGACGATGGTCCAGGCGGGGTCGGAGCCGCAGGTGACGGGCACGTTCGCGCCAGGCCGATACTGCGTGGGACTTTCCGACGTTGGCAACCTGCTGGCTCCCGCGACCTTCTTCGTAACGATCGCGCATCCATGAAGACCTTCGCTCTGATTGCGGCACTCATGCTCGCCAGCGTTGGATGCGGCGGTGACGGGGATAGCGTGACCGCGCCTGCCGAAACGACGTCGGGGCTTGGCTCCTTCACCTTCTCCGATCTCCTGCCCGTCCAGGGCTCGAGGTTCTACTCATTCACCGTGAACGAGACCGGCGCCGTCAGCGCCACGCTGGCAAGCCTGATGGATCAGAGAACCGGGCCGGCGTCGAGCGCAGTCGTCCGTCTTGGACTGGGAGTCCCGGCTGGAGTCGGCTGCAACGTAACCGAATCAATCGAGACCGGACCCGCATTGACCGCCCAGCTTACAACCACGCTCAATCCGGACGTGTATTGTGTCGAGGTTCACGACATCGGCACGCTGACCGCTCCGGTGCACTTCACGGTACGTGTCGTTCATCCATGAGGAATGGCGGCGTGAAGCTCATCTCGTCGGTTCTGGTGTTCGCGGTGGCCGTCACGGCGTGCGGAGGCACCGACGAGCTGACGGCGCCCGCGACGAGCACGTCGACCGGACCAATCACGCAACCTTTCAACAGCCTCATCCGCCATGGGGGCTCGAGCGGTCATAACTTCTCGATTACAGAGTCCGGGGTGATTACGGCCACGGTGCTGAACGTGGAGCCTTTCGTGCCGATCGGCGTGGGGATTGGCGTCCCCAAGGAAGGCAGCTCGGTGTGCAGTCTTGCGACTTCCATGGTGACGACCGCCGAATCTACGCCGTCCCTCAGCGCCGCAGTTGATGCCGGTTCGTACTGCGTTCAAGTGTTCGACGCCGGCTATTTGACGGATTCCGACGTGGCCTTTTCCATCTCGATCACGTCCCCATCGATCACCTCTACGCCCTGAAATCGATAATTGCGCCCCATGGCGGCCGTCACCCAGAAAACGCGAGACAAATGCGGCAGAAGATCAGGTTGGAGTTCCGTAGACCTTGTCAGAATTGGCTCCCAATGTTCCTCCTCACGACGCAGATCCGATGCGTGCAAGATTACGGCTGACATTTTTGCCGAGGCCTACGAGCGCCAGTCAGGCTCCCTGCGCACTGTCCGCCTGTCGGCGGATTACGCCAGTCCCGTTCTGTTACGCGCGCTTCCGTGTCGGTCGACGCGCCTGGCTGGTCGTCGTCGGTCTAACTCCTTTCTCGGCCAGGTAGGCCGCAATCGCTCGCCGGATGCTCTCGACTTGCGAAGTCCCATGCTCCGCCCTCATCCAAGGTTGTCTGGAATCGCCTTGTGCAGCTCATGGGCTGCGCGGAACAACCTAAGCACGCGAGCCGTGACGGGAAACGTGTCTTGTGGCGACACCACACATATTGCAGCAGCCGAGCTCGGTCTAAATCGGGAATCACGGGGAACGCAGGCTCGAGAAAGAGAACGTGCTGTGGCCCGATCCCGCTACCCGCTGCGCCGAGCCAATCTAGAACCGTTCTCCACTCTCTGTCGCAGAGGGGGGCGGGGTCTGATAAGGGCTCTTCCGTCAACCCCATTCCGGCGCAGCGCCCGAATGCGGACTATCCTCGCAACGAGCCGGCAATGGCCATCGACCTGTTGCAGGCGAATGTCCCGTACGAGTGCGCTGTCCCTGCGACCGCATTCAACTTTTTCTTTGGAAGCCTGTATCCCGTCTACATCCGTGGCCAGGCGTACGCCGCCAGCGGAACTTCCTGGCGTTGTGGGAGAACGCCGACCTCGATGTGCCGATTCTGGCGCAGGCGAAGGCGGATTCCGCGAAACTCCAATAGGAAGCGCTCGCAACCGCCCGACCGCCGACGCTTCTGTCTTCGGCCTTGACATCGCCCCCACCCAGCCCTAGGCTCGCCAGAGCGCAGCGTATAATTCGACTGCTGACGGCGGATTTCGACGATTTCGGACACCCGATCTGAGCCGAGGCCCAGATCCACACTTGCCAGGGGGTACCGTGTACAGGAACCTGGTCGCCGCGACCATCGCGACGGTGTCGGTCACCATCGTTTCGGGCCAGGGCCCTCGCCCCGACGAGCCCGGGGCCGCGCCGCGGGCCCTCCTCGATCAGTACTGCGTGGCCTGCCACAACGAGAAGCTCAAGACTGGCGGTCTCGTGCTGGACACCCTGGATCTGACTCGCATCGGCGATCACGCCGAGATCGGCGAAAAGATCGTGCGGAAGCTTCGCGCCGGCATGATGCCGCCAACGGGCATGCCGCGGCCCGAGCCGGCCGCGCGCGAAACGTTGATTGCGTGGCTGGAAGACCAGCTCGACCGAAACGCCGTCACCTATCTGCCCCCGCCCGGGCTCCATCGCCTGAATCGCGCCGAGTACGCGAACACGATCCGTGATTTGCTCGGCCTCGAGGTCGACACGACCAGGTTCCTTCCGACCGACGATTCGAGCAGGGGTTTCGACAACATGGCGGGGACCTTGACCATGTCGCCCGCGCTCATCGAAGCGTACGTGTCCGCGGCTGGCAAGATTGCGCGCCTCGCCCTCGGCAACGCGACGGCGCCGTCGCAGATCGTGTACGAAGCGGCGCCGGACTCGGCGCAGGACGCGCACGTCGAGGGGCTTCCGTTCGGGACGCGTGGCGGCATGCTGGTTCGGCACGAGTTCCCGGCCGACGGCGAGTACGTGATCAAGGTCCGCGGGATTCAGGGGTATTCCGACAACGTGTTGGGACAGGTCAAAGGGGAGCAGGTCGAGGTGTTGATCGACGGCGAGCGCGTCAAGCTGTTCGACTGGGACAAGGAGATCGCGGCGGGCGATTCCGGAAGGGCCGGCGCGACGCCGCGCGTCTTCGTCAAGGCGGGTCTGCATACGGTTGGCATTGCGTTCCTGGCTTCCAATGACGCGCCGGGGTGGGAGCTGAACAAGGCGTTCGAGCGGACGCTGAATTCCCCAGGGGACATTCCCGGGTTCCTGTTCTATCCGGGCGTCGGTCAGACCCTGATCGAGGGCCCGTACGACGCGAAGAGCGCGCAGGATTCGCCGAGCCGCCGCAAGATCCTGACCTGCCGCCCCACGACCGCGCGGGACGAGGAGACCTGCGCGCGTCAGATCATCACGACGCTCGCGCGGCGGGCGTATCGCCGTCCTGTGCAGGCCGCCGATCTCGGCGCGCTGATGACGTTCTACCAGGAAGGGCGGAACGCGGACGGGGGGACGTTCGACGCGGGCATCGAAGCCGCCCTGCAGCGCATTCTCGCGGACCCGGAATTCATCTATCGCGGCGAGCCCGAGTCGGCCCGCCTGGCCTCGGGCACACCCTACCGCATCGGCGATCTCGAGCTGGCGTCGCGTCTCTCGTTCTTCCTGTGGAGCAGCATCCCGGACGACGAACTGCTGACCGTGGCCGCGCAAGGCAGGCTCCGCGCCCCGGGAGTGATGGAGCAGCAGGTGAAGCGGATGATAGCGGACCCGAAATCGCAGGCGCTGGTCGAGAACTTCGCCGGCCAGTGGCTGAACGTGCGCGGCATGGCGGCCAAGGAGCCGGTGACGAGCACGTTCCCGGACTTCGAGAGCACGCTGCGAGCGGCGTTCCGTCGCGAGATCGAGCTGTTCTTCGACAGCATCGTTCGCGAGGACCGCAGTGTGCTCGACCTGCTGACGGCGGACTATACCTTCGTCAACGAGCGGCTCGCCCGGCACTACGGCATTCCCAACGTGTCCGGCAGCCAGTTCCGCCGCGTCGCGCTCGGGCCGGAGCTTGACATGCGGCGCGGCCTGCTGGGCAAGGGGATCCTGCTGGCGATCACATCCGAGGCAGCGCGCACGTCGCCCGTGACGCGAGGCAAGTGGTTCCTGCAGACGTTCCTGGGCATCAGTCCACCGGACCCGCCGCCGAACGTGCCCGCCATCACCGCATCCCAGCAGGACACGGCCGGCAACGTGAAAGAGCCGACGATGCGGCAGCGCATGGAGCAGCACCGGCGGAACCCCGTCTGTGCGTCGTGCCATCGGATCTTCGAGCCGCTCGGCATCGCTCTCGAGAACTTCGACGCGGTAGGCATGTGGCGCACGGAGGAGAACGGCCAGCCGATTGACGCGTCGGGGAGCTTCGTCGACGGCACCGCGATCGACGGTCCGGCCAGCCTGCGCGCGCTGCTAATGCGGCATTCGGATCAGTTCGTGCGCAACGTTACCGAAAAGCTGCTCACGTACGCTCTCGGCCGCGGCGTCGAGTACCAGGACATGCCGCTCGTCCGCAAGATCGTGCGCGATTCGGCCTCGGGCAACTACCGGTTCTCGTCCGTCGTCGTGAACATCGTGGCTAGCGCGCCGTTCCAGATGAACATGAAGATAGCCAACACCAACCAACAGCGGGTGGCCCGGTAACGCTGGTCATACCAAGTCGGAGAGCGCTATGAGTCCAAGACGCTTCAGTGCAGGCAGTTCGGCGGTTTTGATCCTGGCCGTTGGACTGACGATGCGGCTGGGGGCGGCTGGCAGCGAGGTGGCTGATGCCGTCATGCGCGGAGACACCGCGGCCGTTCGCGCACTGCTGTCGCAGAAGGCTGACGTGAACGCGCCGCAGGCCGACGGCACGACGGCTCTGCACTGGGCCGTTTACCGCGCCGACCTCACGCTGGCCGACCTGCTGATCCGCGCGGGTGCCGACTATAAGATCGCGACCCGGGACGGCGTCACGTCGTTGTCCCTGGCCAGCAGCAACGGCAACGCACCGCTGGTCGCAGCGCTTCTCAAGGCTGGAGCCGACCCCAACGAGCCGCTCCCGACCAGCAAGACCAATCTCATGCTCGCGGCCCGCGCCGGAAATCCGGAGGCGGTGAAGGCGCTGCTCGATGCCGGCGCCGACGTGAACGCGCGTGAAGGCCTGCGCGGGACCACGGCTCTGATGTGGGCGGCGGCTCAGGCCCGCCCCGAGGCCGTTAAGCTGCTGGTCGGGCGCGGAGCCGACCTTCGAGCGCGGTCCAATCCAGCGCCGCCCTCGCGCGGAGCGCGGCTCGGGAAATCGGGCGATCCGCGAAAGGCCGTGGCAGCCCAGGGCGCCGCGCGGGCGGCGGGCCAGGCGCTCGACCTCAACCAGCTCGGCGGCGCCCGTGGTCTGGCTCGTGCCGTTGATGCCGCACCAACCGCGCCAGCCGCGCGGAGCGCACCAGCTGAGCCTGCTGAGGAGCCGGCTCAGGCGACCACGGGAGAGCTCACGGCCCTGGTGTATGCGGTGAGATCGAATGACGTCGAGTCGGTGCGGATTCTCCTCGACGCCGGCGCCGACGTGAACCAGGTGAGTGGTTACGGCTGGAGCCCGCTGCTCGTCGCGACCCAGAACCGGTACTACAAGCTGGCCTCGTTCCTGCTCGATCGCGGTGCGGACCCGAACCTGGCCAACAAGGGCGGCTGGACGCCGCTTTATCTCGCCACCGACAACCGCAACATCGAGAGCGGCGACTATCCGGTCCGCAAGGCCGACGTGGACCACCTGGAGTTCATCAAGCTCCTGCTGGACCGGGGCGCCGACGTGAATGCGCGCGTCAAGGACAGCACCGAGACGCGTACGGTCTTCACGGATCAGTGGCTGGACGAGAACGGTGCGACGGCCTTCCTCCGCGCCTCGCAGTCGGGCGACGTCGTGCTCATGCGGCTGCTCCTGGCCTACGGCGCCGACCCGAAGATCAACACCGTCCTGAACGTGACCCCGCTGCAGGTGGCGGCGGGCATCGGCTGGGTCGAAGGCATCACGTTCGAGTGGTCGGAAGCCGCCGGCGCCGAGGCGGTGAAGCTGTTGCTCGATCTGGGCGTGGACCCGAACATCCAGTCCGACACGGGGCGCACGGCGCTGCACGGGGCCGCGCACAAGGGGCGGCCCGTGGTCATCCAGATGCTCGCCGACGCCGGTGCGAACCTCGACATCCGGGACTTCGGCAACACCGACAACCGCGGCGGTGCGCTGGCCGTCCACACGTGGCAGGCGGTGGACTACGCGGACGGGCTGGTCAGAGTCGGCGTGCAGTCGGCTATCGCCCACCCGGAGGCGGGGCTGCTGCTGCGCAAGCTGATGACCCAGGCAGGGCTCATGACGCCGCCGGTGGGGCGGACGCTCGAATCGATCTGTATCACGGAGGCGTGCGAATAGACGCGTCCGTCAGACGATCTTCCTCCAGCACCGGGGCAGCTATCCCGTCTCACGCCAGACGCGCGGCAGAAACATCACGCTGACTGCGCAGAGCAAGACGGGAATGATGAGCAGACCGAGCACGTACGGTGTCGCGAGTTGTGCGCTCAGGATGAACCCGCCGAAGGCCGGCCCGAGGATCGCACCGATCCTGCCGACGCCCACGGCCCACCCCACACCCGTCGACCGGATCAGCGACGGATAGAACGCGGCCGATAGTGCGTTGAACGCGAATTGCGTACCCGACGTGCCCGATCCAATCGTGAGAAGCAACAACCACCAGAAACCGCTGTCGGGTGGGAGAATCATGAACAATCCGAAGCTCGCGGCGGTCACGAGATACGCCGTCACCATCGCCGGCACCGTTCGCCCGCGGTCCACGTACCAGGCCATGATGAGACCGCTGATGACGCCGCCAATCTGCAGCATGACTCCGCCGCGCGATGCATCCGCAGGCGACCAGCCGGCGGTGTTGAGCAGCGCGGGCAACCAGCTAATCAGGAAATAGAGCGAGAACATATTGAGCGCCACGCCGACCCACAGCAACAGCGTGCGCGGGCGATAGCTGGGCGTCAGGAGCGCAAGAACGGATTGTCGTGTGACGCCGCTGGGGGCGGCGATCGTAACATTTCGGGAATCCACGCCGGGCGCCAGACGGGAGACGATCGCTGCAATGCGCTTGTCGCCCGGGCGTTTTTCGATGAGGAAGCGGACCGATTCCGGCAAGCCGAGCCATAGCATCAGGCCGACAATGATCGGTCCCACGCCGCCAAGGATGAAGACAGCCGGCCAGCCGAATGCCGCATACACCGGTGGGGCTGCAAAACCCGCAACCACCGCGCCGAGCGCGATATTGGCGTACATGACCGTAAGCAGCGCGGCGCGCCGCCGTGCGGGGACGAATTCCGACGTGATCGCGGTCGCGTTGGGGATGCTCGCCCCAAATCCCGCGCCCGTCAGAAAGCGCCAGAAGGTGAGCTGGGCAACGTTCTCGGACAGCGCCGTGAACAACGAGGCGGTTCCCATGAGGAACGCGGCGAATATCAGAATGGGACGGCGTCCCCACCGATCACCCAGACCCGCGACCAGAGCGGCGCTCGAGGCATACCCCACGACAGCAGCCGTCTGTGCGAACGTGAAGTCGCTTCGTGTCAGATTCCATTCCGAAGAGAGCCAGTTGACGCTGACCGCGAGCGTCTGGATGTCGTAACCATCAAGGAATACGAGAGACGCGCACAACACGATCACACGGCGCTGCAGGCCGGAAATCGGCCGGTCGTCGATTAAGTTGTCGACCGTAATTTGCTGCGATGTCGTCGCCACTTCCGTCCTGACCGGCCTTTGCCCCGACTATCCTGCCCTTGCGACCTGCATCATAATGCGGTTGGCGGCGGGAAGCACTTTCTGGTCTCCTGAAGATTTCGGTGGCCACCCGTTTGTCGAGGAGAAATGAACATCAAGAGCCTCGAGGACGTCATCCAGGCGGCGGGCAACGCGGTCACGCTGCTGCGCAATCTGCAGACCGGCCCCAACCTCTATCCCGGCGTGCCGCCCGAATTCACCAACTGGCGGGACGAGACACTCGCGTGGCAGAAGACCTGCGTGCTCTTCAACCTGTCCTACCATATGGCCGATTTGGCAGTGGAAGGACCTGACGCGCTGAGGCTGCTCAGTTACCTGGGGGTCAACAGCTTCGCCGGCTTCGTGGTGGATAAGGCCAAGCAGTTCGTACCCTGTAACTACGACGGCCATGTGATCGGCGACGTGATCCTGTTCTACCTGGGCCCGAATCAATTCAACCTGGTGGGACGGATTCCGGCGCTCAATTGGATCCGTTTTCACGCATCCACCGGCCGCTATGACGTCAAGGTGGAACTCGACGAACGCTCGGCCGCGCGCGCGGACCCCCTCAATCGCAGGTCCTACCGTTTCCAGGTCCAAGGGCCCAACGCGATGAAGGTGATGGAGAAAGTGCTGGGCACGCGTCCCCCCGAGCTCAAGTTCTTCACCATGGGTCACCTCACTATCGCCGGAAGGTCTGTGCGCACACTGAGGCACGGTATGGCCGGACAGCCCGGGCTCGAGATGTTCGGACCGTTCGCGGAAGGCGAAACCGTGCGGGAGGCAATCGTCAGGGCCGGCGAGGAATTCGGCCTGCGGCAGGTTGGAGGCCGCGCCTATTCGGCCAACACGTTGGATTCGGGTTGGATTCCTTCGCCGCTCCCGGCCATCTATACCGGTGACCGGATGAAGCCCTATCGGCAGTGGCTCCCGGCTGATTGTTACGAGGCGAAGGCGTCGATCGGCGGCAGCTTCAATTCGTCGAACATCGACGACTACTACCTGACGCCCTGGGACCTCGGCTACGGATCGCACGTCCAATTCGATCACGATTTCATCGGCCGCGAGGCCCTCGAGCAGCACGCCGTGGGTCCCCATCGCAAGAAGGTCACCCTCGCGCTCAACACCGAAGACGTGATGCGGGCCCTCGGCAGCCAGTTCCAGAAGGACCATCGGGCCAAGTTCATCGAATTTCCCTCGGCCGTTTATGCCATGCACCCCTACGACAAGGTCACGAAGAGCGGCAAGACGATCGGCATCTCGACCTGGGTGGGCTACAGCGCAAACGAAGGCAAAATGCTGACGCTGGCGATGCTCGATGCCGAGCACGCGGCGATCGGCACCGAGGTGATCTTCGTGTGGGGCGAGGAGAACGGCGGCACGCCCAAGCCGGCGGTCGAGCGCCATGAACAGATGGAGATGCGCGCGATCGTCAGCCCGGTGCCTTACAGCGAGGCGGCTCGTAGGAAATACGCCGAGGGCGGCTGGCGCACCGGCCCCCGCTGAGTCCGTCGCGGCTCGGGATGTGGTGCGCGGTTGCGGGCGTGAGGTGAACGAACGGGAGGGATTATGCGACGTCTCGACGTCCTGGCTTCTGTTGTCGTCGCGTTGATTGGCGTGCCGGCCATCGCATCCGGGCAGTGGGTGCGCTATCCGACAGAAGGCATTCCGAGAAGACCCGACGGCAAACCGGACCTGACCGCACCGACCCCGCGGCTGACGGATGGCCATCCGGACTTGTCCGGTATCTGGCACGCCGCCCAGCCCAAGACGTGCGTCGACGCCGCCGGTCAATCCGTCCCATGCGGCTCAGAAATCGGCGGATCGCCGCTCGGCGGCAACCTCGGTCGGGATCTTCCGGGCGGCACGCTGCCGTATCAGCCGTGGGCGGCCACCCTCTTTCAGGAACGCCATGCGGCGTTGAGCATCGACGATCCGCACGTGCGGTGTCTCCCCGACAACCCGCCGCGGTTCTGGACACTGCCGCATCTCACGAAGGCGGTGCACACACCCAAGCTGCTCGTGCTGCTCTACGAGGTGAACGCGATGTACCGGCAGATCTTCATCGACGGCCGGCCGCAGCCGACCGATCCCAATCCGACGTGGAACGGCTACTCGACCGCGCGTTGGGAAGGCGACACGCTCGTGGTCCAGACGGAGGGGTTCCGCGACGGACTGTGGATTGACACGTGGGGGAGCCCCATGAGCGACGCGGGGAAAATGACGGAGAAGATACGCCGGCCGAACTTCGGGACGCTCGAGATCGAGCTGACTATCGACGATCCGAAGGTGTACACGAAGCCGTTTACCGTCAATCTGACGGAGAGCCTGGAAGCCGACACGGAACTCGTCGACGAATTCTGCCTCGAGGGCGAGAAAGACTACGAGCGGCTGCAGCGCTCGCGCGGCAAGTGATGGGGCCACACACGAGCTACGTCCCTTTCCCGGCCTGGTTGGTGCCGGGAAGGCTGTGGTCCTCGAGCTGGTCCTGATCCTCCGACCCGCCACCTGGTCTGTTCTCCAGGTCGGTCTTTTCACATGAGCTCGGCTCTTTCCCGGCCTGGTTGGTGCCGGGAAGGCTGTGTTCCTCCAGTTGGTCTTTCTTGCCGCCATGTTCCTCGTTTTCCATCTTCTCTCCTTGGCTGTTTATCCGGCCAACCTACGTGCCGCATTCTTTGTGCCGTACTTGACTCGCACGGCGTGACCGAGAGGAACAAGGTCAGTGCCAACGACGGCGGGTCATAATGTCGGCACATCTGTAAGCGCCACGTCGATCAGGATCGTTCTGGACCCAGATCGGGCTCATGTGGGGATGAAGACGAGAATCCGACGCAGCCGAGGCCTCGGTCAAACCGATGCCCACAGAAGAACGGCCCACAGCCGGGTCGTGATCCACGAACCGGGTGACTCCGATGTCGAGGCGAGTTGTGGATCTGAACGCCGACGTCCTGGCGATCCGTCGCCTTCGTGCTGCAGCGGCGCTTCCGCAATTCTTCGCGTTGTGCTGCGTGTCCGGCCACAAACCGGCCG
>DATLLJ010000052.1:0-31693 GCA_035537875.1 Vicinamibacterales bacterium | reverse complement strand
CCGGAGGGAACGTCATGGATTTCATTGCTCGCCTGCGTGCACTCGCGAAGAACGAAGAAGCTCAGGACCTCATCGAGTACGCGTTGCTCGTCGGCCTGATCTCGCTCGTCGCCGTTGTCGCCATCGGCGCGGCTGGTCTGTCGGTGAACACGATCTTCACCACGATCGCCGGTCAGCTCGCGGCCGCCGTCTAGTCGGGTACCGTGTCGCCGCCGGTCGTCGTGGTCTTGACGTCGGCGGCGATTCTTCGTTCACGCAAAGGCTGGAGGCTCGCATGGATGCGGTTGTCGCATTGATGCACAAGCTGGTTCTCATAGGGCGCGACGATGGCCAGGACCTGATCGAGTACGGTCTCCTGGTAGCCCTGATTGCAATCATCGCGTTCGTTGCCGTGGGGAATGTGGGCGCCACGGTGAACTCGCTTTTCTGGCAGACCTTCGCCGGTGTCATCTGACCCGCTCGTTCTCGCGGCGGTGGCAGGGAGCGGAGGCGCCAGCGCCGCGTTCGACCTTCGAACACGGCGCGTCCCTAATTGGCTGACGCTGTCCATTACGGCGCTCGGCGTCGGCCTCGCCGCGGCGAATTTGACGACCGTATCAGTTGTCAGTGCCATCGGAGGCTTCGTCGTCGGCTTGTTGCTGATGCTGCCCGGGCATTTCGTCGGCGCGACCGGCGCCGGTGACGTGAAGTTGTTCGCGGCGGTGGGCACGCTGCTGGGCCCGGCGGGAGCAGTCATCGCGTTCTTGTACACGGCCGTCGTCGGTGGCGCGCTGGCGCTGATCGTTGCGATTCGCCGCGGACGGCTGGAGACCACGTTGCAGGGAACGGCCACGCTGGTCCTGACAGGGGGAGCCAATGTCGCTGAGATCGAACGACCAACGGCGAACAATCGATTCGCATACGCTCCCGCAATTGCCGTCGGCACGCTCGCCGCGGCCCTGGGGCTTTGAGATGAAGAGACGAGTCACCAGCCAGCGTGGCGCGGCGCTCATCGAGATGGCGCTCACGTTTCCGCTTCTGCTGCTCGTGGCGGTCGGGATATTTGAGTTCGGACGCGCCTATCAGACGTGGCAGGTCCTGACCAATGCCGCACGCGAAGGCGCTCGAGTGGCGGTCCTCCCGAATCCGACGGACTCGCCCGATACACGCGTGCGTACGTACCTCCAGATTGGGGGACTGAACTACGACTCGACGGTCGTAG
The DNA here is from genome assembly GCA_035537875.1 of Vicinamibacterales bacterium. Classification (GTDB taxonomy): domain Bacteria; phylum Acidobacteriota; class Vicinamibacteria; order Vicinamibacterales; family CAVVIG01; genus DATLLJ01. The sequence goes on along the minus strand of DATLLJ010000052.1, from coordinate 30,492 downwards.
TCGACGTGGACAGCGTGGAGGTCTCACTGGGTGCCACCGGCACCGCTTCGGCGTCCCAGGTCACAGTCACATATCCATTCAGCTTCATGGTGCTGCAGCCAATCGTTCAACTCGTGGTCAGCGGTTCGACAACCGGCGCGCCGATCACGCTGACGGCGCGGGCCACCATGCGGAACGAATCACAGTTCTAGGAGAGCTTATGGCTCGGATGCGCGTGTTCGTCGTGCTCGTGATGGCAATTGCGGCTGGCGGGGTGTTCGCGTACGGCACGTACAACTACGTGCAAGGCATCCAGCCGACAAGCACACAGGCCATCGACACCAAACCCGTCGTCGTCGCGGCTGTCGACCTCGAGGTCGGTGCCGAGATTTCGCGCGACGACGTCCGGGTGGTTCAATGGCCGGCCGCTTCCGTGCCGAATCAAACCCTCTCCGATCCGAACCTGGTGATCGGCCGCGGCCTGGTGATGGCCATGGTTGAGAACGAACCCTTCCTGGAGCTCAAGCTTGCCTCGAAGGAGGCGGGTGCGGGTCTCCCGCCGGTCATTCCGACGGGCCTGCGGGCTATCTCCGTGAAGGTGAACGAGGTCATCGGTGTCGCCGGTTATGTGTTGCCGGGGACGCGCGTCGACGTCGTGGCCACGGTCAACCCCACGAAGAGTCCGACCGACATGACCTCGAAGGTGATTCTGACGAACGTCCAGGTGGTGGCGGCCGGCACGAAGCTCGAACAGACCAACGACAAGGACAAGCCGATTCCCGTCACGGTCGTGACCCTGCTGGTCGATCCGGCGGAGTCCGAGCGGCTGACGCTGGCCAGCACCGAAGGCAAGATTCAGCTCGCACTTCGTAACCCGCTGGACACGACGACGCCCGCCACGCGCGGCATCCGTCCGGCCGCGCTGCTGGCCGATGCGGCTTCGACGCCGAGGCCGATCGTGCGGGCGGCCAGACCAGCACCCGCCGTCACAGCCCAGGGATATCCGATGGTTGAAATCATTCGTGGTGATGAGCGCGCACAAGAGCCTGTGCGTCAGGAGTAGCAAACAATGCGAGCCCATGCGCAAGAAGGCTGCCCAGTGAAGCGCAATAACCTGCGTCGACTGATTGGCGGCGTGATCCTCTTCGTCGTCGTCATCGGCCGGCCGACCGTCTATGCCCAGGAGCCGGCCGGCGAGCCGACGTTGCGGCCGGTCGCCGCGATCGACAGTCCGCCGCCCGTCGAACAGGCGGATGCGGTCAGACTGCTGGTCGGCCGCTCGACGATTGTCAACGTCGGCAAGCCAATCGCCCGCGTCTCGCTGACGAGCGCGGACGTTGCCGATGCGCACGTCACGGCGCCGAGCCAGCTGCTCATCAACGGCAAAGCTGCCGGCACGATTTCCATGTTCGTCTGGGATCGCGGCGGCGCCATCCAGCGGTACGAAATCACCGTGCAGCGTGATCTCACCCGTCTCACCGAGCAGCTGAAACAGCTCTTCCCCGGCGAGACGATGGAGGTGCGCGCGAACGGCCGGAGCGCCGTGCTGTCTGGCGCCGTATCGAACAAGGACATCATCGAGAAGGCCGGCAACCTGGCGGCCAGCTTCCTCGACAAGAAGGACGAGCTGATCAACCTGCTCCAGATCCGCGATGGCGCGCCGAGCAATCAGGTTCTGCTGCGCGTTCGTTTCGCCGAGGTCAGCCGCAGTGCGATGACCGAGCTGGGCGTCTCGTTCGCCGCCAACGGCTACAAGGACGGGCGCTGGTTCGGGCGATCGACGACGCAGCAGTTCCCGGCGCCGGCGTGGGACCAGGATGGCAAGTTCGTCTTCTCCGACTTCCTGAACCTATTCCTCTTCGACACGAAGAACCAGCTGGCCACTGTCATCAAGGCGCTCCAGACGAAGGGACTCTTCCAGAGCCTCGCCGAGCCGAACCTCGTCGCCGAGAGCGGCAAAGAGGCGAGCTTCCTGGCGGGCGGCGAGTTCCCGATCCCGATCGCGCAGTCATCGGCTTCGAACGTCGCCGTATCGGTTCAGTTCAAAGAGTTCGGCGTCCGGCTCAACTTCACGCCGACCGTGAATGGCGACCGCATTCACCTGAAGGTCCGTCCCGAGGTCAGCACTCTCGACTTCAACAACGCGGTGGTGTTGAGCGGATTCCGCATTCCGGCCATCACGACGCGCCGAACGGAGACGGAGCTCGAGCTCCAGAACGGGCAGACCTTCGCCATCGCAGGCCTGATCAACAACCAGCTGCTGTCGTCGGCCCAGAAGGTCCCCGGCCTCGGCCACATCCCGATCCTGGGGCTGCTCTTCCAGAGCAAGGCCGCGCAGAAGAACCAGACCGAGCTGGTGGTGATGATCACGCCGGAAATTCTTCCCAACAACTCGTCCGGTGTGACCACGGAGCTGCCACGGCAGCAAGAGGAGTATCTGACGCCGCTGCCGCAGAACAAGTCGCTTCCGCCGCCGCCCGCGCCGTTCCAGTCATCGAAGGTGACACCGGGCCCGACCGCTGCGCCCAGCGTCCAGGCCTCCGCGACAGGCAGCGACTCGAAGCCTTCGCCGGAAGCCGCCGCCGCTGCGATGACGGCCATGTCGGCGGCGACTCGCAACGTCGTGACGAATCCCGAGCCATCCGGCACGGCGTCCCCGTCCAAGACAACGGAAAACCCCGCATTGACCGCGGCGGAGCGCCGCGCTCTCGAGCGGGCGCGCAAGGTCGAGGAAGAACAGGCGAAGCAGATCGCGAAACAGGCGGAAGCGGATCGCCGCCGGCAGCAGCAGGAGAGCGAGAAGCTCGCCAAGGCCGCCCGTGCCCAGGCACAGCGCGACGCGGAAGCGGCGAAGAAGCAGGCCGAGATCGACAAGCAACGCGAGCAAGAAGCTGCAGAGGCAGCGCGTCGGCTTCGGGAGGCGCAGGCGGCCTACGAGGCCGAGCTCGCCAGGATACAGCGCGACGGCAAATAGGTCCCGGAGGGGGTGCGAGATGCGCAACAGAATCCGTAACCTGCGACGCGACGAACGGGGAATGTCGTTCGTGTTTGTCGGACTGGGGTTCATGGGGTTCATGGCCGCGACGACGCTGGCCATCGATGTCGGGATGTTCATGACCGCGAGGTCGCAGGCGCAGAACGCCGCGGACTCGGGAGCCCTGGCTGGCGCGATTGCGCTCGCCTACAACGACTTCGACGATAGGTCCGCCTCGGGTCCTGCGGTATCGGCGGCGATTAGCGCATCGCAGGCGAACTTGATGATGGGCGGTGCCCCCTCGGTTCTTCCGGCGGACGTCACGTTCCCGAACGATCTTCTCGGTCAGCCGACACGCGTGGCCGTGTCCGTGTACCGCACGACAGCCCGGAGCAACCCGATCCCGACGCTGATCGGGCCGCTCCTCGGCGTGCCGACGGTCGATATCGGCGCAAGCGCCACGGCGGAGGCGTCTCGTGCCAACGCGGCGACCTGCGTCAAGCCGTTCATGATTCCCGATCGGTGGCACGAGTCGACCGGACCGTTCGATCCCTCAACGAGCACGTTCGATGCGTTGGATAATCGGGGAAACCCTATTCCTGGCGGTGACTATTATGTCCCGGCGAATCAGCCGGGCTACACCGGCTATACGAAGGATGACAAAGGTACCGAGCTTGTCCTTCGCGCGGGCTCCGGCAGCAACATCGAGCCGACGGCCTACCAGTCGTGGAGCATGCCGGGCAGCGAGATCGGCGGCGATTTCTATAGCGATAACATCGCGGGCTGCAACACAACCGTCATCACGCTCGATTTCAGCAATCCGCTGTTCCTGCTGCAGGAACCGGGCAACATGGTGGGCCCGACCAACCACGGCATCGACGAGCTGATTGCCAAGGATCCGGGTGCGCACTGGGACGACACCTGCGAGTGCGTCAAGGGCAGCAACTTCGGAATCAGCCCGCGGATCACCCCGCTCCCGCTGTACGACCCCTTCAAGTACGAGGACGGTAAGGCCAACGGGCGCAACGCCGACTTCTGGCTGGCCAACATCCTGGGCTTCTTCATCGATCGGCGCGAGGGCAACCAGGTGTACGGATTCATCACGCCCATCAGCGGCATCTTCAATCCGAACGTCGGACCGGCGCCTGAAAACGCCTTTCCGGTCGCGATCCGGCTGGTCGAGTAGTCATGGCACAACTCGTCGGCCTCGTCGTCAGCTCGGACGATTCCTTCACCAAGCAGGTTGGGCGTCTCCTCCGCTCCGGCGCGCTGCCCGTGGGCGTCATCGATGAGCGCCTGGCCCGCGATAACGCCGCAATTGACCTCGTCATCGTCGATGCCCGCGGCGACGCCTCTTCGGCGATGGCGACGATCGAGCGGCTCCGCGCCGCGGCGCCTCATGCGGGCATCTTCGCTGTCGCCCTCCAGGCGGACCCGGATCTGATCCTGCAGTCGATGCGCGCCGGCGCAAACGAGTTCTTCACGTGGCCGCCGCCCGAGGACACTTTGCAAAGCGCCATCCGGCGGACCGCGGCCCGGCGCGAGACGACGCAAGGGGCCCGACCCACGACGACGACGCTGGTCTTCTTCGGCGCGAAAGGCGGCGCGGGGACGACCACGCTGGCGGTGAACTGCAGCGTCGAGCTCGCGCGCCTGAGCAAACGGCCCACGATCATCGTGGATCTGAAGCCCGGCCTGGGCGAGGTCGCGCTGTTCCTGGGCGTCCGTCAGCGCTACAGCCTGCTCGACGCGCTGGACAACCTGCACCGGCTCGATCGCGAGTTCATGCGAGAGCTCGTCGTCAAACACAAATCGGGATTGGACATTCTCGCGGGCTCGGATCAGTTCGACCGGCCCGGCGCCTCCGACGGCAGCACGATCGAGGAGGTGTTCCGGCTGATTGCCAAGCAGTACGAATACATCGTGATCGACGCGGGCAGTCAGATCAATTCGGTCGCCACCGCCGCGCTCTATACAGCCGACTCGATGTTCCTCATCGCGAACCCGGACGTCCCGTCGGTTCGAAACGCCCAGCGGCTGCTCGATCGCGTCCGCCAGCTGGGGGCCTGTGGTGAACGCGTTCGGATTCTGTTGAATCGCGCGGCGGAGCCGCTCCCGATTCCGGCAAAACAGATCGAAAACGCGCTCGGGCACCCCATCCACCATACGTTCACGAGCGACTACAAGACGGTTTCGACCGCGCTCAATTCCGGTGTTCCGCTGGCGCTGACAGGCGACAGCGAGATCGCCGCTCAGTTCGACAATTTCACCCGGCGAATCATCGACCCCGAAACCGACACGGCAGTTCAGAAGCGCGGCCGCGGGTTCGATCGCCTAGCGTCCATCTGGTAACGCCATGAACCCGACCGTACCGACTGTCACCACCCCGAATGCCTCCGGTCCCGGCGTGCAGCCGCCGCCGGCGGCTGCACGCACCGTGCAGGCGCCGCGCGCGCAATACCTGGAGCTGCGGGCGAACGTACACCGCAAGCTGCTGGCGCGCCTGAATCTCGAAGCGCTGGCCCAAGCCGACCGATCGCGTGCGGAGGCTGAAATCCGGGCTTTGTTCGGCGAACTGCTGGCCGAAGAAGGCATGCCGATCAGCCTGGCCGAGCGCGAGACCCTGTTCACGGAGCTGCTCGACGACGTGTTCGGGCTCGGTCCGCTCGAACCGCTGCTCCGGGACCCCTCGGTGAACGACATCCTTGTGAACACGTACTGCAACGTGTTCGTCGAGCGCGCCGGCAAGCTGGAGCGGGTGCCGACGCACTTTCAGGACAACCGGCAACTGCTGCGGGTGATCGATCGCATCGTGAGCGGCGTGGGCCGACGAGTCGACGACAGCTCGCCGATGGTCGACGCCCGCCTCGCGGATGGCTCGCGCGTCAACGCCATCATTCCGCCGCTGGCGGTCGACGGACCGCTGCTCTCGATCCGGCGTTTCCCGGCGGAGCGGCTGAAAGCAGAGAACCTCGTCAGTCTCCGCGCGCTGACGCAGCCGATGCTGGACTTTCTCAGCCACTGCGTGCGCGCGCGGCTGAACGGGCTCATCAGCGGCGGCACCGGCGCCGGCAAGACGACGCTGCTGAACGTCCTGTCGAGCTTCATCTCGGAGCGCGAACGCATCGTCACCATCGAGGACGCGGCGGAGCTCCAGCTGCATCAGGAGCACGTGGCGCGTCTCGAAACGCGTCCGCCCAACGTCGAAGGCAAGGGCGCCATTCGCCAGCGGCAGCTCGTCATCAACGCCCTGCGCATGCGCCCCGACCGCATCGTCGTCGGCGAGGTCCGCGGCGAGGAAGCGCTCGACATGCTGCAGGCCATGAACACGGGCCACGACGGCTCGCTCACAACCGTGCACGCCAACTCCCCGCGCGACGCCCTGAGCCGCATCGAGACGATGATTTCGATGGGGTCCACGAACCTGCCCGAGCGCGCCATGCGGCAGCAGGTCGCGGCCGCGATTCAGTTCGTGGTGCAACAGACGCGGCTCAGCGATGGAACGCGCAAGGTGACCAGCATTTCCGAGATCACCGGCATGGAAGGCGACATCATCACCATGCAGGAGATTTTCGTGTTCGAGAAGGCCGGCGTCACGCAGGACGGCAAGGTCATCGGCCGGTTCCGCGCGACCGGCGTCCGCCCGAAATGCTGCGAACGCCTGCGCGCCTGCGGCATCAATCTTCCGGCGGACATGTTCGAGGGCGTCACCGAGGTGCGCTGATTATGGTTCTGGCCGTCATCGTTTTTCTGTTCGTCACCGGGCTGGTGATCGGCGCGTACTACGCCATCGCGCTTGGCGGCATCAACCGGCAGATCGATCGACGTCTGCGCGAGGTATCGGCGGGACCCGCCGTGCCCGACGCGTCGGCGACCCCCGACGCCGCAATCGTCAAGCGGACCGCCCAGGGGCCGCTGCCGGCCATCGACAAGTTGCTCCACGGATCGCGCGCCGGCTCCGGACTCCACCGACTCATCGAACAGTCCGGGGTCAAAACGACGCCGAGCGCCATCCTGATGTTCAGCGCTGCGGCTGCCATTGGCGTGGGCCTGCTGGCGGCGCTGTTCCTGCGACAGCCGATCTTCGGACCGATTGCCGGCGCGGTCGGCGCGTTCATGCCAATCGCCTTTCTCAAACACAAGCGATCGGTCAGGTTGAAGAAATTCGAGGAGCAATTCCCCGAAGCGCTCGATGTGCTGTCTCGCGCCATTCGGGCCGGCCATGCCTTCCAGACCGCGATGGGCATGGCGGCCGACGAGCTGCCCATACCCGTGGGGCCGGAGCTGAAAAAAACGTTCGACCAGCAGAACTTCGGGCTGCCGTTGCGTGATGCGCTCAACGATTTGGCCGAACGGGTTGACATCCTCGACGTCCGGTTCTTCGTGACCGCCGTCCTGATTCAGCGCGAGACGGGCGGCAACCTCGCCGAGATTCTCGACAACCTGGCGCATGTCGTGCGCGAACGGTTCAAGATCCAACGGCAGGTGCGCGTCCACACGGCGCACGGCCGGTTCACCGGATACGTCCTGCTGGCGTTGCCGGCGTTCCTGGCGATTGCCCTGTCGTTCCTCAACCCCGATCACATGTCGCCGCTCTTCCGCGAGAGTCTGGGCCAGACGATGCTGATTTGCGGAATGGTGCTTCAGGCGATTGGGTACTTCTGGATCCGCCAAGTGATCAAGATCGAGGTGTAACGGTGACTCTTCTGCTTCCGCTCCTCGGCTTCGCGTTCGTCGCGCTGCTGGTGTATGGCGCCTCCCTGGCGTTTGCACCCGGCGGCGGGACGGCGATAGAACGTCGGCTCAGCGAAGTCAGCGTCGGCCGATCGGACATGACGCCGACCGAGTCCACCGATCACACCGTGCTCGCGGCGTTGAAACGCATCGGCGCCATGGCGCCCCGGTCGACCAAAGAAATGGGCAAGCTGCAGCAGCGGCTGGTCGTCGCCGGTTATCGCGGCCGCGAGGCCATGCCCGTCTTCTTCGGCATTCGGCTCGGCTTCGCGGTCCTCTGCTTCGCGATTGCCGCATCGCCTGTAGTCGGCCGGCCGAGCTTCATGATGGCGCTGGGCGCATGTGCGGTCGCGTACGTCCTGCCCGGCATGATCCTCGCGCGCATGGCCAAGCGGCGCCAGAACCGATTGCGGAAGTCGTTGCCGGACGCGCTCGATCTGCTGGTCGTCAGCGTGGAAGCCGGGCTCGGTCTCGATCAAGCCCTTCAGCGGGTGTCCGACGAGCTGGCGTTCGCGCACCCGGAGTTGTGCGACGAGCTGCGACTGATCAATCTCGAGCTTCGCGCGGGCACCGGTCGCGCCGAGGCGCTTCACAACCTCGCCAAGCGCACTCAGCTCGACGACATCGCGTCGCTCGTGACCATGCTGGTCCAGACCGACAAGTTCGGGACCAGCGTCGCTCAGTCTCTGCGCGTGCACTCGGACACGCTGCGTACCAAGCGGCGTCAGCGCGCCGAGGAAGCGGCCGCCAAGACCGGCGCCAAGATGGTCTTCCCGCTGGTCATCTGCATCTTCCCCGCCATCTGGGTCATCACGCTCGGTCCGGCGGTCATCAAATTCATTCAGATTCTCCTTCCGATGGCGCAGCCATGACGACACCGGCTTCGACGTTCGACATTCCGACCCCCGCGCCGGTCCCGCCCGTCGCCACCACGCTCGAAGCGACGGGGCTGGCGGCTGATCGGGTCGAGCATCTGTTGATCAAGACGCTGTATGCGGGGGAAGCGACCGGCGTGGTGATTGCCGATCGCATGTGTCTGCTCTTTGCGCTGCTGGAGCCGCTCATCGAGCGCGCCCGCGCCGAGCGGCTGATCGAGGTTCGGGGCACGACCGGAGGCGCCTCCGGGTCGGCGGGGTATCGGTACACGTTGACGGACCTGGGACGCGATCGCGCGCGGCAGTACCTCGACGCCAATCAGTACATCGGCCCCGCGCCGGTGCCGCTGGCCGCCTACGTGGCCCAGATGCGCGTCCTGATGGCCTCGCGGGGCTACATCGATCGCGAACGGCTCCGGCGCGGGTTTTCGCACCTCATCATCGGCGACAAGACGCTCGAGGAACTGGGGCCTGCGGTCAACTCCGGCAAGGCGGTGTTTCTGTATGGCCCGCCCGGCAACGGCAAGACCGTCATCGCGGAAGGCATGGGTCGCACGATCGGCGGCGACATGTACATGCCGCACGCCATCGAAGTGGATGGCCACATCATCACGATGTACGACCCGATCAACCACGAATCGCTGGAAGGCGAACCTCAATCGGCGAGCATCGTCGCCGCCGAGGCGCGCGATCGGCGCTGGGTACGGATTCGCCGTCCCGTCGTGATGGTCGGCGGCGAGCTGACGCTGAATCAGCTCGACCTCAGCTTCAACCCGCTGGCCAAGTTCTACGAGGCCCCGCTTCAGCTCAAGGCCAATGGCGGCGTGTTCCTCGTGGACGACTTCGGTCGGCAGCGGATGCGGCCCGAAGATCTGCTGAACCGCTGGATCGTGCCGCTCGAGAGCCGCTTCGACTATCTCACGCTGCACACCGGGAAGAAGTTTCAGATCCCCTTCGACGTCCTGACGGTGTTCGCCACGAACCTCAATCCGGCGTCGCTCGCAGACGAAGCATTCATGCGCCGGATACCCTACAAGATCGCCATCGGGGACCCGACAATCGACCAGTTCACCCAGATCTTCGAGATGAACTGCCGCAAACGCGATCTCCGATTCCATCAGGTCATGGTCGCCTATCTCCAGCGACGGCACTACGGCCCGAATCGCCGCCCGATGCGGGCCTGCCATCCGCGCGATCTCCTGGAGCACGTGACCGCGATGTGCCGGTACCGCGGGATCGAACCGGTCATCACGCGTGAACTGCTCGATGCCGCATGCAGCGCATACTTCGTGGACGACGCCGATCAGGCAGTGGTGGTGACGCAGAAGCGCAAGGCGCCGCGACCGCAGATGGAAATCCATTGATCGCGTCGTCGGAACATCGGCAGGATGTCCTCGGCCTCCCGGGCGTCCCGGACGCCCCTGGTGTCCCTGCCTTCCCGGCCGTCAATGTCGTGACCGACCTCATCGCGAGAGCCGTCATCGTCGTGCTCTTCTCGCTGATGTCCTACAACCTGCTCGGGGAGTTCCTTCGGACGGGACACCTGACGGGGTTGCTGCTCCTGACGAGCGAAGCAACGGTCGTGGTGCTGACGCTGGTCAGGCGACGACCTCAGTTCGTCGATCGCTCCCCGGCCGGCTTGTTCACGACGGCGCTGTCGATTGCCGGCCCGCCGCTGCTCCGCGTCGTCGATGGGTCGCACATGGTACCGGACGCCGTCACCGCGGCCGTGTCCGCCTCGGGCCTCGGCCTGGTCGTCTTCGGCAAGGTGGCGCTCGGGCGAAGCTTCGGCATCGCCCCAGCCAACCGCGGGATCGTCGCCCGCGGCCCCTATCTGATGGTCCGCCATCCGATCTATGCTGGCTATCTGCTGACGCACTTGGCGTTCTTCGTCGCCCATCCGAGCCCGTGGAACGCCGCCGTGATTCTGATCGCTGACGGGGCGCTCGTGATGCGGGCGCTCATCGAAGAACGCGTCCTCAGCGCGGACGAGCAATACCGCTCGTACTGCCAACGCGTCTCGTGGCATCTGGTGCCAGGTCTCTTCTGATGGTGCTGGTGAACGTCCGTTCCGGCGAAATAATCGCAAACGACGTCGAGCTCGCCGTGACCAGCTCCAACAGGCGGCGCGGCCTTCTCGGCAGGGACCATCTCGACCCGTCGGCCGCGCTGGTGCTGTCGCCCTGCTGGGCGATTCACACCGCGTTCATGCGATTTGCGATCGACGTCGTGTTTGTCGACAAGGCCGGTCGTGCCGTGCGCGTCGTGCACGATCTCGTCCCCTGGCGGTTGGCGGCGTCGATCCGCGCGCACTCCGTGATCGAGTTCGCAGGCGGCAGCCTTCGAACGCGAGATCTGCGGCCTGGAGACGAGCTTTCGCTGTTGCCCGAAGCCCCGCAACAGGCGCTGGCCGGTTGAACACACACCTCAGGAAGGCGCCGACAGGCGGCGCACGGCCTCGACGACCTGCGACATCTTGACCGGCTTCTCGAAGGCGGCGGCCGCTTCGAGCTCCGCGAACCGGTCGGCGTCCGCTCCTGAGAGGACAAGGACGGGAATGTTCTCGAGCGCCGGGTCGAGGCGCTGCTCCCGGCGGAAAGCCCAGCCGTCCATGACCGGCATCCGCAGGTCCAGCACGATGACACTGGCGCCCCCACCAGACCGGAGGTAAGTCAGCGCCTCCTGGCCGTTGCCCGCCTCGACAACGGGAAAGCCTTCCAGCGTGAGAAAACGGGCCATTGCCCGCCGTACGGCCAGATCGTCATCGACCAGCAGCACGGGGGGCACCGCACCATCGTGTGTCGTCCGACCGTGGGTGGTCAAGGCCAACAGTAGTACAGTTAGAGGGGTATGGATCGCCGTGGCGTGGGCCGACGGACCATGATCGTGCTGCTGGCGCTGGTCGCGCTGGCAGGCATTCCGTCTTGCCGACTGCAGCAACCCGCAACGGCCGAGAGCCTCCCGTCCCGGCTGAGCGACGAGGCGTTTTGGCAGCTGATCACAGACTTTTCAGAACCGAACGGTTTCTTCCGATCCGACAATTTCCTCTCCAACGAGCGTGAGTATCAATGGGTCATCCCGACGCTCGTCTCGACCGTCGCACCCGGCGGCGTCTATCTCGGCGTCGGTCCGGAGCAGAACTTCAGTTATATCGCCGCGCTGCGGCCCAAGCTGGCGTTCATCGTCGACGTACGGCGCGGCAATCTCCACGCGCACCTGCTCTATAAAGCCTTCTTCGAATTGTCGACCGATCGCGCGGAGTTTCTGTCCCGACTCTTCGCGCGGCCTCGCCCGGCGAGCCTGGCGGCCGGCAAGAGTGTCGACGTTCAGACACTGCTGGCATCGTATCGACGTGAAGCGCCGAGCATCGATCTGTTCAATCAGTACTTGAGCGAAGCCAAGGACTGGCTCGTGCGCCGGCACGGTTTCGATCTCTCCGACGACGATCTTGCCGGGATCGAGTACGTTTACCGGGCTTTTCTCGAAGGCGGACCCGAGCTCAACTATTCGTTTCCCAACGGCGGGTTCGGACGCAATGGGAACTTCCCCACGTATGCTGAGCTGATGACCGAGACGGACGGCAAGGGCGAGCACCGCAGCTACCTCGCCTCGGATCTGCAATTCCGGATGCTCAGCGAGCTGCAGAAGAGCAACGCGATCGTGCCGCTCGTCGGTAATTTCGCCGGGCCGAAGGCGCTTCGGGCGGTGGGCAGCTACCTGCGCCGGCACAACGCGACGGTCTCGGCTTTCTATACGTCGAACGTCGAGATGTATCTTTTCCAGCAGGACGATGACTGGAGAAAGTTCTACGGGAATGTCGCGGCGCTGCCGCTCGGCGATGGCAGCACGTTCATTCGATCGGTCTCGAGCCGCGGCTTCCGGTTTCAGTTTCGGGGCGGCGGGCCGGGCCGCGCCTCGACCCGTCTCAGTTCAATGGCTGATCTGGTCCGCGATTACAGTGCCGGACGGATCGACGGATATTACGACGTCATCGCGATGTCGCGTTGAGCGACGTCGGCCCTGACCGCCCTGAGGCGAGGTTCGCGGAAACGCGATCGTTCTCCGCGCTCAACGGCGAACCCGCGACATGATCGGAGACTTGATGACGAAAGCGAAGGTGAGTCAGCAGAAGCGTTCCCGCGAGCGGGCCAAGCAGGAAAAACGCCAGCAGAAGGCCGAGCGGCGCGCCCAGTCGCCGACGCGTCCAAAACGCCTGCCTGGCGACGAGGATCCCGATCTTGCTGGTATCGTTCCAGGCCCACAACCCTCGCCCTGGGGAGACGACGACGAACGTGAGCCCTGAGCCCGAAGCCCCGAGCTGGATGGAGACGTTCATGACGCGACTGTTTCAGGCGTTCGTTTGGCCTGTTCTGCTCCTGGGTGTCGCCGCGTGTCAGCGATCGAGCGCGCCCCCGGCGGCTGCACCGGCCACCGAGGCCACGGGGACCGCGTCGCCGGCTCCCGCCCCCGCGACCGGAGCTCCGCCGCTCCCCTTACCCTCGACGTTACCGGGCGGCGTCCCGGCGCCGCCCCCCGCGGCCACGGCGGTCAAACCGGTCCCGACGGACCTTCCGACGGTCCTCGCGATGGTCAACGGCGAACAGGTCCAACGGTGGGAGCTGGAGACCGCGCTCAAGCAGGCGGAGGCGGCCTCGGGAGGCCCGGTTCCCGCGGAGCAGCGAGATTCGGTCCTGCGCGGGCTTCTCGACGAGCTGATCACGTATCACATGCTCGCGCAGGAGGCTCGCAGCCGGAAGATCGCGGCATCCGATGCTGAAGTGGATGCGGAGATGGCGACCATTCGCAAGAGCTTCCCGACCGAGGAGGCATACCAACAGGCGCTCCTGCTCCAGGGTGTGACCGCCGATCAGCTGCGCCAGGTCACGCGCCTCGGTATGCAGACCAAGAAGATCATCGACGCTGAGATCACGTCCAAGGTCGCCGTTCAGGACGCCGAGGTCGACGCCTTCTACAAGCAGAACATCGATCGTTTCAAGCAAGGCGACAGCATCCGCGCGAGCCATATCTACATCGCGGTGCCGCCGGACGCGCCGCCGACAGCGAAGAACCAGGCACGGGCGGCGGGCCAGGAGATTCTGAAGCAGCTGCGTGCCGGGGTCGATTTCGCCAAGCTCGCTCAAGAGAATTCGAACGACGCCAACAGCGCTCAAAACGGAGGCGACCTGGGGTTCTTCGAGAAAGGCGTGATGCCGCCCGACTTCGAAGCCGTAGCGTTCAATCTGAAACCGGGCACGACGAGCGACGTCGTCGAGCTGGCGAGCGGTCTCCACATTATCCGGGTTCACGAAGCGCGCGGCCCCAGAACGGCGCCGCTGGCCGAGGTCCGCGACAATCTCAGGCAGTTTCTGCTCGACGGGCAGCGGCAGACCAAGCTGGATGAGTTCATCAACCAGCTCAAAGCACGAACGAAGATCGAGATTCTCGTCTAAACGGAAGGCGCTTCGCCGTCACCCTCGACGGCGGCGACGCGCAGTGTCCGGCGGATTTCGTCGAGCATTCTGCCGAGCGGAAACGGCTTCATCAACACGCCAGCCATCTGGTTTCGGAGCTCCTCGACCGCCGATGTGTCGAGGTTGTCCGCCATCACGATGATCGGGATCTGGCGAGTGCGCCAGCTCTGCGACAGCCACTGTTTCAAACGCCAAGCGGGCATCGCGGGCAGATTCAGCTCCGTAAGGATCACCTCGGGAGGCTCGGCGGCAATCCGCGCGATCGCCTGTTCCCCGTCAGCGGCTTCGGCCACTTGAAAATGAAATCGATCGAGGTATCGGGAGCAGGACTGGCGAACGCCTTCGTAGCTCTCGGCGATCAGCACGGCGGGATGCTTGCCCGTCCGATCGGTCGCCCGCCGCCCCCCGCGGGGAACGCGACGTCGATCGGCTCGCGGTTTTCGGCTGTCCTCTGTCACATTCCAATCCGACCTATCCATCATTTCACAGATGGTGGCTTTATACTTGAACTGTTTTGCTCAGGGATCTGCCCCTTCGGGCGCGCTGGTACATAGTCGCCGTCATCGCCGCCGGCGCCCTCACCCTGACCCTCCTGCTGCCCAGAGCGACGTTCACGCCCGTACTGCCGCTCCTGTTCCTCGTCCTGCTGTCATCTCTCACCTCGGCGTTCAAGGTTCAGTTTCCGATTGCCAGCGGATCGAGCATGTCGGTGTCTTACATCGTCGACATCGCGTCGTTGATCCTGCGCGGTCCGCACGCGACGATGATCGTGGGTGCGGCCAGCGGGTGGAGTCAATCGACGCTGAACGCGCGGGCGCAGCCGGCTTTCTATCGAACGCTGTTCAACATGGCCGTGCTGGTGTTGACCGTCCAGGCGGCGGGTCAGGTCTACCAGCGTCTGGGAGGAACGCCCGGGGGCGATCTGAGCGTCATCGCGGTGCCGGTCGCCGGCATGGCGCTGACCTATTTCGTGGTGAATACCCTGCCCATCGCGGTGGCGATTGCGCTGACCACGAACCAGAACCCGTGGCGAATCTGGAAATCCGACTTCCTGTCGAGCGCCCCCAGCTATCTCCTCGGCGCGGCTGCCGCCGCAGTCGTGATCGCCGTCACCGAGCGCTCAGGCTACTGGCTGACTCTCCTGCTGACGGCGGCGCCGCTGTATCTGACATACAAGATGTACCGGGCCGGACGCGAAAGCGAGGCGCGACAAGGCGCCATTCTCGAGGCGGCGCACGACGCCATCATCACGCTCGATCCAAACCTGAACATCCGCGAATTCAACCCGGCGGCCGAGCAGATGTTCGGACGGCTCCGCACCGAGATACTCGGGCGGCGCGTTGACGTGCTGATCCCGCCGGCGCACCGTCAGACCGACCTCGACGCACTCCAGCAGTACCTGGAGACAGGAGGTGGTCCCCTCGCGGCCCGTCGTCTGGAACTGACGGCGGTCCGAGCCGACGGCACTGAGTTCCCCGTCGAATTGACTGTCGCGCGGATGCGCGGGGGCGACAGCCGCGCAGTCATCACCGGATTCGTCCGCGACATCACCGAGCGGCGAGCGCTCGAGGAACAGCTGCGGCAATCACAGAAGCTCGAAGCGATCGGCCGGCTGGCGGGCGGAGTGGCCCACGACTTCAACAACATCCTGATGAGCATCATGGGCTCGGCCGATCTGCTGCTGATGGAGCTCGGCCTGGACGATCCCGCTCGAAGCGAAGCGAACGAAATCAAACAGTCCGTGGAGCGCGGGGCCGGGGTCACACGTCAACTGCTGGCCTTCGGACGACGTCAGGCCACGAGAGCGAGACGGATCGCGCTCGGGGACGTGGTCAACGGGATGGACACCATGCTGCGCCGCCTGATCGGTCCCGAGATCGAGTTCGACATCTGGTGCGGCACCGATCCGGTGGTCGTCATGGCCGATTCGGGCCAGCTTCAGCAGGTCGTCATGAACCTCGTCATCAACGCCCGCGACGCGATGCCGGAGGGAGGGCGGTTGACCGTGCGCGTCGAACCCATCGACCTGGACGAGGCAGCCGCCGTCACGCTCACCGAGGGGCATGCAGGACGATTTGCACGGCTGAGCGTCAGCGATACGGGACACGGCATCAGCGAGCAGACGCGAGCGAGGCTCTTCGAGCCCTTCTTCACCACCAAGGAGCAGGGCAAGGGGACGGGACTCGGACTGTCGATCGTGTACGGCATCGTGAAGCAGAGCGGCGGGTACATCAGCGTCTCGAGCGAAGTCGGCCGAGGCGCCACGTTCTCGATCTTCCTGCCACTCGCGGCCGTTCCCGAACCATCGCCCGTCGCCGTGTGACGACGCGATTTCGTGACCGTCGGAGGGGTTTGTTGGAACGAAAGGTAGTCGCTATAATCGCGACCGATCGATGACCGACGACGAACGCCGAAAGGCTGAAGAGCTGATCAGCCGCCTCGAAATCAGCGTGGGCGAGATGTTTCCTCGGGACGGGAGAAACGCCGGCCTGATCGCGAGCATGATTCAGATGCTCAACGGCCTCCGCAGCCTTCTCGGTCTCGTCCGCCCGCATTGAACCGCGACGCCGCGGCCCCTCAGACCTCCGTCGCCACCTCGCTGACGCGGTACCCCACGGTCATTGCCAGCGTGACCAGAAAGAACACCGCCGCCGACAGATAAGGCGACGCATCGCCGAAGCGCTGGAGCAGCGCCGCGCCCCAGACGGGACCGAGGGTGCGGCTCAGACTTTCGATCGCGTTGGCCGCCCCCTGGACGCGACCCTGCTCATGCGCACCGGCCGAGCGGCTGACAAGGCTCGAGATGGTCGGCATGCCGAATCCCATGCCGAGCGCGAGCGGCAGCAGCGTCAACGCGAACATCGGCACCGAATGCGTGACCGATGCCGCGGTGAGCCCGATGGCGCCAAACACCAGGCCCGCGATGAAAGTGGTCTTGTCTCCGACACGACGCACGATCGGCCGGATGAACCCTCCCTGTACGACGACGCCGAGCAGGCCGAAGACCGCGAAGAAATAACCGGTCGCCTGGGCGTCGAACCCGAACCGTGCCGCAACGAACAGCCCGAACGTCGTCTGGAAGATCGCGAGCGCAAACCAGTACACGAAGTCAATGGCAAGAATCCGACGCACTCGCGGACGCCTGACGAGCTCCGGGAGATACCGAAGCGGGTTGCCAGTGCCGGCGTGCACGCGATGAACGGTTTCGGGCAGCCAGAGCCAGGCCATCACCGTTGCAATGAGCGTCAACAGCGCTGCCGCCCAGATCGGCGCCGTGTAGCTCACCTTCACCAGCACACCGCTCAGCGCCGGGCCGAAAATGAAACCGAGGCCGAAAGCCGCGCCGAGAATCCCGTAGGCGCGGGCACGATCCTGTGGCTCCGAGACATCCGCGACGTAGGCACGAGCCGTCGAAATATTCCCTCCGGACAACCCGTCGACGATGCGCGCCAGGAAGAGCATCGCGATCGACTGGGCCATCGCAAGCATCACGAAGCTCACGACCGTTCCTGCGAGACTGAAAACGAGCACCGGCCGGCGTCCGAACCGATCGGACAGATCACCCAGGATGGGCGAAGCAACGAGCTGACACAGCGAGAACATCGCGAAGAGCATTCCGATCGTGAGCGGTGAGGCGCCGAAGGTTTCGGCGTAGAAGGGCAACAGCGGAATGATGATGCCGAATCCGACCAGGTTGACAAAAATCGTCAGGAAGATGATGAGGAGGGGCCGTGTCACGAGGATCCCGGTATTTTACACACAACGGAGCCCCGGAACCGTGACGACAAGTCGATACCAGCTCGTCGTTCACCGCGTCGCCCGTGCCCCCTTGTGGTCGCGCAGCGGATAGTGATCCAAATCGGCCACACGCCGGCCCGTCTCGTATATCAGTTGAGCGACACGGGTCATCTTCTCGAAGTCGATCCGATCCACCTCGTCGGTGTTCATGTGGTAATCGGGATGGAGGCCGGTCGTAAAGAAGATCACCGGAATCCCTTTCGCCGCGTAACTGTAGTGATCGCTGCGGTAATACAGCTGCTCGGAATCGCTCGGATCGTTGAGCTCGTAGCTGAGCGCCAGCGGTTGGGGCAACGCGTCGTTTGCCGCGCGACTGATGGCGTCGAGCTCCGAACTGATGCGATCGGAACCGACCAAATAGGCGGTGTTCGCCTCGCTCGCCCTGTCGTCCCGGTTCCGGCCAATCATGTCGACGTTCAACTGCGCGAGGATGCTTTCGAGCGGCACGGTGGGATTGTCGGCGAAGTACAGGGAACCGTATCGTCCGATCTCTTCGCCAGCGTGCCAGACGAACAGCAGCGACCGGCGAGGCCGCGGCCCTTTCATGAACGCCTTGGCCATCGCCATCAAACCAACCGTCCCGGACCCGTCGTCGTCCGCGCCGTTCCAGATGCGGTCGCGCTCGGCACCGGCCTTGACGAATCCGGGGGTCGGCCCCTGACGTCGGAGGGTGCCTCCGCTTTGCACGACCTCGCCCTCGGCGTAGCCAACATGATCGTAATGAGCGCCGAAAGCGACGTAAGTGCCTTTCACCGCCGGATCGCTGCCTTCGACGATGGCCGCGACGTTATGGGTGATCTGCGTCCTGACAATCTCGTAGTCCGCATCGATGTTGAACGTCAGTTTCACGTCCTCGAGACGGAACGACGGCAGCGATTCCTGCGCATTGGCTCGTTCCTTGAGCTCGGCATAGGGAGTGGGCGCGCGGCTGAACAAGAGCTCGAAGAAGGCGTCCGAGGCGCTGACGACCGGCGTCATCGGCAGATCGAGGCGCTCGCTCGTGGTGAAGTCTGCCGCCGGAAGCTGTCGCCCGCTGCCTCCCGCTCCCGACCCTCCCCCGCCTGCTCCTGTGCGACCCGCGCCGGCCCTGGCGCTCTCGGGACCGATCACGGCCGCCGCCCGAAGTTCCTCGGTTGCGTACCGATTGCGACTCGTCAGCAGCCCGCGGGAGCTCGAGCCGTTCATCACCCGGGGACCGCGGGTTCCCAACCAGATCACGGCGGCTCCCGCCATGTCCTTCCCGGCGAAATCGAGGTGATCCGCACGGGGAGCATCGAGCCCGTATCCGGCAAATTCCACTCGTTCGATAACCACCTGTCGCTTGCCGCCCACGAACTTGGGGAACGAAATGCCTTCGCCGTCAACGAACGTACGGGTCCGACCTCCGACCTGGAGTGTAAGGGTCGAGCGGTTCGAGGACTTCACGCCGCGTATGGGAACGGACTGCAAGTACGAGGTCCCGCCATCCCCGGCGGGTGTGGCACCCCATTGCCGCAGGTGATTTTCGATGTAAGCGGCCGCCAGACCGAGGCCGGTCGAGTGCAAAGCGCGCCCCCCCAGCTCATCTGAGGCAATGTACGACAGCCACTCCCGCAGCTCCTTGCCGTTGATCGAGCCAATGTCCCCACCGGTAGTCGCCGGAAAAATGGCGAGGGCCACCGTCACGGCGACGGCCGTCCTGATTCGGAGCGCACGGCGGGTCAAGAAAGACACGCGACTCTTAACTATAGGGTACCCGCTTGCCAGGATGGGCGACTTCGGGTAAGGTTTTTGCCTGAGTTCCCTGCCGGTTGTGTGTGTGCGCCCCGTGCTCGCCGCGTTCCTTTCCCTTCTTTCAATCCTAGGAGAGAGTTGATTGGCTGTCCGCCTGTTCGTCGGTAATCTCTCGTACAGCACGACCGAAGCGGAACTCCGTGCCTACTTTGGCACCGTCGCCCCGCCTTCGCAGGTGGTCCTGCCCGTCGACCGGGAAACGGGGCGCCCTCGCGGCTTCGCCTTCGTGGAGTTCCAGGATCGCGCGCACGCGGAGCGGGCGATTCAACAGTTCAACGGACAGGTGTTCAACGGACGCCCCCTTGCGGTGAGCGAGGCCCGAGCTCGCGAGGACCGAGGGCCGGGCGGGCCTCCGTCCGGGCCGCGTCCAGGTGGCTTCGGGCCGCGTCCCCCTTCTGCGTTCGGCGGTCCACCCCGCCCCTTCGATCCCAATGCGGCCCCGGCGTCACCGCGCAGTCGGAATTTCGGTCCCGACGCGAAGCCCCAGCGTGGGGGCAGCGCGAAAGCCAAGAAGAAAGAGTCGGAGCGCCCACGCGGCCCCATCCCGCTCAAGAACACCGGCCGGTCGTTTACGCTCGAGGATGCCGATGTGGCGGACGAATCGACGGAGACGCTGGAGGACGACTTCGCGACGAGTAAGCCGCACGACGAGACGGAAGACGAGTAAAAGGAGCGGCTAGGGGCTGGCGTCAGCCACGATGCCATCGAGGCGCGAGGCTGAGCTTCGGGCGAATCTGCTCGAAGGCCGTCAGCAGCTCCTCGATCATCCGCGGTGTGCGCGTGGCGCGCGCGTAAACCCACCCGGTTTCCCGCACGAGTTCATGTCCCTCCACGCGCGCGCAGAAGAACTGTCCCAGCTGCACTTCGCGCGCGATGGCCTGATACGGCACGATGCCGATGCCGAGCCCGGTTTTCACCATCGCTTTGATGATCTCGACGTTCTCGGTATCCATCACGATTGTCGGCTCGATCTTCTCGCTGGCGAAGAACTGATCGATGACGCGGCGGGTAGCCGAGCCCACCTCGAACAACACGAAGGGCTGTCCCGCCAGGTCCCGAGGCGAGACGCGGCGGCGACGCGCAAGCGGATGCCCCGGCGGCGTGACCACCAGGAGCTCTTCGCGCATGACCGGAACGGTCACCAGATCCGACTGTTCAATCGGCAGCGTCAGCAGTCCCGCATCAACCCGGCCGCCCCGGATCTCCTCGACGGAACGTTCGGCGGTCGCGACGGTAAGCCGCACGTCCAGCTGTGGATGTACCTTGCGAAGGTGCTTGAGAAGCGGAGGAAACACGTACAGACACACGGTCATGCCGCCGGAAAGACGCAGCGTCCCGCGCAGCTCGCGGGTGCGGTCGGTGATGATCTCGATGGTCTCGCGGACGTCCTGGAAAACGCGCTTGCCGAGCTGGACCAGGCTCTCGGCTGCGGGCGTCATGCGCACTTTGCGCCCGACCCTCAGGAAGAGCGGCTCGCCGAGCTCCTCCTCCAGCAGAAGAATCTGTCGGCTGATAGCCGACTGGGACACGTGGAGCTTCTTCCCGCACGCGGTAAACGAGCCGGTCTCGGCGATCGCCTGCAGGATTTCAAGCTGTCGGAGATCCATTCAGAAACAACGGTCCTGCCTCGCGCGCCCAGCCTTCCTCCCACGTGGGCCTGGCCGATTTGTGCGCGCCTGCCCGCAGCCGTTCCAGGCGCTTCTGATCGGCCGGAAAGCCCTCGAACAAATCGAACACGATATCGGCGAGCTGTTCAGCGGTTGAAAACAGGAGGCCATTGTCGCCGTGCCGGACACGTTCGGCAAGACAGGCACCGTAGTCGAGGGCGAGCACGGGCACGCCGGCGCCGAAGAGGTCCGCGATCTTCATCGGAATATCGAGGCCCGACGAGGATCGATGCAGGCACAGTCCGAGATCGGCGCTACCAACGACGCGGGGATAGTCTTCGGGCTCGAGCCACCGAGCCCGGAGCTGAATCCTCCTGGCGGGCAGACCCGCAAAGCGCCGTTCGAATTCGGCCCGGCGCTCGCCGTCACCCGTCACGAGCACGACCAGATCGGGAAAGCGGCGATCTTTGCCCGCCGCTTCCCACCCACGAATCCGCTGCTCGAGTCTCACGACCGCGTCGATGATGACGTCGAAATCCTCGTCTTCGGTCCAGCTCGTGGGACAGACCACGAAGCCAACGGTCTCCGCGTGGACACCGAGCCGCCCGAACAACGCCAGGCGGTACCGCTCGCGTTCGCTCCGCTCGATGGGAACAAACGCCGAAGCCGGGCGATCGTAGAGCACGTGCGCGTTGGTGACGCCGAAGCGGCTTTCGAGAAAAGCGGCAAGCCCTCTCGACACGCACAGGTTGGCTTCCACGCGGCGCGCGTCGCGGCGTTCGAGCCAGCGCGCCAGCCGGATGGCCGGATGCCAGTGGCCAAGACGCAGGCGCAACAAGGTGTACCCGAGGTTGTGCCAATCGATGAAGAATCGCACGCCGCGCCGCCGCAGCGACCACCACGTGATGGCGAACGTCGGGAACGCCGGTGGATTCTGGACGAGAACGAGATCGGGGCGGGGCAGCTTTCTGAGCGTACGCCACAGCCGGAGGCTCAGCCGCGCGGCATCGTACAACCCGGCGACGGCGTAGCTCGAACCGTAGAGGCTCCGGCGGATGCGCAACCGCGTCTTCTTGATTCGGTGCACGGTGATGCGCGGATCGCTCGTCACACGGCTGGAAACCGGCGTGCCTTCCAGACCGACGAGATCGACATCTACGCCTCGCGAAACCAACGCGTGAGCGTGGTACTGCATGCGGGCGCTTCGCCCCAGATCTCCCAGCGCGATGACGGCGGCTCTCATTCGGGAAACGGGTCTCGAGGGTGGCACCAATATCTTAGTCCACCTGCTCGGGCGGCAACCGTCCGCCGGTGATGAGCCGGACGCGCCGCTGCAGCGTCAGGTACGACCAGGCCCACTCGCTGAGCACCGCGATCCGGTTCCGGAACCCGATCAGCCAGAAGATGTGCAGAAACAGCCAGAACAGCCACGCGAGCAGTCCCGACGTTTCAACGGGTCCGACATGCGCAATAGCCGATCCGCGGCCGATCACGGCCATCGACCCGTAGTCGCGATACCGGAACGGGGTCAACGCCTCCCCGGCGACGGCACGCAGGATATTGCGCGCTGCGTGCGCACCCTGCTGCAACGCTACCTGCGCGACGCCAGGCAATGGCGCTCCATCCTGCGACAACGCGCAGATGTCGCCCGCGACGAAGACTTCCGGGTGTCCGGGCACCTGCAACGTGGGCTCCGCGTAGACGCGACCAACGCGATCGAGCGGCGCACCGAGCGATGCCGCCAGCGGTGATGCGGCCACGCCGGCCGCCCACAGCACAGTGTGGGCCTCGATGCGATGCCCCTCGTCGGGACCATCGGGGCCGGCTCGTGCACCCGCGGCGCGCCATGTCACCCCGTCTGCATCGATGCCCGTCACCACCGAACCCGTGAGGATTTCGACACCGAGACGTTCGAGCGATCGACGGGCGGCTTGCTGGAGGCGAGCAGGGAAGTGTGAGAGCAGGCTCGGGCCTCCTTCGAGAACGAGAATGCGCGCGGACTCGGGACGGATACTGCGGAAATCCTGCCGAAGCGACTGGCGGGCAATCTCCGCGAGCGCACCGGCCAGCTCGACACCAGTCGGCCCTCCACCGACGATCACGAACGTCAGAAAACGACGTTGACGTGCGGGATCCAACTCGCGCTCCGCAGCTTCGAACGCCAGGAGCACCCGCCTCCGCATCTCGAGCGCATCGTCGAGCGTCTTGAGGCCTGGGGCGCGGTCGGCCCATTCCGGGTGCCCGAAGTAAGCGTGCGCCGCACCGGCGGCGACAACGAGATAGTCGTACGGCACGGAAGGTGCGGGCCGGGCACCGTTGCCGCCGTCGGCGAGTACAACGCGACGGTGTTTCGTGTCGATGGCCCGAGCGTCAGCAAGAAGGACACGGACATTCTTTTGACGCCGGAGAATCCAGCGAATCGGCGACGCGACGTCGCCGGGCGAAAGCGAAGCGGTGGCAACCTGATACAGCAGCGGCTGAAACAAGTGGTAGTTGTGCCGATCGAGCAGGGTGACGCGCACATCCGCCCCGCCGAGCGTCCGCGCCGCTTCGAGGCCGCCAAAGCCGCCACCGATGACGACGACTTCAGCGGGATTCACGGTTCGGGCTCAGGATCGACGGCTCAGGTTGATCGTTCAGCTTCATCCCCACTCGTAATATCCTACGAGTGTATGGCGACCGAACCCGTTCTCGGCGGCCCGACGTCGATTGTCGACACCGCATGTCCACTCGATTGTCCGGACGCCTGCACGCTTTCGGTGAAGGTGCAGCACGGCAAGGTCATCAGTCTCGACGGATCGCGCAGGAATCCGGTCACCGATGGATATATCTGCGCGAAGGTCCGCAAATTCGATCAGCGTCTATACGGACCGGATCGCCTGCTCCATCCCGCCGTCCGACGGGGGCGAAAGGGGGAAGGCCGTTTCAAGCGTGTGACCTGGGATGAGGCACTGGAGCTGATCGTCGATCGCTTCCGGCACGCCAAGGCCTCTCATGGAGGTGCCTCGATTCTGCCGTTCTCGTACGGCGGCTCGAACGGGCTGCTGACTCAGGATAATCTCGACGCGCAGCTCTGGCGCCGCTTCGGCACCTCACGGCTGGCACGCACCCTGTGTGCCGCTCCGACGGGCGTCGCGAACCAGACGCTCTACGGCAAGATGCCTTCGGTGACCTACCAGGACTATCCGGACGCACGGCTGATCATCCTGTGGGGCGTCAATCCGTCGGCCTCGGGGATTCACCTCGTGCCCTACGTGCGGACAGCGCTGAAGCGCGGCGCGAAGCTCGTCGTCATCGACCCGCGCACGACCATGTTGGCGCGGGCCGCCGACATCCACCTTCCGGTCAAGCCAGGCACCGACCTGGCCGTCGCGCTCGCCATCCATCGGTTTCTCTTTACGAGCGGCCTGGCTGACGGCGCGTTTCTCCATGATCACACGCGCGGGGCCGACCAGCTTCGGGAGCGTGCCGAGGAGTGGACTCTCGAACGCGCGGCCGCGGCGGCCGACATCGATCCGCTGGCCCTCGAGCAGGTGGCGAGACTCTACGGCGAGAGTTCTCCGGCGCTGATCCGTTGCGGCTGGGGACTCGAGCGCAATCGGAACGGCGGCAGCGCCGCCATGGCCGTGCTGGCCCTGCCGGCCGTCGGCGGAAAGTTCGGCGTCCGAGGTGGTGGCTATTCGATGAGCAATTCGGCCTCGTGGGACATCACCCGTCCCTGGATTGCGAGCGACGAGCCCGACACGCGCGTCGTGAACATGAATCTGCTCGGGCGGGCACTGACCGAGTACGACGATCCACCGGTCAACCTCCTGTTCGTTTATAACTGCAATCCGGCGGCGACGGTCCCCGATCAGCGGCGTGTGATCCGCGGCCTCGAGCGGGAAGATCTCTTCACGGTCGTCTTCGAACAGGTCATGACGGACACGGCGTTGTATGCCGATCTCGTGCTGCCGGCCACGACTTTCCTCGAAGGCTACGACTTCGCCAAAGCGTATGGACCGATCAACATGGAGCTGGCGGTCCCTGTCATCGAACCCACAGGCGAAGCGCGTTCGAACGCGGATGTATTCGGAGAATTGTGCGCGCGCCTCGGCCTGCTGGAGGACGATGAGCCGAAGGGCGAGCTCGATCTGATGCTGCAGGTTCTGGGCGCCCTCCCTGGCACGATTGGGAACGACCTCGGCGCCGGCAAGCGTCCGCTGCCGCCGTTCGGCGACGCGCCGATTCAGTTCGTGGACGTGTTCCCCAACACGCCCGACGGCAAAGTCGAACTTTACTCAGCCGCCCTCGATATCAGTGCGCCCGTCGGGTTGTATCGGCTTCAACCGGATCCCGGCTCCGAACGGTACCCGCTCGCGCTCATCTCACCCGCGAGCGACCGAACCATCAGCTCGACGCTCGGGGAGCTGCCCCGCGGGGACGCCAAGTTGACGATGCATCCCGACGACGCCGGAACGCGGAGCCTTTCTGACGGGGACCTGGTCCGCGTGTTCAACGATCTGGGCGAAGTCCACTGCGCCCTCCTCGTCAATCGCTCGGTCCGGCGTGGAACCGTCAGCCTGCCGAAAGGTTTGTGGCGCCGCAGCACGCGCAACGGCGCCACGGCCACGGCGCTGGCGCCAGACACGCTCACGGACCTTGGCGGCGGCGCCTGCTTCAATGACGCGCGCGTCCAGGTGGTCTCGTTGCCGACCGCCTGATGGCGTCGCCCGGTTTCGATAATTCCGCCACGAAAGCTCGAAAACACGAAACCGGAGGTCGCACCGCCGCGTGCTGCCCGACAACACGACATCGAACTGGAAAGCGGTCTAGTAACTGAAGAAGAAGAGCAGATCAGCCCCACTGCTCTGCTGCCGTCGAAACGCCTGCTGCTGGCTGGGGGAGCCCTGCACGACGTTCGTCTGGAGCCGAAGCCAATCAGCGAGCTCGTATTCCAGGATGAAGTTCGTCTGGGCTTGTTCGCCGATCCCGTGCTGTACCCGCACGTACAGATCCTGTCCAATCTGCTGGCCGATCGTGATCTCCGCTTCTGCGCCGCTATCGGGCGCCGTGCTGATCTCGAAGGCGTCGACTCCGAGCGCATTGCCGATCGAGCTGGCCAGCTGCGATGCCACTGCACCGGTAGCCAGCGCCTGAGCACGCTCGGCCAGCGTTGTCTGGTCGCCGGTACCGAGCTGGTTGATGGGCTGGTTGAAGACGATGAGCGACAAGATGTCCGCCTGATCGAGCGGCGGCACACTGGTCAGCACCAGCTCGGGCCTGTTGAAACTGCCGCGGACGTTGACGTTGGCCGTGACACCTTGAATGATCCGTTCCGCTCGGACGTCGAGCTCGGGGTTGAAATCGTCCAGACCGTCGAAACGAACCGTGCCCCCTCGGAGAATCGTGAATTGTCGACTCTGAAACGCGTACGTGCCACGGACCGTGTTGATGGCCCCGTACAGCCGAAGCCGATCGTACGGCACTCGGTGCACGTACACATCGCCGCCGAGCGTGAGATTGAGATCCCCCAGGCTGATGGGGCTCCCAGGCGTTCTCCAGTCCGCACCGCGAATGACCAGGTCGTTCGGAACAGTGAGCCGCACGTCGACCTGCAGCGGATCCGCGACGCCCGATGCCACCGACGCGCTGGGTTCAGTGCCGGTCGAGACGGGAGCGGCGGCGTCGGGCGGAGCCGCAAACTCGGTTTGGGTGGTGGCATAGGCCTGACTGCCCAAGAGCGCCAGAATCGGATCGAGGTTGACTTCTCCTGTCGTCACATCCAGTTGGCCTTCGAGCCGCGGAGCATTCACCTGCCCGGTCAGTTGCAGATTGGCGTTCACCCGAACATTGCCCATCTGGTTATCAACGACCTTGAAGTCTTCAGCCGCGACGGCAATGGACATCTCGCCCACCTTCCGCTCGCGGATCGCGAGGTCCCCCGTCACGTTCAGCGGACTCCGCCGGTTGTCGAGGACCGTGAGCTGCTGAATGTGCACGCGGTCCGGCTGCAGCTCGACGCGGCCGTCGAGATCGGAATAGACGACGCCGTTCGAGACCAGCTTGAACGCGGCGCTGTCGATCGTGATGACTCCGTCCGGACGTGGATCCGCTGCCGATCCCGTGACATGAACATGTGCCTCGATGGTCCCGGTCACGTTCGCCACCGCCGTGGTCAGGCCTTGCACGAGGGCGACGTCGAGCGGCGTGCTGTCGATGCGGAGATCGATGGGCTGATCGTCATCGGTCGAGGTCCCCCTGACCAGCGACGTGGGCAACGTCCCTTTCGCCTGGATCCAGCTCGACGGGTTCTGCTGCAGCGTCGTGTCGAGGGTCACGACCCGCGGCGTATAGTCCACGCTCCCCGTGAACGAGTCGTACACGAACTGACGAAAGGCCCCCCGGTCAACCGTGAAATCGGTATGGACTTCTGGCGCGTCTCTCGAGCCGGACAACGTGCTGGTGCCGCTCAACAGGCCGGACAATTGCGGCGGCCGCAGAAGCAGCGCATCGATCGTCCCCACGTCGATGTTGGTGAACGACACGTTCAGACGGTCGTCGGAATTTCCAAACGAGCCGCTGGCAGAGATCTGCTGGGCGCCGTTCACGAGCGAAACGTCGCTCACGGAGACGGCATCGGTCGCGTATCGAATCCTGGCTTCGGCCCCTGGCGCCGTCTGCCACGTAATGCCCTGTGACGTCAGCAGCAGTCGTCGGAGATGCACCTCCTGGTGATCTGGATGCATGACCACGGCGCCGGCCGCCTCGAGCGCCCGCCCGGGTTGGCGGGCCGAGGCGTCGAACGTGATCTGCTCGCCGTCGTATTCGGTCCTCGCAGCGAGCTCGTTGATATTCTGACCCGCAAGCGCGACGAACGTGCCGCGAGTCGTGGCCGACGCGGTAGCGGCGCGAACATCGAAATTCGGCACCGAAGCCCTGAATTCGCTCGAGAGCACCAGCGCGCCGGTACCTGCATATTTGACGCCGCTGCCGCTGAACGTTCCCGCCGCGCGCAGAGCGCGTCTGTTGCCGGTCACAGTCAGATCGATGGCGCCGATCCCGGCGAGAGGAGACCCGGTGTGGACCAGCATGCCAACCTTCTCGAGGCTCGGGCTGGCCGCGTGAACCTGCAGACTGGATTCATCCACCTCGTTGAGCGCGAGGAGTCCGCTGGCGCGAATGTTCAGATCGGGCCCGACGATCTCGAGGGCTCGCACGCTCGCGGTTCTGTTTCGATAGTCGCCGTCGAAGCTCGCCGTCTCGATGTCCAGCGCGCCCACCGTGGACCGAACCAACTCGACGCGGGCCGTTCCTTCGATCTGTTCGGCAGTGATGCCGCTCGACAAAGCGGCGAGGGTGGCTTCTACCGTAAGGGTGCCGTCAACGTCGCCTTTCAACGCCGGTCGTCCGCTGGCAATCGCGGGGTCCAGATCGACCATGGAGCCGCTCGCCTTCAGGTGCGCCGTGTCCTGTGCAATGGATGCCTCGAAAGACATCTGCGGAATGCGGGCCCCCAGCCCGGACGTGTCCTGCACGACACCGGTCGCAGCGAGATCCATCTCGCGAGGATCGATTCCTCGGCCGCTGACGGTCACATGGCCGTTGATTGAAGTCTGGTACCTGTCCGCCGCCAATGCCGGCACGCGGAACTCGGCGCCCAGCCGCTGAAGGTCGAGATTCGCGAGGCCGGCATCGACCTCGTATCGCACATCGCTCCCATTCATCGCGACCCGAACACTGCTGCCCTCCTCGATTCGAGTGCCAGCAACAGTCGACGACTCCAGCGCCAGGGTCACGTTTCGAGGCGGACCGGCGGTTCGAACCACACCCGATCCCGCCCGTTGCATCGTCGAGCCAGTAATCCGGTACGCAGTATTGATATCCGTCGAGGCGGAAGGCCAGCCAAGAGATCGTGGCAGACGCTGCAGATCGACATCGCGAGCCTGTCCCCTGAGATCGAATCCGACCGCGCCCTCCTCGTCTTCCGGGAGGACAATCGTGCCCGCCGCTGTCGCCGACGCGCCGTAGGCCGAAGCGCGCCCTTTGAGATCGATCTCCAGCCCGTCGATTCGCGCCTCGCCACTCACCCGTTCGGCGGCCAGCTCCCCTACCGCAATCCGGGGCGCCTCGAACGACACGGTTCCACTAATGGCACGGAGATCCGAAATCGACTGTCCCCTCAGATCCAGGCGAATTTCGGCGGTAACGTCGCTTCTGCGATCGAATCCTTTGAGAACGGACGCGATATCCAGGCGCCGGATGGACACGGTACCGTGGGCCGCCTGACCAGGCGATGTCACATCCGTGATGAGGTTTCCACTGACGTCCCCGGCGGTCGATTGAAGATCGAGGTCAATCTTCAGCCGATCAAGCGGCCCCTCGAAAGCCAACGCGAACCCAGGTTGCAGGTCGACGCCTTCCAGCACCGGCACAAGCGGGGACAACTCCCGCAGCGAGACCTTCTCCGATCGCAGCCGCAGGTTCAGCACAGGATTGGTCAGGTAGTGCTGAATGGCGCCGACGACCGACAGAGAGGTTTCCTCGGTGCGGAGCCCGAGGCGTTCAATAAATATCGTGTCGTCCCGAACCGAGATCCCGCCAGACAACTCGTTGAGCGCGATGGTCGGCTCGGACCCGCGGAATGACAGGTTCAACACATCGATCGAATAGCGCACCGGCTCGTAGTGAAAGACGAGCGTTGCATCGAGGCGATCGAACCGTCGGGGCATCATCACGCCAGACGTCCCGACCGGGTCCTCAAAGACAATCGACCCATCGGTCACGACAATCTCGTCAACGGAGATCGGCCGCGCAGGCCCCTCACGGTCCGCCTCTCGCTCCTGGTCTTTGAGCAGACGGCCTATCGACCAGTCGTCGCCCTCGCGTCGCAGGTAGATCCGGGGCTTGTTCAGCTGAAGCCGATCGACCGACAGACCACTCGAGATGAATTCAGAGATGCTGTAGTTGAGTAGAAGATCCTGAATAGCCACGGTTTCGTGACCATCCATCGCTACGACGATATTCTCCAGCTCGATCCCGGAAATCAGATTTCCACCAAGACGACCGATCGTGATCGTCCCGTTGAGGTACTCGCCAGCTTGGCGCACAACATAGCCACGCAGCCAGTTCTTGAACCAGGCAGTCTGCGACGCGACGATGACGGTCACCGTGATAGCGACCACGAATGCCGTCGCCAGGGCGACCGCACGAGCTAGACGTCGGGAGGTCATTGAAGCCGCGAATGGTCACGGAACCACAACGCGTGCCATGGTGGGTGGTGGGGGGCCATGGTGGGGGCT
>DATLLJ010000051.1:0-16817 GCA_035537875.1 Vicinamibacterales bacterium | reverse complement strand
TTGCGTCTCGACCCACTGGCCGTTGATGCGCACGAGAAGCGTCCCGCTTACTCGTTGTGGATTCGGTTGGACGGCATCAGGGCGGAAGCCGATGTCAGCTCCGGAGAGGATGGCGGGTACTTGGTCTTGGCGATTTTGCGCGAGCAGGAATGCGCTGTGATAAGCGAGACATGCGACGGTCGACACGACCACGAGAACGAGGCTTCGGATAGGCATACAGGCCTCCTGAACCCATTAGACGCCGGTCGTTTTGTGTTGGCCGTTCTCTGGCCAAAACGGCAGGCCCAACCACCTTCCGGAGCGCGACTTCACTCCGTAGTCCTGACGACAGCAGCATAACTCCCTCGGCTACTTCAGAGGGAGACGAACGTCTCCCGGGGTGTATCATCGCTGTCTCCTTCTATGTTGACCATCGGTACCCGCCTGGGGCCGTACGAAATCGTCGCACCGCTTGGCGCCGGCGGGATGGGCGAGGTGTATCGAGCCTACGATGAAAAGCTTCAGCGCGAGGTCGCCATCAAAGTGTTGCCCGCGTCGGACGCTGACAGCGCTGCCGCCAGCGCCCGTCTCCTTCGCGAGGCTCGGGCGGCGGCGGCGCTCAACTATCCCCACATCTGCACGGTTCATGAGGTCGGCGAACACAATGGCCGGGCGTTTATCGCCATGGAGCTTGTCGATGGAGAGCCGCTGCATCGCCTCGTTCCGTCCGGAACGGGTTTGCCAGTCGATCGAGTACTGACATACGGCACGCAGGTGGCCGGCGCTCTCGCTCACGCCCACGATCGTGGGGTGCTGCACAGGGACCTGAAGCCACAGAACATCGTCATCACGAAGGCGGGCCACGCCAAGGTTCTCGATTTCGGTCTCGCCAAGCGCACCGCAAGCGACGCAGGGATGACGACGGAGACGCTGAGCCTGGTCACGGCACCAGGCACGGTCGCGGGTACTCCGGCGTACATGGCGCCCGAACAGCTGCGCGCGCAGCCGGCCGACGTGCGCAGTGATGTCTGGGCCCTGGGGATCGTCCTGCACGAGATGGCAGCGGGAGATCGGCCGTTCGAAGGCCACAGCGCTTACGAGTTGACCTCGGCGATTCTGAACGAGCCTCCCCGTCCGCTGCCCCCTGGCGTGCCGCGCGAGCTGCAATCGGTCATCGCACGGTGCCTCGAAAAGAATCCGGCCGACCGCTTTCAGAGCGCGGCCTCCGTCCGAACGGCGCTGGAGGCGGTCCACTCGGGCATCGCGCCGGCACCGCGACGACGACAGCGTCCCACAGTGCGGATGATGTCCGTCGCGGCCGCAGCACTACTGCTCGCGTCGGCGGCTATTGTCGCGCTGAACGTCCCCGGCATCGGCGATCGCCTGTGGAACACTCAACCCCTGTTCGATTCGATCGCGGTCCTGCCGCTGGACGGCCCGCCGGGTGACCCGGACCAGACCTATCTGGCAGCCGGCATCCAGCAGGGTCTGATCACCGAACTGGCACAGCTCCCCGGGGTCACGAAGGTTATTGCCGCGGCGTCGGCGCGACGGTTCGGCGACGCCAACGCGCCACCGGCGGACATTGCCCGGGCGCTCGACGTTCGGGCGCTGGTCACCGGGTCCGTCGCGCGAACGGGCGACCGGGTACAGGTCACGGCGCAGCTCATCGACGGTTCGGACGAACGGCAGATTTGGAGCGCGACGTACGAACGTGCCGCGGGCGATGCCGCCGCCCTCCAGAACGATGTGGCCGCCGCCATCGCGGCCGCAATCGACATCCGGCTCAGGCCAGCGGATCGGCAGCGGCTCGGTCGACAGGCGAGCATCAACCCGGAAACCTACGAGCTCTACCTCCGCGGCATGCACGAACTGAACAGCGTTCCGGATGGAGGCGACCGGGTCGCGGGACTCAAGTACCTCCAGCAGGCCATTGACCGGGATCCAGGCGATCCGCATGCATACTCCGGCTTGGCGAAAGGCTACGTCACGCTAGGCCATGGTCCGGCGGCACCGGAGGATGCCTGGATTCGCGCGCGCGCCGCGGCCGAGCGCGCGCTGACCCTTGCGCCGGACCTCGCGGATGCCCATGCGGCGATGGCCGAAGTGAAGTTCTACTACGAATGGGATTGGGCCGGTGCCGAGCGCGAGTTTCGCCGGGCCAATGAGCTGAACCCGAATCTTGCGCAGAACCACTACCACTACGCCTGGTACCTCCTCCTCGTCGATCGCCTCGACGAAGCGATCGTCGAACACGAACGCGCCCGCGACCTGGACCCGATGACACCCGCGAACGTTGCCTGGCTCGGTATGGTGTATGCGATGGCTCAGCGGTACGAGGAGGCGATTGCGGCGGCGCAAAGAGCCATCGAGACGAATCCGCGCGCCGGGGTCGCGTGGAACGTGTTGAGCTTCACGTACAGCTCGATGGGCAGGCATGACGATGCCATCGAGGCCGCAAAGCGCGCCGTCGAGTACGCGCCCCCGTGGACGTTCGCGCTCGGGATCGCCTACGCGCAGGCGGGCCGTGTGGACGAAGCCCGAGCGGTTCTCAGGCTCCTGCAGATGCGTCCGCCAACGGCGTACAACTCTTGGGCGCGGGCGATGCTTCACTTGTATCTCGGCGACGCCGACGAGTTTTTCGCTGCGATTGCGCACGAGCCCCACCATGCCTGGGTGCCCTGGGTTCGCGTCGAGCGGCCGATCGTCCGTTTCAAGGACGACCCGCGCTACGCCCAGTTGTTCGCGCGGTTCCAGCTTCCCCCACCGTCACGCTGACTGGCGTCACCGCCGGCGTTCGAGGCAAGGTGATTGGCCTCTCTCTCTGGTGTGCACCCCAGCGCGGCTGCCGCGCTTCGGACCCCCCAATCCTGGATCTTTTGTTTTCAATGGCTTAACTGGTCACGTGGGCGGGAACTGGTGTCGAACGCCTCCGACGCCGGCAAGCTGCGGCTCGAGGCGATGACGGCAATCAAGAATCGGGGAGGGGGCTACTTACAGTCGTAGCAGCACACGCAGGCGCTCGCGCACATCGATGAGGACATCCGCCGGAGCCTTCGCGTCGAACACGACTCGCCGCGCCTGCCAATCAAGGTTCTTGACGTGATCCGCGAGAACCACTCCGGAGATCTTCCCACCTGGCGGCAATCGAACCTCGAACGGGTAGCCCTTCACCTGGCTGGTAATTGGGCATGCAATAGCCAGACGCGCTTTCCAATTGTAGGCGCGTGGCGAAAGGATCAAAGCCGGACGGCGACCGCGCTGCTCGTGACCAGCCTGGCGATCAAACGTCAGCCACACCAGATCGCCAGCGTCCGGTACATACGAGCGAGCTACCACGCCTCGTCGCCGACCGCCGTGCCCCAGTCACTCTCATCGTGGCGATTGCGAGGTGTGATCTTGGCGACGAGCTGTTCGAGAGAATACGTTGGACGACTCGGCCGGATCACGATCGCACCATTCTTGACCGAGACGACAACCGTATCGCCTTCGTCAACCTGAGCCTCGACGGCCACTGCTTTGGGTAGACGGAGCCCCAGGCTATTGCCCCACTTTGCAATCTGCGTGATCGCAGGCATGTATCTACATTGAGTATACGGCTCACGCGACCGGGCTGTCAAACAAACACCGACGGCGTGCGACCGGCGCCACCGTGCTCCTCTCGCCTACGAGTGCCTCGATGGGCGAGCCCGTGATGGCCCCCGCTTCGTGACACGACGGTGGCCCGCGAGGAACGGCGCCTTTCCCGCCTTATAATCCCGCGAAGCTGTTCGCGCAGTGGCTGTGGGTGTTGGAGGGTCCTATTTTGAAACGCCATCCGGTGGCGACATGTCTGTCGTTGTTCGTGCTGGTCGGTGGCCTTTCGGCCGCACAAACCGGTCGGGACACGAGCGGCCGGCCTCAGGCCTTCACACAACGCGTGCTGACAACTGGTCTGGAGGGTCCGTGGGAGCTGAGCTGGGGACCGGACGGACGGCTGTGGGTGACAGAGCGAACGGGGAAACGGGTCACGAGGATCAACCCGGCGGACGGGTCGAAGACGGTCGCACTCACAATCCCCGAGGTGCACCAGAGCGTGCAGCAGGACGGACTCCTCGGCCTGGCGCTCCATCCTGAGTTGCTTCGAGGGACCGGCGCCGACTATGTGTACGTCTACCTGACCTACGCCGTGAACCCGGCGCCGGAGGTGCTCCGTCGGGGAATGATCCGGCGATACACATACGACCCTCAGACCGGGACGCTGAAAAGCCCGGTCGATCTGCTCACCGGGCTGCCCGTGCACAACGATCACGTGTCGGGGCGCCTGGCATTTGGTCCGGATCAAAAGCTGTATCTCAGCGTCGGCGATCAGGGAAGTAACTTCGGCCGGAACTACTGCATCCCCAACCGCGCCCAGCAGGTCCCCTCGGCCTCCGAAGTCGCGGAACGGGACTGGATGAAGTATCAGGGCAAGCTGCTGCGCGTGAACCTCGACGGAACGATCCCGGCCGACAATCCGATGATCGCCGGGGTGCGAAGCCACGTGTTTTCGTACGGTCACCGCAACATTCAGGGGATTGCGTTTGGTCCGGACGGGACGGTCTACACGGCCGAGCACGGCCCGAGCACGGATGACGAGGTGAACCTCATTCGGGCGGGCAAGAACTACGGGTGGCCGAACGTTGCCGGGTACCGGGACGATCGCGCGTACGTGTACGGCAACTGGTCGGCAGCCCCCTCGTGCTCCACGTTGACGTTCAGCGCGGTCGTCGTCCCACCAGAGGTTCCGCAACAGAAGGAAAGCGCCTGGCAGCATGCCGACTTCACACCACCGCTGAGGACGTTCTTCACGGTGGACAACGGATACGACTTCCAAGCCCGTGGCACCGCCACGATCGCGCCTTCTGGACTGAAGCTGTACGCCGGTGGCGCGAATGCCATTCCTGGCTGGGCGAACTCTCTGCTGCTGGTGGCCTTGAAGGCCGGGACCGTGTATCGGATGAAGCTGAGCGCCGACGGCACCTCAATAGTCGGAGACGCCGAAGAGGTCTTCAAGACGACGAATCGGTATCGGGATATCGCGTTCGCTCCCGACGGCCGACGCGTGTATCTCGCCACCGATCCCGAGGGCCGAACCACCAATTCGGCGGGCGTCATCACGACAGCGCTCGAGAATGGCGGTTCGATTCTCGAGTTCTCGTACCAGGGCCAGCCGTAACGTGGCCTGGCTACTTCTCCCCCAGGAGCGCTCGCCCCTCGTTGATCGCGGGCACCGTCGAGCGAATCATGTTCCACCCTTCTTTGACCCGCCTGACCAGGTCGTTCGCGCTATTGGCAGTAATCGCGCACCCGATCTTGCGCACCTTGCACGCGGCCAGCACCCTCTGCAGCCCTGCTTCGACCTCTGGCGCACCGGGCCGGACGCCCATCGAGCGGGTCAGATCGTTGGCGGCGCCGACGAAGAGCGCGCCGACGCCAGGCGTGGCCGCGATGGCGTCGAGGTTCGCCAGGCCACTCACTGATTCGATCATGATGATGGCCAGCAGGTCGCCTTCCGGATTGAGCGGCCACAGATCGGCGTGCCGGTCGTATTCCTCCCCGCTGATTCCCCAGATCCATGTGGCGTTGCCCGGAGACGCCCCGCGGGTGCCGTTCGGCTCGTAGTATTTCGAGCCGTTCAGCTGCGGGTATCGCATGCTCTTGACGGCAGCCAGGGCCTGTTCCTTCGTGTCGACGCCGTTGAAGATGACCCCATGCAACCCGATGTCCAGCGCCTGTTTGACGACCCATTGGGACTCGTCGGCCTCGGGTGGAAAACGCGCGAACAGCGCGACGTTCGGCTGCAGGTTGCCCTTCTTCAGCACCGCGGCCTTGTCTGTCATGCCCATCAGGAACATGTGGAGAGCGGGGAAGTCCAGCGGGTTGTGCTCCATGTCCGCGTAGATGAAGTCGACCGGCGCGCGGGCGACCTCGCGGGCGTAGGCGAGGGACAGATCGCCGGTGATGAGGCCGTAGACCGTTTTGCCTTCAGCCAGTTTTGCGATCACCGGGTTGAGGTGCAGCGGCTTCTGCTGAGCCTGCAGCATCCACGGTGTCAGCAGCAACGCCGCCAGGACTGCCAGTAAAGACGGTGAGGGCTTCGTCATCGACACTCTCCCTTGTCTCGAGCCAGCATGCTATCGCGGGACCCTCGCCACACCGCAGCAAAAACATGACACTCCGTGAGCACCCCTCATGAGATTGGGGCACGCAAGTAGTTGCGAACTCGTCCCATACACTCCGCCAGTTCTCCCCCCGGTCCCTCCGGCAGTCCCTCCACGCAAAAAGACTCGGTGGCTTGCCCGCAAGTTGGGTTCCGAAGCAGCGAAATACGCTCATCTACCTGTTCTCTGGTATTGCGACCGTGTCCCCCTAGAGCTACAAAGACACGCAAAGAAAGGAGATCTTTCGTCAGGCCCCCTTTTGCCTCATCGCCGGAACGCGCGGCGGTGTCGTGATTGGGTCGCCGCGGGTGGATTGAAGGCGGTAGGCGGCGCTGGTCATGCTGAGTGTTGTGAGTCTTGGAGGATAGCGATGCGACATTCGATTCAGTGGCGAAGCTGCGCGAAGGCACTGGTCTTCGCGATCGGCGTGGCGCTTATTCCCATCAGCCTCCACGCGCAATCCATTCGGTCATCCGTGGCGGGAGAGGTCACCGATTCATCCGGTGGAGTCCTCCCGGGCGTGACAGTGGAGGTGTCGAGTCCGGTGCTGATTGAGAAAGTGCGCACGGGTGTGACCGATGGGAGCGGCCTGTACCGCATCATCGATCTCCCGCCAGGCACCTACACGGTGACGTTCGCGTTGCCGGGCTTCAGTACGTTCAGACGGGAGGGGCTCGAGCTGTCGGGCTCGATCGTGGCCACGGTGGATGCACAGCTGCGCGTCGGAGCCCTGGAGGAGACGATCACGGTCACGGGCGAGAGCCCGACCGTTGACGTTGAGACCGTGAAACAAACACAGGTGCTCGACAACACCATCCTGGCGGACATGCCGCTCGAACGCACAGCCACGGGGATCGCATCGACGCTGGTGCCGGCGATGAACGCCGGGCTTTCGGCCTACGGCGCCGGGGCTGGGCCTGAAACGGGCCGCCTTCAGGTGGATGGCGTCGGGGTCGGCTCGGGCACCTCGGGTACGTCTCAATACCGGCCGGACACCATTCAGGCCACCGAGCTTGTGATTTCGAGCTTCGGCAACCTCGGCGAAGCGGAGGTCGGATCGCCGATCGTCAACGTCATTCCCCGCGTTGGCGGCAACACATTCAGCGGGACGTTCTACGCGGATGGAGCCAACGGCGCGTTGGGAGGCGACAACACGGAGGACCTCGTCGCGTCCGGCGTCCTCCGCGCCCCGAACGATCTGATCCATACGACACAGGTCAATCTGGGATTAGGTGGGCCCATCCTGAAGGACCGGTTGTGGTACTTCGGGACGGTACGGCATCAAACGGACGATTCATACGTCACCAACATGTGGGCCAACAAGAATGCCGGCGACGGGACGAAGTGGACGTACGACCCGGATTACGACCGCCGCGCCACCAATGACAGCTGGTATGCCAACGGGTCCATACGCTTCACCTGGCAGGCAAATCAGAAAAACAAGTTCAATTTCTTCTGGGACGAGCAGCGTAAGTGCGAGAGGTGCTCCGACATCAGCACGAACAGTTCGACGACCTCGCCCGAGGCATCTTCGCCTGGGTACATCCCCGGGATAAGGCAGTACTGGCGCGTGCAGCAAATCAACTGGACCTCGCCTCTGACGAACAAGCTCTTCCTGGACGTGGGCATCGGGTATCCCAACAGTCTTTACGGGAAAATGCCGACCGCGGATGACCTCCGCCTGACGCAGGCGAACGAGCAAGGTGGTCTCATCCCGGGCTTGACCTACCGCGCCGAAACCTTCAGCCGTAATCGCGGCGGGCTGGTCCGCTGGATGGGATCGGCCTCGTACATTACGGGTCCCCATTCCATCAAGGTCGGCTTCGACGGCGAGCGGTTTCACCAAATCAGGCAGCTCTACACGCAACAGGATGGCTTGTCCCAATTCCGATTCAACAACGGCACGGCGACCCGGCTCACGATGACTTTCAACGACTGGAGATACGAGCTGACCGTGCCGGTGCAGGCCTACTACGTGCAGGACAGTTCGACCTTCGGGAGGTTGACGCTGCACGGTGGTCTGCGGCTCGATCATGCAACCAGCTTTGCCCCCGAGCAGAACCTGAATG
Organism: Vicinamibacterales bacterium; assembly: GCA_035537875.1. GTDB lineage: Bacteria > Acidobacteriota > Vicinamibacteria > Vicinamibacterales > CAVVIG01 > DATLLJ01. Next base: position 8,587 of record DATLLJ010000051.1, on the reverse strand, counting down.
CGAATGCGTTCGTCCCCCAACCGATCCTGTTCCCGACAACGGAGGTCGTTCATGGTTTCTACGACCTCAGTCCGAGATTCGGCGTGGCCTACGATGTGCGGGGCGATGGAAAAACGGCCGTCAGGGTGAGCCTGGGCCGCTATCTGGCGGCGGTCAACGCCGATGGGATCTATGCGTCCACGGCTCCGGTGGCCCTGATTGGCGGAGGCGGCGCCAGAACCGCCCCGACGACCACGCGCTCATGGGGCGACACCAACAGGAATTTCAGACCGGACTGCGATCTGATGAACAAAGCGAAAAACGGTGAGTGTGGCGCCTGGGGGACGCAGAACTTCGGGGAGTTCCTCCCCAGCAACGTCGACCCGCGGCTCACTGGCAATGACGGCATGTGGTACCGCCGCCCCTACGACTGGGGGTTTGGCGTGACCGTTCAGCACGAACTGATTCCGCGCCTCTCCGTCGACGGCAGCTACAACAAGCGTTGGTGGGGCAATGACACGATCGTTGACAACCTCCTGGTAGGACCGGTGGACTACGACGATTACTCTGTCACGGCGCCAACAGATCAACGACTGCCGGATGGCGGCGGATACGTGGTTTCCGACCTGTGGGCCGTCACGGAGGCCAAGTTCGGCGCCACCAACAACTATGAAGTTCCAGACAGCGACTTCGGGAAGAATGTCAGGTACTTTCATGCAGTGGACTTCAACCTCCGGGGTGAAACGCGCGGCTTTACGTTCCGCGTGGGAACAAGTACCGGACGCGAGGTGAGGGACACCTGCGAGTTGATCTACGACAGTCCGAGCCTCCGAAACTGCCACACGGCGCTTCCGTTCCAAACGACGTTCAGCAGCCTCGTTTCGTACATCGTCCGGAAGGTCGATGTTCAATTGAGTGGGGTATTCCGGAGTTCGCCAGGGACTGAAATCCTGGCCAACACCGTGTATTCCAGCGCTGAGGTGCAGAAGACGCTCGGCCGGCCGCTGCCCGGTAATGCGGCAAACGTCACGATCAACATCCTCGACCCAGGCGACATGTACCGTGAGCGGATCAACAACATGGATCTTCGCGTCGCGAAGCTGTTCAGGTTCGATCAGAAGCGGCTGAACGTGGGCGTGGACATCTTCAACGCTCTTAACAGCAGCGTCGTCCTGAACTCCAACAACACGTATGGGTCGGCGTGGCTCACGCCAACCCTGGTGCAGAGTGCGCGCCAGGCGCAAATCAGCGCGAAGTTCGATTTCTGATAGGGACGTCTCAGCAGATCGAGGGGGGCCCTTTTCACGGGCCCCCCTCACCCTTCCCGAACAACAGGATTACTTGCGGTAGCTGCTCACGGCCGGCAGATAGGAACCGGTGCCCGGCGCCGGCGCTGGCTCCGCGACGACAGGCATGGTCAGCGTGCCGATGCCGTCAATAACCGCAACGATTTTGTCCCCAGGTTTCAGGAACAGCTGCGCGCCGCGTACGGTGGTGCCCATCCCGACGCCGCCAGAGGTTCCTGCTCCTATCACGTCGCCGGGATACAACGTCACGATCGACGACGCATATTCGATCACTTCGTAGAGCGAGTGAATCATGTCGCCGGCCGTGGCATCCTGCATCTTCTCGGTACCGACGCTGAGCGTCTGTCGCAGGTTCTTCATCGGATCGCCGTAGAACTCCTTCGGCACGATCCACGGCCCCATCGGACCGAAGTTGTCGTGTCCCTTGCCGACGAACCAGTCCGAACCGGACGAGAACCCACCCGGGGGACGTCCCCCGCGATCGGAGATGTCGAGAATTACCGTGTACCCGAAGATGTGTTCGGCGGCCTTGCTCGCGGGGACGTACTTCGCGGCGCGACCGATGATTGTCCCGAGCTCGACTTCCCAGTCGATCCGGTCGCGGCCGTGCGGCAGCACGATGTCGTCGCCGTTGCCGATAATGACGCCCTGGGTCGGCTTGATGAACATATACGGGACGCCACGATTGGCGCGTCGTGCGGCGACTTGCTTCTTCTGTTCCTCCGCGCCCGCCGAGCCTTCGCCCACGTGGCTGAAGAAATTGACGGCCGTCATCAGCATCTTGCCCGGATACCGGATCGGCGCGAGTGTGCGGACCTGGGCGACATCATGGATGTAACGGGGTCGCGGGCTCGCACCGAGCCGATTGCCTGCCACCGTATCGTTCACGATTTCGTAGAGCCGGAATTTCAGGCCGTACTCGTATTGGCCAATTAGGTCGAGCATCGTCTCCGGCATCGGCACGCGCGGATACGCCGGATTGCGCTCGAGTGCCCGGTTGGCCGCCTCGAGATCGAGGACGACCTTGTCCTGGAGCACGATGCCGACCCGTTCTTCCCCGTCGATTTCAAAGGTACCGAGTTTGAATGGCTGGGCGCTGCTGACACCGAGGCCGCTCTGGGCCGGGAGCGGCCCGGCGCTCGCGACTAGGATCAGAGCGGCCGCAATGACTTGAATATGTCGCATGAATGGTCTCCCTGGAGGTTTGCGGTCTGGCGGAATCGCTCGATAGGCTACCCCGTCTCACCGAGCGTCCAAATACCTGAATCGAGGTATCTGTACCGCCGCCGGAAGAGCGATAATGCCGCGTCAACGTCACGGGACCCTTTGACGCCCCTCCATCAGGGGAAGTGACGGAGCATCGGTATGAATTGCCGACGGTTGGCGTTTCTGCTCTCGACGCTGCTGATTCTCGGACCGGCCGCTCGGCTGTCCCGCGCGGTCGAGTTGCGTGGTGTGCTCACCGATTACAGCCTGTCCACCTGGGGGCTGAGTGAAGGCCTGCCCGCCAGCGTTGTCTGGGCCATCGTTCAGGACTTGGAAGGCTACCTGTGGCTCGGAACCGACGCCGGCCCGGTCCGATTCGACGGCGTCCGCTTTGCCACATCGGAGGAGCTCGGTTTGCCGGCGCCGGCGAAGGGCCCCGTTCGCGCCCTGCTCTCCGCTCGTGATGGAAGCATCTGGTTCGGGTACGCGGGACAAGGTGGCGTGACCCGGCTCCACAAAGGCCGCGTTCAGCATTACGGCCCCAATGAGGGACTGGACCCCATTGCGGTCACACTGCTCTTCGAACATCCTGCGGGCGTCGTCTGGGCGGGAAACGAGCGAGGGCTGTACCGGCTGGAGAGCGATCGATGGCAACGGTCGGACGAAGGCGTGCCGGCGACTCCTGTTTACCACGCGCATGTAGACACGGCCGGAAGGTTCCTCGTCAGTACGGCAATGGGCGTGTTTCGCCGGAATCCGGGGCAAAGCCGCTTCGAGCCCGCAGGCGTTCTGAGCGAGCCTGTCCGCGGCCTTGGTGAAGACAGCTCTGGCACCGTCTGGGTGAGCGACGAGGTGGTGGGCTTCCGCGAGCTTCACCAACGCCGGGCATTCACCCATTCGATCGACGACCAGGCGCGGGGAAGTCGGTTGTTGTACGACCGGCACGGGAACCTGTGGGTCGGCACGTTCGGGCGTGGCCTATGGCGCGTGCGCGCCGATCCGCGCAGTCGCGTGCAGACGATCGAGAAGACGACGGCCCTTACGAGTTTCACGGTCATGTCCTTGATGGAGGACCGGGAAGGCAATCTTTGGGTCGGGACCGCCGATGGGCTGAACCGGCTCACACCGTACAAGGTCACCCCGATTTCCGACCTTGGATCGGTACGTGGTGTCGAGGCGTCCCCCGACGGCAGCATTTGGGTCGGCACGTTCGATGCCCTCTTTCGATTTCGTAACGGCGACGTCCGCGATCGGGTCGAACCGGAGCATCTGTCGGCGCCGTTGGCCGCCATGCACGTGGATAATCGCGGCACACTCTGGGTCGCGACCGAGGCCGGTCTGCTGCGGTTCGACAACGGCCGCCGATCCACCGTTCGGCTTCCGGCGGGGCATTCGGCGAGGAACATCAACTTCATTTCGTCAGGTTTGCAGGACCGGGTGTTGTTTCAGGATGTCGAGCTCGGCCTGTTTCAATTCGACGGTGCGCAGTTCACCCCGCTGAGCCTTCCGCTCCATCTGCGTCAGGTGAAGCTCAGTGCTGTGCACGTCGATCGCTCGGATCGTATCTGGCTGGTCTTCGAAAACGGGTGGGTGGGCGCCGTTGACACCGCGGGCACACAGCACTTCTACGATCCCGAGGAGCGGCTCGACGCCGGCGTACCTCAATCCATTTACCAGGACCGGAGTGGAATCATCTGGTTCGGCGGCACGGGTGGGCTGAGCCGCTTCGCCGACGGCCAGTTCACGACGCTTCACACTGCGGAGGGTTTTCCAATCGGACCGGTTACCGGAATCGTCGAGGACGACCTCTCGGACCTGTGGGTCGCGATTGAGGGCGCCGCGATCGTGCAGGTGAGACGCATCGAGTTGCAGCGCGCGCTTTCCGACCCGTCACATCGCCTTCGGTACAACGTGTACGACAAGTCTGATGGCCTCGCCGGCACGCCGCGGTCGTTCGACGACAATCCGAGCGTCACACGCGGAAGGGACGGCCGTCTCTGGTTCGTCGGAGGCCGCGGGGTCACGGTCGTCGATCCGCGTTCGTTGCCGGCGGAGCGGGCGGTGCCGGCTCGTGTCCGGATCGAAGGCGCATATATCGACGATCGGCGTGTCGAAGCGCTTCAGGAGACGGAGCTGTCTCCCCGGACGAGCCGGCTCGAGATTCAGTATGCGGTCCTGAACCTTACGGCGCCGTTCAAGACGCGATTCCGCCACCGCCTCCAGGGTTTCGACGACCAATGGATCGAGGCCGGAACCCGGCGCGAGGCGTTCTACACGAATTTGCCTCCCCGCCAGTATCAATTCCAGGTCATCGCCAGCAACGACGACGGGACGTGGACTGACCCAGGGGCCGTCTGGAGCTTCACGATCGCGCCGATGTTCTACCAGACCACGTGGTTCGCGGTGGTGAGCGTGGTGACGGTCGTCGTGGGGGTCGCGGCCGCCTGGTATCTTCATCTGCGCCAGGTCCGGCGCCGCTTCGCTCTTCTGCTGGGCGAGCGGGCACGGCTGAGCCGCGAGATTCACGACACGCTCCTTCAAAGCCTCGTGGGCGTGGCACTGCAGTTCGACGCCATGGCGAGCGACATCGACTCGTCAATCCCGCCACGCAAGGACGACTTCGTGCGGATGCGCAAGACCGTTGAGGAATACATACGCGAAGCGCGCCAGTCGATCTGGGACCTGCGGTCCCCGAAGCTGCGGTCCGCCGACCTGGTCACCGCGCTTCAGGACGCCGGCGAGCACGCGACCTCCGGGCTTCCGGTCGAATTCGAGATGACGGTCACAGGCACGCCGCGGCGGTGGTCGGACAAGGCCGAAGAACAACTGCTGCGGATTGGCCAGGAGGCGATTCTCAACGCTGTCCGCCATGCGGACGCGAAGCGGGTCCGCGTCGAGCTGGCGTACAGCGACGAATCGGTGGTGCTCCGCGTTCTGGACGATGGCCGGGGGTTCGATCCGGAGCTCGTCGCCGAGATCGAGGGCCACTACGGCCTGGTCGGCATGAGGGAGCGTGCGAAGGTGACCGGCGGAGAAGTTCGAATCTGGAGCTCTATCGGACGCGGCACCGAGGTCGAAGCAGTCGTCCCCGCAGCTGCTCAGTCGTGATCGAGATGGGAAGCACTCGAATACGTGTCCTCTGCGTCGACGATCATCGAATCGTGCGCGAGGGCATCGCGCTGATCATTGGCCGTCAGCCGGACATGACCGTCGTCGGGTCGGCGGCAACCGGTGAGGAAGCCGTTGCGCATTTCACCCGCCATCGCCCCGACGTGACGTTGATGGATCTTCAGCTTGGCTCGATGAGCGGCGTGGAGGCCATCCGCGCGATCCGCGCCGTGGACGTCGCGGCGCGCATTGTCGTGTTGACGATGTATCAGGGCGACGAAGACATCCACCGGGCCCTGCAGGCGGGCGCGGCGACCTATTTGTTGAAGGACACCCTTTCCGACGATCTCATTCGGGTCGTTCGCGAAGTGCACGCGGGCCGGAAGCCGATGGGCCTCAACGTGCAGGCCCGGCTCGCTGAGCGGGCCGCTGGCCCGACGCTGACACCGCGGGAAATTCAGGTTGTGGAGCTGATTTCGCGTGGTATGCGCAACAAGGAAATCGCGGTCACGCTTGGCATCACCGACGAAACCGCGCAGGTGCATGTCAAGAATATCCTCGCCAAACTCAAGGTGCAGGATAGAACCGCCGCCATCAACGTCGCGTTGCGGCGCGGCATCATCCACATCACCTAGAACCTCACCGGAGAAGTCGCCCAACAGGCCCATCTACCTGTTCTCCGGTATTGCACCCAGTCTGGAGTGGGGCTATCAATGTATCTGAGCGACGAACGTGTCGCGTTCGTCTTCCTCTGCCGGCGGGCCCGCACAGAGCACATCGATAACTCGTCGTTGGAGACTTTATGCGTCGTGTAAAGAAGATCGCGTCGTTTCTGTTCGTGTCGGTGAGTGCGCTGGCCGCGGCCGTGTGCTCGACGAGCGTGGAGAGCCAGACGCCGGGTTCCGGCGTCACGGTGTTCGAAGGCGCGCGCCTCATCACAGGTGATGGCAGTGCGCCGATCGAGGACTCCGCCTTCGTGGTTCAGAACAACCAGTTCACCGCCGTTGGGGCTCGCGGCCAGGTGCAGGTTCCCGAGGGTGCCGCGCGCGTCGATCTCACCGGCAAGACCGTCATGCCCGCGAAGGTCGATCTGCACGGACACCTCGGGTATGAAGACGTGGTTGCCGGCACGACGTCCAAAGAGAACTTCACGCGCGCGAATCTCATCGAGCACCTCGAGCGCTACGCCTACATGGGGTGGAGCGCCGTCGTCAGCATCGCCGATTTGTCCGAGCGCGAGATTTTCCCAGGCGATCACCTCGACGTGTACCAGTCGCCGCGGAACCCACTGCTGCCGAAGACAGGCCGCATGCCGTGGGGCAACGTGCCGCAGCAGGTCGCGGCGGAAGTGATCCCGAATGCCGCCTTGTTCCGCACGGCGGGCCAGGGGATCGGGACGCCAGGCGGCGGAGCCGGCGGTCACCCGTCCAGGAACGATGTCATGTACCCCGTGACGACGCCCGAGGAGGGACGGCTCGCGGTTCGCGATTACGTCAAGACCAAACCGGAGTTCGTCAAGATTTGGGTCGATGCGCGCAACGGGCAGCTCAAGATGGGGACGCTGACGCCGCCCGTCTACACGGCGATCATCGACGAAGCGCGACGGCTCGGGTTCGACACCGTTGCGCATACGGTCACTCTGGCCGACGCGAAGGAACTCTACAAGGCCGGCCTGGTCGGCGCCGTTCACATTCCCGTTCGGGGCGGCGACCACCCGGACGAGGAGTTCCTCTCGATTGTCCGCGAGCGCGTCCGCACCAGTGATCGGCCGCTCTGGTTCAACGAGTCAGGAAGTTCCAACGCACTTGGCCCCGAAGCGTGGGACGACCCGCTCCTGTGGGAGATGCTCGAGCGCCAGCAGGTCATGGACCAGCTCGGCCCCTCGATCAAACGCATGACGCCAGAGGCCGTGGCTCGCGGAAAAACCAGCTCGAAGGCGGTCGGAGACGACGCCAAGAAGCTGATCGCCGCGGGAATGAAGCTGGTGTACGGCAGCGACAACGGCGCTGCCGGCCGCGGCTTTGGCTGGTACGAGCAGCTGCGGTTCGAAAACTGGGTGTCGATGGGTTTCACGCCGGCCGAAGCAATCGTGATGGTCACGCGTGACGGCGCCCAGATCGCCAAGATCAACACGGGCATGGTCGCAGCGGGCAAGAGCGCCGATTTCATCGTTCTAGACGCGAACCCGCTCGAGAACATCGCCAACACCCGGCGGATCAACAAGGTCTATCTGCGCGGCGCGGAAGTCGATCGCGCGGGCATCAGAGCCAAGTGGCAGGCGAAGTGGGGCAAGTGGCAGGGTGTTCCCAAATCGCCGCAGGGTCGACCGGTGGACTGAGTGGACAAAATCGTTCGAAGCTCAATGAATATCGCTCGACACCTAACGGGCGAGGAGGACATATGCGGCGTTTGGGCTTGATCGGGCTCGCGTGGTTTGTCGCCATGGCCGGGCTGGTGATGTCGCCATCCTCGGTCGGCACGAAAGTGCAGGCGCAGGGCGCCGCCGGTGGGGCATCCGCCGGCAGCGGGCGGTTGCGCGGTGGACCCACCGGCACGGTAAAGACCGTGCTGCGCGGGACAAACCTCCCCGTTGACGGCTTGATGGTGCAGCTGATTTCGCACAGGACGTCCATTCGGACGACCGTTTACACGAACGAACTCGGGCAGTACGAGTTCCCGGTGCTCGAGACCGGCGACTACGTCTTGCGGGTGCCGCGGCCGATGGAGTTCAAGCGGTACGTGAACGAGTCGGTGCACATCGACGGCGCGACCCGCCTGCCCGAGATCGTCATGGAGCGGATCACGAACGGACTCTTCCTGCCGCCGACCAAGGACATCCTGGCCCAGTTGAGCGGGGCGGAGTGGCTCGCGAATATGCCGGGCACCGCCCAGGAGAAGCGTCTCTTCACCAACTCCTGTACGAACAGCTGCCACGGCGGGGACCGGCCCTTCATGCAGAAGTTCAGCCCGGGCGACTGGGTCAAAAT
>DATLLJ010000050.1:0-9243 GCA_035537875.1 Vicinamibacterales bacterium | reverse complement strand
GGCAGCCCCGGCATTGTCATGATCTCTCCGGTCAGCGGCACGAGAAAACCGGCGCCGGCGGCGATACGAACTTCGCGGACCGTCATCTCGAAATCGCGCGGGCGTCCGATCACCTTCTCGTCGTCGGACAGCGAGAGGTGCGTCTTCGCCATACAGATGGGGAGCGAGCTGAACCCGAGCGCCTCCGCCCGATCGAGTTGCTTCTTGGCCGTGACCGAGAAGTCGACGTCGCCGGCTCCGTAAATCAATCGGGCGATGCGCCGCACCTTCTCCATTGGCGGATCGGTCAGCTCGTACATGTATTTCGGCGTTGGCGTCGCGGCGCGCGCTTTGGCAACGATGCGCTCGGCGACTTCGAGCGCTCCCTCGCCGCCGCGGCCGAAGACGTCGGCGGCGGCCGCCTCGACTCCCTCGCCGTGCAAATGATCGAGCAGGTGCCGGATTTCCTCGGGCGAGTCCTCGGCGCGGACGTTGACGGCCACGATCGGTTCGATCCCGAAGCGCCGGACGCTCTCCAGGTGCTTGTCGAGGTTCTCCATTCCCCGCCCCAAAGCGATGACGTTAGGGCGCCCGACCTGTGGTCCCTGAATCCCGCCGTGAAATTTGAGTGCGCGCAGCGTGACGACCAGGACGATCGCGTGCGGCCAGAAACCCGCCGTCCGGCATTTGATGTCGAGAAACTTTTCCGCGCCGAGATCGAATCCGAATCCGGCCTCCGTGAAAACCATCTCGGCCCTCCGGAGCAGCAGGCGGGTGGCGATGATGCTGTTGCATCCATGAGCGATGTTCCCGAATGGTCCGCCATGCACGAGTGCCGGAGCGCCTTCGGTCGTCTGAACCAGGTTCGGCAGCATGGCGTCCCGGAGAAGAGCCGACATCGCCCCTTCGGCCCTCAGGTCGCCTGCCCGAACCGGGGCTCCGCTCCGGCTGAATCCGACCAGGATCCTGGCAAGACGCGCTTTGAGGTCTGAGTAGTCGCTTGCGAGACAAAGAATGGCCATGACCTCGCTGGCAGCGGTGATGTCAAAGCCATCTTCCCTGGGAATCCCCATCGTCCGGCCGCCCAAGCCGGTGACAATGCGCCGCAGAAAGCGGTCGTTCATGTCCATCACGCGACGGAGTGCAATCTGCCGCCAGTCAAGTCTCGATGGGGCGCCGAAGTACACGTCGTTGTCGACGAGCGCCGCCAGCAGGTTGTGGGCGGCGCTTACGGCGTGAATATCTCCGGTGAAATGCAGGTTGATCCGCTCCGACGGCACCAGGCTCGACAGCCCGCCGCCAGTGCCGCCGCCCTTGGCGCCAAAAACCGGGCCGAGCGAGGGCTCGCGGAGCGCGCAGGCCGCCCCGACTCCCAGCCGCCGCGCCGCCTGGGTGATGCCGATGGTGCAAGTGGTCTTTCCCTCGCCGGCGGGCGTCGGGCTGATCGCCGAGACGAGCACCAGCTTCCCGTTCAAGGCATCGGCATGGAAGGCCGCTTCAGGGCTGATCTTTGCAACCCCTGGACCCCACGGTTGTATTTCGGCCGACGTGAAATGGAGATCGGCGGCGACTTCCTGGATTGGACGCATGGGCGGAATCTTACGACGGAGCCCGCCCGGCGCGACTTGAATCTGATGTGCCCTACTTCAGACCGTGCTGCTTCTTGAAGGTGGGCCACTCGGCCTTCAGCCGGAGGAGGCTCTCCTCGTCCTGGCAGAGCAAAAACGGGTTCGTCTTCCTTTCCATCGCGATCGTCGAGCTCGGGCGCACGCCGTAGTCGTGCCCCGGCCACACCGTGGCCGTGTCGGGAACAGCTCGAAGCACGCGTTGGAGGCTCTCCCATTCAGTCCGAGCGTCGGCGTCGCTTCTGGTTCCTCCGATCTTGCCGACGAACAGGAGGTCTCCGGTGATCAGCAGATCGTACTTGGGCTCGTACACAACCAGATGATCCTCGGCATGCCCGGGCGCTTCCATGATCCTGAGACGCAAGGCGCCAACCGCAAGCTCCTGACCGTCGGCGAGGAGAACATCCGGTGGCTTCGGCAACGCGCGGTGGCCGGCCACGGGCGCTCCGGTCAGTTCGACGGCTTTGTCGTTTCCGTTGGTGTGATCGGCGTGGCCATGGGTGTTGACGATGAACATCACTTGGAGATGCTGCTCGACGGCGCGCTCGACGAGCACCTCGGGCGTGTAGGACGGATCGATCAACACAGCCTGGCGGGCCTCACGATCGGCCAGCAGGTAACCGAAATTTCGGTCTCCACCGGTGCGAATCTGCTCGAAGATGAGTTGCATAGCCGGCTCTTCCGCGTGCGGTCAGCGTCTGGCGGGGGCGCGCGCTGCTGTTCTAACGTACCCGTTGCGAGCCCGGACGCGGTAATCCCCACCCCGGATTCGCACCCGGATACTGTGGAACTGTCCGTCGGCGGCTCCGGGTGACGTATAGCCGACGAGATACTGATTGTCCAGTTCTTCGACGATTTCCGAGAGCGCCGCGAGCATTTCGCCGGTCGTTCGCACGACCAGCGTCCGGCCGCCGCTCAGATTGGTGATTTCACGCAGTGCCGTGACATTCACGCTCGTGTTGAGCGGTCTCGGGTTCACCGGGTCGATCGCAATGGCATACACGAACGCCTCGCTCCGCAGCTGCGCCGTCCGCACATCCCTCAGCGTCGCCTCGCTCGCCGTGTCCGCACCGTCCGAAATAACGATCAGCGCTCCCCGCTGCCGGTTGCGCACGTCGAACAACGGCAGGGCGCCGACGATGGCATCGTACATCGCCGTGGAACCGATTGGTCTGAGGGGTTCAAGCGCCGCGGCCGCAGACGCGCGCTCGCTGGTCCACGGCGTGAGCATCTGGTGCTGGTGGTTGAACCCGACGATCGCGAACTCGTCCGCGGGGTCCAGCAGCTTCACGATGAACTCGTCGATGGCGGCGCGCGACTCCTGGATGCGGCTGCCAAACATACTTTCGCTGGTGTCCAGCAGGACCGCAACGCTCACGGGCACCCGCTCATCGGTGAACTGCGTCACCGGTTGAAGCCGGCCGTCCTCGAACACGTCGAACGAGTCGCGTGGAAGGTCGTTGACCAGCCGGCCGTCGGCATCCCGTACGGTCACGTTGACCGTGATGAGGTCCGTGGCGGTCCGGAATGACTGGCCCGCCTGACCGACCCGCGACAGCGTCGCGACGCACAGGCCCGCGAGACCGATTGCCGCGAGTCTTCGGGACCGACTCATTTGCTTATGCTACTGCGCCGCTATGTGAAATGCTTCGGCTCTGGGGCCGTCACGGCTATCCGGTCTCCTCAGAAGCGCCAGAGCCGATTGACTTTGACGATGAGCGCACGCGTCGACAGCGAGGGGAACGCCCGTGCGGCCGTATCCCGCTCCTCGTTGTAGACCACGAACAGCTCGCTCCCCGGCTGGTACTCCCAGCGCAGTCGGACATTGGCGCTCATGGCTTCGTTGCTCGAGGTGTACTGCAGCAGCGAGCTGACGAACATGCGAGGGCTCATCGTGTAGGTCACGCGCGCCCCCGCCAGGTGCGTGGTGAACGATCCTTCGGCGAGGTCCACCCAGTTGACCGTGTAAGTGGGCTCGAGGGCGATTTGCGGTCCCAGATTCAGCCGCCCGCGGCTGGCGCTGAGGGCCGTCCTCGTGCCGCTGTAGAACGTCCCGTACTCAGCCAGGAAGTTGCCCGACACGGCGCGCTGCTGGCCCACATTCCAGCCCACCTTGACGTTGTCGTAGTCGTAGCTGCCGATCGGCAGCACGATGCCGTCCGAGATTTCGAAGGGACGCGGCAGAAATTCGTACGTGCCCGTATACGCGACGCTGAACCGGTCGGTGTTCAGGAACTCGATGGCGAACTCGCCATTTTGCTCGCGCAGGTCGACGCGGCCGGCCAGATTCTCGATGTAGGCGAGCGAGCCGGTCCACGACAGTCTCCGCACCGACGGCATCGAGCTGGGTCGTGGACTGAATCGCATCTGGGCAAAGCTGCGCCGCATGTCGTCCCGTCGAACGTAGCCGACCTCCGGGTTGAACGTGTCGCCGACCAGCAGATGCTCGAGCTGCACGCCGTACCGATCCGCGTTGTAGTCCAGCTGCGCACGGTAGCTCGTGTCATTCCCCGACAACCCGTCGGTGTGCGTGCGGGCCCAGTAGGTGTTGATTGACAGGTTGTTGTAGAACCCGAAGGTGCCGTCCACGCCTGCGGCCGCGTTCATCTCGCCCGTCACCTGCGACACCGATCTGCCTGTGAACAACAGGCCGACGCTGCTTCGTCTGAGGATGTCGCGTTTGACGCGGATCACCGAAAAATTCGCCGCGCCGTCGCCGGATGTCGGTTCATCGCCGGTCTGGATGTTCAGCAGACCCATGCTGAACCGGCCTGCCCGACCCGTTACCCGCCCTCCGGCCTGAATCGGCACCACCTGCCCCTGATCGAGCCCGATTTGCCGGCTGTAGAAGAGGATCGGAGTATCCGAACCAGCGTTCTGTCCGGTCGTGGCAATCCCGCCGAACGAAAAGGTCCCCTGATTCTCGAGGAAGAATTCCCGTTTCTCGGGAAAGAACAGGCTGAAGCGCGTCAGGTTGACTTGCGCTTCGTCGGCCTCGACCTGGGCGAAATCGGTGTTGTAGGTGAAGTCCGCGCTCAGGCTCTGCGTCAGGCCGTACTTCGCGTCGATACCGATGTCGCCGTCGAGGTCGTTGGCCGTCTTCGACTGGCCGTTCCGGTCGGTCTTCAGGCTCATCGTCGCGTACGGCTTCACGTCCAGGTTGCTGGCGCCGCCAGGCACCTCCAACCCGACCATGGTCGCCGCCATCGACGACTGCTGCACACTCTGCATGCCGCGCCCGGCCGGGACCTTCGTGATGAGCGACAGCTCGTTCTTCCAGCGAACCGCACGAAGCGCGTTGAACCCCCAGATCTGCGCCGCGCCGTCGCGATAGCGCAGCGACTTGAAGGGAATGGCTATCTCGACGGTCCAGCCCTCCTCGAACCGCCCGGTGGCGAAGTCCCAGATCGGATTCCAGTCGGAGGAGTACTGTCGCTCGTTGGTAATCTGCCCGTCGTTTCTGCCGCCGATGGAGTTGATTGTGAAGCCAATACCGTTGCGTCTGTCGTAGAACGTGTCGAAGAAGACCGAGACGACATCGTTTCCACCCCAGGTCGCGCCGTTGTCGCGCCGCATCTCGGTCGCTACCCGGCGCTCCGGCTCACTCTCCCAGCAACGGAAGGCGACGTACACGTATTCCCGATCGAAGGCCAGCCACGCTTCGGTTTTTTCGGTGGCCAGAACGCCTTCGTCGGGTTCCACCTGAATGAAATCCGTGATCGACGGCACCGTGTGGTAGATCGCCTCGTCGAGCGCGCCATCGAGTTTCAGCGGCGCCTCGAGACGGTGAGCGCGAACCGTCACGCGCCCTTCCGCATCGCGTGAGACGACGTCAGGGGCTACGGGCGCGGGGGGACCGTCATACGCAAACGGGATTTCGCGCGCGGCGAGCGCCGGGCTCGCAGGGGCGGGCGGTGACTGGCCGGCCGCCGGCGTGGCGGCCAGTACGGCAGCAGGAATCGTCAGAACCAAGAAGGAGCGGCGTAGATACACAGCCCAACAGGGTACATCAAGCGAACCCCAGTCTGCCCGGTCCGCAGAGGCGACCTTTCTCCATCGCGGAAGTATGATTCGTTCGAGACAGAGCCCGTCGAAGCATGGTGGTCGATTTCCGCGAGGTCGGCTTCTCTTATCCCGGCCGGACGTCGGTGCTGCGCCGGCTGAACCTTGGCGTGAAGTCCGGGGAGATCCTCGCGATCGTCGGACGGAGCGGCGAGGGCAAGACGACGCTCCTCAAGCTCGTCAACCGACTCCTCCTGCCGACTTCCGGCGCGGTCCTCGTCGAAGGGCGCTCGACGACGGAATGGGACCGCATTCAGCTTCGTCGTCGGATCGGCTACGTCTTTCAGGAAGTGGGCCTCTTTCCTCATATGACCGTCGAGGAGAACGTGACGGTGGTTCCTCGACTCGAGAGCTGGCCGGTCGATCGCGCCCGTGCGCGCGCGCAGCAGCTGCTGGAGCTCGTCGGCCTGCCTTACCGATCGTTTGCGAACGCCCTCCCTCATGAATTGTCCGGCGGCCAGCGTCAGCGTGTCGGGCTGGCGCGCGCGCTCGCCGTCGACCCACCCATTCTGCTCATGGACGAGCCGTTCGGCGCGCTCGATCCCATCACGCGCCTGGCGGTTCGAAGGGAATTCGGACATATTCAGCAGCAGTTGCGGACGACTGTGATCCTCGTCACACACGATATGGCGGAGGCCTTCGGGATCGGCCATCGGGTCGGCGTGCTCGACGCCGGTGATCTCGTTATTTGTGACACGCCTGACATCGTCTCAGCTTCCGACGATCCGCGGGTGCGCGCCTTCGTCGAGACCATCCCTCGGGCACCCCACCCGAGCGATGTGATTGTTCGATGAGGCTCTTTGATTTCTGGTTGACGCACCGGGGTGAAATGGCCGCGCTGCTCCTGCAGCACGCCGTTCTCGTGATCGTCTCGACGAGCGTCGCGATCGCTCTCGGCGTTCCGGCCGGTGTCCTGGCATCGAGGCGACCCTCGATCGGACGATGGATGCTCGGCATCGCGAGCGTGGCACAAACCGTTCCGAGCCTGGCACTGCTTGGATTCCTGCTGCCGATCCCCTTGATCGGCGGATTGGGACCGCGAACCGCGCTCGCGACGCTGACCATCTACGCCGTTCTGCCAATAATCCGGACGACGCTCAGCGGCATCCGGCAGGTGGACCGTGCGGTGATCGAAGCTGGCGTGGCCATGGGGATGACCAGCCGGCAGCTCTTATGGCTGGTCGAGCTCCCGCTTGCGCTGCCGTCGATCTTCTCCGGCATTCGGGTGGCTACTGTCATCGGGGTGGGCACCGCCACGATTGCGGCGGCCATCGGCGCCGGCGGGCTGGGCGAGTACATCTTTCGCGGGCTTTCGATGGTCGATACGACGACGATTCTTGCGGGTGCGATCCCGGCGGCCGCCCTGGCGCTGGCGGCCGATGGCGGGCTCGCCTGGATCGAACGGCGTCTGAAACATGTGCGCCTCACAACCGCGCTCGTGGGTCGCCTCGCCGGAACTGCCCTTGTCCTCGTGGGGCTCGCATCGGGCGCCGCCTACGCCCGGATGGACGATGCCACGATTGTCGTCGGCTCCAAGAACTTCACCGAGCAGGTCATTCTCGGTGAACTCGTGGCCCAGGCGCTCGAGACAGAGGGGCTGCGGGTCGATCGCAAACTGAATCTCGGCGGGACCTTCGTGTGCGATCGCGCGCTTCGAAGCGGCGATCTGGACGTCTACATCGAGTACACCGGAACAGCGGTCACGGCAGTCTTTCACGAGCAGGTGTCGAACGATTCACGAGAGGTGTTCGAGCGGGCGCGCGAACTGTATGCGAGAAACGGCCTGACGGCGCTCAACCCTCTGGGCTTCAACAACACGTTCACGATCCTCGTCCGCGGGAGCGACGCCAGAACGCTGGGCCTGAAAACCGTCAGCGACCTCCGAGCCGTCATGGAAAGTTGGACGCCAGGCTTCGGGTACGAATTTCTCCAACGTGACGACGGATACCGGGGGCTGACCCAGGCCTACGCGCTCCGATTCGGCAACGACCCTCGCGCGATGGATGTCTCGTTGATATACCGGGCGCTGGCAGACGGGCAGATCGACGTCACGGCCGGAGACGCGACCAGCGCGTTGATCCATGCGCTCGACCTGGCACCGCTCGACGACGATCGCCGCTACTTTCCACCCTACGACGCCGTGCCGGTCGTACGAACGGCATCGCTGCTGCGTCAGCCTGCCGTCGGTCGAGCGCTCGCCGCGCTCGCGGGCCGCGTATCAGACAGCGACATGCGGGCCCTGAACGCCGCCGTCGACATCGACCGCCGTGATGTCAGGACGGTGGCCCGGGAGTTCCTGCAGGGTTTGAAACGGTGAATACTGTCACTGGCGCCTGAAGGGGGCGATGATCTTCAGCCCGGCTCCGTTCAGAATGACGGCGAGGTCCTGGTCGTCCGGGCCGGCATACAACAGCGCCAGATCCTGCACTTCGCTGATCCAGCCGACCGGCAACGCCATGCGAAGCCTGTCCGCGAGCTCCCCCCAGGGGGTCGGGAAAATGCATTCGTACTGTGCGCCCGTCTGTTCGGTCGAGTTCGCTGCGATGATCGTACAGGTCTCGGCGCCTGCGGGGGTGAACGTGCCGGCGAACACCTCTTTGAACGGCTCGATGCGCCGCGGCCCCTTGAGATCCTTGAATCCGTTGTCCCGCGAGATGATGAGCGTGCGAACGGCATCGCAGAATTCGTCCTCGCACGGTGGCGTCAGCAGCGCGAGCCGCGCCGCGCCACGCCGGTCGCCTTGAGCGGCCGCTCGCGTATACCACTCAATGGCCTGCTCGGCGCTTCGCTCCGCACCCAGGCCGAACAGATGAAAATCACCAACGTATCGGCTGGCTGGAGCATAGCCGTGCTCGGACCCACGCCTGTACCAGGCGAGCGCCGCCGCGTAATCGATGGGGACGCCGATACCGTCGTAGTAGAAGTCTCCGACCCAGGTTTCCGCCAACCCGATCCCCTGCTCGGCGGCTCGAGTGTTCCACCGCAGCGCTTCGGCGACGTCCTTGGTCAAGCCGGCGTAGCCGTACTCGTAGGCCAGACCAAGCAGAAACTGCGCGCGCGCCTCCCCAGCTTCGGCCCGGGAGCGAAGCGCCGGCAACTCGGCCTCGTTGAGGGCTTTGGCCGCGCTGCCCAGCTCGTTGATATTCCAGGAGGTCGAAGGCGGAGTTTGCGCGTCGAGCGCCGCCGGCAGAAACAGGATTACAAGCAGCAGCCGAATGACAAACGCCATGTACTGCTGACAGTCTATCGCTATCGGCCGCCGTCAAGGAGAGTTTTGCGTGTCGCTGGCCGCTTTCTGGAGTTATCGTGAATAAGACCATGAGGAGGAGCGGTTTGGTGGCCCGGCCGCCTCGTAGGCAGGTGGAGGTGAACCTGAATGACTCAACCTGAATACGTTCAGACCGTGATCATCGGTGGGGGGCAGGCGGGCCTGTCAGTCGGGTACCATCTGGCGCGACGCGGGAAGGCGTTCGTGATTCTCGAGGCGAACGAACGAATCGGCGACGCCTGGCGAAAACGCTGGGACTCGCTCCGTCTGTTTACGCCGGCGCGGTTCGATGGGTTGGCGGGAATGCCG
>DATLLJ010000049.1:0-81648 GCA_035537875.1 Vicinamibacterales bacterium | reverse complement strand
CGGCACCGGTATGTCCCCGGCAGTTCCCCAGCCTACGGACGTCCCCCCTCCATCCGAGGAGCGAATCATGAACCAGTCGCCATTGCGGTACACCGCAATGTCCGACTTCCCGTCCCCGTCATAGTCCGCTGCCACCGGTATGTCCCCCGAAGTTCCCCAGCCTACCGACGTTCCCCCTCCATCCGAGGGGCGAATAATGAACCAAGCCCCATTGCGGTAGACCGCAATGTCTGACTTTCCGTCCCCGTCATAGTCCGCCGGCACCGGTATGTCCCCGGCAGTCCCCCAGCCGACCGACGTCCCCCCTCCATCCGAGGAGCGAATAATGAACCAGGCCCCATCACGGTAGACTCCAATATCACTCCGGCCGTCGCCATCGAAATCAACTAGGTCAAAATCGGTGCTTCGGGAAAAGACACTTATCGCGCCGCTGATATAGGAGACAGCATAGACGTATTGCCCGTCCGGGCTGACAGTCACACCGATGGCTCCGTTAAGCCCTTTGCCGTCCGTACAGGTTCCCGCCGTTCCATCCTCACTCACGCAGCCCGCAGCACCGCTTAGCTGCCTCAACGCCCCGGTAGTCCTGTTCCGCGCAAATACCGCGACTGCGTTGCTCACTTGCGAAGCCACATAGACGTTCTTGCCGTCCGAGCTCACTTCCAGAAAGACCGCTTGTCCAAGTCCCTTGCCGTCGGCACAGGTTCCCCCTGTTCCATCCTCACTCACGCAGCCTGCAGCACCGCTCAGCTGCGTCAGGGCTCCGGTATTCGTGTTCCGGGCAAATACCGCTACCGAATGGCTATCACGTGAGACTACATAAACATGGCTGCCGTCCGGGCTCACTGTCACATGGATAGGACCAACAAGCCCCCTGCCGTCGGCACAGGTTCCCCCCGTTCCATCCTCACTCACGCAGCCCGCAGTACCGCTCAGCTGTGTCAGGGCTCCCGTAGTCGTGTTCCGGGCAAATGCCGCTACGGCGTTGTTGTCTTGCGAGGCGACAAAGACATGCAGGCCGTCGGGGCTCATTGCCACGCCACGAGCACCTAGAAGCCCTTTGCCGTCCGTACAGGTTCCCCCCGTTCCATCCTCACTCACGCAGCCCGCAGTACCGCCCAGTTGCGCCAGGGCCCCGGTATTTGAATCGCGGGCAAATACCGCCACCGAACTGCCGCCATGTGAGCCTACATAAACATTCTGACCGTCCGGACTTACTGTAACAGTGCGAGGGCTCACCAATCCTTTGCCGTCCGTACAGGTTCCCCCCGTTCCATCCTCACTCACGCAGCCCGCAACACCGCCTAGCTGCGTCAGAGCCCCCGTAGTCGTGTTGCGCGAAAATACCGCGACTGTGTTTACACGTGACGCTACATAGACATGCTTGCCGTCTGGGCTCACGACTACAGAGACGGCCTCGCTAAGTCCCCTGCCGTCGGCACAGGTTCCCCCCGTTCCATCCTCACTCACGCAGCCCGCAGTACCGCTCAGCTGTGTCAGGGCTCCCGTAGTCGTGTTGCGCGCAAAGGCCGTCACAGCCGAGCTGCCAAATGATGCCACGTAGACATGCAGGCCGTCGGGGCTTACAGCGACCCAGCCCGCACCACTCAGCCCGCGGCCATCCACACAACTCCCGCTCGTTCCATCATCACTCACACAACCCGCCAGCCCGCTAAGTTGGGTGACTGGGCCTGCTGCTTCTCCCAATGAAGGCCAGAGACACCCCAGCACCACCGAAGCCACTGTCAGCCAAAGCCTGACTTGCCCGGGTTTGCCCCAGGTTATGTAGCATCCCGTTTCACTAGACCAGTGCACCAGTCTCGATGTCGCAGGCATCCTGTTCTTTCTCCTATGTCGGATCATCATTCGTTCCGTAAGTGAAAACTATATGCGGATCAAGAGGGGATAGAGAAAGAGTATAAGGGGGATGGTCCGCATTAGGGCCGTCCTAGCTGACGAGTTTACCGAAGATTCCTTATCAGAACCCCTGCCTTCTTCGACAGACAACGCTTGCGCGCGCGGATCGCGCTCGAGGCTACGCAAGAACGCGTCCACGCCAGCCACACCTGAGTCGTCGATGCAACCCGTGGCCACTTCCCACGAATCTGGACGTGATGCTGGCACCAAAAGCCAGCGCGCCAATAATTTGGCGGCGCGATTCGCGATGCTTGTCGATGGGCTCTGCGCGGCCTGCCGTCTCGACGGAGTTCGCAGGAGGTGAAGGAGTCTCAGTCTGAACGACCTTCGTTCTCCCATCACACGATCCCGGCTCGCGGCCGGCGACTTTGCTCGCTCGAAACGTCGCGCGACCGGGGACCCTCAGCGTGACACGCAGCTGGGACAACTCCGGCAGAAGCTCGCTTCGCCTCACCCAGAGCTACTCCCCAGGCAACCCAGAGCCCGACGAAACATCTCGCAATGCCGTGGTCACGCGCAGAATTCCAGTATGAGGTCGCGCACCCTCTTACCAGCGGAAGACCAATTCAGTCTCGTCGAGTACTCGTTGAAGGAAGAGCGGGCCAAAGCTCGGTATCCCTGCTGTGAGGACAGCACCGTCTCAATATAGTCGCAGTACTTCACTGGCCCCTCATCGATCGGGAATGTCTGTCCATTCTCACCGTCGTGGATGGCTGTGGGAATCCCTCCCACTCTGGTCGCCAGAGAGGGAAGCCCGAACGAACTTGCTTCGGCGAATACGATGCCATAGCACTCAGCCCTCGACGGAAGAATCAGGAAATGCGATCCGGCCATCAATTCACTCAAACGATTCCTGCCTTCTTCTGTCTTCTTTGATATGAAACCGTGGCATTTTGCAAAGGCCGGTAAACCCCTGGGGGGATCACACCCAACAATCTCCAATTCTGTCCTTATTCCTCTTTGATTGAGGAGTTCGGCAACTGCCAGGGCGACATCTCCGCCTTTCCGATGCCAATCCACTCCGAGAAAGAGCAGTCGACAAATGTCTGTACTCTTCTTCTCCAAGAACTCCTCGATATCACGCATGCTTCTGTCGGAGTGGACATTCGCGCCGAACGGCACCACATGCACCTTTGCCGGATCGACATCATAGTTGCGCACCGCACTCTCTGCAGCCCACTCGGAACTGTAGATGGCCAGGTGACAACGCGATAACGCTCGCTGCTCCATCTTGTTGCCGTTCTTGATGCTTTCGGCGCAAAGATTGCTGAAATGTGGAAAGAAGTCGATCATCCCAGCGAAGGTGCAATCTGTCCAAAATGCGACGGGCTTCTCATTTCGCAAGTACGCAATTGGAATCGTTCCTGGGCTAAACACGCTGTCATGTTCAAGCTGGACGAGGGCCTTTCCTACCTGCGTAGCGTAACTTCTTAAGATAATTGGCTCGCGATCTGGCAGATAGTTTTTGTGTAACGTCCGGTACAGGAGACTCTTTCCCTTGATTACGTAAGAAGTCGGTTCATACAGATTGCCAACCGTTTCAGTGTTGAAACCACTATCTCGGAGCGTTTGCAGGATATAGCTGCCGGTCCCGGACCACGCATGTACATTGGACGAGTCATAAGTAGTGACGTAGGCTATTTTCATTCTTAGAACGCCCCACGTTCATCATCACAAGCATCGGCAAAGAGAGGATACTCCGCATTAAGGCCGAACTTCATCAAGCGCGATCCGCTCTACGACGACCTGCACGACGACCCACGCTGGGACGCGCTGCTGCAGCGGATGAATCTGCCGGTCGACTGAACGAGCCTCGCGCGGGTGTAACGTTACTGCCGGCTCACCTGGAGAAGACTCGCGCTCGCTGTTGCCGAGGCTATCGGGGACGTGGCTGTGAACGCCAGCGTGAAGGAGCCGCTCAAATTGTTTCCAGCAATAGTCGTATCCCACTGGGTGAGTGCCACCGTCGTGCCGCAGATCATGAATCCGCCGCCGCCCGGCAGGCTCGGACTCACCGGCGCGGTGGCGCAGAAAGGAACCGGACGGTCCATCGTGGCCGTGCCCGTGAGATGCCCTGACGTCTGCGCGACGCCCAGGAACGTACCGGAGACCATCGCGCTCGTCGAGCTCAACGAAATGAGCGTGGTGGCTCCGAGGGTGATCGTTCCGGTGACGGCAGTCTGGCTCTGGTTCACCGCCAGCGCAAACGGAAGCGTGATGTTGGCGGCGTCGAGGCCCAGGCTCTGGCAGAACCCGGGATTCGTGTCGGTACATCCGGTGACGACGTAACTGCCGGCGTATTGCCCCTGGAAGGTTGGCGGCGCGGCCAGCGACGGAGAAGTCGTCGTCTCCTGGTCGTCGCCGCACGCGACCAACGCGAGCAGAAGGAAGAGCGCACACGCCTGTTTCATCGTGAGTCCCCGCTGAGGAACGCCTCCAGCATCTTACAATTCTTCTTTGATCGCGCCTCGAGCTGGCGCGACAATCGGTCCCGAAATCGCGGGGGTCCGTGCGACGATCGTATGATAATCCTCGAAACGGTACCAGCGATGTCAAAGGCTAGCGCAGGGAGCACCATGTCGAGACAGTCAGTCGTTTCGTCGACCGTGTCGGCCGCAGTTCTTTCGTTGCTGTCCGCTCTTTCGCCCGTGCCGACGTTTACCCAGGGCCGCGGCGGTCAGCCGGTACAATTACCGGATGGCCCGGGTCGGGACCTCGTGCAGACGACGTGTACCCAGTGTCACGCGGCGAACCAAATCGTCAATTCGGGCGGCTACACACGCGAGGGTTGGGAAAGCCTGTTCAGCACGATGGTCATGCTTCCGGCCGACCAGCGCGCGACGATCGCGACATACCTCGCGACCAACTTCCCTGAAAAGCCGCGGCCGCAGGCCGTCCTCATTCCAGGCGACGTCGCCGTTTCGATCAGGGAATGGGTTGTCCCGTCGCTCGGCTCCCGTCCGCACGATCCGCTCGCCACGCCGGACGGCACCATCTGGTGGACCGGCCAGTGGGCGAACGTGATCGGCCACCTCGATCCCAAGACGGGCGCGATGAAGGAATTTCCGCTCAAGACCGCGCGCTCAGGGCCGCACGGCCTGACGGCGGACACGGACGGCAACATCTGGTACACGGGTAACTCGGCCGCGCTCGTCGGCAAGCTGAATCCGAAGACCGGCGAGGTCACCGAGTACCCGATGCCGGACGCGGCCGCGCGCGATCCGCACACACCGATTTTCGACAGGAACGGAACGCTGTGGTTCACGCTGCAGGGTGCCAACATGGTCGGCCGCCTGATCCCCAAGACCGGCGAGGTCACGCTGGCCACGGCGCCGACACCGCGGACGAATCCGTACGGCATGGTCGTCGATTCCAAGGGCACGCCCTGGTTCGTACAGTTCAACGTCAATCAGATCGCCAGCATCGATCCGACGACGATGACGATCAAGGAATACAAGCTGCCGAACGCCGAGACGCGGCCGCGACGCGTCGCGATTACGAGCGACGACGTGCTTTGGTACACGGACTACGCCCGCGGCTACCTGGGCCGGTTCGATCCGAAGACCGGCAAGGCGACCGAATGGGCGTCGCCGGGCGGACCGAGGTCGCAGCCTTACGGCATCACCGCCCTCAAGGACGAAATCTGGTACAGCGAGTCGGCAGTGAGGCCGAACACGCTGGTTCGCTTCAATCCGAAGACCGAGAAGTTTCAGACCTGGGCCATCCCCTCCGGCGGCGGCGTCGTCCGCAACATGATGCCGACCGCGGACGGGAACCTCGTGCTGGCGTGCAGCGGCGTCAACCGCGTGGCGCTCGTCGAGATCAAGAAGGGGTCGTAGCGGACAACCGTTTCAGCAGCTGAATCTACGCTCAATCTAGAATCCCTTTCGTTCCTGGCCGGCATGCAGCTGTCCTCCGGTACCCGCCTTGGCACGTACGAGACGCTCACGCTCATCGGCGCGGGCGGGATGGGCCAGGTATACCGCGCCCGCGACACGAAGCTCGGCCGCGACGTTGCCATCAAGGTCCTCCCGGAGGCGGTCACCGACGATACCGAGCGGCTCGCGCGCTTCCGTCGGGAAGCGCAGATCCTCGCTTCGCTCAATCATCCGCACATCGCCACTGTCTACGGTCTGGAGGACTGGCACGGATCTCATTTCATCGTTCTCGAACTCGTTGACGGCGGCACGCTTGAGCAGCGGCTCGCCACCGGGCCGCTGGCGTTCGACGAGGCGCTGCACGTTGCACGTCAGCTGATCGAGGCGCTCCAGGTCGCACACGAAAAAGGGATCGTCCACAGGGATCTGAAGCCAGCCAACATTGCCTTCACGAGTGACGGCCAGCTGAAGGTGCTGGACTTCGGGCTGGCGAAGGCCATCGCGGACGACGGGCCCGCCGTCGATCTGTCGCGGTCCCCGACAATGAGCGGAGGCACACTGGCGGGCACCGTCCTCGGCACGGCGGCGTATCTGAGCCCGGAGCAGGCGCGTGGCCTTCCCGTGGACAAGCGCGCAGACATCTGGGCATTCGGCTGCGTGCTGTTCGAGATGCTCACGCGTCGGGCGCCGTTCGACGGACCGACGCTGCCGGACATCATCGCCGCGGTGCTCCAGCAGGAACCCGAGTGGTCGATACTGCCCGCAGAGATTCCGGCCCCGGTTATCCGATTGCTGCGGCGCTGCCTGGAAAAGGATGTGAAGCGCCGCGTCCGAGACATCGCCGACGCGGCGCTTTATCTCGACGACGCACCCGCATGGACCGGCGGGCTCGCCACGAGCCCGACGCCCGCGGTGCAAGCGCGCGACGTCGAGTTCAGGCGTCTTACGGACTCCCCGGATGCGAAGGAAGCTCCGGCGATTTCGCCCGACGGCAAGACGATCGCGTTTGTCGCGATGGCCGGCGGCCGGCGGCAGATCTGGATCCGGCTGTTGGCGGGCGGCGCAGCACTGCAGCTGACACGGGACGACGTCGATCATCTGCACCCGCGGTGGGCGCCCGATTCGAACACGCTCCTGTACTACACGCCGCCATCCGACGGTGCCGAGCAAGGAGCGATCTGGGAGATTGGCGCCCTGGGCGGCTGGCCGCGGCCAGTCACACCGGCCATCGGCGGCGCCGACGTCAGCCCCGATGGCCGGCGCATCGCGCTGTTGCAGGTCTCCGGCGAGCGTCTGGCCCTGGTGACGATGGCGCGCGACGGGTCGGCCCGCGAGGAGGTGGCGCTTCTGCCTGTCGGATTCACGTATACGTTCCTGCGATGGTCGCCCGACGGCCAACGGCTCGCGTTCAGACGCTCGAGCCATTCCGGATTCGACGAAGCCATCGAGATCGCCACGCCCGGCGATCCCCGGCGGCAGGATGTGATTCAGGGAGTTACGCTGACGGGACTCGCGTGGCTGCCCGATGGGTCAGGTATCGTCTACGGATCGTCTCGAGGAAGCACGCTGCTCTATCCACCCGTCACCAACCTGCGGGTGATCCGGCGCGACGGCAGCCTCGACCGGCAGCTCACCTTCGGGGATGCGTCGTACTACGAGCCCGATGCCCACTCGAACGGCCGGCTGGTCGCGATTCGCGTCAGGAGCCGCTCGGATATCTGGAGCTTTCCTGCTGACGGATCGCCGGCCGAAAACACGCGGAACGGGGCTCGGGTCACACGGCAGACCGGTCACGTGCAAACCCCGTCGGTCAGTCCGAACGGCAAGGAAGTCGTGTACATCTCCGACAGCGGAGGCCACGCGAATCTCTGGATTGCCAGCGTGGACGGATCGAGCGCCCGTCAGATTACATTCGAGACCAATCCAGATGTCGCCATCGGCGTCGTGAAGTGGTCGCCACGCGGGGATCTGATCGCCTTCCTGACGACCGAGGAGGGCCGCCCGAAGCTGTGGATAGTGCGTCCAGACGGCAGCGGGCGCCGATTCGTCGCCCGCGCGTGGGGGCCGTGCTGGTCGGGCGACGGCAGCTGGCTGTACAACAGCCGCGTGGGAGATGGGGTCAAGGCACTCGAGAAGGTGCCTGTCGACGGAGGCCCGGCAGTCTTTGTGCGGGAGGAAGACGCGGGCGTGCTGCCCGAGATCTCTCTGGACGGTTCGACGCTGTACTTCACGACACGCGCGCGAGCGGACATCCTGGGCCTGTGGTCCGGACCGGGGTACGCGGAGCTTCGTCGCGCGCAGCCCGAGCACGCGCCTTCCGAGTTGCTGCTTCGCGTTCCCCAGGATCGGTTGTCGGGCCATGTGAGAGCGGGTTTCAACGTCTCCCTGTCTCCGGACGGCCGGTGGCTGGCAACCGCGCTGGTCGACGGCGTGGCGACCAATCTGTGGAGGCTGCCGACCACGGGCGGGTCGATGACGCCGTTGACCGATTTCGGTGATCGGAGGACGTTCATCGAACGCAGCATCTGCTGGTCGCCCGACAGCCAGACGCTGTTCGCCGCCGTCGCGGAGGAGGAGATGGATATCGTGCTGCTCGACGGACTGATCGCGTAATGTCGATCCCACATGACCCTGTCGCCCCCGACGGTCGCAAGCCCGCACGTCCGGGTCAACGGGTGTAGAATCCGCACCGTGCCGCGACACCTCGTCGCTGTGACGGCGGTGCTCATGTTGACGGCGTCGGCGGCGCTCGCCCACGACGTGCCGAACGATATCGTCGTGCAGGCGTTCGTCAAGCCCGAGCCGCGGCGCCTGCGCCTGCTGGTACGTGTGCCCCTGGCCGCACTGCGGGATGTCGACGTGCCGACGCGCGGCGCCGGCTACCTCGACCTCACTCGCGCGGAAGATGCGCTCCGCGGCGCTGCCACCACCTGGATTGCGCAGGAGCTCGAGCTTTACGAGGGCGGCGAGCGCTTGTATCCCTCGCAGATTGCCGCCGTGCTCGTCTCCCTCCCGTCCGACACCTCGTTTCAGACCTACGACGGCGCGCTGGCGCATGTGACCGGTCCTCCGCTCGATCCCGGGACCGAGCTCTATTGGAACCAGGGGGTGCTCGACGCGCTCATCGAGTACCCGATCCGCTCCGAGACCGCGCGTTTCGCGATTCGTCCCGGCCTGGAGCGGCTCGGGTTGCGCACGACGACCGCGCTGCGCCTGGTCAGACCGGACGGCGTCGTGCGCGCGTTCGAGATGCACGGCGATCCCGGCATCGTGCACCTCGATCCCACGTGGATTCAGGCAGCGACGGGGTTCGTGAGGCTCGGATTCGAGCACATCCTCAGCGGCGCCGATCACCTCCTGTTCCTCCTGTGTCTCGTCATTCCCCTTCGCCGCGTCCGCATTCTCGTGGCCGTCGTGACCGCGTTCACCGTGGCGCATTCGGTGACGCTCGTCGCATCGGCCTACGATCTGGCGCCGTCGGCCCTGTGGTTTCCGCCGCTGGTCGAAACGCTCATCGCCTCTTCGATTGTCTACATGGCACTCGAGAACATCGTCGGCGCGCGAGTAGGACGACGGTGGCTGATCACGTTCGGGTTCGGCCTCGTACACGGATTCGGGTTCTCGTTCGCGCTGCGGGAGACGCTCCAGTTCGCCGGGTCGCACCTCCTCACGTCGCTCCTGGCCTTCAACGTCGGCGTCGAACTCGGCCAGCTGCTCGTCCTCGCGATTGCAGTCCCGGCGCTGGCGATCCTGTTCAGGCGGGTGGACGAACGCATGGGCACGATCATCGTGTCGGCCATCGTGGCGCACACGGGATGGCACTGGATGACCGCGCGCGGCGAACAGTTGCTGCAGTTCTCGTGGCCCACCGTGGACCCCGGCACGCTTGCCGGCGTCGTGCGGTGGGTGATGGTCCTGGTGGCGGTGGCGGCCGTGTGGTGGCTGGCGCGCGTTCTGATGCGGATGAAGCCGGATACCGCTTACAAGAGGGAAGTCGAGGGAGGCATATGAGGAAGCGGAACCTGTTCGTGGCGATGACCTTCGTCCTCGTGCTCGGGACGCTCATCGCCCTGCACGCGCGGCTGGAGCAGGCGGCCAGCGCGCAGGGCGGTACCGTGCAGGCACCGATGTTCGAGGTCGATCCGCTGTGGCCGAAGCCGCTCCCGAACCACTGGCTGCTCGGATCCACCATCGGCGTCTTCGTCGATCCCCAGGACCACGTCTGGATCATCCATCGCAGCTCGGCGACGTTGAACAACAACGAGCGCGGGGCCGAGCTCACCCCGCCGACCGGCGAATGCTGCGCCGGCGCGCCGCCCGTCCTCGAATTCGACGCCGAAGGCAATCTGCTCCGCCACTGGGGAGGCCCCGGCCAGGGCTACGAGTGGCCGCAGTCCAACCACGGCATCACCATCGATCACAAGGGCAACGTCTGGATTGGCGGCAACGGCGCCGGCGACTCGCACATCCTCAAGTTCACGCAGGACGGGAAGTTCCTTGCGCAGTACGGGAGGCAGAACGTCCACAAGGGTCCCGCCAACGCCGAAGGCATCTCGACGTATCCGGGCGACAGCCACGATCCAAGCAACTTCGGCCGGGTGGCCAAGATCACGATCGACGCGTCGGCCAACGAGGCCTACATCTCGGACGGGTATTTGAACAAGCGCGTGGCCGTGCTCGACGTGGATTCCGGCAAGATGAAGCGGTACTGGGGCGCGTACGGGAATCGGCCGGACGATCGCGACCTCGGACCCTACAACCCGGATGCGACGCCGGCGCAGCAGTTTCGCAACCCGGTGCACTGCGCCGAGTTGTCGAACGACGGCCTCATCTACGTGTGCGATCGGGTGAACGACCGGATCCAGGTGTTCCGCAAGGACGGGACGTTCGTGAAGGAGCAGTTCATCGCGAGACGGAGCCTCGGCGAGGGGTCGGTCTGGGATATCGCGTTCTCGAGGGATCCGCAGCAGACGTACTTGTATCTGGCGGATGGCCGTAACATGAGGGTCCACATCCTGCGGCGGGATACGCTGGAGGAGCTGACGGCCTTCGGCGACGGCGGCCGCCAGCCTGGGCAGTTTTTCGGCGTGCACAGCATCGCCGTCGATTCGAAGGGCAACGTCTACACGACCGAGACCTACGAAGGCAAACGTCTGCAGAAGTTTGTCTACAAGGGCATTGGAGCCGTGCCGCGGAACCAGGGCGTGATCTGGCCGCGCCGCACGCCATAGCCCGACGTCCGGCCGAACCGCGTATGCAGCGGCGTGTGCCGCTGCCTATCGATGCCGAGATCTACAAGTCGAGCCGGCCGGTGCTCGCCCCGAAGCTCTCGATCTCCACGTCAGCAAGATGTGCCAGCGCGAGCAGCAGGTTCGCCGTTGGCTCATCCTTCTTCGCCACGACGTGACGATTGCCCTTCAGGCGGCCGTGTGCGCCGCCAACGAGGACCGCGGGCGGGTTGTTCCGATCGTGCTCGTTGCCGTTGCTCATGCCGCTGCCCCAGTAGAACAGCGAATGATCCAGCAGCGTGCCGTCGCCATCCGCTGTCGCTTTCAGCTTGCCGAGGAACTCGGCGAACTTCACGATCTGGTACGTGCCGATCTTGGCGTATTTCGCGAGCTTCTCCGGGTCGTTGCCGTGGTGCGAGATGCTGTGGTGTGTTTCGGGGATGCCGATGTGGGCGTAGCCGCGGTCGCTCGCCTCGTGACAGATCATGAACGTGAACACCCGGCTGATGTCGCCCTGAAAAGCCAGGTGCATGAGGTTGTAGGTCACGGCCATGTGATCGTCGAACGCCTCCGGCAACCCCAGCGGCGCCTCTGGATTCCCGGTGATGGTGCCAAGCCGGGTTTCCATCCTGTCGAGCTGCTGCTCAACCTGACGAATGTTGCTGACGTACTCGTCGAGGATGGCGCGGTCGGGCGCGCCCAGCGTGTTCCGCAGCTTCGACGTTTCCTCCATCACGGAGTCCAGCAGACTCTGCTTCTCCTTCAGACGAGTGGCCCGCTGTTCCGCCGAGCCGGTCTCGCCGAACATCCGCTCGAAAGTGACCCGCGGGTTGATCGACACGGGCAGCGGGCTCGTATCGTCGCGCCAGGAGAGCGCGTTGAAGAAGGTGCACGGGAACCCGTCGCAGGCGCCCACCGCGGTGCCCATGTCCTCGGTTCCGACCTCGATTGACCGCAGAGGTGTATCCTCCGCGACCTTGTCGGCGATGTACTGCTCGACCGTCTTCTTCGACTGGAGCTTCCCGAAGGCTTCGCTGGTTCCCTCTCTTCTGTCGGCGACGGGCCCGACGCCGTTGAGAAACGCCGAGCTCGCCCCAAGATGTATCGAGGCCCCCCATGGGGCCTTCATCTGGCTGATCGTGACCAGCTGGTCGCGGAAGGGCTCGAGCGGCTGCATGACCGGCTTGAACCGAAAATCGCTACCGGCCTGGTCCGGATGCCACGTGTCAGGGAACACGCCGTTGGGAAAATAGGAAACTCCGAACCGGAACGGCGAGCGCGCAGCCGTACGCGACTGCGCCGTGAGCGCCGGCACCATTGCCTCCAGCAGGGGCAGCGCCATCGTCGCGCCAAAAGCACCGCGCATGAACGTGCGGCGGGAAAGATGCTTCTTCGTGATGAACATGATTACTGTCCCCTCGCTTGTCCAACTGGGTTGACGGTTTCAACCGGTTCCAGTGTGGCCCTCATCTGGAACGGGGTGCTTTCGACGATGCCGATGACGATCGACGCGAAGCGATAATCGTTCTGCGCCGCCTTGTTCACGATCCTCCGGACGACGGGCATATCGGACGGCTCGAGCCCTCGGCCCAATGCGTACGTCAGCATCCGATCGGTGAGCGTGGTGACGAACACCTCGGGCCGGCTCAGGATGGCGGCGCGCAGCGCGGCGGGGCCATCGACCGCCGCGCCATCCGCCAGCGTGCCAGCCGCGTCGATCGGCGCGCCATCGGCCGCAACGTCGCGCCACTGTCCGACCGAATTGAAGTTCTCCAGCGCAAAGCCCGGCGGGTCGATGATGCGATGACAGGAGGCGCAGGCTGCGTTCTGCCGGTGCCTCTCCAGCTGCTCCCGTACCGTCTTCGCCGCGGTCGCCGCGCCCTTGTTGCTTTCCTCGAGCGTCGGGACGCTCGGCGGCGGCGGGGGAGGCGGCGTGTTCAGGAACGTGCTCAGGATGTACTTGCCGCGAAACACGGGCGAGGTTCGCGTCGCAACAGACGTCAGCGACAGGATGCTCCCATGTCCCAGAAGGCCGCGTCGGTTCGGATCGGTCAGCTTCACCTGGCGGAAGCGCTCCCCGTAGATACCCGGGATGCCATAGTGTCTGGCCAGCCGCTCGTTCACGAAAGTGTAGTCGGCGTTCAACAGCTCGAGCGCGCTTCGGTTCTGCCGCATGATGTGGGCGAAGAGCAGCTCTGTCTCTCGGCGGAACGCTTCCCGGGTGTTGTCGTCGAAATCGGGGAACATCAGCAGGTCGGGAACGACCTTCGCCTCCAGGTTGCGCAGCTGGAGCCACTGCCCGGCGAAATTGCTGACCAGGGCATCGGCGCGTTTGTCCACAATCATGCGGCGTACCTGGGCCTCGAGCACGCCCGGCTCGCGAAGCCGGCCGGTCGTTGCCAGGTTCAGCAGCGTCTCGTCCGGGATGCTGCTCCACAGAAAGAACGACAGACGCGAGGCGAGTTCCACGTCGCTGACCGCGTGCGCGGCGCCTGAGGGAAGGCCGGCAGGATCCCGCTCGATTCGATACAGGAACAGCGGGCTCGCCAGGACGCGCGCGACCCCGGCGCGGACGCCCGCGTCGAAGTTGCCGCCGCTCGCGCGCGCCTGCTTGTAGA
This sequence comes from Vicinamibacterales bacterium, assembly GCA_035537875.1. Lineage (GTDB taxonomy): Bacteria > Acidobacteriota > Vicinamibacteria > Vicinamibacterales > CAVVIG01 > DATLLJ01. The sequence goes on along the minus strand of DATLLJ010000049.1, from coordinate 68,007 downwards.
ACGCGACTGGCGCCTCGACGTCCGTTGCCGTGACCGGCCGCCGATAGGCACGGCGCGCCAGGTTGGTCAGGATCCTGGTGGCGCATGCGAGCTCCTCGAGGGCTGCCTGCGGCTCACAGACGAAGATGAGTTCCCGGCTTGGCGTGGCGCTGACTCCCGTGACGCGGTACGGGCCTTCGACGCCGACTGCCTGCAATCGCGGCAGGCCGCCAATCATGTGCACTTCCTGGCTGTCACGCAACGAAGGCTGCCACACGTCCTGCGGCAGGGACGGTCTCTCCCGCCACGTGAAGCCGACTTCATGCTGACCTGCGGTCACCCTGACACGACCGGTCATACGCGCGTCGACCAGCGTACGCGCCTCGTTCATGTCCCTGGCCTGCACTTCATGGTCCTTGAGGCCGCCGATCTGAGCGGAATACACCTCCGCACCGTCGATCGTGATGACGAAGGTGTGCGGCAAATCATTCCCCTCGACGCCGGCGTACCCTTCCTCCACGCCCCTGACCAGCCGCCCGAAGAGCTCGTATTCGCCGTCGGCCGGAAACAGATGACGGACCAGCGTGCCGCCGCGCGTTCCGAGCGGCAGGCCGTCGATGTACCCGAGCTGGGTGAATTCCCGGCTGATCGAATACTCGGTCGCCCCGGGGCGTCGGTCCGGATCGCCCACCGCCTGCGCGCTGATGCGCTGCGCCGCCACCAGATACCCTTCGAGCAGCAGCGGCGACGTGTTGAGAGAGGCCGCGATGTTGTCGAAGCCGAAGTTCGCGCCGTCGCTCGGCAACAGCTCGCTGACCTCGACGTCGAGCGCGAGCAGGTCGCGAATCGCGTTGCGGTATTCAGCGCGGTTCAAGCGGTGCGCCACGTAGCGGCCCGGAGAGCTCCGCCCCTGCCAGGCGCGATCGAGCGATCCGGCCAGCCAGCTCGTGAACGCCGCGTACTCCGACTCGTTCGGGTGCGGCATGCCCTGGGGCGGCATCGCGCGCACGCTCAGTTTGCGGAGGACGCGCTCCCACGTGGCCGCGTGGGGCAACAGGTCGTCGAGGCTGGCCGACTCGAGGTTGACGGGATCGTGCGCCGGGGATGCCGTGCGGCTGTTATGACAACCGACGCAGTACTGATTCAACCAGGCCCGGTGCTGAGCCCTCACGGCTGAGGGTGAAGGCGACTGCGCGGTCACGCCGGTCGCCGACTGCGCCAGCAGCGCCGCCGCGCTGGCCCAGACGAGGGCCGCACTCACCAGCGCCCTTTTCATTTCTGGTCGCCCTTCTTGTTCTCCGCCTCTTTCTCTTTGCCAGGCTCGGCGGGCGCCGGCGGCGGCACGGGCGTCGGATCGTTCGGGCCGAGCTTCATCAGCTCCCGCAAGGCAGCGATGACCTCCTCCCGCGTATCGCGCTTGGGACGGAACACGCCAGGATCCACGGGCGTCGCCGGCCCCGGCGGCTCGGGCTTTTCGGCCAGCTGCAGCGGCGTCAGATTGTCTTTGTTGGTCGCGTTCAACGACGCACCGGCCGCCACCAGCGTTCGAATCATCGCCACCTGTCGCGCCTGCACCGCCTGGTGCAGCGGCGTCGAGCCGTCGGGCGCCTTGACGTTCGGGCTCGCCCCGGCGGCCAGAAGCACCTCGAGCGCCTCGAGCGGATCGCGACTCGACGGCTCGCGGAACGGCGGCGGTCCTATCCGGTCGAACCCCGGGCCTCCCGCCAACGGGGCGCCGCGACCACCGGCCATCGCGACCACGATCGGCGTTCTTCCGACGTTCGCGTTCGCACCGCGCCCGGCGGCGGCGCCTTCCTTCTTGACCTCGCTCGGGCTCCACTCGATCCGGGCGCCGCGCGCGATCATCAGCTTCAGCACCTCGACGTCGGACGCGATCGCCGCACGATAGAACGCCGAGCTGTTGACGTCGTCGCCACAGCAATAGGACGTCGAGTGCAGCTGGCCGACGAACGGCTTGTTCGGGTCGGCCCCGCGATCCAGCAGCAGCGTCACCAGGTCCAGCGCGGTTAACTTGTTGGGATGGTTGGCGCGCAGCCGCGACCCGTCGCGCGCACGCATGTCGATCGTGGCGTCGTGCATGTCAACGGCAAAGTACAACGACCCGTCGTTCGCGTCGGCGCCGAGGTCGAGAAGCTGTCTGGCCAGATCGAACCGATCGTTGACGATGGCGACGATCGTCGCCGTGGCGCCGTCGCCGTTGGTCAGGTTGGGATCGGCCCCGCCTTCGACGAGCGCCCTGGCGATCTCCCCGTGACCGTTTCGCGCCGCAAACATGAGGGCCGTGAAGCCGCCTGTCGGGTGATCGGCGTGCTTCCGTTCGTTTATGGCGTTCACGCGAGCCTTCTGGTTTGGATTCGCACCCGCCGCGAGCAGCGCCTTCACGACGTCCACGTGGCCTTCCCCCGCCGCCCACATGAGCGCGGTCTGGTGCTGGTACGCCTCGGCGGCGTTCACATTGGAGCCCGCTTCGAGGAGCAGCCGCACAGCCTCGACGCGCCCGGAGCGCGACGCGGCCATGAGCGGCGTCTCGCCGTCAGGATGCCCTGCCGCGTGGTCGGCCCCTGCCTTCAGCAGCGCCGCGACGAGCGGCGCGTCACCCGAGCGGCTGGCTTGAAGCAGCGGCGTGATGCCGTAATGATTGGGCGTGTTGACGGCGGCGCCTGCGGCGATGAGCGCCCGCGCCATCTCCAGATTCGAATTGGCGGCTGCCCAGAGAATCGCCGTCGACCCGTCACGCGCGTGCTCGTTCACATTCGCTCGCCTGGCTATCAACGCGCGAACAGCCTGGAGATCGTCGTGTCTGGCGGCATCGACCAGGGGTGTGTCGCGGGGGGCCTGTCCGCGGACGGCAGGAAGGAGGAGGACGACGACGACGAACGACAGCAACGATGTCAGCAGCCAGCTGGAGGTTCGTTGGGTGCGCATCTCAGGCCCTCACCTTTCGACCAACTAACCGGGGCTCTGCCCCGGACCCCGGCTCGGTCGCTGCGGGGCCCCTTGCCCCACGCCGCTCCCTCGCGGGCGCGCTGTGCGCGCCGCCGTTATGCGGCCGCGGGAATGAGGACAGAATTCCCCTGTCGACCCGCGTAACGAACTGCTGCCGGCACAGTTCCACCGGCTCGCGTCGTGGTCGCGACAAGGCCGATATTACACCCTTTGGGCGGCCCGCTGGCAGCCACGACGTCAACCCTGCCCGATTTACGGGCAGGTATCGCCCACGCGATTCACGGTTGAAACGTTGATCCCGTCCGCGCCCCCTGCGCCCATCAGAAGGCCGCTGACCGACACGCGCCGCCCGGCAAGGGAATCGAGGGGCGTCAGGACGAACTTGAGCGTCGTCGTGCGGTCGCCAAGCGGACGCGTCGCGTCCTCGGTGCCCAACCCGATGCGCTCGACGCGCTCGGGGGCGGTCGCGCTCCTCACCACCCACTCATTCCCGTCCCGGGCAAGGCAGCCAATCACGCGGACCAGCGTGTTGGCCGGCAGTTCTCCTGGCCCGCTCTTGGGAATGATCTGCACGCCGGTGATGCTCTCCGGCGCGAGCTCGACCGCCCCGGTGGGGAAGCCGTTGGATTTCAGGATGAGCGCCACGAGATCGTTGTACGTGGACGCCGGCAGCGAGCCGCCGTTGCCGTTCGGCATATTGGTCCTGACATAGGTGAGCAGATCTTCTACCGTCCTTTGCGTGAAGCCCTCCCAGAATTTCTCACCGCTCAGGGGGCTATCGCCCTGTGCCTCGAGCGTATGACACCGCGAGCACGATTGGCTGAAGGCCACGGTGGCGCGTTCCGCCTGCGCCTCCGTGTACACACCGTCCCAGACGGTCCGTGAGCCGGCTGCCTGCCCTTTCAAGAGCGCGCTTCCCGCAGATGTCAACAGGAGGACCATCGTCAACACGAGCAGCCACACCCCGCGGGACCGCGGCCATGAATGACGCGTGTTGCCGACTCGTCCGCCGACGTCGACGTCGCCCACGGGCCGCATTGTAATCAAACGGTCGTGCAACCTGTGAGTGCTGCGATCGGGCAGCTGTCGCCCGGCGCGCGTTCCGGCCGTCAACCGCGCCGCCGGCTGAAGGCGCGGCGCCGCCGGCGCGGGCGGCGCCCGGGTGAGGCGCGAACGACCGGCGCGGCGAGCACGACGTGCTCGACACGGCCGGCCATCACGTCGCGACCGCGCGGCGTCAGACTGAGCGTCCGATAGCGATCGCTCGAGACGCGGATCAGGCCGCCGGCGCACGCCGCCTCGATCCAGCGCTCGATCGTGCGCGGTGGCTCGTCCCGCAGCAGCCCCGTCGTCGACAGCCGCGTGAGCGGCTCCGGCAGCTCGTCGAGCGCCCCGGCGAGCATCGCCACGATGCGCCGGCGTCCGTATCGTTCCCCTGCCCGCGCGACTCCCGACAGGATCTTCCGCACGAGCAGCCGCGACGCCTCGTCGAGCGGCGCCGTGCGCTCGCAGGTGCCGCAGGCACCGCAGGGCTCGCGCGCCGCCGGGTCGCCGAAGTACCGGAGGATCGTGGCGCGCAGACACCCGGCGCTCTCGGCGTACGCCACCATCCGCCGCAGCTTCGCGAACTCCAGCGCCTTCCGGCGCGCCAGTTCCCCGGCATCGATCACCCCCGGCGATCGATCCGGATCATCTCGCCCATGTTCGATCAGGAACTCGCGCGTCTTGACGTCGGCGTAGTGCCACAGCAGCGTGGCCGTCGCGGGCCGGCCGTCGCGTCCGGCGCGGCCGATCTCCTGGTAGTAGGCCTCGAGCGATCCGGGCAGATCGACGTGTACGACGGTCTCGACGTCCGGGCGATCGATCCCCATCCCGAAAGCGTTGGTCGCGCACACGATGCGAAGCTCGCCGGCGGCAAAGGCGTCCTGGACCCGGGAGCGCTCGGCGGCGGGCAACCCCGCGTGGTAGGCGGCCGCGGCCCGGCCGGCGGCGCTCAGTACCGCGGCGGCCGCTTCGGCGCTCCGGCGGGTCGCGGCATAGACGAGGGATCGGCCGTCACCAACGAGCTGAGGCAGCCGGGTGTGCTTGTCGAGCTCGTCCGAGACCGGTTGGACGAAGAGGCGGATGTTTGGCCGGTCGAAGCCGGCGACCACGACCCGCGGGTCGCGCAGACCAAGCAGCGTGACGATGTCCTGGCGCACTTCAGGCGTGGCGGTGGCCGTGAAGGCGGCCATCGGCGGCCGTCCCGGGCGGCCGTCGCCGCGCCGGCAGGAATCCGCAGCGGCCTTCAGCCGCCGGTAGTCCGGCCGGAAATCGTGCCCCCATTCCGAGACGCAGTGCGCCTCGTCGACGACGAAGCGGGAGACGGGGATGTCGCTGAGGAAGGAGACGAACGCGTCCGAGGCGAACCGTTCGGGCGCGACGTAGAGAAGGCGCAATGCGCCCTGGCGAACGGCGCGCCAGGTCTGGTGCCGGTCCGCCGCGCGCACCTGCGAGTGCAGGGCGGCGGCGGCAATGCCGCGAGCCGCGAGCTCGTCGACCTGGTCTTTCATCAGCGCGATCAGCGGGGACACCACGAGCGTGATGCCGGGCAGCAGGAGCGCCGGCAACTGGAAGCCGAGCGACTTTCCCGATCCCGTGGGCATCACCGCGAGCAGATCGTGCCCCTCGACCACCGTGCGCACCAGCTCGTGCTGCCCGTCGCGGAACGCGGGATGTCCGAAGTGTCGCGTGAGCGCGGCGGGGAGGTCCAGGTGGGGCTCGGCCGACATGCAGGGTCCAGTGTAGAGGCAGTCCGGCGCCTCGCCATGCCGAGACTCACCGGCCACGGCGATGGGAGCAGCCGCAGGATAGATCCTGAAGCGAGCGGCGTGCCGCTCCCGATGGCCCTGGCAATCCCGCCAGGTGTGCGGAGCGCCGCGGCGATCGGGCACGGTTACTGAGGCGAGCCGCGTGACGAGGTGGCGGCGTTGCAGACGCTGCGACAACCCCCCGCCCCGGTATCCGCAGATTCTGCGAGGGCAGTGACGCTGGGTTCGGATTACGAGCCGTTCCGGCTCGTGGCCGGTGGGCACGCGTCGCGCTGGGTGTGCCGCTACGCACTGCGCCCACCGATCGCGCGCGATCGCATTCGCCTGACGGCCGATGGCGACGTGCTCCTCGAGCTGCGGCATCGCCGGTCGGACGGGACGACGCACCTGCGGTTCCATCCCCTGGAGCTCCTGGAACGACTGGCGTCGCTCACGCCGCGGCCGCGAATCAATCTGGTGCTGTACTACGGCCTGTTCGCGGCGCATGCAGCGTGGCGGGCGCGGGTCCACGCGGCAGACCACGCGGACAGCGGGAGCTCCGGGCTGCCCGTCCCCGGCGTCCCGGGCGTGGCGTCGGTGCTTCTGGCCTCCCAGGCGGCTGCTCCCCCAAAGCCCAACCGCATCGATGTCCAGCACCCCTTCGCGCCGCCGCCTGGGTCGGCTAGGTCAAGGGCCGGCCGCTGCTGAATGTCGCCAACACCAGATGGTCGCCGGCGCAGTCGATCGAGGACATGGACCAGGGCGGCGTCGCTGCGGCGGTTGTGTCGATCACGAACCCGGGCCTGTGGTTCGGCGATCGCGGTGTCACCAACCGGCTCGCCCGCGCGTGCAACGAGTACGGCGCGAGGCTCGTCCAGGATCACCCGACGCGGTTCGGGCTGTTCGCGGCGGTGCCGCTACCTGACGTCCATGCCACGTTGAAGGAGATCGAATATGGATGACGGCGTTCTCCTCGTTCAGGTGCGCGGCAGTCAGGTCCTCCGTCTTGTAGTAGACCCGTCGCAGCGTAGGGGGCGGAATCGTCCGACGGTGCGGCGTCGCCGCTTACGTTCGGGGGCGCAGCCGGCAACTCGTCATCGAGCCACTCGTCGCAGTTTGTCGTGACAATAGTCCTTCCCAGCTTTGAGAGGTGCGAATAGAGGCGACGCCCGATTGCATGCTCCCTGCGCTCCTGCCGATGCAACAGCGCACGGAAGTCAATCGCGCAGATGCTTGACAAAGGGCACGAGCTTGCCCGGCTGTGCAGCCTCCCGGAGTGTCTCGGGAACATCCGGAATTGGCTCAATCTCGGGAGTCATAAGCACGAACCGCCGCGATACGTATGAGTGACGTGCTATTATACGTATATGCCAAAGCTGACGCTCAGCGTGGACGAAAAGGTGGTTCGGGGCGCTAAGCGCTACGCGGCCGCTCGAGGCACGTCGGTCTCTCGCCTCGTTGAGCGCTACCTCGATCTGCTGTCGAAGCCGCCCAAGGCCGATGACCAGACGCCTGTGCTGCGTATGCTCCGCGGAGCGGCCCGCGGCGTACCGGCGGATGCGCACCGCCGGCATCTCAGCCGGAAATACCGGTGAAGCGCCTTCTGCTCGATCTGAACGTCTTCCTCGACGTGATTCTCGATCGTCCGCCCGATGCCGATGTCGCGGCAGCTTTGTGGGCAGCGATCGAACGCGGAGAGGGCCACGGTATGGTCCCCGCTCACGGCGTCACGACGATTTTCTATCTGCTCGAGAAGGCTCGTGACGCGGCGTTTGCCCGCGAGGGCATCGAACGTCTCATCAGCGTCTTCGCCGTCGCTCAGGTCGACGATAACGTTGTGCGACGGGCGCTCGCGCTCGCCTGGCCTGACTTTGAGGATGCCGTCTGCGCGGCCGCTGCTGAGGCGAGCGGTTGCGATGCCCTGGTGACGCGCGATCCAGAGGGGTACCCCAATGCACCGTTCCCCGTGATCGATCCGGCGGCGGCGCTCAGTTGGCTCACGCAGGAATAGGGTTACGGGGCGGTCGGTCGAGTCGCGGCTCGCGCGCATTTCGGGATGCGCAGATCGTTGCGTGCTGCCGGGGTGCTCGCATCAAGTACCCGCTTCAGCACTCTCTCGAGACGTTGCCGCACCCGGTGCCGATTCCAGTTGGCGCCGCGGCACGATCACTCCGCGCCGGAGCGCCTGGTCAACGGCCCGGACCAGCATCTCTTGGGCGATTGCAGTTCTGCGATGACATCGAGCAGCGTTTGCAGCGGCGTCGTCACGCGAGCACCGTCAATCGCCTGGACGTCTCGGTCTGCGAGTCTTGCGCGATACAGCCGCAGTACCTCTGGAATCGGAGCTGGAGATCGCAACGAAGGCGCGCAATGAATGAATGTCGATCAACCAGAACGCCCGAAGAAGAAACACGGGAGCGTCGCCGCACCGCCCGCCACGAGGCCGGCCGTCGGCGCGGCAATCATGCCCGCCGTGCCGCTGGGCAGGGCAGGCAGGACAGGGTCCGATAACGTATATGACGTTGACGACAGGGCCTTCATGCCTCCCATCGTCTAATGTGATCGACGGTTGCGGCCATCTTTGCAAGCACTGTGGGATCCCGATTGGTGTTACCTGTGACGAGTACACCCGCTTCGACCTTCTTTGTCTGGGCTGCGAGAGCCGTAAACGCGGTCCATCCTTCGAAGCATGGTCCCGCCTGCTCCGCGAGGATCGGATAGAAATGGTCGAATACCCACGCCGTGTCGTAGCCGGCCTCGTCGATCACCCGCCATACGGCTTGAAGATCCGCCCATGTCGAGTTCTGCGGCGCAGTCTGCACACCGAATCGAAGCTTGCGGGCCATGTGCTCACTGTACCGGCATGCGGATCATGCCGTCCTGCCGCGTTGAGATAAGGAGTTCGCCGTCGCGGCCGCGGCTGATGTTCAGATCGGCGCGTGTCGCGGGAGTGCCGTTAGCCTTCTCGACGAGCTGTTGAAGCGTCACGTTCGTGCGGGAGCCGTTCGAATCGCGAACGTACAATTGGATCTCTTCGATTTGAGCGACGGTCTGTGGAATTCCGTCGTCAGCCTTTTTCAGCGCCGCAATGTCGGCCGCAAAAAGCCTGCCCTGTGCGACATCGCCAAAAATGAACTTACCCCGCAGCGACTCGATGCGGCCGTAATACGCAAACCCGCCGGCAACAGAGCGCCCTTCGTCGTGGTCGTAGATTGCGACCGGATATGTGAATCCATCTTTTTCCCGGCCGTTCAAAACGTCCGGCGGCAAAGGATAAAGTTGATTCAAGGCCCCGCCCGGTCTCGTCATACCGTTTTCGAAGAACCCTTCGCGCTTCATCCAACCGTAGTTCTCGCCTTCGCGGACGATATTGATTTCCTCGATGTGATTCATCCCGATGTCGGAAGCGAACATCGTTCCGTCGGTCAAATCCCAAGAGAGCTTGTGCGCATTCCGGAACCCGTAGGCGTAAATTTCGCCAAGCGTTTTCGGGTCGCCGTCCGCCGCGAATCTATTGATCGCCGGAATGGTGTAATCGCCGAGTCCTTTTGTCCCGCCGGACACGGACGGACTACGCGGATCGATTCGCAAAATGGCGCCGACCAGAGTGTCCAAACGCTGAAGCTGGGCGGGATTTCTCGCGTTCGGCCCTTGGCCGTTGCTGAAGCCGAGATCGCTGCCGCTCGTGTATAGCAAGCCGTAATCCCGATCACCCGGCTTCGACAGCGGATTGAACTCCAGATGGCCGAAGGGATGCGTAGAACCGTTCACCACGTGGGCCACACGCAGCAGTACACGCCTGGCGCCGGCGAATGTGTTCGCAGCAGGGTTCGTCGCCAGCCATTCGGTGATGACGTTGTGATGGGTCACATCCGCTGGAGTAAATCCAGGCGGGATAAAGTGTGCGGCGATATCGCCCATCGCGCGCTCGACGTGCGTCGTGTACAACAATCCGTTCTTCGCAAACTCCGGATGGAAGGCAAATCCGGTGAAGCCGCCTGCCAGTGCGGTGTAAGCCCCATTCGGATAGGCCTCCGCGACGTTCGCATAGACAGTAGGCTGGTTGTCTTTATCCAGTACATACAGCAGGCCGCGCGAATCGTTGACGAAACGCCGGCCATCCGGAAGGTCGCGAACGTAATTGATGCGCGCCCGGCCTGCCGGATTCACATCCTGGTTGGCAGGACGCATGCCACGCGTGTCCGGCAGACGCGCCACGTCCTTGATCTCGACCATCAGGCCTCGTTTTTCAATCGGCGCCGGAAGCGGATTTGTGGTGATGGGAGCCGGACTCTGTGCAGCGCCAACAAGCGCAACTGAGACAATGATGATCGCGATCGAAATGCGCATGAACCCCTCCTGCATGGCTGTGCGGTGATCGAAGCTAGCCTCTAGATACCTCTGGTGGCCTCCCTGGTCGGAGACAGCGGGGAAGCGAGCCCGTAGTGTCCCACTTTTCGGCCGAGTCCTTGGAGACGAGAGGTGAGTCGCTGCTGTGGACCGTCGGCGCGGCAATCATGCGCGCCGTGCCGCGGCTGGGACCTGATGCAGAGGGGAATCTCTGGGTTGGCCTCTGGCGAGCGGGCAAGCTCTTGAAAATTGATCCGCGGACGAACCACATGACGGCCTTCGACCCGCCGAGCGGCCGCCTTTCGGGCGCCTATACGGTGAGTGTGGACAGGAAAAACAACCTGGTGTGGGTGTCTCTCCACACGTTCGACAAGATTGCGAGGTTCAATCCCGGGACTGGAGCATGGGCGGAGTTCCCTCTGCCGCAGTCTCAGTCGGACGTGAGACGGATCGAGGTGGATCCGAGCAATCCCAATCGCGTTTGGTGGAGCACCGCCGGTGGTACCACGAACGGAACAACGGGTGGTCCCAATAGCGGCGGGTCCCGGCTGGGCTTCCTCGAAGTCCTCGAGTAGTCTGCCTCTCAGGTTGTGAAGTCTATTTCGCTCTTAGCGGAACGGTCCAGTTCAGGACCACGGTGATCGGGGTTGGCATCGTCTGCGCGGCTTCGGGGCGCGTGATCAGGAATCGTTGGCCGTCGTTGGAGACGGCATAGGGAAGATAGTTCTGGTGGGCAAACGTCGAATGTACCGAATCGAAAAGCTCGCGCGGAACGCCGGGCTGAATGGACGACCCCGTGACAGTGATTTGAGCCGCCATCATCTTTCCGGCACTTGCCCGGGTCATGAAGTACAACTCTTTGCTGTCGCGGCGCCATCTTGGGAACCAGCCGCCGTTGGTCGAGACTGACACTCTGCCAGCACCTTCCGGAAAGGACTTGATGTAGACCTCGTAGTTGCCTGTTTCATTGGAATCGTAGGCCATCCACTTTCCGTCCGGAGACACTTGGGGAAACGCTTCGCCGAACGGTGTGTTCAAGATCGGCAGCGGCTTCCGGTCACCGGTTAAGGGAAGCATCCACTGGTCCCCGCCTCCTACTTGTTCCCAGTAGACGATAGACTCTCCGCTAGGAGACCAGCTCATCGGCATCTTGGGAACGTCCGATTCAACGAGCAGTTCCTCGTCTCGACCACCATCCGCGAGCTTGGCATATATCCCCCACTTGCCGTTCCGCTGAGAACCAAACGCGATCTTGCGTCCGTCTGGCGACCAAATCGGCATCGCATTGTGTTGAGTGGGATCGAACGTTAGCCGCGACATCACCGGGCGACCGGACTCGAACACCCACACATCACCACCTTCGCCGTCGTGGCGATGGACCGCGAGCCGCTTCCCGTCAGGCGACACGTCCACCCCACGATAGCCTCCGGGCTCTCCTAGCTGTTCAATGACGTTGCCTGACCGATCCACCCAGGTCAGCCGCAGAGTCTGGCCGATGTCTGAAGCGGCTCGATAGATCAGTTCGCCGTTCTCGGATGCGTCGAAGCCCGCTGCGCCATCGTTGCCATAAGAGACTCGATCGGCGATTCGAACTGGTTCTCCAGTCAACGTCAACCGCCTGGCGTCAAACGGTTGCGCGAACAGCGTTCCCTCACGATGGAAAAGCAGGAAGCCGGGCTCCGCATAGACCGCCTTGGACTGCGCGGCGAACAGCCGCGTTCTGTCCTTCGCGTCGAGCGAACCCACATAGATCGTGCGGCCCTCCGCCTGTGTAGACCACGCCAAATAGAGATAATGACGCCCGTCGGGTAAGAAGTATGGATACCCATGTGCGGTTTCCTGTTGAGATGGCACGAGGGCTGTGAGTTGCGATGGTTGGCCGCCATTCGCAGACACGTGCTGCAATCCATCGTTGGTGGAACCAAACACGATCACTCCACTGGCATTCCAGGTTCCACTTACACCGTTCGGCGCCGCGCAAATGACTTGGGGCCGCCCACCTTCGATATCTACCCGATGCAACATGCCATTCGCAAAGAACGCTAGGGAACGGCTGTCCGGAGACCAAAATGGCCTCGTAGCACCTACCGTTCCGGCAATCTCCTGCATCTCCACGGAATCAATCGGACGCACGAACAGTGAACTGTTCGAAGCGGACGGATTGGGAGACCTGGACGCCACGAACGCGATCCAACGACCGTTTGGCGAAACCGTCACCTGGTGTTCGACGGTCATGGCTGGAACGGGCACGTGGAAACGCACTTCCAGGGGTTCCTGCGGTCCGCTCAGGTATAGAAAGGCAGCTACGGACAATGCGATCACCAGCAGCGTGGTGAGCGCGATGAGTGTTCTCAATAGCGGTTTTCGTTTTGGCGGCTGTGACGCCACGAGTTCCGTTTGGCCGATCCGGGTACTGCCTTCTGCAATCCATTTGAGATGTGCGGTCAGATCCAGCGCGGTCTGCAGGCGTTGGTCGGGGTCCTTCGCGAGACACCGTCTCACGACATAGTCGAGTGCTGGCGCCGTCAGCGGCAGCAGCCTCAACAGAGGTTGGGGCTCGGCGGACATGATCGCAGAAATCAGACTTGCCTGGCTCTCTCCTTCGAACGCTTTCCTTCCCGTTAACATTTCATAGAGGACGGCGCCGAAGGCAAAGATGTCTGTTCTTGCATCAACGTCTTTGCCTTCCAACTGCTCTGGCGCCATGTATTGCAGCGTGCCCAGCAGCGTGCCTTGTGCGGTGAGGTCCGCGTGGGTAGGCAGCGCCGAAAGGCTTGTGGGCGGTGCGGCGGCTTTCAACTTCGCCAAGCCAAAATCGAGCAGCTTGCTCCCGCTCTTGGTTAACATCACGTTAGATGGCTTCAGATCTCGATGCACGACGCCGTTCCTGTGTGCGTTGTGCAGCGCCTCGGCTATCTCGATCGCAACCTTCAAGGCCTCGTCCGACTCCAACGCGCCTCGGTCGAGCCGCCGGTCCAGCGTTTCGCCTTCCAGGTACTCCATCACCAGGTAATCGATGCCATCCTGCTGTCCGACGTCAAACAACATACAGATGTGAGGATGACTGAGCGCCGCTATCGTGTGCGCTTCGCGTTCGAAGCGCTGCTTCATCTCTGAGGTTTCCGACGAAAACGAGGGATTCCTCAGGAGGACTTTGACGGCAACCGTCCGCTTCAGGCGTGTGTCTGATGCCTTGTACACTTCCCCCATACCTCCTACGCCAATCAACGCGAGGACTTCGTAGGGGCCGAGTTTCGTACCAGGTTGGACGGGCATACTTGCCGGATTATAAGTCTTGAGAATTCGGATTCGACATTCGCATAAATCGCGCGCATGCGAATCCTCTCGCTGGTGGGGTTCCTAACCTTGCCGGCGATGGCGGCCTGTGGATCGGCGCCACAGAGGGAGAATCCGCCAGAGACCGAAGCACCCGCCGCCGTGCGCACCTCGCACAAGATGACGGCGGGCGATGTTCCGCACCTGGTGTGCGGAGTGGCGCTAGCCCGCCGGACCAGCTGCCGCTCCGTGAGTCCACGAGCTGCTACGGCACGGCGTCCTTCCAAGTTCTCGCCCACGCCGTATCGACGTTTACCAGCCTTCGGCCCACCCTGGAGAAGGTCGAAGCCCGCCGGTTACGGCATCTTGTCCGGGAATCGCGGCACGAATCCGTCGCGGTTCGGCATCTGCACCTTCGGCAGCGTCTGAGCGTTCATCACGTCGTTCTCGCCGATGATCTTGTTGAGCGCGAGAAGGTAGGCGGTGAGCGCATAGATCTCGTCGCTGGTGAGCGTGCGGGGCCTGGTCCACGGCATCGCGCGCCGCGTGAAATCGAACAGCGTGCTGGCGTAGGGCCAGAAATTCGCGATGGTCTTGGTCGTCTCGATGGCGGTCGAGACCGGCTGGCCCCCGACGAGGGCGGCGGCGGAGCCTCCCGTGCCGCTCTCGCCGTGGCACGCGGCACATTTCTGTGCGTAGATCGGCGCGCCCTGTGCCGCCGTGCCGCTCCCGGGCGGCAGGCCGGTGCCGTCCGGCATGATGCTGATGTCCCAGGCGGCGATGTCGGCCGGAGAGATCGGTTTCCCGAGGTTCGGTCCTTGAGCGAACGCCGTGGCGCCCGCGAGAAGAATGCCGACCAGGACCGCAGAGCTACGCGTACACATGTTTGACCTCACCGGTGCGCTCGACGCCCCAGCTCGTCAGCGTGTTGTAGTGCTGAGCGGGAAACGCGAGCACGTTGGGAACCGTCTTGGTCTCGCCGCGCCGGGCGATGATCTCGGCGCGTGTCGGCTGCACGTTGCCCGCCTCATCCCAGGCGCGGCTCTGCAACACCGCTGGGCCGCCGTCCCAGCGCCAGGGCGCCCGGAAGCGTGTGAACGCCTTTGAGTTGATCGGTTCCTGCAGCGCGGCCTGCGCCCAGCTCCTGCCACCGTCAGCTGACACCATCACCTTCGCGATCCGGCCGTTGCCTGAATAGGCGATGCCGGAGATTTCGTACAGCCCCGGGCCGCTCAGCTTCAGTCCCGGCGATGGATGCGTGATGAAGGACTTCACCTCCTGGATGAAGTAGAACTGAAACGCCTTTCCGCCCGGCAGGATCTGCGCATACGTCCGTGATTCATAGAAGCTCATCGCGGGCGCGTCCACGAGCTCGATCCGCCGCAGGTACTTGACGTTCATGTTGCCTTCCCAGCCAGGCAACAACAGGCGCATCGGATACCCGTTGCCGGGCATCAGCCGTTCACCGTTCTGGTAGAGCGCAATCATCGCATCGTCGAGCGCCTTGCTCACCGGGACGCTGCGACTCAGCGCGAGCGAGTCGCCGCCCTCGGCCACGAACCACTTGGCTTTCGGGTCGATGCCGGTTTCCTCGAGCAGGGTCGAGAGCATCACGCCAGTCCATTCGGCGCAGGAGACGAGGCCGTGAATCGCCTGCACGTTGGCGTCGATGGGCTCCTTCGAGGCCAGCGGCGCGCCGTTGCCGCCGCATTCGATGAACGCCATGCGCGAGACCATCGGATAGCGCGTGAGGGCATCGAGCGTGAACACCAGCGGCCGGCGGACGAGGCCGTGGATCAGCAGCCGGTGCTTGTCGGGATCGATATCGGGATTGCCGGAGTGCGAAATGACGAAGTGCAGGCCGTTCGGCGTGATCGTCCCGTTCAGCAGGTGATGCGGCGTCCGCGCGTGCGACGTGCGCGGCTCGCCTTTGGGATTGCTCAGCGTGCGTGCGACGCTTCTTTCGAAGCGCGACGGCACGCCGTAGTCGGTCGGTAGACTGCCAGCTGTGACACTCCAGGGATCGTCTGCGAGTTGTTGCGCCGCAACCGAGTCGCTCAGCGCATATCCGGTGATTGCGGCGGCGATGGCGGCGCCACCCTCCAGGAACCTGCGGCGGTGGAGCAGGCCGTTTCCCGCCACTGCCTGTTCAGCGTTCCATCCCGGCGGTCGATGCTTCGCCATATCCACCTCCTCGTGGCCGCTACCGGTGTCCCTGACGCATTTAGACCCTTCGTCCTGCCTTGTCAAGCGCCATCCCCCATTGGCGCGGGACAGGCGCGAGATTCTCGTGGCTGGCGGCCGTGGGCGCGGGAGGATGGATACTGGAAAATCGTATCGTGGAAGGTGGGGTCTGGTGACGGCGCCACGTCAACTGAGCGACGAGGCTCCCATCCTGCGCTTGCTGTGGCGGAAGGACACGGGCGACTGGCGCATCACCTCTTACAGCGTCGAGCTTCCCTGGATCTCTGGGACACGTCGTCTTGTCGGCTGCACAATCCGGGCATGATCCTGGCTGCGCGCCACAAACTCCGGCGCTGACCCGTGTCGACTATCGGCTACCTTCGGCGGACCCGTCCGCGGGACTACTGTCGATACAGCTGCTCGGCATCCTGCTGTACTCGTGGATGGAGACATCGCCCGGCGGGCGCGCGCTGTTCGGCGCCTTTGGACTCCTCGTTCTCGGCGGTGCTTTGCGGGTCGTACGGCGCTCACCGTGGCTGACCTGGCTGGCGGTCGTGCTCGCGGTGGCGGTCGTCGCACTGTCCGCGGTCCATGCCATCGCTCCGCACCCGGCGTTGCCAGTCGCGATCGCGGCGGTAGAGTCCGCCTTCTACTTCTACGCCACGGGCAGTCTGATCGCCTACATGCTCCAGGATTGGGTGGCCACCACCGATGAGCTCTTCGCAGCTGGCGCCACCTTCACGTTGCTCGCGTGGGCGTTCGCCTATGCCTACGCCGCGTGTGAGGCGATTTTCCCCGGAAGCTTCAGTGCGCCGGTCAACCCCCGAGCGGCCGCGCACCTGGATGGAGCTTCTTTATCTCAGTGTCGCCGTGCTCTCGAGCGTGGGGCTGAGCGACATCCTGCCGGTGACGGGGATGGGGCGCGCGCTCGTTATGCTGGAGTCGTTCGCTGGCGTGATGTACATCGCGCTCGTCGTTTCGCGACTGATCAGCCTCACCATGCTCGGACGCGATCGGACGCAGCGACGGCCACGTGCTCCTCCGTGACGTTTGCCCCGGCGGCCAAGAAATTCAGCACCCAGCCGGTTTTTTCTTACTAATACTGACGGGGTTCCGGCGCGACGACCCCAGACGCTGTGCCCGTGAGCGCCGAACATCGGCAAGGTTCATGCGTCCGGGATGGGAAGGGACACGAGGTCCCCCGATGACGCACCGTCGCAGGGGCAACCCGGGAGAGCCATGATGTCAGTCGCATCGCTCGCGGTAGAGGGACACGTCAGTCGCGGGTTCGAGGCCGTGCGCGAGGCGTTTGCCGAGAACTTCACCCGAAGGAATGAGCTCGGCGGCGCCTGCTGTGCGTATCACCGTGGCGAGAAGGTGGTCGACCTCTGGGGCGGCGTTCGCAACAAGGCAACGGACGAGCCATGGGAGCAGGACACCATGGTGCTGATCTACGCGGCCACCAAGGGCCTGGCCGCCATGGCGCTCGCCGTCGCACACTCCCGCCGCTGGCTGGACTATGAAGAGCGGGTCGCGGCGTACTGGCCCGAGTTCGCGCAGCAGGGCAAGGAGAAGATCACCGTCCGCCAACTCCTCGCGCACCAGGCGGGATTGTTCGCCTTCGATGAGCCTGTCGATCGCAGCGTGGTTGCCGACCTGGATCGCCTGGCGGTCGTGCTCGCCCGTCAGAAGCCCGCGTGGGAGCCGGGGACGCGTCAGCCCTACCACGCCATCACCCTCGGGTTCTATGAAGGCGAGCTGCTGCGCCGCGTCCATCCGCGCCGTCGCAGCCTCGGACAGTTCTTCCAGGACGAAATCGCCACACCACTCGGGTTGGACGTTTACATCCGGTTACCGGAGTCAACCCCGAACGCACGCCTGGCCACCCTTGCACCTCCCAGCCAGATCGACATGCTGGTGGGCTTCCGCCCATTCCGACTGATGCTGGAAGGGATGAATCGTCGTTCGAACATCTACCGGGCGCTCGTGACGAATCCGGGCTTCGCAATCGCCCACGATGAGCAGCGCGTGTACGCGCGCAATCTCGAAGTGCCGTCCGGCGGCGCCGTCGGAACCGCGCGGGCCATCGCGCACGCCTATGGCGTGTTCGCTGCGGGGGGACTGGAGAGGACTGGAGCTTGGGCTGCGACAGCAGACGCTGGACCTGCTCGCCGCGCCGGCGGTTCCTCCAACGCGCGGGTTTTACGACGAGTGCCTGAAGGGCGAAGTGCAGTTCTCGCTGGGCTTCATGAAGCCGAGCCGCGGCTGGCGCTTCGGCAGCGCGTGCTCGTTCGGGTCTCCGGGATCCGGCGGCTCTCTTGGCTTTGCGGATCCGACGGCCGGCATTGGATACGCGTACGTCACCAGCCAGATGGGCACGAAATTCACAGGCGATCCGCGCGATGTGGCGCTCAGAGACGCGCTCTACGCCGCTCTCGGATCATAGGGCTGCGTTTCAGCAGAAAAGCAACGTGTCATGACGCCTGTGACGGCCCTCATGGAGCTCATCGAAACTGCATACACTGACATGAAGGGGCGCCTGGCGCTGGGCCAATAGGTGCAAAAATTTCCATGAGCGAGCGCGACAACCTTCTCATCGGAGACATTCCCGGCTTTACTCCACAGATCGGTCGTCTCGTCTCGATGATGAACTACGTCCGATCGACAACCCTTGCCGCGGTAGCGGGCTTGACGGTCGACCAGCTCGATTATCTTTGTGACGCGGGAAGCAATTCCATCGGCGCGCTGCTGTCGCACATCGCTGCGGCGGAAGTGGGGTATCAAGCGGCCACCTTCGACAGCCGTGACTTGGACGGTGAGGAAAAGAAGCAGTGGGGTGCGGCTCTCGAATTGGGCGACAGAGCGAGGCGCGAAATCCGGGGGAACGAGCTGGACTACTATCTCAGCAGGTTGAAGCAGGTCCGTGACAGAACGCTGACGGAACTGGCTATGCGCGACGACCGGTGGCTTGATGAGCAGACGTCGTTCGGGGGCGGCCAGCGGGTGAACAATCACTTCAAGTGGTTTCATGTGTTTGGGCATGAGCTCAACCATCGAGGGCAGATTCGCTGGCTGCGCCGACGTGCGACGTCAAGCTCATGAGGTGAGGTGCTCAATGTCTACGACCACGATGAAGGCGCGTGTCACTAGCGGAACGCCAGGGTAGCAACTGCGGCCGCCAGGACGCGGCCGCCGAGCTACCGCTTCTGCAGCTCGATCGCCCGCTCGCGCGTGTCCCGCGCCGGCACACGCGCTGTCAGAAAGGGGAAGGAACCTAGATGAACGTGTTTTCCAGCACCAGCACGCCCGCGCCGGTGTTGGAGATAGGGGCGTGGTAGTGCTTATGGATCACCCGCACGTTCTCCTGCAGCGCGCCGCGCATCACCAGCCACATGATGGTCTCGATGCCCTCGGTGCCGGTGCGGCGCATGATCTGCGAGTTGGTGAATTGCGTCATCCACTCCGGATCGCTCGCGATGCGATCCATGCACTCGAGGTCGAAATCCACGTCGATCAGGCCGGCGCGCTCGCCCTGGAGCTGGTGCGACAGGCCGCCCGTGCCGAACACGACGACCTTCAGATCCTCGTCGTAGGATTCGATCGCCTTACGCAGCGCCTTGCCGAGCTTGAAGCAGCGCGCGGCGGTGGGCACCGGATGCTGCACGGTATTGACGGCCAGCGGGATCGTCGTAATCGGCCATACGTCCAGCGTACCGTAGAGCGCGCGGATCGGATTCACGAACCCGTGGTCGACCTTCATCTCCTGACAGGTGCAGATGTCGAACTCCTGCTCGACCAGCTTCTCGGCGATGTGCCACGAGAACGGCACATTGCCCTTGAACGGCGCGACCGGCTTCAGCGCCCAGCCCTCGTCGGCGTTGTAGTAAGTGTCGGCACAGCCCAGCGCGAAGGTCGGCACCTTGTCGAGGAAGAAATTCAGGCCGTGGTCGTTGTAGACGACGATGGCGATGTCGGGCTGGTGTTTCCGCAGCCAGGCCTTGGCGGGCTCGTAGCCGTCGAAGAAGCGCTTCCAGTACGGCGTCTGAGTGAGCCCGTCGGCGATGGCGTTGCCGACCGCCGGAATGTGCGAGCTGGTCACGCCGCCGATGATCCTAGCCAAGCCAGTACCCCTCTCGTGCCTTCAGCCTCTCGACCAGGCCGTCACCTTTCGCGAGCAGCTTCTCCTGGAACTCCTTCGTGGTGACGCCCTGGAACTGCGCGCCGGCATCCTGCACCGAGGTGCCGCGCGGGATGGCCATCTTGGCCATGTAGTAGATATTCGCCCCCGCACGCAGCATGCCGAGGAAGTCCTTCTTCAAGACGAACTCCTTGTACTTCCCGGTGACGCCGTACTTGTCGCAGTACGCGGCCGGATCGCGTTCGAACTCGTCCCGGTTGGCCTCGTCGCAGAAGGAGAACAGCAGCTTGTTCAGCGGGTACGAGCCGTACGCGTGCCTGCCATCGAATACGTACGTGCCCGGGATGTCTTCGTAATCGTGCTTGGTCCAGGTCATGGCGCGTGCCACTCCAGAAGCGGATATCTATCTGAACAGCATTATAACGGGCCTACCGGCACGCGCCCGAGCTTCGCGCCGAGGCCGATCGCCAAGTTGCGGAACATGATGAGACCGATGTCGGGCCGGAAGCGCACCAGTGCTGCCAGCTCGTCATGAGTCAGTGCCGCAGTCTCGGTTGATCGAGTCGCGCGCGCCGACGCTGAATGAGGCTGGCCGGTCAGGAGTGACATCTCGCCCAGGCACTCGCCCGGCCCGACGACGCCCACGGCGTGCGACGTGGCTGCCCGCACGACGGCGGCTGCGCCATCGAGCAGGATATAGAGCGTCCTGTCCAGGTTGCCTTCTTCGATAATCGACTCGCCCTCAACAAACTTCCTCGTCCGGCACACGCTCGCGAGCCGCCGCACCTGATCGCGATCGAGACCGCGGAAGAGCGGCAGCTCGGTGACGGCGCGTTCGATTTCGGGGAGCACGTGCCGGCTGAAGAAGGCGGGGAGTACGACGTCGGCGATCGCCTGCGCTCGGTCGCTCAGTGCGGGCGCCGAAAACTCCGGTGGCACGAACAATTTCACCATCCGCACGATGTCGAGCCGTTCGACCTCCGAAAACACCATGGCCGGGATGTAGGCGCTCGGCAGAAAGCCCAGCTCGAGGAGTGTCCGCTGCATGCGCGGTGCGTAGGCGCTGACGTCGATTTCCACCAGGCTGGTCTGGCCCTGCTCGCGGCGCGTGCGCTCCAGGCCTGTCAGCAGAAACCTCGTCACCCCATCGTCGAGCGCAATGAGCTCGAAAACGCGGAGCATGCGATCGACCGGACTGTGACTCCAGCCGATGGCGCCCACGATCCGTGTGCCGTCGAGGGCGAGCAAGTAATGCGATTGCTCCGTCTGGAGCTTGAAGAGTCCGTGATGGAGTTGGAGAGGGCCGAAGATTTCCCGGTGCCGGACGCGCCCGCGTTCAATGCGGAGCAGCGTGGCGTACCCCTCGGTCGCGAACTCGCGCAGCGCAAGGCCTTCGGCATCGGGATATGCCGGCGACGCCTCATCGACAATCGTGTCGCCCGGGAGCGAGCAATGCGTCAGCGCCAGCTGGGCCAGTGGGTACACCTCGGGAATGACGTGTGGGTGATTGCGCCGCAGCGAGAGGGCCTCACCAAAGTGCTGCGCAAGCAGACAGAAGCTCTCGCGCTCCTGCATCTGCATCTTCAGAGGCAGCAGGCCCACAGGCACGAAGCCGGAGGACTCGGCAATCCGCAGACTGTAGGGATGCGCGAGTCGGGCCTCGACCAGTCCGACGTGCAGCCGATCGCGCACCAGGCGGAGACGCTCGTTCATCAACGTCCGGCCGATGCCCATTTGCCGCGCGGAAGGCAGCACCGCCAGCCGGCCGAACTCGGCAAGGAGGTCGGAGAGTGCACCAATCTCCAGCACGACCGACGCCGTGCCGAGAACCTCGTGGGTCTCGGTGTCTTCTGCGACGAGGATCATCTGATGGTCGCTGTAGACGAGCCTGATGAGCGCATCGAGATCGTAGAACTGCGCGTAGGGATAATTGCGTCCGTACGTCGCCTGAAAGATGTCGCGAATGGCGACGACATCGCTGGCTGTCGCTTCACGCACCACAATCATGACCGAGGCTCTTCTGAGGAGAGCGGCGCCGCCAGCAGCAGCGCGACCAGGGCCGCGCGTTCGCTGAGTGTTGAGGCCAGCACGTACTCGTGAGCGGCGTGCGCACCGTCGCCGACGGCGCCCAGGCCGTCGAGTGTGGCGGTGTACTGGCTGATGGTGTTCCCGTCGGACGCGCCGCCCACCGTCGCCTGCTCAAGATCGAGGCCGAGCTGACGGCCAAGCGACTGGGCCAACTGCCAGAGCTTGCGGTTGCGGGGAACGGCCTCGAGCGGGGGATGGCCGAAACCGCCGGAGACGTGGATGGTGCTCTTGGGATCGACCGGTGTGAGGGCCCGGATCGCGGCTTCGACCTCTTCGGCGTCGTCGCGCGTCGGGACCCGCACGTCGACCTTCGCGCGCACCTCTGGCGCGACGACGTTGGGGCGGAGGCCCCCATCAATCGTCCCGACGTTCACGCTGATACCGCGCGCGGGATCGTTCAGCGCGAACAGCCGCTGGATCTGATGCGACAGCTCGAGCACGGCGCTCGTCCCTTCGCCGGGGCTCAGGCCGGCATGGGCCGCGCGGCCGCGGACGACGATCTCGAATTCGCCGACCCCCTTCCGTCCCGTTTTGAGCTTGCCTGTCAACTCGTACGCCGGTTCCAGCACGTAGGCGCGCGACGCTCGACGAGCCAGCCGGATGGTGAGCGACTTCGATTCAACGCTGCCGGTCTCTTCGTCGGAGGTGACGAGCGCGACCGGCGTGGCAGGGAGTGGGCACTCGACGGCCGCGAGGGCCCGCAGCGCAAAGATCATCTGCACCAGCCCTCCCTTCATGTCGAACACCCCGGGACCGCGCACTTGATCGTCGACCAACTGCACCGGCATGGTCTGCTGGGTCCCGACGGGCCACACGGTGTCGCAGTGGCCCACAAGAAGTTGCAGCGGCCGGCCGCGCGTTCGCGCAGCCGGCCGCGCCAGGAGCACGCCGGCACTGTTTCGCCCACGCACGCGTCGCACGGCCATGCCGCTCACGGCAAACTCCACGCTCAGCCGATCCAGGACGCGCCCAACCGCCCGGGGGTTATCGGTGGGCGATTCGAGCGCAGCGAGCTCGGTCAGCAGCCGAACCATCGCGGGTCGCTCGCCGCGGAGGTGCGCGAGGATCTTTTCAGTCACCGCGAATAGCCCTCGGGGAACGGGAATCGCGTGGTATGGCCAAGCACACCATATCGGCCCGGGCTGACGTACACGAGCAGCGGCGAGTGAAACAGCTGCTCGGCTTCGTCTCGATCCTCCGCCCGCAAAAAAGTCTCGTCCGCCGACGCTGCGATCACTTCGCCGACGATCAGACTGTTGACCCCGAAGCCGTCCATCACGCTGTGAAGCGTGCACTCGAGGTACAAATAGCAGTCGTCGACGAGCACCCCATCGACTTTCGCAGCCTTATGTTGCCCGAGGAGCCTCAGCGTCGGCTTCGTGTCGTCGTCGCAACGGGGACTCGCCGCCAGGCTGCTCGTGACGACGTCGCTCGGGCGTGGAAAGCTTACCGTGAAGTGCCGCTCGCGCCGGATGTTATGGTACGTCGCATGGCGCGAGCTGCAAACAAATGCGTAATAGTTCTGCCAGCCGAGCGGGATGGCCATGTGCTTGGGCGCGAGGTCGTACGTCCCGTCCGGCTCCTTGCTGCCGATGATCACGAGCGGCGCGACGAGGAAGAAACGATCCCAGATCGGCCGATCGACCGCTAGTTGAATGAGATTCATCGCTCAGTTGTACTGGATCTCAACGTCCAGCGTACAAGGATCCGTGACCGGAAATTCGGCAGACGCGCAAGGGCGTATGAGGACGCTGGTCCAGTCGGATCGTCCACACGGCGATCGGCGGGCCAAGGCGCCGGCGCGCAATCGTGCGCGCCGTGCCGCCAGGCAGGGCCTCCGGGCTAGCGTCAGTAGCCGCCGACGGAGATTGACCGGACAGCCATCGATTTTGCGGTACCATTTGTCTCAACCAGCAGCGTGTTGTCTGATCTCCGGATCACGCGCTTCTCATCTGCTTCGGACGTGTGTGTATGACTCTTGCACCGGGCACGCTGGTCGGCCCATTTGAAGTGGTCGCGCCGCTCGGCGCCGGTGGCATGGGTGAGGTGTATCGCGCCCGCGACGCCAAGCTCAATCGGGAGGTCGCGCTCAAGGTCCTGCCTGAGGCATTCGCGCGCGATAACGAACGTCTCGCGCGTTTCCGTCATGAAGCCCAGGTGCTTGCGTCGCTCAACCATCCGAACATCGGTCACATTTATGGCTTCGAGGATAGCGGAGCGACGCACGCGCTCGTCCTCGAGTTGATTGAGGGGCCAACGCTCGCCGATCGCATCGCTCAAGGCCCGCTCGCCGTCACGGATGCGTGTAGGATTGCAAGGCAGGTTGCCGACGCGCTCGAGGCGGCGCACGAGCAAGGCATCATCCATCGCGATCTCAAACCGGCCAACATCAAACTGCGGCCCGACGGCGTCGCAAAGGTGCTCGACTTCGGTCTAGCAAAAGCGCTTGATCCGACGTCATCGCCAAAGGCTGCGCTGACGAATGCGGCGACAGTCACCAGCCCAGCGCAGTTGACCGGCCACGGCGTCATCCTCGGTACAGCGGCCTACATGAGCCCAGAGCAGGCACGCGGGCTGCCAGTCGACAAACGCACCGACATCTGGGCGTTCGGGTGCGTTCTGTACGAGATGCTCACGGGACGAGTCGCGTTCGAGGCCCCGACGGTGTCCGACACCGTCGTTGCGATTCTCAGTGCCGAGCCGGAGTGGAACGCGCTGCCGCCGACGGTGCCAGCGGGCGTTCGGCTTCTGCTGCAACGATGTCTAGAGAAGGACTCCAGGGATCGGCTCCGAGACATCGGCGACGCGCGCATCGAGCTCGATCAGCGCATTCGGTCCGGTGAGATTCCAGCTGGTCGCTTCGATCCACCCTCTGTGGCCAGCCCCAGACAACCTTCCCACCGCGCCGGGCTCCCGCGTCCTGCTTTTCTTGCTGCCGGTGCGCTGGTCGTTATTCTCTCGCTTCTCGCCGGTGGCGTCGCCCTGTTCAAGCGTGCTGCGCCCCCCACGACCACTGCGCCCGTTGCCTCGCGTCCCGAGTACACGCAGATCACAAACTTCCTCGACTCTGCGACCGCGCCCAGCTTCTCTCCTGATGGGCGCATGCTGACCTTCATACGCGGCGGCGAAGGGTTTCTGAGCCAGGGTCAGGTTCACGTCAAGCTGCTCCCGAACGGCGAGTCGGTGCCGCTGACGACGAACCGCAATCTGAAGTACGCACCCGTCTTCACGCCCGACGGGGCACGCGTTGCGTACACGGAGCTCACGCCGGCGGGAGACTCGTGGGATACGTGGACCGTTCCGGTGCTTGGGGGGCCGCCACGGATGCTCCTCCCCAACGCCTCCGGTCTGACGTGGATCTCCGATCAGAATGTCCTCTTTGCCGAGATCAAGGGCAGTAGCCTGCACATGGGCATCGTGACGGCCTCCGAGACTCGCGCCCAATCGCGCGATATCTATCTGCCTGGCCACGAAAGCGCCATGGCCCACTACGCGTACCTGTCACCTGATCGTCAGTCAGTGTTGATCGTGGAGATGGATCGGACACACACCTTCAATCAGCCGTGCCGGCTCGTTCCCTTTGACGGAAGCTCCGTTGGCCGGCACGTAGGCCCGAAGGGGTTCTGCACGTCGGCCGCCTGGTCGCCCGATGGACGGTGGATGTATTTCGGCGCGACGGTTGGACACGGCTCGCACATCTGGCGGCAGCGATATCCTGACGGCGCTCCAGAACAGATCACATCGGGCCCCAGCGAGGAGGATGGGATTGCCATTGCACCAGATGGGCGGTCGCTGGTGACCTCCATTGGCACACGACGCAGCAGCATCTGGATTCACGACGCTAACGGCGAGCGGGCGTTGTCGTCCGAGGGTTTTGCCGGGGCGCCTCGTCTATCCCACGACGGAACGCGTGTGTTTTACTTGTACCTGCGCGATCTGTCCGTCTCGTCCGCCGAGCTGCGAGCGATCGACCTCGCGTCTGGAAGAGTCGACACGCTGTTGCCGGGCATTTCGGTCACTGACTACGACGTATCTCGCGATGGCAAAGAGGTGGCTTTCACCGTCACCGAAGCCACTGGCGAATCGAACATCTGGTTCGCCTCGCTCGATCGTCGCGCGCCACCGCGGCAGATCGCGCAAAGCGCTGACCAGGTCTCGTTCGGCGCGGAGGGAGAGCTGGTCTTTCGCTCGCTCGACGATAGAGCTCGCAACGTGTTGGGACGCATTCGCACGGATGGCAGCAATAGAGAGCGCCTGACGTCCATCCCCATCCTCGACAAGTTTGGTGTATCTCCTGACGGCCGCTGGGCGATCGTGTATTCACCGGGTGATGACAAGGGCGACCCTGGAACAATGGCCGTGCCGCTTCGTGGCGGGAGCCCACAAAGAATCTGTCCGTCGTGCCCTGCCGTGTGGTCTGACGATGGAAGATTCTTCTACGTGGCGATCGAGCAGAGCAGCTTCTGGTCGCCGCGTGCGTCATGGGCGTTGGCTGGGAGCTCTTCAGGTAAGACATTGGCTATCCCAGTGCCGGCGGGGCGTTCATTACCCGATCTTCCGTCGGCAGGTATTGATCCGTCGGCCGAGGGGGCCGATGTCAACGGCGCCCGCGTGATTCCCCGCGGTGCGATCGCGCCCGGGTTCGATCCGTCCACTTACGTGTTCGCCAAGACAGATCTCCAGCGAAACTTGTATCGGATTCCCCTGCCGTAGATCAGTTGGGCGAGGTGAGCGCCTGGCTGCAGTGTTACGGCCGAGGGTGTTCTGGATTAAACCCGTCAGGTTTCATGCTCGTGGGAATTACAGAAGAGGGCCCCGCCCTCTTGCGAGAGCGGGCCCTTCAGGAGAAGCGAACGAACGATAATCAGAAATCGATCTGCGCACTGATCTTGAAGAACCGCGCCGACATGATCGACAACGGGTTGGCATACGCGGTCCCGTAGTTCAATTGGTACCTCTCCGTCGTACTCGAGTTGAACAGGTTGAAGACGTCGAGGTTCACCAGCGTCCTTGCGGTGCCGTACCTCAAGATCTTGCCAAACCGGAGATCGACCGCATTCAGGCGATCGCCGTACTTCGCGCCGGGCTCGACGATGTTCAAGAACTCGACGGGAATGCCACTGGAGAGCGGCCGCCCGAGATCTGTGCTGTCCACCCCCGGGATGCCGAAGAACAACCCGGTCGCCAATCCGCCGATGCTCTGGGTGGCGATGGCGGGGAATTCGTTTCCGGCATACGGCAGGCTGCGGAACGTTCCGCTGATCAGCACGTCGATTTTCGGAACAGTGTATGTCGCCAGCGCCTTCACATTCGTCTTCCATCCCGACTCGCGATGGCAGAAGGCCAGCGGCCACTGCCCGACACCAGTCCCGAAGAACTGGGTGATGAACGGGAGCGTGCCGCCCCAGGCACCGAAGATATAGGTCTCAGGGTGCTGCGCGGCCACGCCACATTCGTCCTCTACGTTGTTCCCGACGCTCAGCCCGCCCTGTATGGTCAAATCACGCGGGCGTGCGTTCACCGTCAAGTCGACGCCGTTGAAGTGGTTGAAGGCGCCGCCGGCATCGTTGGCGAAGGTCAGCAAGTTATCGAGCTGTTGGAACTTTCCGGGTTTCACGTCGCGGAACGTCAGCGCGTAGTTGCCGCCGCCCGGCAGCCGGGAATCCGCCGGCACGTTGTACACGAACGAATCGAAGTCGGCCGGTGTCCAGGCGCGGTTGATCGTCGCCAGCAGGTTTCCCCAGCTCCGCCGGATGTAGTTGACTTCGACCGATACTCTCGGCGCGAGTTGCTGCGTCACGCCCGCCGACAGGTCCCAGCTGAACTCCCGTGTGTTCCATCCATCAGTGGTTGCCGGGTCGACCGTCAGCGGGGAGACTTGCTTCGCGAAGAACGCATTTCCCGGGCCGCACTCGCCGTTGGCGGCCGCGTTCAGCAAGTTGCAGTCGACTATCTTGTCGCCATTCCCGTCGATCCAGCCTCTATTCATGTCCGTGCTGACAAAATGCCCGAGCCCGGCCGGGCTGTAGTTCACCCACTCGTCGACGGTGTTGAACGTCGTCACGTACCGGCCCAGGAAGACCTTCACCGCCGTCTTCCCGTTGCCGAACACGTCGTAGGACGCGCCGAACCTCGGCTGGAGGTCCTTCTGGTTGAGCGGACCGTCCTGGGCTGGGAACACCAAGGCGGTGGGCAGGAAGAGGTTCGGCCCCATCTGCTGCTCAGGGAAGTAATCGCCGAGGTGCTCGAAGCGGAGTCCGCCCTGCAGCGACAGACGTCCGGTCGTCCAGCGATCCTGCGCATAGAACGCGAACATGGTCTGCTGCTGTTGCTGGTGCGAGTTTGCGTCGGCGTACACGTCCACCGAGGTGGGGACGCCGTCCTGGAAGAAGTACTTGAGCTGGGAGTTGTTGTAGAAGTTGATCGGGTAGTTCGCGTCGTTGTGGTGGAAGCGGAAGCCGAACTTCGCCGAGTGTGTCCCGGTATTGTACGAGGCGGCCCCTTGCACGATGTTCGTATATGCGGTGTGCCCGGTCCACATGGACGAACGGTAGTTGATGCCCGGAATGGCGCCGCCATTCTCCTGCACCGGAATCAGCGTCGAATCGAAGGCAT
The DNA here is from genome assembly GCA_035537875.1 of Vicinamibacterales bacterium. Taxonomy (GTDB): domain Bacteria; phylum Acidobacteriota; class Vicinamibacteria; order Vicinamibacterales; family CAVVIG01; genus DATLLJ01. Next base: position 39,621 of record DATLLJ010000049.1, on the reverse strand, counting down.
TCTTCTGACGCTGCCCCCACCAGAAATAGGGCCCCAACTGCACGTTGGCTTCGAGCAGCAGACGCGAGGTCACCGGAGAGGCCCAGCTCAGTTGCGTCAGCGAACTCGGGTGGTTTTCGTCAGTCGTATGCGCTTCGGGCGCCCTGACCGACGCCCCGAAGCCAAGCCCCGTGCCGTCGCCGCCCCCGGTACAGTTGATACAAGAGTACTGGGCGTTCGTCCAGGCGTTGATCTTGTTGCGCGGCGTCGCCTGCCAGGTCAGCCGCAGCGACCCGTTCTTCCACGTGCCGGGACTGACCGCCTGTTCTAGCGGCCGGTCGCCGTTGCCGTCGGCAGGTAGATACGTCCATTTCGTTGCGTCGCCGGCGTTCAGGTTGGTCCACATGCTGGCGACGTTCTGCTTGCTGGTCTGATAGCGATACGTGCCGAAGAACCACAGCTTGTCACGGATGATGGGGCCGCCGAACGAAGGATTGACGTCCCATAGCTGCTGGATTGAGCCCGTTGCCGTAATCCCCTTGGCCTGCACCTCCGGAGTGAGGTTATCGCCCTGGAGCCCACTGCCCGTGCCACTCAGGAAGAAGCTCCCGGCGAATATGTTGCCACCCTGCTTGCCGATGACGTTCATCTGCGGGCCGCCGGTGGTCGCCTCGCCAAGCCCGCCGCTCAGGCTGAAACACCACTTCCTGCGAGTTGGCGACCTCGGGCACGTAGCCCGACACGCCCATGCCCTGGTAACCGCCGTTCATGCCGTCGACGAGGACCTGTCCCTCGTTCCGGCGCCCGCCGTGGATCTGGAACACGCTGTAGAGCGCAGGGTTGGAGCCTGTGAAATCATTGCCCTGAACGTTGATCGCCGGGATGAGATGCGTCAGGGCGGAATACTGTCGGGACGACGGAATCTCAGAGACCGTCTGGCCGGTGATCACCTGCTGGGTGCGCGTGCTCGTCACGTCCACGACGGGCGATTCGCCGGTGACCGTGACGGTTTCCAACACGCCTCCGACCTTCATCTCGGCGTTGACGGTGGCCACAAACGCACCGGTCAACTCGATGCCCTCGCGCTTGACCGTGGCGAATCCGGCCAGCGCAAACGTGACCACGTAGGTCCCCGGCCTCAGGTCTTCAATCGCGTACTGACCGACGCCATTGGTCACGACGGAGCGCGTCTTCTCGATGAGCGCCGGACTTGACGCTTCGACCGAGACGCCTGGCAAGATGGCCCCTGATGCGTCCCTGGCGGTGCCCACGATCGACGCTTGCGCGTAGGCAGACGCCGGAAGGACCGCCACCGACACGAACAACACGAGCGCCTTCACACACTTGACCATGATGAGCCTCCATGTAGCGCCCTCGGTCCCTGCGCTCAGCTGAAATGAACGTAGTCGTTTCGCGGCACTCTATGCTTCCAACGGTCAGGATTCAACAAGGAAGATGCTGAATCAGGCGGCCCATTTCTTCCCGTCGGCCAGGCCGGCCAGCTCGCGGCCGGCGTTGCGGATGACAGGAGGCGCCGACGTGATGTGCTGGGTTCCCGCGTGCATGTCGCGGAACAGGCGCTGGCAACCGGCTGGGCCTAGCAGGGCATGTCGGCGAACGGGTGGCGCTGACAGACCGCCTGGATGACCGGCAGATGCAGGTCCGCTGGCTCGAGCGCCTCGCGCCCTCGTGCGAGCGATGATCCGACGCCGAACGTGACTACTTCGCGCTTCGGGCTTCCTTTGTGATCTGGGCGACGATCGCGTTGTATTTGTCCATCACGCCGCTCACCAGCCCGAGGACGCTGTCGACATCGGGCGGGGCCGGCATGAGCGCCTTCTCAATCTGGATCATGCCGCTCTCGATCGCCACGTAGGAATCGCTCGAGCGTTCCTTCACGAGGTCCTCGATACTGTCCCAGCTGTTGTTGAACGCGTCGAACGATTTGCGCGCCTTGTCGATCTTCATCGCCTTCAGAGCGGGCGGCACCTCGCGCAGATGGGCCCGAACGATCCTCAACCGGGCCACGTCGTCGAACAGGCGGTTGAGGGGCGGCGCCTTTTCGATAGCGGCGACTTCCTCGTCGAACCTCTCCAGCATGTTCTTCGCCTCTACCAGCAGCGCCTTCGTATCCGGAGTCGCCGCATTCAGGCCGGCCGTGATTCGGTTCTGAAAGCCCCCTTCGAGCTCCTTGTACATATCTGGGTGACGGACGTTGACGTAGACCTCGACGCCGTTCCAGCCGGAGTCGTACGCCTCGAACGCGTCGCGGGCGGCTGCCGGGTCGCCCTTCTGCAGCGCCGCGATCGTGTTGACGAGCGCCGGGCGGATGGCCTTGATGCTCGTTACCTCGTAGCGCGCGCTCTGCGCCGACGATAGACCGGGACAAGCGAGGCACGTAATCAAGCCGACGATGACGCAGGTGACTTTCATGCGCGGCTCCTTTCTTTGCGCGCGGATCCTAACAGGAACCTGCCGTCAGCAACAGTGCCGGCACAGATCGCAGCATGGTGAGATCGGGTCTGAGAACTCGTCTCAACAGCGTCGACTATCCAGCGCACCGCGCCAGACGGCGGGCTCTCCTCCGCTCGTCGGCGTCTCGTCGTGAGCCCGAACAGTTGCGTGGGGGCACGACCCCGTATCCGCAAGGCCGGGCCAAGATGGATCCGTGTGACGTGTAGGCCCCAGTGACATTAACCGCGTTCCGGGTCATCGATGTCGCGACAGCCACCGGGCAGCTCGCCAAGACCGACCGACTTGATGCTCAGCTCATCGCGCTGTTTGCCGAACGGGTGCACCCAGATCTTCGTCCCCTGCCGGATGCGGTGCTGCAGCACCTGGACGCCCTCATGACGCGCCGCCGTCAACTCCTCGATATGCTGACCGCCGAGGGACATCGCTTGGAGCATGCCGCGGCGCCCATCGGTCGAGAGATCCCCCGCCATATCCGCTGGCTGGAGCGCCGCATCACGGCCGTTGATCGTGATCTCGATGACACCATCCAGCGGAGCCCGGTCTGGCGGGCGAAAGAACATCGGCTCCGCCCCGCCCCCGGCGTTGGTCCCGTCCTGAGCCGCACCTTGCTGGCGGACCTTCCCGAGCTCGGGCAAGCCGAAGAAGGTTGCGCTCATCGCCTGCATGCGGCAAGCTGCTCATGATCCTGAATGCCATGATGCGGACCAACACGACGTGGCAGCAGATGAGTCAACCCGAGAACGCTTGACTTCGAAGACAGTTGCTATCGTCCGACGATGGGGAGGAGAAAGCGGAGCTGAACTGTTCGTCGAACTGTGCGGAATTCGTCCGTCAACCGTTTATGTCATCAGAGGTCGACATCAGCTTGCCCGACGCAGCGCTTGAAGGAGGGTCATCATGGCTCCGGCGTTCCCCCGCATTTCGCAGTCTGTCGCCGCCGCCGGTCTGCTCACGGCTGCGCTCTGCGTCGGATGCAACGGGGTCGACACCAGCGTAACCGGTCCGGCTGCGGCAGCGCTAACGTCGCCGGGACCAGCGCCGTCGCCGGAACCTGCGCCCGCACCGGCACCAGTGCCGTCGCCGGCACCCGCACCGGCACCGACACCATCACCGGGACCGCCAGCTCCGGCAACGGCGGTGCTGTGGGGCATGGTGATCGAGGGCAGTGGGGGCTGCATCGAGAATGCGACGGTGCAGGTGGTCTCCGGTCAGCGGCAGGGCGAGAACCAGGTCCAGGAGACACCCTGTGGCGCTTGGGACTATGGCGGCGGCTTTCTTTTCAAGAATCTCACTCCAGGCGTGCCGATGACGCTTCGGGCGTCGGCCCCGGGCTGGACCACGCAGGAGCAGACGTTTATGCCTTTCACAGGCGCTTACTCGGCGGTATTTCTGACGCTCTCACGAGTACCGTGACGACGATCAGACTCCATTATGTGCCGGCTGGGTGGTCGTGGGACAGCCGGTATGCGCGTTGGTCCAGGCCGACACCACCTACGAGATAGCTATCTGGTATGTCACGCCGGGCACGGAGTTCGAGCTTCAGACCTTTCTGGACACGAAGTGATTGGGCGCGGGCCTGATTCGTACGCGACCGTCATTACTCCCCGGAAGTCTCTTCAGTCTCCGTGGCGACGAGCACCAGCCGGCCATTCACATCCCGCTCGAAGACCTGCCGCTCGGTGGTCCAGCGGCCGGGACCGATCGGGCGGACGGTGGCCACGGTGCGTCTGATCACTCGCATCGGGTCATTGCGGGCGACGGGATTGCGCGCTTCCACCTCTTCGACAACGTCCCGGCCACCGCCGGCGGTTGGCGTCGACGACCTGCGGACTCGCTGGCTGAGTCCGAAGCCGCTGTCGGTTCGAACGAGTCCCTCAAAGTTTCGGCGATACGTTTCGATCACCACGTCCTCGCGTCCGTCTGCTGTGACGCGGCGTGTGAGGCTCCTTTCACTGACCGTCAATTTGCCACTCACATCCGGACGCTGAATCGTCTCTTCCTCAGCCTGTTCCGAGGGTCCGCTGTCCCGCACGTCCCGACTTCGCGTTTCGGTGAATTGCCATCGGCCGTTCACATCTCGAACCAACCGGCTGCTGTCCTGCCGGATTACGGACGGACTGATCGGGCGTTCGGTGTACTGCGTGCGCTCGCTCTCGCGGAGCGCTTCGTTGATTGTCGGCAAAAGCAGGGTCGATTCCCGGTCGCGAGCATTGGTTCCGACCATCCTCGTCAACTCGACCTGCCGGGACCTCAAAGCCAGACGGCCATTGAGGTCGGGAGCCAAGGTGTCCTGGGTGGCGCTGGTCTCTACGCCCGACACGACTTCTGTCGATTCAGTCCTCTCTAACAACCGTCGTTGGCGCTGCGCGCCGAACGCGAACAGGTCTTGCGTCGTCCGCGTCGTATCGATCGCCGGACGGGTGGTCTCGGTCACGGTCGCTTGATACGGTCCCAGCCTGCCGTCCATGCCGGGCGTTTCGACCGCTTCGCTGACGACCTCGCTGACGCCGGACACGCTGCGCGTGAGCACGCGTCGCCAGGGCGCCACGCCACCTGCTGGATAGGTGCGTTCAATGACACGACTGGTTGGCTGTTGAGGCGCCGGGTCGGGTCCTGTCACGCCTCCCTGTTGCGCTGTTGCGGCGGCAGACGCGATCACGATCCCCCCACACACGCAAGCGATACGGTCAAGCGCCATAGAATCCCTCCGCCTTCCTGACACCCCGAGAACCTGGCTCGGTGTGCGCTGTGACGTTATCGCATGAGGTGCTCCCGCCTCAACCGGAGTTACGGGGACGGCTGAGCTTGTGGGAGCTCGATTAGTCACGGCATCCAGATCCGCGAGCGACCTTCGCCGGCCAGCGTCAGCATCAGCTCGTTGAGGCGCTTGACGAAGCTGGCGGGGTCCTCGAGCTGTCCACCCTCGGCGAGCGTCGCCTGATCGAACAGGATGTGGCTCCAATCGCTGAACCGGCGCTCGTCGGTCTCGTCCTTCAGCCGCTTGACGAGCGGATGGCCTGGATTGATCTCGAGCACCGGCTTCGAGGTCGGCACGTTCTGTCCGGCGGCCTTGAGGATGCGCTCGAAATTGGTGCTCAGCGCATGTTCGTCGCTGACCAGACAGGCGGGTGAATCGGTCAGCCGCTCGGTCGTGCGTACGGCGCTGGCGCGATCCTTCAAGGCTGCCTGAATCCGGTCGAGCAGCGGCTTGTCCTCGTCCGCAGCGTCCGGCGATGTCGGCGCCTCGCCCTTCAACCGGCTCACATCGAGATCGCCTTTGGCGGCTGACTGCAGCGGCTTGCCGTCGAATTCGTTGAGCGTCGACGCGACCCACTCGTCGATGCGGTCGTACAACAGGAGCACCTCCACACCGAGCTTGCGGAAGATTTCGAGGTGCGGACTGTTGCGCGCCGCCGCGAAGCCGTCCGCGGTGATGTAGTAGATCGCATCCTGGCCTTCCTTCATCCGCGACACGTAATCGGCCAGCGCGACGCTCTGCGCCTCGGTGTCGCCCTTCGTCGAGGCGAAGCGCAGCAGCCTGGCGATGCGCTCGCGGTTGGCCGTGTCTTCGACGATGCCCTCCTTGAGGACGCCGCCGAAGGTCGTCCAGAAGGTCGCGTATTTCTCCTGGTGGTTCGCCGCCAGGTCGTCGAGCAGGCCCAGCACGCGTTTGGTCGCCGCGCCTTTGATCTGCTGCACGTCACCCGACTGCTGCAGGATCTCGCGCGAGACGTTGAGCGGCAGATCGCTCGAATCGATGACGCCACGGACGAAGCGCAGGTACGGCGGCATCAAGTCCTCGGCGTCGTCCATGATGAACACGCGGCGGACGTAGAGCTTGATGCCGTGGCGGCGTTCGCGGTCCCAGAGGTCGAATGGCGCACGCTGCGGGATGAAGAACAGCAGGGTGTACTCGAGGCGGCCCTCCACCTTGGCGTGCACGTGTGCGAGCGGAGGCTCGAAATCGTGCGCCAGGTGCTTGTAGAACTCGTTCAACTGCTCGTCGGTGATCTCCGACTTCGGACGCGCCCAGAGCGCGGACGCCTGATTGACCTGCTCGTCTTCGTCCGTCAGGACCTGCTTCTTCGCTGCCGCGTCCCACGTCTCCTTCTTCATGAGGATGGAGACGGTGATGTGGTCCGAGTACTTGCGCAGGATCGCGCGCAGCCGCTCACTCGACAGCAGGTCGTCTTCCGCCGGCCGAAGGTGCAGGATGACCTCGGTGCCGCGCGCGTCCCTGTGCGTCGTTTCGACGGTGTAGTCTCCCTCGCCGGTGCTCTCCCACCGCACGCCGTGCTCGGCGCCCAGACCCGCGCGCCGCGTGATCAGCGTCACGCGATCCGCGACGATGAATGCCGAGTAGAAGCCGACGCCGAACTGGCCGATCAGGTTGGCATCCTTGGCACGGTCGGCCGCGAGCTGCTCGAAGAACTCGCGCGTGCCCGACTTGGCGATCGTGCCGATCTGCTCGATCACCTCCTGGCGCGACATGCCGATGCCGTTGTCCGACACCGTGATGGTGCGTGCCAATCGGTCGAAGCTGACGCCAATCTTCAGGTCGTGATCGTTCTCGAAGAGGGCGGCGTCGCCGATCGCCTCGAACCGCAGCTTGTCGCAGGCGTCAGAGGCGTTGGAGACGAGCTCGCGCAGGAAGATCTCTTTGTTGCCGTAGAGCGAATGCACCATCAGGTGGAGGAGCTGTTTGACCTCCGCCTGAAATCCAAGGGTTTCTCGTGTTGTCTCAGCTTCCATAGGATTCATTTCCGCAGCCGTTCGGCCAGTCGATCGGCCAAGGTTGTGAGGACCTTCACTCTGGCAAAGTTCTTGTCGTTCCCCGGGATGAGCGCCCAGGGGGCGATGCGCGTGCTGGTGCGGGCCACCATGTCGTTGACCGCGACCGTATAGTCCGCCCACCGGGTGCGGTTCCTCCAGTCCTCCTTGGTGATCTTCCACTTCTTGTAGCTCGTGCGGCTGCGATCGCGAAACCGTCTGAGCTGTTCGTTTTTGCTGATGTGCATCCAGAATTTCACGATCACCATGCCGTGACTCACGAGCTGCTCCTCGAAGTGGTTGATCTCACCGTAGGCGCGCATGTACTCCGCTTCCGACGCCAACCCCTCGACACGCTCGACGAGCACGCGACCGTACCAGCTTCGATCGAAGATCGTCATGCGCCCGGCTCGGGAAAGGTGACGCCAGAAGCGCCACAAATAGTGATGGGCGCGTTCCTCGTCGGTTGGCGCGGCAACGGGAATCACGTCGTAGTCCCGCGCGTCGAGCGCTGCGGTCACACGTCTGATTGCCCCCCCTTTGCCAGAGGCATCCCACCCCTCGAACACGACGATGGTGGAGACGCCCTGCTGGTGCGCTTGTCGTTGGAGCCCATTGAGTCGACCCTGCTGCTCGGCGAGCCTGGTCTTGAAGCGCTTGTCACTCAGCTGCTGGCTCAGGTTGAGATTCTCGAGAACGTTGAACTTGCGCTCGACCCGTTTGATCGCGCTGATCGGGCGATTCTGGTCTTTCTTGGTTGAGACGCGAGGCTGCGGCTGGTTGGCCCGGGCACGCTCGAGGCCACGTCGAATCGCGTCGCGCAGCTCGGTTCCGACGACGATGGCCCGATATTCTTCGTCCTCGCCCTCGACGATGTACCAGGGGGCGTGGTCCGTGCTGGTGCGTCCAATGGCGCGGTCGGCGGCGGAGACGAATTTGCCGAACATGCGCCAGTGTTTCCACTGCGCCCTCGTCACGCGCCAACGCTGAAGCGGATCCTTCTCGAACGACTTCAACCGCTTTTTCTGCGCGGCCTTGCTGAGATGCATCCAGAACTTCAGGATCACTGCACCGTCGTCGGCCAGGGCGTGCTCGAACGCGCTGACCTGATCCAGGAGGTGGTCGAACTCCGCTTTCGTGATGCGCCCGGCGACCCGATTGCGAATGGGCGAGGAATACCACGCGCTCAGGAAGAGCGCGATGCGGCCTCGAAGCGGGAGATCGCGCCAGTAGCGCCACAATCGTGGGCGCTCCCGCTCGTCGCTGGACGGGTCCATGTAACCCCTTGTCACGATCCAGCGCGGATCCATCCACTCGTTCAGCAGGTTGACCGTCTCGCCTTTGCCGGCGGTATCGACGCCGGCAAACAGCACGATCACGGGGAAGGGCGCCCGACGGAGCTGCTGCTGCGCGTCGAGGAGCTCCGATCGCAATCGCGGGACCTGGGCCTTGTATTCGCGCTTCGAAAGCTTTCGTCCAACTTCGGCAGCTTCAAACATGGAGTCACCGGGGGTCAGTGTAGCCGAGACCAGGCGGCCGGGCAGCGGCCGCCTGGACAGGGCGTTGTCGGGACATCACGGCCGTGAGGGCGACGTTCAGCGCAGAGCGCGCTGCAACGTGGTGATGTCCGGGTAACGAGTCCGCCGGCGGCTCTCGAGCGTCTTGCGGGTCGTTTCCGGCGTGAAGGCGAGCGATTCGCGAGGGATGCCGGTCACAAACGGACCGACGAGCCATCGCAACGCGAACGGGATGCCGCGCGTCAGCGAAATCGCCTCGCACTGCACGTAGGTGCCCCGTCGCGTTCGAGAAATCTCCAGCTGTAGGTGCGGCTTTGTGCTCGATCGCGCGAGACGAGTTTAGAGCTCCCCCCGGCTCAGATCTGCGAGCTTCGCACGGCGCTCGGTGTCCGAGAGACCGTCGACCCTCAGAAACCTCACTTCGGGGGTCGAGCTAACCGGGCTTCGATTTGCTGAACGGTGGCCTGAACACCGCCGACAGGTGCTCGCGGATTCGGGAGTCGCTGTTGGAGTATGCCTCGGGCCTTCGGTCAAACTTGGCTTTGCACGCCGGAGAGCAGAAATGGAACGTCTCGCCGTAGTACTCGGACACGTTCGTCGCGATATCTTCGTCGACCTGCACGCCGCAGACCACGTCTTTCTTCATGATGCCCTCTTCCGAGCACGGGTTGAACGTTTCAACTGCGTGCGCGTGCCACATTCTACAGCGGTTGAACATGCGAGGACCGGAAGCCCTGGGAGCAGCCGCTCAAAAGGGGCATCGCCATCCCGGCGCGCTTCTGCCATTCTTAACAGCCCGGCGAGCGCTGGTTGACGGGCAAAAGAGAGGACCTGACTATGCACGCCCTGCGAGAGCGGCTCACGCAGCTCGCGCTCGATCTCTGGTGGACGTGGCACCCGGAGGTCATTGAGATTTTTCGAGATCTGGACCCGGTCGCGTGGAGGGACACGAACCACAATCCTATCGGTGTGCTTCGGCAACTGTCCGACGAGGCAATGACACGACAGGTGGAGGCGCACTCGCTGGAGAGTCGAGTCAATTTCGAGTTCCGGCGCCTCCAGGGCTACCTGACGGACGATCGCACCTGGTGCCGGCAGCATGCCGCACGGCTGCTCGTCAGCCCAATCGCGTACTTCTCTGCCGAGTTTGGTTTGCACGAGTCGCTGCCGCTCTACTCGGGCGGCCTTGGAATCCTCGCCGGCGATTTCTTGAAGAGCCTGTCGGATTTGGGAGTGCCGGCCGTCGGGGTCGGCCTGTTTTACGCGAACGGCTACTTCCGGCAGCGTGTCAACGAGTCCGGCTGGCAACAGGAAGAGTACGGCACTCTGGATCTCGCCGGTCTTCCGCTCAAACACGCCGCCAATCCCGATGGAAGCACGCTGGTGGTCAAAGTCCCGAGCGGCGATGGACCGCTGCACGCCGCCGTGTGGATGGCACACGTCGGGCGGGCACAGTTGGTGCTGCTCGACGCCGATGTCGAGCCCAATACGCCGGCGATGCGCTCCTTGACGGCTCACCTTTACGGAGGTGACGAGGTCACGCGGATGCGCCAGGAAATATTGCTGGGCATCGCGGGCCTGCGGGCACTGGGGGCGCTCGGGATCCGGCCCCAGGTGTTCCATTTGAACGAGGGGCACAGCGCATTCGCGATCCTCGAGCGCGTGCGCGAGCGCGTCGAAGAGGACGGCTTGCACTTCGATGAAGCCCTTCGAGAAACGGCGATGCAAGTGGCGTTCACGACGCACACGCCGGTCGAGGCGGGTCATGACCGATTCGCGCTGGACCTGATTGAGCGGGAGCTGGGCTGGCTGCGGACACGCCTGGGCGTCGACCGAGATCGTTTCGCCGCTCTGGCCAGGGTCAACCCTGCCGACGGGGGCGAGCCGTTTTGTATGACGGTGCTGGCGCTGAAGGGCTCGCGATACCGGAACGGCGTGTCCAATCTGCACGGTCATGTGAGCCGAAGGATGTGGCAGAAGCTCTGGCCGACCCGGTCGGAAGAGGATGTGCCGATCGGGCACATCACAAATGGCGTGCACGTTCCGTCCTGGCTTGCTCCAGCGATGCGGCTTCTCTATGACCGACACCTCGGGCCTGACTGGCCCGTGCGGCAGGCCGATCAGAAGACCTGGCAAGGTCTGGCCGATCTGGATGATGGAGAGTTGTGGGAAGTGCACATGCTGCTGCGACGTGGTCTCGTGGAATTTGTCCGTCGACGCACGAAATCTCACTCGATTCTTGACCCGGCTGCATTGACGATCGGGTTTGCACGCCGATTCGCGACGTATAAGCGCGCCACCCTACTCCTGAGTGACACTGACCGACTGGCTCGCCTGTGCGGTGACGCGAGAAGGCCAGTCCAGTTCGTGTTCGCGGGCAAGGCGCATCCGAGTGACGATGGCGGCAAGCAGCTGATCCGCCAGATTAGCGAGCTGTCGCACGATTCTCGATTTGCCGGACGCGTGGTCTTCGTCGAAGACTACGACATCAACATCGCGCGTCACCTGGTACAGGGCGTCGACGTGTGGTTGAATACTCCGCAGCGGCCCCTTGAAGCCTCCGGCACGAGCGGGCAGAAGACCGTCCTGAATGGCGGTTTGAACTTGTCCATCCTCGACGGCTGGTGGGCAGAAGCCTATGACGGCGAGAACGGCTTTGCGATTGGCGACGACGTCAGCCACGCGGACGATCGCGTGCAGTGGCGACGCGATGCTGTCGCGCTCTACAAAGTGCTGGAGCACGAGATCGTGCCGCTGTTTTTTGAATTGGATGCGGCTGGACTCCCGCGCCGCTGGGTTCGGCGCATGAAACACTCGATCATGAGTCTGGGGTGGCGCTTCAACGCCGATCGGATGGTCATCGATTACGTCCAGGCATGTTATCTTCCGGCCGCCGGGGGGCTCTCCAGTACCATGAGATAGCGGCGGACTACTCCTGGTCGCGTTGTCGTGGACCTCGGTACCCGAGGGTAACCAGACCGGCATCGGGAGCTGCCGGAGGAACGGCGTTAAGATGGGCTTCGTGAAGGGAATGCTGCCGGCCTCGGCTCAGGACCGAACGGGACGACGGGCAGTGACAGCACGCTAGAGTCGGCTCGTCCTGCCGGACCATATGTCCACGCGAGGCCTGCCGTTCGCCCGCCTGGTTCGCCCGCACTGGGGGCTGCTGGCCATTGCATTCGTGGCAATGCTCGTCGCCAGTGCCGCCGCCCTGCTCGAGCCGTTTCCGCTCAAGCTGATCTTCGATTACGTCATCGAGTCGAAACCGATGCCCGCGTGGCTCGCCGGCATCCCGGTCGTCGGAGAGGACCGCCTCGCGCTGCTCAACGCTTCCGCGGTCGCGGTGATCGCGATCGCGGCCGTCGGCGCGATCAGCACCTTTACTGAGAAGTACCTCTCGACCACCGTTGGCCAGCGTGTGATGCACGACCTGCGGCACATGCTTTACCACCACGTGCAGCGGCTGTCGATGTCGTTCTTCGAGCGACGGCAGACGGGCGACATGGTCGTGCGGCTCACCAGCGACATCGACGCCGCGCAGTCCTTCATCTCGACGGTCCTGCTGGGCATGATGTTCGACCTGCTGACACTCGTCGGCATGCTGGGCGTCATGGTCTACCTCGACTGGCGGTTCACGCTCGTCGCGCTGTCGGTCGCCCCGGTGCTCTTCGCGGTCGTCTACCGCCTGACGCGGCGCATCAAGACGATGACGCGGGAGGTCAAGAAGAAGGAAAGCGAGCTCGCGTCCGTGGTGCAGGAGTCGATCTCGTCGATGCGCGTTGTCAAGGCGTTCGGGAGGGAAGACTACGAAGAGCTGCGTCTTGACAAAGAAAGCCTCGAGAGCGTGGACGCGGCCCTCCGTGCGCGGAGCGTAAAGGCCAGGCTCCTCCCGCTCGTCGACATCATCGTCGCCGTCGGCACGTGCCTGGTCCTGCTGACCGGCGTCCGACTGGTGCTCGCCGGTCGGCTGACTTCGGGCAGCCTGCTGGTGTTCGTGCTGTACCTCGGAAAGATGTACAAGCCGATGAAGGATCTGTCGAAGGTGACGGACACGGTGTACAGGGCCATCGTGAGCTTTGAGCGGATCGGCGAGCTGATGGATACGGCCAGTCAGGTGCGCGATCTGCCAGGCGCGCGCACCGCGGCGCCATTTCGCGGCCGCATCGAGTTTCGCGACGTGATATTCGGTTACTCGCCAGACCAGCTGGTGTTCAAGGGCATCAACATGGAGGTCGCCCCCGGAGAGGCGATCGCCCTGGTCGGCCCGACCGGCGGCGGCAAGTCAACGCTGCTCGGGCTGATTCCCCGCTTCTATGACACGGTCGATGGGTCAGTGCGCATCGATGGCTGTGACGTGCGAGAGTACACGCTCAAGTCGCTGCGCGACCAGATCAGCCTCGTCCTGCAGGAGTCCGTGCTGTTTCGTGGACCGGTGTGGCAGAACATCGCGTACGGAAAGCCCGAGGCTACACGCGAGGAGATCGTCCGCGCGGCCCGGCTCGCGAATGCCCACGAGTTCATCGAGCGGATGCCGGCCGGGTACGACACGATCGTCGGCGAGCGGGGCGAAACGCTCTCGGGCGGCCAGCGCCAGCGGATTGCCATCGCCCGCGCGGTCATCCGGAACACGCCCATCCTGCTCCTCGACGAGCCCTCGGCCGCGCTCGATCCGGAGTCCGAGGAGCGTGTTTTCGACGCCCTCCGTCGTCTGACGGCGGGGAAGACGTCCATCACGATCGCCCATCGCCTGTCGACGGCGCGACGCGCCGACCGAATCTTCGTGCTGGACGAGGGCGTCATCGTCGAGACCGGAACGCACGAAGAACTGCTCGCAAGACGGGGGACGTATGCCAGGCTCTACGAGCTGCAGCTGGGACGCCACCCCGTGAATCGTGTTGCGCAGAACTCGGTCGAGGCATAGAATAGGGATGCAATTCAAGGGCAAGCTCCCCCTGGCACATCCTGCACTTCCCGCCCCGACACGTCGAACGTTCCTGCTTCCGATCGCTGGAATCGCCGTCGCCCTGTCTGCGCTCGCCTGTAGCGGATCGCACAATCCTCTCGCGCCGTTGCCGCCTGCCCAGTCGGCCGCCCCGGTGCCGCCCATCCCCTCCTCGGCAGGCGATGCGGTGTTCGTCGGCGCCGGCGACATCGCGGTGTGCGGCTCTGATTCGACCGAGGCGACTGCTCGACTACTCGACCGGTTTGCGAGCAGCGTTTTCGTCCTGGGCGACAACGTCTATCCGAGTGGAACGGCGGAGCAGTACGCCAACTGTTACGAGCCGACCTGGGGACGCCATCGCAATCGGACGTACGCCGCGCCGGGCAATCACGACTGGGACGCGAGCGCCGGCGCGCCGTACTTCGCGTATTTCGGCACGCGCGCCGGCCCGTCCGGCCTCGGGTACTACAGCTTCGATCTGGGTGGTTGGCACGTTCTCTCGCTCAACAGCAACGTGCCCGCGCACTCCGGCTCGCCCCAATACGAATGGGTACGCAACGACCTGCTCGTTGCCCCTCGCGCCTGCACGATCGCCTACTGGCACCATCCCCTCTTCAGCTCCGGAGCGCACGGCAACAACCCGCAGATGGCGGACGTGTGGCGGCTGCTCAGCGAGTCCGGCGCCGAGGTGGTGTTGACGGGCCACGACCATCACTACGAGCGGTTCGCACCGCAGGATGCCGATGGCCGGTTCGATCCGCATGGCGTGCGCCAGTTCGTGGTTGGGACTGGCGGGGCCCCCCTTCGTGCGGCAGTCGCCGGTCAGTCCAACAGCGAAGTAGTCGAGAGCCAGACGTGGGGCGTGCTCAAGTTGACGCTTCGTTCGACCACCTACGATTGGGAGTTCGTGCCGATCGACGGTCAGTCGTTTCGCGACTTCGGAAGCGGCAACTGCCAGTAAGGCGCCCGCAGCACCCGCTGCGGACGCGATCTGCCGACCTCGTCGGCGACGACATCGCCGCGTGACCGGGCGAAGACTCGAAGGAACTCCACTGCGCTCTCGAACTGGTCGTTGCTGAACGGCTTCGCCGGATCGGCCCGTGCCGCATCCCGAATCTGCTGGTACTGGCGCTCGATTTCGGACTCCATCCAGCCTGGCCCTCCGGTCGCCGGTGGACCCATCGACCGCACGCACTCGAGCAGCGTGTCGAGGTAGAGGTTGTAGAGGTCGGGGTACGACAGAGCCCGCCTCAAGAGCCGGTTCTGTTGCGAGTCGGGCACGTCGGTGATGTTGTGAAAGATGCTGCGCCGGAACCCGTCCTTGAGCGACTCGCTCTTGTCCCACGGGATGAACGTGAAGAGCTTCATGTTGGCGAACCGATAGAAGTAGAAGTTCGCCATCCCCGCATAGCCCAGAAAGCCGTCGTTCTCCTCGATGAACGTCTCGATCGCCACGTGACGTATGAACTTCGCGAGATCGAGGTATTCGGCTATCGCCGTGCGGAAGACGGCATCGTTCGTTTCGTTGATGGTCCAGACCAGCTGCTCGATGAACTCGGGACGCGGGTCGTCCTCGTGTGTCTCCGGCTCGAACGGCAGGGGCACGTACAGTTTCGGGTCCGACCCTCGGTACTCGAAGTAATACGGTTTCTCCCACACGTACTCGTACAGGTACCCTTCGTCCTCCCCACGGACGCGCCTGAGAAAGCTCTTGTCGATTGATTCGACAATCGTGTACAGGCCGACGTATTCGTTGTTGACGTAGAGCGTCGTGAACGCTTCACGCGGGGCCGGTAACCCCACGCGGCTGAACAGCAGCATACTCAGGCGCTCGTTCATGTTCGACGCGTCCAGCGTGTTGTTCCGCAGGACGATCGACTTCAGGCCGAGAAACGTCTGGTCGGTCGAGTAGCGATCGAAATCGACGCGCAGCCCGGGCTTGACGGGGCTGCGGCTCACCCCCCCACGAGACCTGATGCCGACGCCGCGAACGTTCTGGCCCCGCCAGCGGAAGTCGGCCGGGTAATAGGTGTTCTCGAGATAGTGCTCTTTCAACGATCCCCAATCCTGCGAGTTGACGACCAGCCGGATCTCGTGGAGCGCCGAGTCGTCGAACAAGGCGGCCGACGAAGGTCCGATGCCGAGCAGCCTCGGCCGCGCCTGGTCCGCCAGCGTCCCCACCGAGGCCAGCGCTACGAGGATCGCCAAGGCGAATGGTTTCATTGTCGGTTGAGCGTCAGCTGTCCAGACGCGATCGTGCCGGTGCACGAATTGGACCCGGAGTAAGCGGCCGTGATTGAGGACGACGTAGCCTGGGCATTGCCGGACACGTCGGCGCTGCACGCTGTCCAGGGGTCGTCGAATCCGCCGGCCGGCACGGTCATCGTGAAACGTACCGCCGGGCCGGACACCGTCCCGGACACCGAGCCGCGACCGTGAGATCCGGAGGCCGCATCGGTCATCGTCAGCGTTCCCGAGAACGAGGCGCCGGTTTGCGTGAGCTGCCAGCTCATGTCGCCCGGTCCTGATGAATCCGACGCGGACCCGGTCCACATGCCCGCGAGGTTCAGCCCGTCAGACGGCTGCGTCATGGACGGGCTTCGATCGCAGGCGGACAGCGGCGGGGCGAGCGCGGCCAGCGCGAGGACGATTGCGCGGATCTTCGGCGGTCTCATCGAGCGGATTCCGGTCACAGCACGAACTGGATCCGCAGAACACGGCTCCAGAACGCCGCGCCATCCGGAACGGGACTCCGCTGCAAGTCCTCCACGCGTTCCCGGATGGCGTTCGCTTGCAGCGTGATCCAGCGATTCAGGATCCAGTTGACCCCGAGCGTCAGAACGCGGTCTCCGCTCGGCATGATCGTCTCGGCGCGCGGATTCCTCGACGCCACGTCCTCCGCCCCGGCGCTGTCATACCAGATCCGCTCGTACCGCGCGGCGACCTCGACGGCGCCGATGCCGCCGCGAAAGAGCTCGGCGCGCGGTCTGACGGGCCGGGTCTTCGTCTCGCCCGTGAGGAGATAAGTGACGGCGGCGTACCATGACCCATAGCGCGCATCGGACGGATCCTGCCCGTTGACACCCTGCCCCAGACGGTCGTCGGACACGCGGGTGTACTCGGCGCGCACCGAACCGGGGCCCCAGAGCCACTCGAGATCGCCTTCCCAGCGTCTGCGCCGGCCGCTCACATAGACGCTGCTGAGAACCGTGTCCTCGGTCACCACAGTCCGACCACGAAGACCATTCGGGCGGAACGAATCGGCGGAGACGGCGCCCTCCGTGAGGGCCACTCCGAGCTCGACATTGCTCAGCGCGGCACCCAGCGGGCGGAACGGCGTGCCCGTAAGGCGAATCGCGACAGTCTGGTTGCCGCCCTGAATCCTCTTCGACCGCGCGTTGTCGCCGTCGTGTCTGAAGATGCCGCCCCAATAGTTCAGGCCGCGGCGGAAGAAGCGGCCGTGGGCCATGACGCCGGTGTCACGGCCCGGCGCCAGGTAATCGGCGCCGAGCGATCGGTACACGAAGTCGTTGCTGGCGATTCCGGTCAGCTCGTCCCTCCCGAACGGAATCTTGAACCTGCCCGCCTGAATCTGCGCTCGCTCGACGTAGTCGAGATCGACGTACACGTCTTTCCATGGGGTCTTCTGGTTCAGGCCCTCGACCAGCTCAACGGCAGTGAGCTCGCGGGCGTTCACCTCGCGCTCGACCTCGAACTCGATGTGGTTGAACAGCTCGCCCTCGATACCGACGCGACGCCGGGGTAGCTCGAACGTCCTCAGCCCGGCCCGAACGTCCGCGCCGTCGTACGATCGACGGACATCCGCCTGGAACCTCGCCCGAACGTCGATTCGGATGTCATCGTGGAACCGGAACGAGGGCCGCTCGTCCCACACGAACCCGCTTGCGTCCTTTTCCGGGCCGACTTCCTGGGCCGCCGGGGGGTCCCGCGCATCCTGTCGGAGAGTCGTGACAAGTTCAAGGCGAGGCGCTGGCTGACTTGAGGCCTGCGCCCGCAGCATGCCGGCGATCGCTATCGCACTCAGGATCTCCGTCATCATGGCGTCTTGAGCGAAGGGCAGGACAGCAAGTGCCGTACCTTGGAGGCAGGCCGCTCCCGCAGAAGCCGACATCACATCATGACATGCCGGCATCCGCGATGCACCTACCGGCCGGAAGGCCTGCCGGAATTTCGGCACCCATGACGCAAGGGCACGCAAGAGCGGTCAGCTGCCTCGCCTCACGGGACCAGCGGTGGAAACCACCCAGTCAGATAGGCCTTCAGGTACGGGTCTGTCGATGTCAGCAGTTCCTCGGCATGCCCGACGAAATAGATCCGCCCATCCTTGAGCATGATGAACTCGGTGTCTTCGTTCTTGCGCTCGTCTGCCGGGACGATCGCGAGGCGGCCAGGTGCCCGCTCCCCCCCAACAGCGCGAGACGATGCGGGTCTTCAATCGTCTTTCGCCGCGACCGCCCGTGCGTGATTCGTGGCGGACCTTGCGGGCTCAGGCGACTCGGGGCTCGCCGCCCGGGGCGGCGCCGTATGCCGCCTGGCCCGAGCCGTCCGGAAACCTGATACGAGGCGCAGCTCGCGCAGCATCGACTGCTTCTTCGCCTGATGCCCGTGCATGCGGCGGAGGATGTCGTCGAGCACGTTGACGGCCTGCACGACGTACGGGCCTTTGTTGAGCATCACGCATTCCGCACGATGCGCCATCGCCGCGTCAGTGACCTCGGCGCGCGATGGCATTCCCTCCCTGGCCAATGTTTCGAGCACCTGCGTCGCCCAGATCACCGGCACGTGCGCGGCTTCGCAGAGCCAGAGGATTTCTTCCTGGACTTCCGCCATGCGTTCGAAGCCGCACTCGACAGCGAGATCGCCGCGTGCGATCATGACCGCGCTGCGCGGCGCCTTCATCGCCTCGAGCAGCATCGCCGGCAGATTGTCGAACCCGCGTCGTGTTTCGATCTTGAGCACGATCGCGGGCGGCGTCTCCTCCATCGGCTCGAGAAGCGCCCGCAACTCGCGGACGTCGTCCACGCTGTTGACAAACGACAGCGCGATCAGGTCGGCGCGGCCGCACCCGAAGGCGAGGTCGGCGCGGTCCTTGTCGGTGATCGCGGCCAGGTGGAGCACGGTGTCCGGGAGATTGATGCCCTTCTCGGGCCCCAATCTGGCTCCACGCGCCCGGGTGCGGGTGATCCGGACGTGGAGCCGGTCGGGCTCGCATCGTTCCACGACGCCGCCGATTCGGCCGTCGTCGAACCATACGCGGTCGCCGCTCCGCACGTCGTCGAAGATCTGTTCGGCGGTGCAGCCGATCATCGCCGGCGTGAGGACACGGCCGCGGTCGTTTCGGACCGCGTTCCGTCCTGCCATGCTCGGGCGCGTAACGATGAGCTCGTCGCCGGTGGTCAGTTCCAGCCGTGCCTCCGCCGGCGGGAACAGTCCGACCTTTGCCTCCAGTTCGCTCGCATCCTCCGTTCCGTCGCCGGGCCGCTCGACACGTAGCGACGTCCCGGGTTCGATGTAGCAGGTCTTTTTCGACTCGGCCCAGCAGCCCTCTGCATCGACCGCGACCACCCGCAGCACGCGTGAGGCGTCGCGTGCATCCACCAGGTGGAGCCGGTCGCCGCGAACAAGCTCACGGAGCCACGCGCCGGGCACAGGGAGCGAGGCGTCGGCGGGTGTCGGTGAAGGTCGTGGCTGCTCTTCGGGAAACAACCACACGCGAGCCGGCTCGATGACGCGGCCGTAAGCGTCACGCTGCGGTCTGAACTTGACGACGGCCGGCCCGGGCTCGATGGCCCCGGTGCGAATCTTCGGGCCTGCCAGATCCATCAAGATTCGGCAGGAGCGGCCATGCCGATCGACCGCGCGTTTGAGATGTTCGATCATGCGCGCCCAACGCTCTGGGTTGTCATGCGCGCAGTTGATGCGCATGCAATCCATGCCCTGCTCCACCAATTGCATCACGAGGGTGTAGTCGTCGGCGGCCTCGCTCGGCATCGTCACCATGATGGCGACGCCGCGGCCGGCGGGACGAGGACCGAGCGCGGCCTCGGTGTGGGCGTCGAGCAGGCGCTGGCCCTCCGCGAGATCGATGCGATCGTCGCGCGGATCGCTCTCCTCAATCGGACGTCCTGCGAGTCGACGCAGGACGAAGAGCACGGAGTCGACGGCGGCGAGCACATGTGACTCGGCACGGCCGAGCGACGACAGCCCAGCGGCTGCGAGACGAGCCTGCAGCGGACGCAGGTCGCGACTCCGCAGCGCCAGGTAGTGCAGCAGGTTGCGCGCGCTCTCGCGCTGCTCGGGGTGGACGTTCTTCAGGAGATCGCCGGAGTCCTCGACCAGCCGCAGCATGTCTCGACGAATGCTCTCGAATTCGTCGATGAGGCTCGCCCATTCGTCAACGGGTGCGGTCATGGCTCATTCTCCGTGGCAGCAAGTCCGCCGCCAACGAGCAGGCTAGGTCGTTCATCTCCGCGAGCATACTTCGTCCGGGGTCCGGGTGCCGGCGTCGCCCGAGCGAGTCGTATCATCGGCGACGCGTGTATTGGCGGTGTAACAACACAGCCGAGCCGTCAGAGAATCGCGGCCGGTGCCGACCGTTTGGTGCTCGCTCTGTGAACAGTTGAGCTTCGACGGATGGATCCCGGGACAGCCTCCGTGTGACTGCCTGCTGCCTGACGGCTTGGCTAGGAGTCAAGACTCCTAGGGTGGAGCGTGTGCGGGAGCAGTTCTCGGAGGACGAGCTGGTGCACCTGAGCCTGTCGATCGTCTCGATCAACGGCTGGAACCGGCTCAACATCGCGGCGCGCACGGTGCCCGGCGACTACGTGGCCGGCCGCCTCTCGGCGGTGCACGCGGCGAGCCGATCGCGCGGGTTCCGCTGGACGGACAGCGACCAGCACTCCGGAACGTCAGGGTTCGAGCTCCGCGTGGTTGAACGTGGCATTCGCGACGAACGTTACAAGGAGAGAGGAGGGTGGTGTCAATTGGACTCGGTGATCCTGCAGACCGCGTCGCGCCGGCCGGGTGCCTGGAACAACGCCTCGTCGCCCTTCTCCCAATAGACGTACTCGCCATCCTCGTACTTTCGGGCGTATCGTCTGCCCGAAGCGCCGGGCCCCGCCGTCAGCACGAGCGCGTAGGTGTCGAGCCACAGCAGCGAGACCATCGGGGGTTCCACGTTCACGAAGTGGGTGCTGACCAGTTCGTTGAGGCCTTGGCAGCGGCTGATGAAGGGACCCGTTGAAATGCCCGCGGGGTCCGCGGTTTTCGTGCCCACGTAGTTCTGGCGGAGCTCGTGGATCCGCAGCACGTAGGTATCGGCGACGCACTGGCGTCGGTCGTCTGCCTTCCAGCAGTCGTCGCGACCTCTGATCCAGACTCGCTGGGAGGCTTCCAGCTCGTTCCTCTGCCCCGCCTCGAGCTGCGGCGCCTCACGCGCGAGCTGGTACAGACGAGCGAGCTCAACGTCGAGCCTCGCGAGCTGCGCGTCACCGCAGACCAGCGTCTCGCCGGCAGCGGTGGCCTTGGCGCAGTCGAAGCTCGCCATCGCCGGCTGATGCTCGACCGCCGATTGGCGTGCCGCATAGCCGGCATGGCCCCCGACCGCGATGACTGCCGCGAGCAACGCGGCCGCCTTCGTCGACGTCATCGTTCTTATGTTATTTCACGACCACGAAGAATTGTCGCGCATGCGGCAGAGTACGGCATTGGCAGTCACTTTGCTGCCGCGCGCTCGAACGGAACCGGAATCTTTCCCGATCGTCCGGGCTGGATTTCAAAGGTTCGATTTCTGGAAAGGCGTCAGGCCGGCCGGGATTCGTAGTTGCCACGTTCTCCGTAAACGCATTCACAACTCGTAAGTCCTTGGAGGGAGAGGTGCAGCATGCCTAGATTGGTCTTGTTTGCCTTGGCGGTGGCAGTTGCGGCGGGGTGTTCGTCTGATTCGGTGCGAACGCCGGTACAGCCGGAGTCGATTTCGCTACCCCTTGTCGTAGCTCCCGCCCCGCGTGTCGTAGATCCTGCCCGGCACGCTGGCACCCGCCACAACTACAGCGTTCACCTGTCCGGTGACGAGGAACCGACGCCGGTCCCACCAGCCCCGTCGCCCCAGGATTCGCGCGCGCAGGGCGAGGCTATCTTCAAGATTGCCGAGGACGGGCTGTCGTTGGACTACAAGCTGATCGCCGCGAACATCGACAACGTGGTTCAGGCGCACATTCACTGCGGTCCGCGCGGCATGAACGGCGGGATCTTCATCTGGCTGTTCCCGAGCGTCACGTCGACCACTGCGCTGACCGGTCCGACCGGCCGCCACGACGGCGTGGTGGCTGAAGGCACGGTTGTGAGCGGCGCGGCCCTGAACGTCAGGACCGTTGCCTCGAGCGCGATTTGCCCGGGCGGCGTCGCGAACTTCGCCGACGCTCTCCGTCAGATTCGAAGCGGCAACGCGTACGTGAACATCCACACGAACGACGGCGTTGGGGCGACCAACACCGGGCCCGGCGACTTCCCGGGGGGCGAGGTTCGCGGCCAGCTCGAGGATCACGGGGCGCACGACGAGTAATAGTCAATCGTGTTCAGGGTGCACCGTGCCTAAGGTTCCGGGTGCACCCTGCACCCAATCCCTACGGGCGGTTACTGGCGGGTCACGCGTTAGGGGCACGTCCCCAACGGGATTCGTCACCCATGGACGCGAGGCTGTGCGCGTCGTCGCGGCGGCGTGACCCTTCAATCGAAACGCGACGACGACAAGCGATCATGTGGACTGTCAACTCGGCCCCTCCGCTGCTGTTGATGCACGCTCAACAGCGCCGGTCGTCCGGGGCCGTACACCGGCAAATCTTCGGCATGACGGATGCGGACGCCGACGACAGTCCCCCGCGGGCCTGCACTAATCTTAAGGAAACCTCGCGGGCCGCGCTCCGCTAGTCACAAGGCTACCGACGGGTCCTGTGTGTGCGGCCGCTGGTCAACCCTGCAACTCTTGTCGGGCAAGTCGCGGGTTGCGTTCTAAACTAACTGGCGCTGGCGGTCCGCGACACGGTCACGCCACCTGGAGCAAACGCGATGTCCCCAACTCCGATTCCTGCCCAGGCGAGCGCGCCGAAGGGGCCGACCTTCCGCTTCGACCTGGTGGCCGGGCTGACCGCCGCCGCGGTCGTCCTTCCCAAGGCGATGGCTTATGCGTCGGTGGCCGGCTTACCGGTTGCGGTTGGCTTGTATACCGCTTTCATCCCGATGGCGATCTACGCGCTGCTCGGCACCTCACGCGTGCTCAGCGTCAGTTCGACTACCACCATCGCGATCCTCGCAGGCACGCAGCTGGGACTGGCGGTTCCGGACGGCGATCCGGCGCGCCTTGTGACGGCCACGGCGACGCTAATCTTGCTGGTCGGCGCCGCGCTGGTCGTGGCGTGGCTATTGAAACTCGGCTTCGTCGCCAACTTCATATCGACGCCGGTGCTTACCGGATTCAAGGCCGGCATCGGGTTGGTGATCGTGCTCGACCAGGTGCCCAAGCTGCTGGGCCTCCACATTACCAAGCAGGGCTTCTTCTTCGATGCCGTCAGCGTCGTCAACCACATCCCCGAAACCTCGACGATCACGCTGATGGTCGCCCTCGCGACCTTCGCGGTGCTGATCGCGATGGAACGGCTGTGGCCGGACTCGCCGGCCCCGCTGGTCGCGGTGGCGGGCGGCATCGCCGCGGCGTGGTTCCTCGGGCTGGAGAAGATGGGCGTCTCGATCGTCGGGCTGATCCCGCGGGGCTTCCCGTCGCTGACACTGCCCGATCCTGCGCTGGCCGCACGGCTGCTGCCGGGTGCACTCGGAATCGCCTTGATGAGCTTCACCGAGTCGATCGCGGCCGGGCGCGCTTTTGCGCGCGCTGACGATCCTCCGGTCAACGCAAACCGGGAATTGCTCGCCACCGGCGCGGCGAACCTTGGCGGCGCGCTGTTCGGCACCATGCCGGCCGGCGGAGGAACTTCGCAGACGGCGGTCGTGCGCGCCGCCGGCGGGCAGTCGCAGCTGGCCTCGCTGGTGACCGCGGGCGCCGCGCTCGCCACCATGCTGTTCCTGGCTCCGATCCTTGGCCTGATGCCCAATGCGACGCTGGCCGCGGTGGTCATCGTCTACTCGGTCGGGTTGATCAAGCCGTCGGAGTTCCGTGCCATCCGAAGCGTGCGCACGATGGAATTCCGCTGGGCCCTGGTCGCCTGCATGGGCGTCCTGCTGCTGGGCACCCTGAGGGGCATCGTGGTGGCGATCATCGTGTCGATGATCGGCCTGGCCAGCCAGTCCGCGTACCCGCGCGTGTACGTCATCGGCCGCAAGCGTGGCGAGGACGTGCTTCGACCGCTTTCGCCCGAGCACGGCGACGACGAGACCTTCGAAGGCTTGCTGATCCTGCGCCCGGAAGGGCGGCTGTTCTTCGTCAATGCGCAGGCGGTGGGGCAGCAGATCCAGTCTCTGGTCGCGAAGTATCAGCCGCGCGTGTTGGTGCTGGACATGAGCCGCGTATCCGACATCGAGTACTCGGCCCTGCAGATGCTGATCGAAGGCGAGCGGCGCATGACCGAGAGCGGCGTCGAGGTGTGGCTGGCTGCATTGAATCCCGGCGTGCTTGCAACGGTACGAAACACCGGCCTCGACGCGCGGCTTGGTCGCGAGCGCATGCTGTTCAACGCGCGCGCGGCGATCGAGCGTTACCAGGCGCGGAAGGCGACAGGCGGAACCGCGGCCGAGAGGGCATCGAGCGGTGGGCAGAGGTAGCAATCGCGACTCCGACAGCGCACGCAGTGTATTGGAACGAGCTGAGCCCGAGAACCCGGCGGGAAGGATGGCGCAGTTTCTCCGAAGCGTCAATCAGCTCTAATTGCGCGCTCGCCTGTGCGCTCGGGAAACGCGAGGGTGTCCTAGTGGACCGATTGCGACGTATCGCGGACTGGCTCTCTTCTCGACCTCGGGTCTGAAGCCCTCCGCCGCATCAACGCGGCTGTCACCAATGATGCGGCCATAGTCGGCAAGGGCGAGTTCATGCTCGGCGATCGGCGCTACTGCTATCCACTGACCGTCACTGATTTCGCCAGCCGCTACCTGCTGACCCTGCGAAGCACTGTCGACGACCCAAGAGAAATTCTCGCGGAAGCGGCATGAGCCTATCAGGGGATTCTCCGTATTGGCCGTCAGCATGCGTATCGGCAGGAAGCGTTACCAAAGGCTGTGTTGTGACATCGCCTGGAAGGCCCAACTCCGATTAACGTGACGGTTCTGTCGGCTCGTCGCGCGCGGGAAGGCCAAACCGAAGGTCGCGACCGCCATTGTGCGCGAGCTCGTCGGGTTCATCTGGGCGATCGCGCGGGAGGTAACACCCACGCTGGGGTGATATTTCACGGTGACGACAAGACGTGGGCGTTCATCGATCGGACCGGCGGCACGGTGGCCAGGTGGAGAATCCTCGAAAACGTTAGGCGCGATGCCGGCCGACGGCACAACCTAGCGGGCGTAGACGCGTATCTTCTTGCCGTCGGGGAGCACCACGTGCTCGAGCCTGATGATCTTCTGCCCGTCGGAGAACTGATAGCCGATACCCGTAATCACGTCGCCGGGCTTGACCGTCGTCCTGTTCCAGCCGTTGGCCTCCATGCGATTGGTCGCGGGCCCGCCGATCGACCACTTCTCTGTCTTGCCGTCACTGGTGCGAACGTCGATGGTAATCATCGGGTGCGGGTTTCCCCAGGCGAATTCCGTCACCGTGCCGTTCACGGTGACGAGCTGGGCATAGCTCACTGGCCACGCGTGGTGCGCGGAAAGCGGGACTACGGCTGAGACCAGCGCAAGCATGGCTACCCTCACAAGTAAGGCCCTCATCCTCACGCTCCCTCCTCTGAGGGATTGTAGGACAGAACTGCCGTAAAGGGAGGGCTTATCCAGCACCCGAGAACGCGCACTTGTCTTCAGCGCTCCGGTCCGGCGGCCACCGCATTGTGCCCAGTTCACGATGACGTTGATGGTGGGCACGGCCGCTTCGGCCTGCACCGCCACCAGGGTCCAAGGTCCTTGTGGAAAACGCGCTGGCCTGACCTCGCGTCACACCTGGATCTTCCCCCGCGCACGTCACGACGTCGTGCGTGGGGCGACGATGTCCGGCGCGTGCGTTTCCCACCACGCCTGGGCTCTCGCCCTAGTCCACGGGTCCTGGCAACGCACGTTGGCGAGCTGCGATTCGAGCTCGAGCGCCGATGACGGCCGCCTGGCCGAATCCTTCTCGAGGCACTGCATCAGCACCGCTTCCAGGGCTTTCGGAATCGGCAGCTCCGAAACCCTGGAGGGTGGTGCCGGCGGCGTCTGGGCGTGGTGCAGGAGCATCTGCACCGGGGTGTTCGCCTCGAATACCGGTTGTCCCGTGAGCGCCCAGTAACCGGCGCACGCCAGCGAATAGAGATCGGTCCGGCCGTCGATGTGGCCCTCTCCCAACGCCACTTCAGGCGCCATGAACGCTGGAGTGCCCTGCAGGATGTCCTGCACGGAGAGCCCTGTCAGGTCCTCGCAGGGCTGCTCCTTCACGATGCCGAAGTCGAGGACCTTCAGGTAGTCGTATTCGGATCCGAGCCGGGCTACGAACAGGTTTGCGGGCTTGATGTCGCGGTGGACCAGCCCGTGCTCGTGCGCCTCGGCAAGCGACCGGCATGTCTGGCGAAGGAACATGATCACCCGCTCCGCGGGCTGCGGGCCGAAGCTCTTCACGATCCGTTGGAGATCGAGACCCTGGAGCAGCTCCATGACGTAGAAGAAGTCGCCGCTGTCGCTCACGCCGAAGTCGTAGAGCTGGACGGTGTGCGGCGATTGCAGGCCGGCCGTCACGTGCGCTTCGCGCAGAAAACGGCGGACGAACTGTTCCCGGGCCGCGCTTCCCCGCGTTTCCTGCCGAATCAGTTTCACTGCGGCCGGCCGGGCAAGGAGCCTGTGCCTGGCGAGCCAGACTTCGCCCATGCCCCCAGAGCCCAACGGGGAAATCAACCGGTAGCTGCCGACGGCCGGCTTGTTGTCGAGCAGCTCTTCGTTGATCTCGAGCACTGGTGAGCTCCTCGACACCAAGATGGCGCGCTCCAGGACGGTGTGCAGCTCCCGGATGTTGCCGGGCCAGGCGTACGTTTCGAGCCGCCGCATGGACTCGGGCGACACGCCCTCGATCGGCTTGCCGAGCTGCCGCGCGTGCCGTCGCACGAAGTGCTCGACGAGCGCCGGGATGTCCTCTCGCCTATCCTTGAGCGCGGGAACGGCGATCTC
The DNA here is from genome assembly GCA_035537875.1 of Vicinamibacterales bacterium. Classification (GTDB taxonomy): domain Bacteria; phylum Acidobacteriota; class Vicinamibacteria; order Vicinamibacterales; family CAVVIG01; genus DATLLJ01. The sequence goes on along the minus strand of DATLLJ010000049.1, from coordinate 12,627 downwards.
GTGCCGTGCGAGAAGGCGGACGAAGGGGTCCTCGAGTTGACTCTCCCGGGTCGTTGACCCGATCAGGCGCGTGTGGTCCGCGGTACCGTCAGTGCTGGCCGGTTGGTGTTCCTGCCGCTGCAGAATCTCCTCGAGCTCACGCTGCTGGTCGGGCGGCAGCTCGTGGACCGCCTCGAGAAAGAGGGTCCCGCCAGAGGCGAGCTCGATCTTGCCCGCCAGCGATCCGTCGGTCGGTCGTGCGGGCGAGCTCCGGCCGCGTGGCGTGTTCCTGTTCTGCGTCAGGAATTCCGGACAGCTGACGAAAATGAAGGCCCCCTTGCGGCCCGAGCTGTCGTGCAGCGCGCGGGCAACCGCTTCCTTGCCCACTCCGGGAGGACCAGTCAGCAGCAGCGGTTCGGTGCGCGCCGCCTCCCGGGCGACGGCCTCTCGCAGCGTCCGGACCGCGGCGCTGTCGCCGATGAGCGGCCCGTCGACGCGGCTGCGCGCATGGTTCAGGAGATCCTCGGCGACGCGCAGCTCGCGCTCGAGCGCCGCGGTCCGTTCGGCGACGCGCGTTTCGAGCGACGCGTTCGCCGCCTGAAGTGCGTCGGCGGCGCGCCGGCGGTCGTCGTACAGCTGCGCGTTGCGGATCGCGCTCGCGACCTGGTTGGCGACGATCGTGACCAGGCTGCGATCGTGCTCGTCGAAGGCGTGTGGCAGAGGGCTCTCGATCGAGAACACACCGACGAGCTCGTCGCGAATGAGGAGCGGAATCGCGATCTGGCTCTCCACGTTCGGGAGGCCGGGCACCGGCACCGTCTCCCCGATTTCACCGCCGCGGCCGGCCTTCATCATCTGTCTCCGTTGCGCCGACGCGTACGCGCGCTGCTGCCCCAGGTTCGAGAGCTGCAGGATCCGCCGTTTCTGCGCGACCAGGCCGACGGCGCCCGTGCCGATGCGGACGCGGCCGCCGATCGCCTGGTTCTCATAACCGCGGCTGGCGACGACGCGCAGCGTGTCGCTGCCTGGCTCGACGAGCAGAATGACGGCATGGTGGAACTCGAACAGGTCGTCCAGGGTTCGCAGAGCGATGTCGTAGATCTCTTCCAGTTCCAGCGTCGCGTTGATCTCGGCGGCGACGCGCCGCAGGACGTGGATCGTGTCGGGGGTCCCGGGTCTTTCGCTCACGGCTGGTACGGCTGCGTGGACACGGAAAGCACGCGATAGATGTCGGCGGCCCTGAGCTTGAAGATGCCGGACATGCCGGTCGCCGAGGCGATCGCTTCGATCTGCATGTCCATGGCGTCGAAGATCGGGCCTTCGGTCTCCGACCGCTCGAACTCGAGATCCAGCGCCCAGTCCACCTGGCCGTCGTAGTCGGTCACCCCGACCCACGCGCGCGGGTTCTCGCGCACGTTCCGGATGGTCTTGCTGAAGAACTGGAAGGACAGCGCGACGTGCGTATCGTCCACGAAATAGGCCTGCGAGATGACCGTCGCGTTCGGGGTGCCATCCGCCGAGCAGGTGACCATCAACGCCGGGACCCCGTTGTCGAGTGCCGCGCGGATCTCGCGGGGCAGGCGCGTCAGCGTCATGCCGTGCTCCCCCCGGCCTCCGGCGGCGGCGCGAGCCTGGTGCCCGCGCCAGGGCCTGGCGTCTGGAGGAACACCTCGTCGACCTCGATTTCGACCGCGAGGCCAGGCGCGGGGATCGAGGCTCCTAGCCGCTCGGCGGCTTCCGCCTGCGGATACAGGGAACGGAGGCTCTTCACAAATCGCTCGCGCGCCCGGATGGCGAGGTCGATGTCGGGCGGCTGCACCGGCCGATGGCTCACATAGCGGCCCTTGATCTGATACGTCTCGTGTGTGCCCACCTCTTCCAGCGTGACCGCGAGGCGGCCGTTGTCGAGCAGCGCCTCGAGAACGTGCGGCGCCGAAGCGTCCGGCAGCAAGGCTGTGAACGTGCGGCCGCCGGGGCCGACCCGCCAGGCGGACACACGATGTCCGCGGGGCACGAGGTTCGCGTCGCGGGTACCCGCGAAGCCGGCATTCGCGCGCTCCTCGAGAAAACGGATGATGGGCGGTGGAATCATACGCGTGCGGGTTGCACGATTTCAGAGTATTGCATCGCGCGCCTCTCAGTCCACTTTGCGCGGCGGGTCTCCGAGCGTTGCGTACGACAGAACGCTCGAGCCCTCAGCTGCAGTATAGTCGTGGCGAACTTTGCGGAGGCCCTATGACACGCAGCTGCCGCGTCGCGTGCGTGATGGTATCCCTTCTTGCCTATCGCGCCGCCACGAGTCGATAACCCGCGACGCGCGTTCGAGATGATCCCGTTCTACCAGGGCAACGGGCTCTCCCAAACGCGGACAAGCAGCGCCTTGAGTTCCGCGAACCGCTTAGGCCCGAGTTCGGCCGTCCATTCGCGCTCGATGTCGCGGAGTATGTCGGCGATTTTTGAGTACGCCTGACGTCCCCGAGTGGTGAAGCGCACAACACGGGTCCGCCCGTCGTCCTTCGAGTCCGATCGCGCGATATAACCGAGGCCTTCGAGGCTCCGAAGAAGCTGGTTCATGGCCTGTTTGCTCATGCCGGCGCGCTCGGCGAGGACGCCGGGGCGAACCCCATCCGGTCCCGGAAACTGCAGCACCGCCATATGCGGCACCCGGAGATCGTCGAAGCCGGCGGCGTTGAGCTCGTTGATGATCCGACGGTGAATGGCCTGAGCCGGAACCCTCAGGAGGGCCCCGATCAGCATCTCCGGAGCGGCCGGCAGGGGACGCGATGATGAGGGTCTTGACATTGTAGTAAATTTAGTTTACCGTCTCACGAGTAAACGTAATTTACCACATGGAGGCCACCATGGCACCGATGACCGCCGACGTCCACGTCAATCCCTCTGATGAGACCATCCATCTCGGGCCACTCGTCGTGCGCTTCTTGATCACGGGAGCAGACGCGGGTGGCAGCGTTGCCCTCTTCGAGCTCACCGTCCCCGCCGCGCAACGCCTGGCGGCTCCGGCGCACAGCCACGATCATTACGAGGAAACCATCTACGGCGTCGAGGGCGTGCTGACATGGACCGTCGACGGAAAACCAATCGCGGTTGGACCGGGGCAGGCGCTCTGCATCCCACGCGGTGCGGTTCACCGGTTCGACAACAACGGCGCCCAGGACGCGAAGGCACTCTGCGCTATCACGCCAGCCGCCATTGGTCCGCAATATTTCCGAGAGGCTGCCGAGGTCATCAAGGCGGCGGCCGGTGGGCCGCCGGACCGGGTCAAGATGGGCGAGATCATGCGCCGCCATGGCCTCACGCCCGCGGCCTGACGTCCGGGCGGGTCCGGAAGGACCCGCCCGTTGAGCTCAACGCGCGGGAGCGGGAACGTTGACGGCGAACGCGAAACGCTGGCCGTCGCTGCTCACGCTCTTGAACTGGAGGCTGTTCCCGGGTACCGGCCCCGTGAGCTTGAACAGGAGCCTGGGAGTTCCCACCTGAAACGCCGGCGTCGTGGTGACGTCCACGGCCATGACGTGGACGTCGGCGTTCGTGGGATCGGGCTGGAGGAAGTACATCTCCCGGCCGTCTGCCTTCCACCCGATCATGCCCGCCGCGTCCGCGGACACAGGCACGATGGTCCCCGGCGGCGGAGTCTCGGGCTTGGAGGCATCGAAGGGGCGAACGTACAGCTGAAGTTTGCCGTTCTCTTCCTGGTCCGTGATGTACGCGATGTGGCGCATATCGGGAGAGAAGCGGCCGTGGAGCACGTTGTATTCCTCGCGCAGCCACTCGATGCCTTTGCGCTCCGCGGCACTCTGGCTCCCTTCCAAAGGCACGATCACGAGCACCTGGGTCCAGAAGGCCATGAACTTCCCGTCCGGAGACCAGTCGGTGAGAACCACGCCGGCGCCGGGCGTATAAGTGAAGACCTGTTCCGCGTTCCCGCTGCCGTCCCAGGCCTTCCGGTAAATGGAGGGCATGCCTTTTTGCGTCGTGGACACATAGGCGACCTGCTTGCCGTCAGGCGACCAGATGGGGGCATTCTGCTGCTCGTTATCGTTCGTCACCGGATACCCCTTGCCTGAGGAGACCTCGTACGACCAGATATCGTTCTGATTCGTCCTGGGATCGTTGCGCATGATGACGACGCGCGATCCGTCGGGCGAGAGGTTGACCTGGCCGTAGTTGCCAGGCTCGCCGACCTTGCTGAGGACCTTTCCCTGGCGGTCGAACACGGTGATCTGCTGGAGCCTCGGTTGAGCGGGCGCGGCCACCACGAATCGCTCCCCGTCGCGGCTGACGCTTACAGTCCCAACGGCCACATTGAGGGCCTGAGGTACGCGGAACAGGAGCCGCGGTTTGCCGAATGCGACGTTCGGAGAGGTGCTCACGTCGACCGCCATGAATCCCCGATCGGCAGCCAGGTAGTAGAACTCCTTGCCGTCCTGCCGCCAGAAGCCCATGCCCAGGCCTCCTTCGGTGGATATTTGCCAGGGGCCACCACTTGCGGCTTCGTTGCCCGAAGTATCAACCGGCCGGACATACATTTCCGGCCTGCCGGACTGGTTCGACATGTACGAGAGAAGTCGGCTGTCGGGAGAAAGGCGCGCTCCCTGCACCGTCGACGTACTGCGGAACGCCTCGATCGGTTTGCGGTCCCCCGTGCCCTCGAGCGGCAGCAGTGACAGGATTCCTCCTGAAAGGTCGGCGGTGAAATAACTCAGGTAGCGCCCGTCCAGCGACCATCCCATGAGGTTCATCCCGAAGCCGGAATGCTTGTACAAGAGCTCCTCCGGCCCCTCGCCGTTCGCAGCTTTCCGATACAGCGCTTCGGAGCCGGCACGCAGGGAAACGTAGGCCAGCTCCTTGCCGTCCGGTGACCAGACCGGCGCCCGCGTCAACTCGCGACGCTGGCTGGTCGTGATACGTGTGGCTTTGCCCGTGGCGATATCAATCACCCAGGCGTCCGCTGTTTCTGTTTCCGGGTCGTTCTTGACGACCGCGATGCGTGTCTTGTCGGGCGAAATCACCGGCTGGTTGTAGAAGTCGCGCTCGTTGACCGTCGCGACGATCTTTCCCTGACGGTCGTACAGGTGCAGAATCTGGGTGTTGTATTCACGTGCCTGGGCAATCCCTCTGGCCCGGGCAGCGGCTCGCGCCTTGGCTTTTTCCTCTGCGGACTGGCCTTGTCCGAGAAGCGGCGCCAGCAGGAATACGACGGCCACCGCCGTCGAGACCGTGATGGCCGCGGTCCTATAGTGAGCCTTCATAAGAGATCTCCTTGCAAAACCGGCCCGGCTTGCGAACGCGCTAGCAGTTTTGCGGACACGCCGAAACGAGCTTGCCGCTCGGGAGCGTCATGGTCCGCAGAAGTCCCCAGGCAGAGCCGTCGCGGGCGCGGCTGGCTTCAGCGGTCACCATCTTGCCGAAGGCACCCTCGATGTCCTCTTTGCTGATATCGCGATCGCGGAAGAAGCCGGGGGCGGGGCCTTCAAGGCGCCAGGCCAGAACCTGTTCACCCTCTTTGGTGTCCACGATCAGCTCGATGTGGGGATTTCTCCAGTCGATCTTGCTGAGCGTGCCGGTGACCGTCACTCGATTGTTGAAGTCGAAGTAGGCCGACATGTTGTGGTGCGCCCACGCCGAACCTGCCAGTAGCAGGACAGTGAGGACACCGAAAGTGATCGATCGAGAGCTCATGGGATCCTCCTTTTTATTGATTCGGGGGCCACCACCGCCACGAGGCTCGCGTCGCTACATGGGCTCGCTCGGTTCCTTACGTTATACGTTCCCCGCGCCAGGAGGTTCCTCGAAAACCGTCCTCTTGACCAGGAGTCCGAAACTCGCGCCTGGTCCGCCTGCCCAGCGGGTCGTGCCCTGTGAAATGCTGGGACAGTGTAGCACCTGGGCTTCTTACATCAACCAGATAGAACGGATGAGTACAGCGAGACCGGGGGGACGGTGGCATGGTCCACACTCCCCCCAGACGCCGCCATCGACGTGCAACCGTGCGCGCGGCCGAACCTCGAACGGCTATCGCTTGGTCAGCGACCCCTGCGGGTCGTCGGCAGGATTGACATAGAAGATGTCGAACGGCCCTTCCAGACTGATCTGCACGACGGTCGCCGTAGCCGTCCAGGCGAAGTGATGCATGTTCGCCGGGAGCGAGACGAACCCGCCCGGCTCGAGCGTCTGGCTGGCCGGACGGTCCAGCTTGTCGCCCATTCCGACGTGGAGCGCCCCGGAGATCACCGTGAGCCGCTCGCTCATGCTGTGCCAGTGCGGCGGGATGTTGTAGTTGGCGGGAAATCGAAGCCGCAGCGTCACCGGGCCTTTCTCCGAGGGATTGCCTTCGAGGACGGCGATGTGGGCACCGGCCGGCAGGACGGGCGGAGCGGGCCCCCACTGCACTTTGTCTGCGGGTACCAGGACGTGGGTGGACTGAGCGACGACGGGTCCCGACCTAAACGTCAGGGTGAGGGCGAGGGACGCGATGAAGACGGTCAGACAACGTGTGATGCTCATAAGCTTCCTCCTGAGCGAAGAGCCTATGAGCCCGGGCGTTCCCAAAGCGTTCGCGAAAACGTTCCCCCGTAAGGCGATTCTCGGGGACTCCGCGAGACCCACGATTTCTCAAATCGAGTGGGCAATCGTCGAACCGAGAATCCGCTGTTCCAGGGCCCGACTGTTTTGCGTGCGCGCCAGCACGAGCCCGCGCCGAAGCGTCGCTTCGCGCTTCGGCGCGGGCTCGAGTTCGCTCTTCTGGAGATACAGCGCCGGAAGCCACCACACGTCGTCCCGCTCGAGCGCCATGGTGATCGCCGCATCCAGAGTCGATGCCGCACGATCGCGATTCCCACACCGCCTGTACGTCTCGGCGAGCAACGACAGGTAGTACGGCCGTCGCGCCTGCGCGCGGTTTCGGTCGAGCCGCTCGAGAGCCGACTCGATGATCTCGACGCCTTCGGCGGGTCGCTCCTGCCCGCGTGCCCACCCGATGAGGGCGTTGGCCCAGTCCCCGTAGTAGGCGAATCCGTACCGCTCGCAGAGCGCCACGACCGCCTCCGCGCACGCGAGCACACGTTCGGTGTCAAGGCGCATCTGGTGGAGGAGTGCGGCGTAGGCGAGCGCGAGAGTCTCGCTGTACTTGTGATCCAGCCGCCGCGCAAGCGCGACGCCTTGCTCGGCACGCGCCACTGCCGCGCTCTCATCGCCGAGCAGCCAGAGCGTGTGCGCAGACCAGGCATGCGCGAAGACGCCGAGGTCTGAACCGAGCGCCGAGCGCTGCGGATGCGCTTCGTCATATGCCGCCAAAGCCGCTGCGAAGTGATGTCTCGAGGCGTCAAGCTCGCCAAGGCTCAACAAGGTGCCGCCCATCGCGTGATGCGCTTCGCAGCGGCACGACCGATCCGAGAGACTGTACGCGAGTGCCTGCTCAGATGCCTCGCGCGTACCCTTCAAATCGCCGAGCATGAAGCGGAGCGTGAAAGTCACCCACAGCCAGCGCACGGGCACCTGTCCACGTCCGTCGGCGAGCGACAGCGTGAACACGCGAGCCAGGTTCTGCTCGACTTCCGGCGCCGCATAGCCGCGCCCGGAGTTCAGCGCAATCGACAGGCTCGAGCGCAGCGCCAGCTCCTGCTCGTCGCGATCGCGTCCAGCCGGCAGCATCTGGACGAGCGACAGCGCGTGCGTCAAACAGCGGATCGCCTCCTCATTCGCTGACACGCGCGTGGCGACTGCGGCGGCCCGTTCGAGAAATGGCACCGCACGCGCCGGCTGACCCCCACGATCGAGGTGCACGGCGATCGACGCGCTCACATCGTCCAGCCGATTGGCGAACAAAAGCTCCATCCCCTGCGCGATTCGCCGGTGGATGAGGCGCCGACGTGCCGGGGCGATTCCGCTGTACGTGATCTCGCGGATGCGGTCGTGGCTGAAGTCCCATCGCTCGTCAGCCTGAACACGGACGATATGCCGCCGCCACAGCTCGTCGAGCGCGCGCACGAGCGTGTCTTCCTCGAGGTCGCTGGCCCTGGCGAGAATGTCGAACTGAAAGTCCCGGCCCACGGCAGCCGCGACCTCAGCGACCGCGCGTGCGTCCTCTGAGAGCAGCGCTAATCGCGCGGCGACGACCGCCTGCACCTGCGGCAGCGCGGTGCCACCGGAGGGGTCAGGCTGCGTTGCCAGCTCCATCCGTCCACGTTCGACAATGAACAGGGGGTGACCTTCAGTTTCCTGGAAGGTGCGCGCCTGAGTCGTCTCGTCCAGCGGATGCTCGGCGACTTCGGCCGCCAGATGTAGAGTGGCCGTTCGGTCGAGCGGGCCGAGGGTGATCGTCGTCAGGAGATTGTCGCGCTCGAGGTGGGCGAGCAGCCGTCCGAGCGGCAGATTATCCTGCTCCTCTTCCGCGCGTACCGTGCCGACCACGAGGCAGCGCGTGTCGGATGCCGAACGCACAAAATACTGAATCCAGTCGATGGTGTCGCCGTCGGCCCATTGCAGGTCGTCCACGACGAGGACGAGCGGAGCCGCCGACCGGAACGCCTGTGACAGCGCCTCGAAGAAGCGCAGCCGCTGCCAGCTCTCGAGGCCGCGGTCCGGCGCGGGCACCTCTGGGCGCGTTGCGAGCAACTCGGGACGAAGTCTGGCGACGTCGGTCACCCACGACGGGTCCAGCCTCATCAGCGCCGGCCGGAGCGCATCGCTCTTCAGCCAGGCGGCAATCGGCGCATACGCCAGGCGCCCTTCGCCGGCATAGCATCGCGTGATCACTGAGGTGATGCCGTTCACGCCCGACCAGTCGACGAGTTCTTCGGCGAGCCTCGTTTTGCCGATGCCCGCTTCACCACGGATCAAGAACAGCCGCGTCCGGCCTGCCGCAGCGGTCCGCCATGCGTCGAGCAGCGCCTGCCATTCCGACTGGCGGCCGACGAGCGGATAGATAGCGGTGCGTGGCGGCGCCGGGGTGATGGACTCCGCGGCATCCAGGTCGAGTATCTCGCGGTAGGTGATGCGCGTCGCAGCGCTCGGCTGGATCCCGAGCTCCTTCTTCAACACCGCAGCGCACTGCTGATAGAGGTGCAGCGCCGTGGCGCGCTCGCCGCGACGTGCGTGACAACGCATGAGCGCACACCAGGCTTGTTCATCGACCGGATCGAGCCGGAGCAGCTGCTGCGCATGCCCGATCGCGTCCCCAAAGGCCCGATCGTGTTCGAGGAGGTCGACGAGACGCGCCAGAACCTCCCTGGCGCGCTGACGAAGACGCTCGCGGTCGGGTTCAATCCACTCGCCCGCGCACTCGGGCAGCAGGTCGCCCTGATATAGGCGCGCCGCCTCCTGCAGGGAAGCGCGGTGCCCCTGCAGACCACGATCGGCGGCGGCCTCGAACGCCACCAGATCCACGATCGCGCCGGCCTCTCTCTGCCACGCCAGAGTACGCGAGCCGGCATCGATGAGGGCGTCCAGCATCGGCCAGCCTTCCCGCAGGTGGTGCAGCTCGCGGCGGAGATTGGTCAGCGCCTGGCCGTCGCCCGATTCCGGCCAGAGGGAGCCGCCGACCCGCTGACGCTGGATCGGAGCGCTGCGGGCATGGAGGACGAGAAAGGCAATGAGCTGCTGCTGCCGCGCGCTTGGCGGGCGGGCAAGCGAACGGCCGTCGACGAACAGCCGAAATCCTCCGAGCAGTTCGATGCGTAGCGGAGGCGGAATGGCCACCCTCAAGATTACACATCAATTCGAACAGCGAGAGAACTTCCGAGGTGCGAATCCGCGCCCGAGACCGGCTATTAATGGCACGTCCCCGTTCCAGAATCACCGCCTCCGGAAACCGGGATGAATTCCCACCGGTAGCTGTCCTGCTCGTCCACCTGCTCTCGTCTCAAGGCCGACGTGGGGATGGCCCTGCCGCTTTTCTTGCGGGTTGAAGGCTCTGCGCCCGTGCCGCGCTCACTTCCCGGGTGACGAAATCGCTGCGGAGCCGTGCAAAGGCCCGGACGTCGTTGACGGCTCTTTCGAAGTCGTCGTTGCTGTACGGCTTTTCGGGATCGCTCAGGACCGCGTCCCGAATCTGGGTGTATTGCCGCTCGACCTCGCGCTCGAGCCACCCGCGCCCATCGGTCGACCCGGCGGTCGGTTCAGACACGGATCGTACGCACTCCATCAACGTGTCCAGGTACAGATCATAGAGATCGCGGAACGACAGAACCCGTGCCATCAACCGGTTCCGCTGCGAGCTGGGCACGTCGGTGATGTTGTGCCAGATCGACACTGCATGGTGTCTGAAGGCGTTGCTCTTGTCCCACGCCAAGATCGTGAACATCTTCGTATTCTGGAACCGGTACAGGTAGAAGTTGGCCATGCCGAAGTCGCCCAGGACGTTGTCGTTATCCGCGAGAAACATTTCGACGGCGACATGCCTGACGAACGTCCTGAGATCCAGATACTCGGCCATGCCCGTTCTGAAGACCGCATCGTTCGTTTCGTTGATCGCCTGGACCAACTGCACGATGAATTCGGGTCTGGGATCGTCCTCGTGCGTCTCCGGCCTGAACGGTAGTGGCACGTAGCTTTCCGGTTGAGAACCACGGTCCTCGAAGTAGTACGGCGCCGCCCACTCGTACTTGAAAAGATGACCGTTGTCCTCCTTGAGCGCGCGCTTCAAGAACAACTTGTCCACGGACTCGACGATCGTGTAGAGGCCCACGTACGCGTTGTTGACAAAGAGCCTTGCGTGTGCCTCACGGGAAGCGAGAAGTCCCAGACGGCGAAACAGCGCCATGCTGAGTCGCTCGTGCAGGCTTGACGGATCCTGGGTGTTGTTTCGAAGGATGAACGATTTGAGGCCGAGAAACTTCTGGTCGGTCGTGTAGCGATCGAAATCCACGCGCAGGCCGGGCTTGATGGCGCTGCGGCTGGCATTGCCGCGGGACCGAATGCCGACGTTCCGGAGGGTCTGATCGCGCCAGCGGAAGTCGGCCGGGTAATACGTATCCAGCAGGTAGTTGTCCTTCAACGCCTGCCAATCCCTCGAGTTGATGACGAGGTTGATTTCGTGGAGGGCGGTATCGGCAAAGAACGCGTCCGCATTGAGGCCCATGAGCAGAGGGCGTGACGCCTGGCCGTCGACGCCTATGCCTGCCGCGGCCGCGAAAAGAAGCGTCAGGAGAATGCAGGGCTTCATTGTCTGTTCAGCGAGAGCTGTCCCGAGGTGATGGCGTCCGCGCACGAATTCGAGCCTGAGTACGTGCCCGTGATCGAGGAGGTCGAGACCTGACCGTCGCCAGAGACCTCAGCGGTGCACGATGCGTAAGGACTGTCGAACCCGCCGGCGGGCACGCTGATTGAAAAACGAATCGAACCGCTCGACACGGTTCCGGACACCGAACCTCGCCCCGCGAGGCCGGTGCCGCTGTCCGTCATCGTGACCGTGCCGGAAAACGACATGTCCGACTGGGTGATCTGCCACGACATCTGGCCGGGGCCGGACGAGTCCGACGCGGAACCGCTCCACGTGCCGGTCAGCGTGTCGAGTGTTGAGGCCGACGGCTGGGTGGGCAGGGGGGACGGTCCGCCGTTGCTTCCACCGCAGCCGCCTGCCGATGCGAGTACCAGCAGGCCGACCAGACGCAAGAGCAAGAGACGGCGGGTAGTAGTTGTCGCCATGGCCTACAGCACAATCTGGAAACGAACGACCCGACTCCAGAACGCGCCATCGTCTGCAATCGGATTCCGCTCCGGATCTTCGACATGTTCGCGAATGGCGTTGATTTGCAGCGTGATCCAGCGATTCAGAATCCAGTTCACGCCCACTGTGAGGATCCGAACGCCGCTCGGGACGATCTTTTCGGCGCGGGGGTTGCGGAGTGGCGCGCTTGTTTCAGCACCGACGCTGTCGAACCAGAGCCGCTCGTAGCGACCGGCGACCTCCACCGCCCCCAACCCGTCCCTGAGGAACTCGCGGGCTGCCTTGACCGGGCGGGTCTTCGGCTCGCCGGTCAGGATCCAGCTGCCTGACACGTACCACGACTGCGCGCGGGCATCGGGGAGATCCTGGTTGCCGAGTCCCTGTTGCAGCCTGTCGTCAGTCACCCGCGTGTATTCGGCCCGCGCCGACGCAGGCCCGACCGTCCAATCGAGGTCGGCTTCCCATCGGTGGCGGCGGCCTTTGATGTAGATCGGCTCGAAGAACGTATCCTGCGTCACGGTCGTCCGGCCACGCAGTCCGTTCGGCTCAACCGAGTCGTCGGGCAACGCAGTAAAGGCGACGGCGGTCCCCAGCTCCAATACTCCGAGCGCCGGGGAACTGAGTCTGCGGAAGGGCGTACCCGTTACTCGGACCGCCATCGTTTCGTTCCCCCCCTCGACCCTCTTGGAACGGGCGTTGTCGCCGTCGTGCCGGAAGATGCCGGTCCAGTAGCTCACACCACGCTTGAAGAAACGCCCGTGCACCATGACGCCGCTGTCACGCGAGGACGCCAGGTAATTCGCGCCGAGCGAGCGGTACGTGAAATCGTTGTCTACATCGCTTGTGAGCTCGTCGAGACCGAAGGGGATCTTGAACCGTCCGAGCTGAACCTGGAAGTTATCGATGTAGCTGACATTGACGTACGCATCCTTCCACGACGACTTCGCGGTATATCCGATCAA
>DATLLJ010000048.1:0-54837 GCA_035537875.1 Vicinamibacterales bacterium | reverse complement strand
ATTCTGTTGTCACTCTACGTTGCAGTAGCCAGACGCCAGGGGGTCGCCCTGGAGAAGCTCTCAGGGACGATTCAGAACGACATCCTGAAGGAGTACGTGGCGCGCGGCACATACATCTACCCTCCGCGACAATCGCTTCGGCTCGTCACCGACATCCTGGCCTTCGGCGAGCAGGAGCTGCCACACTGGAATACGATCTCGATCAGCGGATATCACATCCGTGAGGCTGGCTCGACGGCCGCGCAGGAGGTGGCTTTTACCTTTGCAAACGCGATCGCTTACGTGCTGGCGGGCATCGACGCCGGGCTGGACGTGAACCGTTTCGGTCAGCGGCTATCCTTCTTCTTCAACGCCCACAGCAATTTCCTCGAGGAGATTGCGAAGTTCCGCGCGGCGCGACGGCTCTGGGCCCGGATCATGCGGGACCGATTCGGCGCCACGAACCCTCGCGCACAACAGCTGCGGTTCCACGCTCAGACAGCCGGCAGCACTCTCACGGCGCAGCAGCCCGAGAACAACATCGTGCGGGTCGCGCTGCAGGCGCTGATGGCGGTGCTCGGCGGCACCCAGTCGCTTCACTGCAACGGTCTCGACGAGGCGCTGGCGCTGCCTACGGAAGAGTCAGCGAGAATCGCTCTTCGGACCCAGCAGATCATCGCGGCGGAAAGCGGGGTGGCCAATACCGTCGACCCTGTCGCCGGATCGTATGCACTCGAGTCCCTGACCAACGGCATTGAGCGCGAGGCGCGGGACATCCTCGACCGCATCGAAGGGGCGGGCGGCACGCTCGCGGCGATCGAGCGTGGGCTGATTCAGCGCGAGATCCAGGAATCGGCATACCGCGCGCAGCAGGCCATCGATCGCGGTGAGGCCATCGTCGTCGGCGTCAACCGCTTCACAGAAACGAGTCCCGGGGCCAGGGTGGCGACCCGGACGAGCGAAGGGTCGTTGTTCCGTTTGGATCCCGAGGTTGAACGGCGACAAATCACACGGCTGCAGCAGCTCCGGGCCAGCCGCGACGCCGGGCGCTGTCGTGCGGCGCTCGACGCTGTATCCCGGGCCGCCGCGGACAGCAGCAATCTCGTCCTCCCCATCGTGGCGGCGGTCGAAGCGCATGCGACGGTCGGCGAGGTGGCCGACGCGATGCGGAGAGTGTTCGGCGAATTCAACGAAGCCCGATGAATCTGATTTCTGTCGCCCATCTCACCACCGTGTTCGACAAGCCGAACGGCCCGGTTACAGCAGTGGACGATGTCAGCTTCGAGATCCGGGAGGGCGAGACCCTGGGCCTCGTTGGCGAGTCGGGTTGTGGCAAGTCGGTGACCGCGCTGGCGCTGATGGGCCTGATACAGCCACCCGGACGCATCGCCGGTGGAAGCATTCTCTTCAAAAGTCGCGACCTGCTGAAGCTCTCCGAGCCAGAAATGCGAAAGGTGCGCGGCGCCGAGATCTCGTTGATCTTCCAGGAGCCGATGACCGCGCTCAATCCCGTTTTCACCATCGGCGATCAGATTGGCGAAACGCTGGCGGTTCACAAACGCGCCACGCGACGCGAGGCCATCGGCGTGGCCGTCGAGTTGCTCGACAAGGTTCGGATTCCCGATGCACGTACGCGGGTGCGTGATTACCCGCATCAACTATCGGGCGGGATGCGCCAGCGGGTGCTCATCGCGATGGCCCTGGCGTGCCGCCCATCCCTCGTCATCGCGGACGAGCCGACCACGGCCCTCGACGTGACGATCCAGGCGCAGATACTCGACCTGCTGCGCGACATGAAGGCCTCCTTCAGCCTCTCGCTCCTCCTCATCACCCACGACCTCGGCGTGGTCGCCGAAACGGCGGACCGGGTGGCGGTGATGTACGCGGGACGGATAGTCGAGCAGGGACCCGTTCGGACGATCTTCCGCCAGCCGCAGCATCCGTACACGCGTGGCCTGCTGGCCTCGATGCCCGGCGGCGCGCCCGGCCGGCGGCTGCGCGCCATCGACGGCAACGTGCCCACACTTGGCGAACTGCCACCCGGATGTGCGTTCCATCCCCGTTGTCCGGAGCGATTCGAACCGTGCACCCTGGAGCCGCCGCTCGATTATCCGGCCGGTCCCGATCACACGGCCAAGTGCTATCTTCATGCCCCTCGTTGAAGTCTCCAATCTGGTCAAGCATTTCGTCCGCAATGCAGGTCTGTTTCGGAGGGGCACGCGGGTCACGGCGGTGGATGACGTGAGTTTCACGATCGAGCAGGGCGAGACGTTCGGCCTCGTCGGCGAGTCGGGGAGCGGCAAGACGACGACGGGGCGATGCCTGCTGCGGCTGATCGAGCCGACCTCGGGGGACGTCCGCTTTCGCGGCCAGAACGTTCTCGCGCTCTCGCCCTCCGAGCTTCGGGCGGCACGGCGGGGGATGCAAATCGTGTTTCAGGATCCGTATTCGTCGCTCAACCCGAGGATGCGCGCGCGCCACATCGTGGAAGAACCACTGGTGATTCATCGTCTGGGAACCCGGACCGAGCGGCACGACCGGGTCGCAGAGCTGTTCGGACTCGTCGGCCTGGATCCGACTCATTTGGATCGATACCCGCATGAATTCAGTGGCGGTCAGCGTCAGCGGATCGGGTTGGCCCGGGCGCTCGCACTGACGCCTTCGTTCGTCATTCTGGACGAGCCGGTTTCGGCCCTGGATGTGTCAGTGCAGGCGCAGATCGTCAACCTCCTGATGGACCTCCAGGAGCGCCTCAGTCTGACCTATCTGTTCATTGCACACGATCTCCGGCTGGTTGAGCACATTTGCAGTCGCATCGCAGTGATGTACCTTGGCAGAATCGTGGAGCTCGGCACGTCGGCGGCGCTGTTCGCCGCGCCGCAGCATCCGTATACGCGGGCGCTGCTCTCGTCGATTCCCGTGGCCGATCCGGACGCGCCGCGCCACCGCATCACGCTCGATCCCACGTCGTTCAGCCGCGACGCTCAGCTGAGAAGAGTCGCCGAGGGCCATTGGGCCGCCGTGTAGCCATGGAACGCGAACCGACGATCGTCGATCTCTTCGAGCGGCTCGACCGCGAGCGACAGGCCGCCGACCGGCAATACAACGAGGCGTTGACCGCGCTGGACCGCGCGCTTCAGAAGCGGGCCGAGCTGCCCGCAGCGCCGACCCTTCACGACTCGAGCCAGATCGAGCGCCTGAATGCCGGATGGACGATCCTCCGCATGGGCCCCGCGGGTGGGCAAGGTTCTCTGAAAGGCCGGCTGCGGGATTTCATCTGGCGCGTGGTTGCCCCGCCCTTCGAGGCACAACAGCAATTCAATGCCGCCGTCGTGGAGCACCTGAACCGCAACACCGCCGTGCACGAAAAGGCGACTCAAAGGGCGGCCGAATTGGTCGAGGCCGCGCAGCGGCAACTCGAGGCCATCACCAGATTCGAATGGCTGCTGCTGCAGTTTCTGCAAACCGTGACGGCGTACGTAGACACGAAGGACCGCAGCAACGGGGGGCCCGAGTTTCGCGAACAACTTTCGTTGCTGCAGCAGCGGCTGACGATGGTGGAACGCGAGATGGCGCGCGAAATCGAACGACGTCGGGACGCGTTGAGCGCGGCGACGATTGCCGGTCTGAATACAGATTCAACAGTCGCGGCCCGGTCCGTGTTCTCCGATCTCGGGTCGATCACATATCTCGGCTTCGAAGACCGCTTCCGGGGCACACCGGCGACGATCCGCGAGCGGCTCGCACCGTACCTGCCACTGTTCGGTCGGGCTGTCAATGTGGTCGATGTCGGTTGTGGCCGTGGCGAGTTCCTCGAGCTGCTGCGTGAACATGGGATACAGGCACACGGGATCGACGCCAATCAGGCGATGGTCGATGAGTGCCAGTCGCGGGGGCTCTCGGTCGAACGCGACGATGCGCTCTCTTATCTCAATCGACAGCCGGATGGCAGTCTGGGCGGTCTCATCGCCATTCAGGTGGTCGAGCATTTCGAGCCGGCGTACCTGCTGAGCATCCTCGGCGCGGCGTACCAGAAGCTGCGCCCCGGAGCGCCGCTCGTCCTCGAAACGATCAACCCGGCGTGTTGGATGGCCTTCTTTGAAACCTACATCCGCGATCTGACGCACGCCCGCCCGCTCCATCCCGATACGCTGCGCTACCTCGTCCAGGCGGCCGGCTTCATGAGCGTCAACATCGAGTACCGTCAGCCGGTCACGGAGAACGATCGGCTCGAACGGGTCTCTTCTCCGCCCGCCGCCAACGGGACCCTCACGGAAATCGTCGCCGCTGTCAATGCTCACGCCGACAAGCTGAATGCGCGCCTGTTCTCGTCGATGGACTACGCGATCGTCGCGAGGCGTTAGAGGGCCGTCAGTCGCCGGACTTGGACTAGGCGGCTCGGGTGACGTCGTTCTCGATCTGACCGTCTCGAAGGTAGATCGTGCGGCGGGCAAACGCTGCGACGTCGGCCTCGTGCGTGACCAGGATGATGGTGTTGCCGGTTCCGTGAAGCCGCTCGAACAGCCCCATGATTTCCTGACCGGTCTTCGAATCGAGATTGCCCGTCGGTTCGTCGGCAAGCAGGATCGACGGGTTGTTGACCAGGGCGCGCGCAATCGCGACGCGCTGCCGCTGACCGCCGGAGAGCTCGTTGGGCCGGTGGGTCATGCGCGAGGCAAGCTCCACGCGATCGAGGGCGGTTTTGGCGCGCTCTTCCCTGGTTTTCGCCGGCACCCCGGCATAGACGAGCGGCAGCGCCACGTTGTGCAGCGCCGTCGCCCGCGGCAGCAGATTGAAGGTCTGGAAGACGAAGCCGATTTCCTCGTTGCGGATTCGGGCCAGCTCATCGTCGTTCATCTGGCTGACTTCTTTGTCGTTCAGCAGATACGACCCTCTGCTCGGTGTGTCGAGGCAGCCGATGAGGTGCATCAGCGTCGATTTGCCGGAGCCGGACGGGCCCATGATGGCCACGTATTCGCCTCGTTCGATGCGGAAGGAGACGCCGCGAAGAGCGTGGATCTGCTCCGCGCCCATCGCATAGGTCTTCCACAAATCGACGGTTTCAATCAGCGCCACGCAGCCTATCCGTGTTCTTCTTCGTAATTGGCCTTCAGCCTCTCCACGGCCGTCGGGTCCGCCAGCGTCGTCGTATCTCCGAGCGCCTTGCCTTCCGCGATGTCGCGCAGGAGCCGACGCATGATCTTTCCTGAACGCGTCTTCGGGAGATCCGCCGTCAAGAGAATGTCATCGGGGCGTGCAATGGCGCCGATTTTTCGAACCACGTGAGCCTTGAGATCGTCGACGAGCTCTTCCGACGAGCGCCCGGCTTTTCCGTCTTCCTTCAGCGTCACGAACGCCGTGATGGCTTGTCCCTTCAGCTCGTGCGCGCGACCCACCACGGCCGCCTCGGCCACGCTCGGATGATCCACGAGCGCGCTTTCCACTTCCATCGTCCCGATCCGATGGCCCGCGACGTTGATGACGTCATCCACCCGGCCGAGCAGCCAGAAATATCCGTCGGCGTCCCGCTTGGCGCCATCGCCGGTCACATAAACGCCAGGCCCCCATTTGTCCCAGTACTGTCGGACATACCGCTCCGGGTCGCCGTAGATCCCACGCAACATCGACGGCCACGGCCGCGTGAGAGCGAGTAACCCGCCGCCGACCGGGACCGTCTCGCCGCGCTCGTTGCGGATCTCGGCAGCGATGCCGGGAAACGGGCGCGTCGCCGATCCCGGCTTCAATTTCGTCACGCCAGGCAGCGGCGTGATCATGATGGCGCCGGTCTCGGTCTGCCACCAGGTGTCGACGACGGGGCACCGCCCGCCGCCGATGACACGGTGGTACCAGATCCAGGCTTCCGGGTTGATCGGCTCACCGACCGACCCGAGGAGCCGCAACGACGACATGTCGTGGCGACCGGGCCACTCGACGCCCCACCGCATGAACGAGCGGATGGCTGTTGGAGCCGTGTAGAAAATGGTGACGCCGTAGCGCTCGATCAGCGACCAGAATCGATCCTTCTGCGGCCAGTCGGGAGCCCCTTCATACATCAGCACCGTCGCGCCGTTCGCAAGCGGCCCATAGACGACGTAGCTGTGGCCGGTCACCCACCCAATGTCCGCCGTGCACCAGTACACATCTTCGTCGCGGAGATCGAAGACCAGTTTCGTCGTGGCATAGGTCCCCACCAGATATCCGCCCGTGGTATGGACAATCCCCTTGGGTTTTCCCGTGGTGCCAGACGTGTACAGGATGTACAGCATGTCCTCGGCATCCATCGGTTCGGCGTCGCAAGCCAGAGGAGCGTTCTGCATGAGCTCGTGATACCAATGATCCCGGCCGTCCTTCATCGACACCGGCATCGATCCGGGAGCGTGGGCCGCGCCGGCTCCGCGCTGGAACACGATCACGTTCTCGATTGAGGGGGCTCCGACGAGCGCTTCGTCTGCGACCTGTTTGAGCGGAACGATCTGACCGCGTCGATATCCGCCGTCAGCGGTGACGAGGAGCCGCGCCCGCGCGTCGTTGATGCGATCGCGCAGCGACTCGGCGCTGAAGCCTCCGAAGACGATGCTGTGAACGGCGCCTATCCGTGCACAGGCGAGCATGGCAATCGCGAGCTCGGGAACGAGAGGCATGTAGAGGGCGATGCGATCGCCCTTTCTGATGCCAAACGACTTCAGGACGTTGGCGAAGGCCGAGACGTCCCGAAACAGCTCGAAGTACGTCAACGTGCGGTGGTCGCCGGGCTCGCCTTCCCAGACAATCGCCGCCTTGTTCCGCCGGGCCCCGCGAACGTGGCGATCGAGACAGTTGACCGACACGTTCAACCGCCCTCCGACGAACCATCGGGCGTGCGGCGGCTGCCAATCGAGGATGGTGTCCCAGCGGCGAAACCATTCGAGCTCGTCGGCAAAGCCGGCCCAGAACGCTTCCGGATCCCGGTCTGCGTCGACATAGATTCGATCGTCCTGAATTCGAGCCTGGCGCTGGAAAGCCTCGGGGGAGACGAACGTCCGGTCTTCCTGCAACAGGTCCGCGAACTCGGGACGCCGATCGTTCTTCTCGGAGGACATGCCGTGAAGAATACCGTACGGCCCTCTCGGACGTGCGAGTGGTGTGGTGCGACGCGGCGTCTATTGGCTAGCCCACCTGGGTGGGCAGGTCGGCCGCTGGCGGCGGCAGCGACTTCTTGAAGAGCATGGCGCCTATCACGCCGCCGATCGTGGAGAACATGGACCCGACGACGAGCATGAACCCGAACCCGACCACCACCTGGATGGCGCTCCCCAGATAAGTTCCGACATACTGGCGAAACTCTGGTGGCATGCCGGCGGCGTTCTCGACGATGCGCTCCATCATCGCGCGCTCGAGCGGCGCTACCAGAATGGTAATTGGAATCGACAACAGCAAATAGACAAGTGCGCCGGCCACGCCGGCGAGGAAGCCGGCGAAGGCGCCGTCGCCTGGCGTAATCGGTGTGGCCCGGTTCTGTTGCACGAGGTAGGCGGCCACCGCGCCTCCGACAACGACCCACAGACAGCAGCACAGATTGCCGGCTGAAATGATGGGGAGTGCTGAAAGCGCGCCGAGGACGGCGCCTCCGATCAGCGCCGGCTGGGCGAAGTCAGACCTAGTCGTAGTACTCACGGCCGAGATGGGTGATCAGCTCTTCGCCCTTGAGATAGCGCAGCGTGTTCTTGAGCTTCATCAGTTGGATGAAGAGATCGTGCTCCGGATAAAGGTTCGGTGCGTGCACCGGGCTCTTGAAGTAGAAGGACAGCCATTCCTGCACGCCGTGCATGCCGGCCCGCTTGGCGAGGTCGAGGAAGAGGGCGAGGTCGAGAACGAGCGGAGCCGCGAGAATACTGTCGCGGCACAGGAAGTTGATCTTGAGCTGCATCGGGTAGCCGAGCCAGCCGACCAGATCGATGTTGTCCCACCCTTCCTTGTTGTCCCCGCGCGGCGGATAGTAATTGATCCGCACCACATGGCAGAGATGCTCGTACAGATCCGGATAGAGCTGCGGCTGCAGGATGTAATCGAGGACCGATTTCTTGCTCTCCTCCTTCGTCTTGAACGACTCCGGATCGTCGAGTACCTCGCCGTCACGATTCCCCAGGATGTTGGTGGAATACCAGCCTTGCACGCCGAGGAGACGCGCTTTGAGCCCGGGCGCGATGATCGTCTTGATCAGGGTCTGCCCCGTTTTGAGATCCTTGCCCGCCAGAGGCGATCTGGTTCGTGCCGCCAGCTCAACGAGAGCGGGAATGTCGGCGGTCAGGTTCGGCGCGGCATTCGCGTACGGAATGCCCTCGCGAATCGCGGCGTACGCATACACCATGCTCGAAGGGATCGCCGGATCGTTCGCCTCGAGCGCCTTTTCGAACGATTCGATCGTCGCGTGAGCCGGCCCCTCGGTCGCGAACACCTCGGTGCTCCCGCACCAGACCATCACGAGCCGGTCGAGCCCATGATCGGCTTTGAATTTCCGGATGTCGCCGACCACCTGTTCGGCCAGATCTTTCTTGTTCCGCCCCTTCTTGACGTTCGGTCCGTCGAGCCGTTTCACGTAACGCTGATCAAAGACGGCCGGCCACGGACGGATCTGCTCCAGCTCGGAGCGCACTTTCTCGAGGAGCGCCGGCTCGATGACGCCGGCGGTGCGGGCAGCTGCATAGCAGTCGTCCTCGAAGATGTCCCATCCGCCGAACACGAGATCGTCGAGACCTGACAGCGGCACGACGTCGCTGATCTTCGGCGAGCGGCCCTCCGTTCGCCTGCCGAGCCTGATCGTGCCCATCTGGGTGAGCGAACCGATCGGCTTGGCGATCCCCCTGCGAATGGCGAACACGCCGGCGATGGTAGTGGTGCTGACTGCGCCAAGTCCGACGAGAAGTACGCCGAGCTTGCCGCGCGCAGGAGCGATGTCGACTGGTATAGGCACGGGGAGGAACTATATCAGCCGGCAGCCATCAGCCACCAGCATCCGCGGAGTAAACTGAGAGGGATGGCGCTGAACCCCTTTGCGAAAACAGCCAACCCACAACAACTCGTCGTCGGAATGGTCGGCACGAAGATGGGGGACCGGATCATCCAGGTCGGCTGCGCGCATGCCGGACGGCTGGGCGCAATCACCGCTCGGGCCGGCCTCTCGGGACGCGCCGTCGCGGTCGTGCCGGACGAAGCGTCGGCTGAGCGCGCGCGTCGAGGCGCGGCCCAAGCTGGAATGCTCGTCGAGATTGAAATCGCGCCGCTGTCGACGCTTCCCGTCGAGGACGCTGCGTTCGACGTCGGCATCGTGGACGACACCGGCGGCCTTGTCGCGACAATGCCACCAGATGAGCGAACAAGCCTCATCCGAGAGCTGCTCCGTGTCGTGCGTCCCGGCGGACGCGTGATGGCTCTCGGAGCCATTCCTCAGAGCGGGCTCAGCGCGATGTTGAGACGTGGACCGAGCCAGCCGTCTTTTGCTGCGTCAGGCGCTTTCCACGAGCTGCTGACGGCTGGAGGATTCCGGCCCGTTCGAACGCTCGCCGAGCGCGACGGTTTGATCTTCATCGAGGCCGCCAAGCCGCGCTAGAGGACAGCCCGACCGTCGCCAAAAGGTTCCACGCCGCAGATTTTCCCAGAAAAAATCGCCTTCCGGGCGGGCAAGACTTTTGCCTCGACGCAGACCAGACTTGTCCATGCCGAGCGCTTCAGGAGACACCGATCTGGATTCGGCGAGTTGGTACTCGCCCCGCGAAATCGCGAGCGCTGCTGGAGTCTCCGAGGCGGAAGTGCTGGCGGCACTCCAGACCGTGCCGCGAACGCCGCGCGGCTATGTGAGGCATGCGGACGCGGTCCGGGTTGGACGGGCGCTCGCCAAGGCCCGCTTTTCGATCTTCACCGACCGCGGACGCCAGAGATGGGCGACCGCGCTGCCGCTAGCCATTTCGAGCACACTGCACGGCGGCGTTTTCCTCGTCGCCGTGTTTGTCGCGACCTTGGGCCTCACACCGACGCGCGCCACGGGAGTGCTCGACCGATCGGAACCGATGCGCCTCGTTTTCCTGGCGGTTCCAGGGCCAGGAGGCGGCGGTGGCGGCGGCGGACTGCGACAGAAGGCACGTCCGCCCAAGGCGGAACAGAAAGGCCACCAGACACTTAGCAGCCCAGTGGAGGCGCGGATTCCACCGCCAATCGAAACCCCGCCCAAACCACCCGAGCCGGAGCCCGAGCCGCCACCGGTCATCGAAGCGCCCGTTGCCTCGGTGGCGGCTGACGACCGCACCAAGCCTGGAGTCCTCGAGGAGCCCGCGCCCACCACCGACACCCAGGGTCCTGGAGCCGGCGGAGGCGTCGGTACCGGGCTTGGCGCCGGGATTGGCGAAGGGAACGGCGCGGGAATCGGCGACGGTTCGGGCGGCGGAACCGGCGGCGGTGTATACCGCCCGGGAAGCGGCATCGAGCCGCCTCGCCTTCTGCATGAAGTCAAGCCCGACTACACGGAAGACGCGAGACGGCAGCGGTTGGAGGGCGAAGTCACAATGGAAATCGTCGTGCAACGAGACGGGACGGTCGGCGATCTGACCATTATTAGAGGTCTGGGGGGCGGACTGAACGAACGCGCCGTCCGCGCCGTTCGCCAGTGGCGTTTCTCACCCGCCCGTCGCCGCGGCGTGCCTGTGGATGTCATCGTGGAAGTGGCCGTGGATTTCAAGCTGAGGTAACCATGACTGCGCTCGTCGCGATCACACTTCTGTCGATCGGCCTGGCTCTCGTCATGAGCGCCTTCGCCTGGCGGCTGGCGCGCGAGGAACGACGCAGGTCCGAGGCGCGGGTTCAGGCGCTCGCGGCTGACATACGTGACGTCGGCAGCGACGAGAACGCCTCACCGGTGGCCGTGAACAGTCTCTTTACGGCTGAGATGCGGACCGAGCCGTCCACGTCTTTCCGTGCGCTGGCGATAGGCGCATTCATCGTAGGGGCGGCGCTCGCGGCGATCATCTCGATCGCCGGGCGGTCGGGGGGACATGCGGGTGAACAGACGGCGGCGGAATCGCCGGCCTCCATCGAAGCACCCCTCGAGCTGACCAGCCTCGAAGACGAGGCGGACAGCGACGGCCTCGTGATTCGCGGGACCATCCTGAATCGAAACAGCTCGCCTTCGACCGAGCCTTTGACGGCGGCCGTTTTCGCGCTCAACCGCGACGGGATCGTCGTGGGGAGCGGGCGCGCGCCCCTCGAAATCGCGTCCGCGTCGACATCGAGTGGCGTAGAATCGACTTTCGTCGTCAGAATCAGCGGGGTAGGCGAAGTCCGACGTTACCGAGTCAGTTTCAGAAGCGGCGACCGCACACTCGCCCACGTGGATCGCCGCGCCCGTTCAGTGACGGCTCAACTGCCATGAATACCAGCCGCTTCCTCGCCGCCGTCGCCTTGGTTGTTGGAGGCGTAGCCGTATCGATCAGCGCGCAGCAGGAAAGCGGCCAGCTGCCCGACGACGACGGCGCTTTCCGGTTCAAGAGCGGGGTGGAGCTCATCAACGTCACGACCACGGTTTCGGATGCGAGTGGCCGGTTCGTCCCGGGACTGGGCATCGAGGACTTCGTCGTTTACGAGGACAACAAGCCGGTCGAGCTCACTCACTTCAGCGCCGAGCGGGTGCCGGTCAGCCTTGGCATCGTTCTCGATGCCAGCGGCAGCATGGCGGGCAACAAGATTGAGGAAGCGCAGCGAGCCCTGAACCGGTTTCTCTACGACCTGCTCGATAAAGACGACGAGATCTTCATTTACCAATTCAGCAACTATCCGGTCCTGTTGCAGGAATGGACCACCGATCGCCGCCTCCTCAGCCGCATGATCGACCGTATCGCGCCGAACGGCGGCACGGCCATGTACGATGCCGTCTCGGCGGCTTTGCCGCTTGCGGAGGCCGGGCAGTATCGAAAGAAGGCGCTGCTCGTCATCTCGGACGGCAACGATACCTCCAGTCAGGTGGGTGTCCGTGAACTGCGGCAGCAGATTCGTGAAACCGAAGTGCTGGTGTATGCCATTGGTATCGACGGCGACGACGAGTCGATAATCCGGCGCGCGCCGCGGACTCAGCCGGCGCCGCCCAGAATTCCGATGCCGCTGCCGTTGCCGTTCCCGGGGCGTCGCACCCGTCCGTTCCCGCAGATCTTCGGCGGTCCCCAGCGGAGGGCGCGTGTGATTCCAGCGGACGACCGCGTCAACGTCGCGGCACTTCGCGACATCACCGACGACAGCGGAGGCCGTACCGAGGTGATTCGCGACGCGCGAGATCTCAATCCCGCAACCGCGTCGATTGCCGATGAATTGAGCCAGCAGTACTACCTCGGGTATCAGGCGCCCAACAAGAAAGACGGACGGTGGCACTCGATCCGCGTTGAAGTGCGCAACAGCCGCTACGTCGTCCGGGCGCGAAGAGGATACGTCGCAAGCTAGAATACCGCGTGCCCCTTCTCGCGACGGCGCTGGGTCTCAGTCTCCTCGGAAGCTTCGGCGGGTTGTTTGTCGCTTCGTCCCTCCTGCTGTTTTCCGACGCGGTTCGCATCCGGCTCGTCCCATGGCTGGTCAGCTATGCTGTCGGGGCGCTGCTGGGCGTCGCGCTGCTGGCTCTGCTGCCCGAGGCGTTGAGGCAGCTCGAACCAGGCCAGGTGTTCGGCACACTGCTGACCGGCATCATCGCGTTCTTCATTCTGGAAAAGCTCGTACTGCTGCGGCACTGTCACACGGACGAATGCGAGGTGCACGCCGGCACCGCGCCGTTAGTGATCGTCGGGGACGCCTTTCACAACTTCATCGACGGCGCGATCATCGGCGCCGCGGTGCTGTCGTCGGTTCCCCTTGGAGTCAGCACGGCGATCGCAGTCGCCGCACATGAGATTCCGCAGGAGGTTGGCGATACGGCCATTCTGCTGGCTTCGGGTTACAGTCGCAAACGGGCTCTCCTCCTCAACATCGCCTCTGGAGCATCGGGCATACTGGGGGCGCTGCTCGCGTTTGGCGCTGTCGAGGTCATTCCCGGTGTCCGACCCTACGTGTTGGCGTTCTCGGCTGCGAGCCTGCTGTATATCGCGATGTCCGATCTCATCCCCGACCTCCATCGAGGCGCGATCGATGCCAGCGATTTCCGACAGGTGGTTCTGATCATCGCGGGAATCGGGACCGTCGTGGCGTTCGAACGAGCGCTCGGCTAACGCGGCCACCATCCTGCGCATCGTGGATTGTCCTCGTGCCAGGACGTTCCGTGGTGACCGATCGATTACGTGTCCACCAATCTCGGGAGTAACCGATCGGATCCGTGGCATGTGATTTGCCCTGACTCTTCGGTGCGCCAGACGCCAGAGAGCAGGGTTCAACATGCTTCGGAGCTTCGGCGGGTTGGCGGTTTGTATTGCGGTTGGATGCGTGAGCGTCCTGGCAGAACATGCGGTCACTGATCGAGCGGATCTGCAGCTGGCACGCGACGCATCCGCGACGCTCAATCGCTATACCCAGCTCACCATCTTCGACAACGTCGAGATCGAGGTCAGCGGTGGCATCATCACTCTCACGGGTGACGTCACCATGCCTCACAAACGGGAAGAGATCGCCAAACGCGTCGCGCTGGTCGAGGGCGTGCGCGATGTCCGCAACCGGATCCGCGTGCTGCCGGCGTCGACGAGCGACGATCAGCTGCGCTATCAGATCGCGCGGGCCATCTATGACAGTCCGCATTTCTTGCAATACGCGCTCGGGCCGAATCCACCGATCCGAATCATCGTGGAGCACGGACACGTGACCCTAAGAGGCATCGTCCACAACGACACGGATCGAATGATCGCGCGCTCGCTGGCAGACCAGTTCCCGGCTCTCTCGTTGACGAACGAACTCAAAACAAACGCGGAGCTGCGCGATCGACGTGCAATCGTCAGGTAATCGGCTCATCTATCCGGCAGAAGGTCCGGCGGAGGCGGCGCTCATCCTCGCGCATGGAGCGGGCGCAGGTCAACGGAGCCCGTTCATGACAACGTGTGCCCGCGGTGTCTCGGCTCGCGGCATCGACGTCATGACTTTCGATTTCCCGTACATGACCGCGAAACGGCGGATCCCTGACCGTGGCGCGACGCTCGAAACGTGCTACCGGGAGGCGATCGACTCGATGCGCAGCGAAGTCGCGTCCGCACGGCGCTGCCTCTTCATCGGCGGCAAGTCGATGGGCGGACGAATCGCGACACAGCTGGCCGTCGATCCGGATCTTCCAATTGCGGGCATCGTGCTGCTCGGATACCCGCTGCATCCGCCCGGCCGACCGAGCGAACTGCGAACGGCGCACCTCCCCGCGATCCGGCGTCCGATGCTCTTCGTCCAAGGCAGCCGGGACACATTCGGGACGCCGTCCGAGCTGCAGGGAATTCTCGCGACCCTTTCGCCACTGCCCGCGCTGTATGTGGTCGAGGGCGGCGATCACTCGCTCAGGATCTCGCGTCGGGATACGGCCCTGCAAGCGCGGGGCGACGACGAGGTGCAGCGAAGAGTCGCGGAATGGATGCTGGCGATCAGCCGAGGGAATGATCGGTAATCAGGTAGTCGATGACCAGACGTCCCTCGATGAGATGTTCGCGAATGATGCGCTCCAGCACCGGCGGGTCGCAGTGATGGTACCAGGCCCCCTCCGGGTACACGACGGCGATCGGCCCCCCTTCGCAGATCCGTAGGCAGTTGGCCTTGGTTCGCAGAATGCCCCCCTGCTCCGAGAGTCCGAGCTCTTTCAGGCGTCCTTTCAGAAAGCTCCAGGCCTCGACGCCTCGTTCGCGATCGCAGCACTTCGGGTTGGTCTGGTCGCAGCAGAGAAAAATGTGTCGCCTGGCCCGGGAAACGCCGATCTGTTCGGCGACCGCGCGCAGACCATCCGGCGAGCTGCTAGCCACCACTTATTGTTATCATAAAAAAGGCCAGCCTTTTGCTGGCCTTTTTGCGTTTTTCGCCGTTTGTACTAACGGTTTGCTAACAGATGGGCGGGCGAGCCGGGCGGTCGCTATGACCCTCGAATCAGTTCAGAACCCAATCTTCCGCGAGTCGCCTGGCGCGATCGCCGCCGCCGCTTCGAGCGCTTCCATGCCTTTGGGTGTCAGTTCCGCCGTGTGACTCGGACCAAAGGCGCTGGCCAGCGCTACGAGCTCATGGTCCTCCAGAATGACGAGCTGCCGTTGTACGTGGAGTAGCGGCACGTTGAGGCGCTCCGCCATCACCGTGTCATCGAGAAAGGCGCTACTGCCCGTGGCCTCGTGTTGTTGGAGTAGCTGAAGAATTGCGTAGCGAAGTAATGACGGTTCCATGACGTGCCCCAGTTGTCGCAGGACCGACCCACGGCTGCCGCGCGGGCGCTTGTAGGTCGGCCGATGTTGGACGGGTAGGCGTTGGCGGCTGCGATGGGCGAGCGTCTACCGGTGGAACCCCTGTATCGGGGAGTCGTCGTCCCTCAGGCTGGGCGGCCGAGGGCGACTGTTTATGCCACCAAAATCATGGTAGCACGGGTGTGTGACGGTTACCGGATGACGACCAAGAAGGGCATTGGAAGATCAGAAAAATATCAAAAGTATGGGTCCTCCTACTCTTGATTGGCGTGTTCCCTCGGCGGCCGGGCACCGGGTCGGGGCACAACCCCACCCCCCTGGCCGTTCGCGCCCTACGTTCGCCCCTACGGGGAACCAAGGGGTGCCGTGGGGGGTGCCAGGGGTCCCCGATGAGGGCCCCTCCCGCCCCGGTTGGGGGTGGTTAACCTCATGGGTTTTAACCGAGGTGCCCCGAGGGGGTTCGCTCACCATCACCACGCCCGCCGCCGCCTCCTGACGCAGTGGGGCGGTCGAGGCCCAGCCGTTCGGGTTGAATCCGAAGGTTGGGCCGTCTCACGCGGGTTGCTGTGGTGTGTTCCTCCTCTCAGTCCTACAATGCCCGCATCGTCGAGAAAAGGAGGCACGCGATGAGAGTCATCCTCATCACGACTGCGGCGCTGATCTTCACGGCGTGCGGCGGCGGCGGTTCCTCTTCGCCAAGCCAATCGACACCCACGGCACCAATTACATCGAATCCACCGGTTACATCGAATCCACCGGGAACGGGAGCGCTTGGGGGGACGGTGACGGTCAATGGCGAGGCTTTCCCGCTCGCGTGGGTGGAGACGTTGGGTGGGTGGGGTTTTGCCACGACTATGCCCGGCGGGAGTTGGGAGTGGGAAAGAATCTCTCCGGGGGACTGGGTCGTGCTCATCAAGATGCCGCCAGGAGTGACCTGCGACGCCATGAGGAAGTCGGCGACCGTGGTAAGTGGTCAGCGTACGCTCGTCAACTTCGCATGCCTTGGCGAGGTGAAGGGGTCCATCGTAGGTATCGCTACTCATGAGTTCGGCACCGCTGCATCCGTACGCGTCACCCTGACAGGCCCCGTCAACCGTGAGGCCATCAGCAATCAGGATGGCTTCTTCGCGTTCGAAAACCTGCCGCCCGGTGAGTATTCGATGAAGTGGTGCACTGCGGTAAGCGCGAGCGTCCGGGATGGGGCAACGGCCTTTGTAAATCTCGACTGCAGCTAGCCTGACAATCGAAGACTCCATCGAACCTGTTTGGATGAAAACAGTAGCCTCTCCCGGCAGGGTCCAAACCCGTCCTCGTCTGTCGGATTTGCTGCTAACCGCCGCTCGCTCGGGGCGATGGTCACATCGGCTCGATGCCAATGACTCGCCCCCCGTATCGCGCATCGAGCATCTGCATCACCTGGCGGAGTTGTGGCCCTTCAGCGCTCGGATACTGTGGGTCCGTGAGTCGCCGGGGCGGCTTCGGCACGCACCGCATACGCGGTGGCGCATCGTGGACCTTCCTCAACGAGCCGAATCAAAGGCAGCGTGATTAAGCGAAAGGCGGCGAAGAAGCGATGAAGCCATTGGACGCCGCCAACCTTACGATGGGAATCGGTGTGACCGTCATCGCGTACGGTTCGCTGGGCTTTCTCATGGGCGCAGGCGTGACGAGTCTTGATCCAACGCGAATCGGAATCGGGGTCGTAATTCTTCTCGTTGGGGCAGTGTGGAGATCCAGGTTTTCAAAGTAGCCCACTACCCGGTGGCGATGTCGTCAGAGGCGAAGTGCAGGTCCGACGGTACCGGGAACGGCCGCTGGCGGTGCTCGACATAGAGCTGCGCCAACACGCTCAGATACGGCGTCGTCCGAGCGGTGCGCGCCCACTTGCGTGGCGGCGGACCCAGGCTCACGTCGAGTAGGTAGCAGACTTCTTCCTCCGTGATGGTCCGCGCCTGGAGGCGCTCGACGAGGGAGCGGCGATAGTCTGGGTCGGTCTCGATTCGCCGGACGAAGTCCTCGCGAGTCATCGGTCGCCTTCTGGGATGTCTTAACAGATTGTTAAGACATGCCCGGTCCCCTTTCCACTGCCCTTAACAATTGTAAGGGCAACACAGCACGGCAGCACGGGCGCGGACGGCCGGCGACCAACTGGGCCAGGACACCGTGACACGCCTCCGGGCGCACAAGCGGGCGCAAGCGGAAGTGAAGATGAAGAATCGAGCCGCGTACGCGGACTTCAACATGGTGTTCGCCAAGCAGCCGGAACATCTCTACACGCCGGGGGCCCGGTTGGGGGAACCGTGCCTGACCCTCAGTCGGCAGGCGTTCGCGCGGCTCATCACCACCAGCGGCGTCAAGCGGATCGTCTTTCACGGCACCCGCCATCGACGGCGACGCTACTGCTGCAAGCGGGCGTTCCGGTCCATGTGGTGGCCCAACGGCTGGGGCACGCCAACATCGCGATGACACTTCAGGTGTACGCCCACGCGTTGCCGTCCGCCCAGCTCGATGCGGCGGCTCGCCTCAATGCGGTGCTGCATGGATAGGGCATCGATTCCCGCCGATAACTGGGGCGCATGTCCGGAAGCATTTACGGACGTCGGTATTGGCTCGGCGCCGCGTCCATTGTCGTTGGCTTACAGGTGCTCAACCAAGTGGCGCTCTTCTTCGAGGGTTATTCCCTCGGTTGGGGGAGAGACGCTGAGTATGTTCTCGGCTTACTCTCGTGGCCGCCGCTCATCATCTACCACGTGGTTTGGACGCGGCGGATGCGCCGAAAACAGTCCCCGGCCGACCGGTACTAACGGATGACTAACAGACGACACGAAATGAGCCGAGATGAGACTGGATGACGGAAGGAGGAATCGCCGTAAAGCCGAATGAAACGGCCTGAGCCGCACTGACCCCGTACCACACCACACCACCCCGTCCCACTGTTATCATAAGAGCAACCCATGCCCGACAAAGGACAGCCGCAGCACGGCTCGACATCAGAGGCGGTGACCAATAACGTCCGAGTCGAGGTCGAATCACAATATGCGCCGGAGCACTCACAACCCTTCCAGAATCTGTGGTTCTTCTACTACACGATCCGCATCACCAACGAGAGCCACGGAACGGTGCAGCTGCTCAGCCGTCACTGGATCATCACCGACGCGAACGGTCAGATTGAGGAAGTGCGCGGCCCCGGCGTGGTCGGCGAACAGCCGGTGCTCGCGCCGGGCGAGTCGTTTCAGTACACGTCAGGGTGTCAGCTGAAGACGGCGGCAGGCGTCATGCGCGGCACGTACGAGATGGTCATGACCGACAGCGGCGACCACTTCGACGTCGAAATCGCCCCCTTCGCCCTTCACGAACCCTACACGGTCCATTAACGTTCATTCTTTCAGTCCGGTGCCGCGTTCGATAGTCCGCGGTGCGGCCGCCGCGTTTTTCCCTCAATGCGCCTGTTTTGCACGACCGTTGGGCCCGATACAGGTTTCGCCGGAGGGCTCCAATGGCTCGTGTCTACCGAAAGGTTGTCTGGACGGCCATCATTGTGTGCGCCGTCGTGCTTGTCTCTGCACTGTTTCGCAATCCGCGCGTAGTCCCGTAACGACCCTCTCGCTTCCCGCTGCTGAGACCCTGGCAGGCCATCCGTAATCCGCCGCCGAGGACACGCCGCACCTCTCTACCTCGTTTTACCAGCTCATCGGTTTGGTACGTTCATTGCCCGGAAGAGTGTCGAGGGACGGATATGGAGCGGACCTTCCGGAACATCGTTTGGGCTTGCGTACTCGTTATCTGCGCCGGTGCACCCGCCCGGCCTCAGTTCACCGAAGCACCTCCGACGCCGGCCCGACGACCCACATGCGATCCGGCGCGGCTCAACACTGACAGTTACGCTCTGACAACTCGCGCCCAGGCCGCGATCGTGAATGACGATCGGCTGGATTGGTGGGATGGTTTCAACGTCGGCACTGCCTTTGAAGCTCTTCGCGACCTCAATTCGGCCTCTTCCTGGGCCGCCGAACGCGCGCTGTCTCTCGACGAGGGCAACCTGCTCGCCCACGGCATCCTGGCCCGGCAGTACGTGGTCATGGGGTTCGATGGCGTCCGCGCGCAGCACGAATGGCGCACGGTGTTCGACGCGGGCGGCGCCGTCGTCTGGACGGCGACGCTCTATGATGTCGACACGAAGAGCTATTTCGTGGTGGCCTTCGACCGCGAGGCGCTCCGCGTCTACCGCTTCGGTGAGTTGGCTGGTTCCTTCGACACGCGGCTCGGGATTCCACGGTTCCCGGGTGCTGATCGAGATCGTTTCTGGCGAGCCTGGGGCGGCTGCATCGAAGGGAACGCCCGGCCCGAGGCGATCATCCCCTGGGCCGAGGTCCGCGAGATCAAGGCCGGCAACTGGGTTCTCTACTTCAAGCTGACGCGACCGGTGCGGATCACGTCGGACCGCAGCCGCAAAGCCGACCTCAACGAAATCAAAGTCAATCTTCACGGCGCAACCGGATCCATCGAGGTGCACACCAGCCGGGATCCGATCGATCCATGGAAAGTCGACGTCCGCACGATGGGCATCGGCCCCCTGGCGTATCAGGAGCGGGTGCGACGAACGCTGGTCGCAATCGTCGACCCGGCAGGCCGCATCAGGCTCCCGAGAGCCTCCCGGAGCGCGGGTTGGTAGGCGCCCGGTCGCTCAACATGCGAGGCGTCAGCGTCGAGCGTACTTGTGATCGACGTAATCATCAACGAGGCGTTGAAAAAGGACGGAGAGCTCCTCGTAGGAGCCGCGCAGCGTCGTTACGTGCTCGCCATCGATGTAGATGGGACAGTTCGGGGCCTCGCCGGTGCCAGGCAGGCTGATGCCGATATTCGCTGCCTTCGACTCGCCTGGCCCGTTGACGACGCACCCCATGACGGCGAGCGTCATCGATTCCACACCCTCGTATCGAAGCTTCCACTCCGGCATCTTGTCGCGCACGTACCCCTGAATGCGTTCGGCGAGCTCTTGAAAAGTCGAGCTGGTGGTCCGCCCACAACCGGGGCACGCGGTCACGCTCGGGGCGAACGACCGCAGACCAAGGGCCTGCAGCAGCTCGCAGGCGGCGTACACCTCGTCGCGGCGATCACCTCCGGGTCGCGGCGTCAACGAGACGCGAATGGTATCGCCGATGCCTTCCTCCAACAGCACACCCATGGCGGCCGCCGACCACACCAGGCCCTTCGTCCCCATCCCGGCTTCGGTCAGGCCAAGATGCAGTGGTTGATCGGTTTGACGCGCGAGCGCGCGATAGACCGCGATGAGATCGCGTGGACGTGAGGTCTTGCAGGAAATGATGATCTGATCCTTCCGAAGACCACTATCGAACGCGAGCGCCGTCGACTCGACCGCGGAGATCACCATGCACTCGTTGATGATGTCCTCGGATGACTTCCCGAGGTCGCGGTCGGTGTTTTCCTGCATCCGCGAGACCACGAGCTCCTGATTGAGCGAACCGCCGTTGACGCCAATTCTGACGGGCCGGTCGTGATCGACGGCGACTTTGCAGATCGTCGCGAACTGTTCGTCGCGACGCCGACCGGTGCCGACGTTGCCGGGGTTGATGCGGTATTTGTCGAGCGCCTGCGCACAGGCCGGGAACTTCGTCAACAGCAGATGACCGTTGTAGTGAAAGTCGCCGATGAGTGGGACGGTACACCCGGCATCGAGCATGCGCTGCCTGATCTCCGGAACGGCCGCCGCCGCCTCGGGGACATTCACCGTGACGCGCACCATTTCCGAGCCGGCCTCGGCCAACTCGATACACTGCTCAGCTGTCTGCCGCGCGTCAGCCGTGTCGGTCAGCGTCATCGACTGCACGACGACGGGTGCACCTCCTCCAACGTGAACGGCGGCTACGCCCGCGGTGCCACCAACCTTTACTCCAACGGTTCTGTGCAGTCTGACGAGGGTCATGTGCGAAGCGATTTCCCATGATAGCATCGGGAAACTGGACATTCTTTCATGGCGGATCGTGATCGGACCGTCGTCGACTGGCCGCCACCGCGGCGTCCCCCTCAGAATCGCGCAGCCTACTTTCTGATAGGCCTCCTGGCCGCAATCGTGTTCGGCGGCGGCACGGTGCTGTCGTATTACGTCGAGTCCCTCTGGTTCGAATCGCTCGGGTACATCGACGTGTTCTGGAAGACGCTCAACCTCCAGGCCGCGGTTTTCCTCGGTTTTGCGGCCTGCACGTTCTTCGTCTTGTACAGCTCGTACTTTCTGCTGAAGCCAGCTCGACTCGGCGAGCTGACCGGCGTGCCGATCCTCATCAACGGGCAGCCGATTCGGCTGCCGGTGGAACCGGTCCTCCGGTTGATCGTGCTGGGCGGTTCACTCGCAATCGCCGCCATCACCGGCACCGGGATGATGGCGAACTGGCAGACCTTGGCGCTTTACTGGTACGGAGGCTCCGGCGCGGCGACGTCCGGGCCAGCTGTCGTCGATCCGATCTTCAGCCGTCCACTCACCTTCTACCTCTTCACGCTGCCGGCGTGGGAAATGCTGAGCGGCTGGCTGCTGACCCTCGGCGTTCTCGTCGGCGCGGTGGCGGGGTTTTTCGTCGTGATCGGCGGCGGCACCCGCCTCCTCAGCCGCGCTCGGGTCGGCGATCAGACCGCGGCCTGGCGCGGCTTGTCAGTAGCCGTCGCCTTTGTCTTGCTGACCCTCGCGGCACGCGTGTATCTGGCCCGGTTCGCCCAGCTCTTCGACGACCGGGGTGGCGCCATCTTCAGCGGCGTGTCGTACACGAACGACCACGTCACGCTTGGAGGCATGCTCATCGTAGCGGTCGCGCTGGTCGGCGGTGCAGCGATCGCTCTGGTCAACGCGTTCGCGGCCCCGAAGTTGCGGTGGCTGGTGGCCTCGATCGTTCCGGCCGCCGTCTGCTACGCCCTCGTCGGGATCGTGGCAGCCTACGTGAGCAGCTTCGTCGTCAGGCCAAACGAACTGGTGCGCGAGCGACCGTACATTACCAACAACATCGAGTTCACCCGAAAGGCCTACGGACTCGATCGGCTGGTGCAGGAGCCGTTTCCAGCGGAAACCAGCATAGACGCGGTCGAAGCCTCCAACAATCAGGCGACGATTCAAAACATCCGCTTGTGGGACTGGCGAGCGCTGCAGGATACCCTCCGCCAGATCCAGGCGATACGGACCTACTACGAGTTTCCAGACGTCGACATCGACCGTTACGTCATCGACGGCACGCTGCGGCAGATGATGGTCGCCGCGCGCGAGCTGAACGTGGACCGGCTGCCGGAGACGGCGCGAACATGGATCAAC
This sequence comes from Vicinamibacterales bacterium, assembly GCA_035537875.1. Classification (GTDB taxonomy): domain Bacteria; phylum Acidobacteriota; class Vicinamibacteria; order Vicinamibacterales; family CAVVIG01; genus DATLLJ01. The sequence continues at coordinate 32,196 of DATLLJ010000048.1, read as the reverse complement.
ACGAAGCTGATCTACACCCACGGCTACGGCGTGACGATGAATACGGTCAACGGTTTCACGTCGGAAGGACATCCGACGCTGGTCCTCAGCAACATGCCGGTCGAGAGCTCGATACCGGGCCTGCGCGTGACGCGTCCCGAGATCTATTTCGGCCAGATCACCAATACGAACGTGTACGTCAACACACGGCAGCAGGAGTTCAACTATCCGCAAGGCGAAACCAACAGCCTCACGTCGTACGAGGGCACCGGCGGCATCGTCCTCGGCGGCTTCCTGCGACGTACGTTGATCGCCCTCAATCAGGGCGACCTCACGAAGCTTCCGTTCAGCGACGACATCACGCCCGAGAGCCGTCTGCTGATGCGACGCGCGATCCGGGATCGGATTGGCGCGGTGGCCGGCTTCCTCACTCTCGACCCGGATCCGTTCATCGTCGTGGGTGAAGATGGCCGCCTATCGTGGATCGCGGACGGCTTCACCACGTCCGACACGTACCCGTACGCGAGACATACGATTCTGGGACGCGAACGGGTCAACTATATCCGGAACAGCGTGAAAGTCGTGGTCGATGCCTACGATGGGACGACCACGTTCTACGTCTTCGACAACGAGGATCCGATCATCGCCGCGTACAGGGCCATCTTCCCGACGATGTTCAAGGACGCCGGCGAGATGCCGGCGGGCCTGCGCAGCCACGTGCGATACCCCGAGCTGCTCCTGAAGGTGCAGGCCACCATCTACGGCCTGTACCACATGGACGCCCCCGAGGTGTTCTACAACCGCGAAGATCTCTGGACCGTCGCGAGCCAGGTCAGCAACCAGGGCAGTCCGGGTGGCGATCAGGGCACGCAGCCGATGGAGCCGAACTACGTCCTGATGAAGCTGCCCGGCGAGCAGCAGCCGGAGTTCATCCAGATCCTGCCGTTCACCCCGAACAACCGGAACAACATGATCGGGTGGATTGCGGCCCGCAGCGATCAGCCACATTACGGGACCGCAATCGTGTACGACTTTCCGAAAACCCGGTTGGTAGACGGGCCGCTGCAAATCGAAGCGCGGATTGACCAGAACCCGCAGCTTTCTGCCCAGATGTCCCTGTGGAACCAGCAGGGATCGAACGTGCTGCGCGGTTCGTTGATCGTCATCCCGATCGGACGAGCCCTGCTGTATGCCGAGCCGATCTACCTGCAGGCGGCCCGCAGCCCCATGCCACAGCTTCGGCTGGTGGTCCTGGCGCTGCAGGAACGGCTGGCTTATGGACCGACGTTCGAGGAGGCGCTGGCCGGCCTTTTCGGTACGGCGGCGTCGACGCTGCCGGGGCCGATGCCCTCGACGCCGTCGGGTATCGCCGCGGCCGGCGAGTCGCCCGGCACGCCTTCGACTATCGAGGGCGCCGGCGTCAACGCGCTGATCGCGGAGGCCGGTCGCAGTTTCGCCGATTATCAGCGTCTGACCGCGGAGGGACGACTTGCCGAGGCGGGACAGAAACTGGAAGCGCTCAAACAAACCCTCGAGCAGCTGCAGCAGACGTCGAGGTGATGGATCGATATGCACGAATGCGCAGGCGAGAATTGGCACTACAATCTCCGAGTGCATCCCGCGCACTCAGGTCATCGTGCATTCGTGGAGTGATGCCTTCGCCATTTTCCAGAGGAACCCTATGCGCTGTGCGCTTCTCGCGCTGTTCGTTTCGGCCACGTTGTCTGCCCAGGCCCCTGCGGTGATTCCTGCGCCGCCAGACGTCGCCGCGCCGCCGAAGGATGCGCAGCGGACCAGTTCGGGCCTCGCGTCCAAAGTGCTGCAGCCCGCCACAGGAAAAGAACGTCCCACCGCCGAGGATCTCGTCCAGGTCCATTACACGGGGTGGACCACCGACGGCAAGATGTTCGACAGCTCGGTGACTCGCGGAACACCCGCCACATTTCCGCTGAACCGAGTCATTGCCGGTTGGACCGAAGGCGTCCAGCTGATGGCGACCGGAGAGAAGCGCCGCTTCTGGATTCCCGAAGCGCTTGCCTACAAAGGGCAACGCGAGCCGAAAGGGATGCTCGTCTTCGACGTCGAGCTCCTCGGCATCCCGAGTCGCGCGCCAGCCGACGTGAAGGCGCCGCCGGCGGACGCTCAGCGGACTGCGAGCGGTCTCGCATACAGAGTGCTCACGAAGGGCCGTGGCGCGACCCGTCCTCGCGCGACCAGCTCCGTGACGGTCCACTACACCGGGTGGCAGACGAACGGCAAGATGTTCGACAGCTCGGTCGTCAGAGGCGAACCGGCGACGTTTCCGTTGAACGGCGTGATTGCGGGCTGGACCGAAGGTCTGCAGTTGATGGTCGAAGGCGAGAAGGCCCGCTTCTGGATTCCCGAGGCGCTCGCGTACAAAGGACAGCAGGAGCCGAGGGGAATGCTGGTCTTCGACGTGGAACTGCTGAAAGTGAACTAAGTCGACCGGCCGCCGTTTCCCGGCCGGGCCGGCGTCCCGGCCCGCTCGACAATCTTGCGGCACGCGCGATTGAACCGATCGCCCAGGGCGATGCGAACGTCGTCCGGAACGGGTCCGATCCGTGCCCAGGCGGCTTGGGCCTGACGCATCTCGTCGACGGCTGCGCGCATCCGACTGCTTTCATCCACTTTTCCGCCAATCGTGTTCGCCGCCAACGCCTCTTTCAGCAGAGCCGCGGCTCGGCTCGTTGGGGAGAGCGTGGCGTCGGTGGCGGTGCTGCCCGAGCCCGTGGAGGTCGCCAGCTCCTCTACCCGGCGGACCAGCGTCTCCATCCGTTTCCGATTGGCCGACGGGTCGAGATCGCTTCCCGCAAAAGCCTCGGGCGCTGCCCCGACTATGCGCGCAAACGCGGAGCCGAATCGCTGGTCCAGCAAAGCGGCTCGTTCGCGATCAACGCCTCGAGCGGCGATTTCCTGCTGCCACCGTGCTCGGAGTGCGCGCACCTTGCCGAGCAGCGCCGTGCGGTCCTCGGGTGGGTCGCCCGCCTCCGCTGAAGGGACCAGCGCTTCGAGCTCGGCGCAGATCGCCTCGCGCGCCGCCACCCGCTCTCCGCGAGCCAGATGATGGCGCTGCGCGTAGCGAGCGAAGAAGCGATCGCACGCGCCGCGGAAGCGTTGCCACACTGCCTCCGATCGGCTCTTTCTGACCGGCCCGATGGTCTTCCATTCCTGCTGCATCTGCCGGATCGACGCAGCCGTCGGTTCCCAGTCGGTGGAATCGGCAAGCGCCTCGACTTGCGCGCAGAGCGCGAGCTTTCGTTCGAGATTCGCCGCCCATCGCTTCTTGTGTTCGGCGAGGTCAGCCTGCCGGCGGGTAAAAAACCGATCGCAGGCCGATCGGAAGCGCTCCCATACCGCCTTCTCCTGCCCGCGCGTGACCGCCCCGAGCGACTTCCATTCGCCCTGGAGACGCTTGATTTCTTCAGCAGTCTGAATCCAACGCGTCGAATCGGCGAGCGCTTCGGCCTTCTCGCACAACGACGTCTTCCTGGCCAGGTTCTCGGCACGCGTCTGCGCTTCGGCCGCAAAATGTGCCTCGCAGCGAGCCCATACGACATCGTGCGCGGTCTTGAAGCGGCGCCACAGCACGTCACCTTGCGGCCGCGGCACGTCGCTCGCCGCCCGCCATTGTTCCTGCAGCTCGCGCACCTGGCGCACGATCTCCGTGGGGTTGTCGAGCGCCGCCAGCGCTTCCATCTTCACGCAGAGCTGTTCCTGCAGGCCGAGGTTTGCCCAGCGTTGCCAGTCGGTCAGCTCGCGAAGCTCTTGAACTTTCGCCGAGAGGGTCGTCAGCGCACTCTTCAACCGCGATGAGATCTCTTCATGCGCGGCTCTCGAGGGCAGCGGCGGAAGACCGGCCAGGGCGGTCCGCACATCTCGCAAGGCGCGCTCCCCAGCCTTTAACGTCACGTCAGGGTTACCGACCAGACCCTCGGCGCGGGCAGCGAGCTGGGCGAGCCGGGAAAGGGCTTCGACTCGGGTGCGGGCCTCACGTGCTTCTGCTTCGGCGCGCGCCGCCTGTCGCAGCCGCTCCTGTTCGGCCTGTTCGTCCCGTCGACGTCGATCCTCTTCCTCCTGCTCTTGAAGCCGGCGCTCCTCCTGCGCTTGCACGTCCGCGCGTTGCCGGGCCGCCTCTGTTTCTGCTTCGGCCAGCGCCTGAGCCGATTCGGCTTCAAGCCGCGGCGCATCGCCGAGCCGAGCCGCGTCTTCGGCGCGTTTCTGCGCCTCGAGCTCGTGCAGCTCTTCCCTACGCGCGGCGGCCATCGCTTCGGTCTGCTCGGCCGCTGCTGCCGCTTCCCGCTCTTCGATTTCTCGAACAATCGCGCGTGCGCGCTTCACCGCGCTCCTGTTCTTGGAGCGACCCGCGACGTCTTCGAGATCGGCCCGCAACTCGAGCCGTTCCACCGCAGCCGTCGCAGTGTCCTTGAACTCACTGTTCAGCGCCACGTTCACGATTTCATCGTGATCCTGCAACGCGGCGAGCGCGGCAAGACGTACACCCTCCAGCTGAGCGTGTCTCGCGATCGACCCGAGGGCATGGACGTCGGCCACGCGCCACAGCGCTCGGAGGGCCACTTCGTCTTTCAGCGCCGTCTTCGCCACGATAGCCAACGTCTTGGCATCCTGCAGCGCGTCCACGGCGGCCAGACTTTCGCTGATGCCTAACCCTTCGAACGCATCGAGAGCGATGTCCCGCAGCATCCCGATCGCTTCGTCGCGAACACCCTCATCCGTATCCTTCTCCGCGATCGCCGCAAGCGCCGCAGTGTCCAGCAGCTTGGCGACAGCCGCGCGACGAACCCGCGCGTCGACGTCCTCTCTGGCGATTTCCCGCAGGAGCTCGCGCTCGTCAATAGGAACTTCCTGGACGTACGCCAGCCTCACCACGGGATCGGCGTGTTTCAACGGGGGTTGGGCGCGAAAACGATCGAGCAGGGTCATGAGCAGCGAACTCCGGCCTGACGTGTCATTCTAATGAGACCGGGCATGCGCAGTCGGCGCCCCCATTGCACCTTTTTTTGCTGTGAAGCCTCGTTCTCCAATTTCACGGATCGTGACGTTTCACCGAAGTTACGTCCTCGTAGCACCCGGCTGCGAAGGGGATGGGGGCACCCCCTGGGGAATAAGGCCTGGGTATTCGGTGGCAACACGCCGCAGGGGAATTTCCCGTGCAGTTTGATGAGGTCGTCCAGCGGCTGACCGAGGGGCTCCGTGGCCCGCTGCCTGGAGCCGCAGCGCACGCCCTGCTGGCGCCCCCTACCCGTCGCCGCTGGCCCGACGGATTCGACCTCGCTCGCGTCCGTCATGCGGCGGGCCTCGTCTTGGTTCTTCCGATCGCGACCCGCCCTCACGTCGTGCTGACACTCCGCGCCGAGACCCTGGGGCGGCACGGCGGACAGGTCTCGCTGCCAGGCGGCGCCGTCGAACCCGGTGAGACCTTCGAACAGGCGGCTCTCCGCGAGGCGCAGGAGGAAGTGGCGCTCCCCGCTGCCGACGCGCAGGCGCTCGGCCTGCTCACGCCGCTCGACATTCCCGTCAGCGGCTTTCGACTTCACCCCGTCGTCGCCTGGATCGACCGGCGGCCGGACTTCAAGCCCGCTCATGGGGAAGTCGCCGCCGTGGTCGAAGTGTCGGTCGAGGACCTCCTGAACCAGCAGCAGTTGACGACCGTCGAGCGGGAACGAGACGGCCGACGGATCGTCGTTCCCGCCCTCCGAGCCGGTGGCTTCGAAGTCTGGGGCGCCACGGCCATGGTGCTTGCCGAGTTCCTGATGCTCCTCGACTGGCACCATCAGTTGTCGTAATAGAGAAAGAACTCGTGCGGATGGGGCCGCAGCCGGATCGGATCGAGTTCCTTCTCCCGTTTGTACGTAATCCACGTTTGAATGAGATCCTCGGTGAACACCCCGCCCTTCAGCAGGAACTGATGGTCCTGCTCCAGCGCGTCGATGGCCTCTTCGAGCGACCCGGGCGTCGTCCGGATCCCCATGTGTTTCATCTCGTCACTGGTCATCTCGTAGATATCGCGATCGAGCGGCTCGCCGGGGCTGACCTTGTTCTGAATGCCATCGATCATCGCCATCATCATGGCGGGCCAGGCGAGATACCCATTGCAGGTCGGATCGGGACACCGGAACTCGAGTCGCTTGGCCTTGGGGCTCTTCGAGTACATCGGGATCCGAATTGACGCCGATCGGTTGCGCGCCGACAGCGCCAGATTGACCGGCGCTTCGAACCCGGGGACGAGACGCCGGTAGGAATTGGTGGTGGGGGCGGCGAACGCGAGGATCGCCGGCGCATGCTTGAGCAGCCCGCCGGCCGCATGGAGCCCGACATCGCTCAAGCCCGCATACCCGTTGCCGGCAAAGAGCGGCTTGCCACTCTTCCACAGCGAGGTGTGCGTGTGCATGCCGCTGCCGTTGTCTTCGAAGATCGGCTTGGGCATGAACGTCACGCTCTTGCCGTGACGCTTCGCCACGTTCTTGCAGATGTACTTGTACCACATGAACTGATCGGCCATCTTCAGCAGCGGCTGGAACTTCATGTCGATCTCGCTCTGGCCGGCCGTGGCGACTTCATGATGATGCGCTTCGACGACGATGCCGATGCGGCGCATCTCGTACACCATTTCACCTCGCAGATCGTGGTAGGTGTCGGTCGGGCTCACCGGGAAGTACCCGCCCTTGAAGCTCGGCTTGTATCCGAGGTTCGGCTCCTCGATGCGGCCGGTATTCCACGCGCCCTCGGTCGAATCGATTTCGTAGTAGCCGCGGTGCTGGTTCTGCTCGTAGCGCACCTCGTCGAAGATGAAGAACTCCGGTTCGGGTCCGATGTGGCAGGTGTCGGCGATGCCCGATTTCTTGAGGAACGCCTCGGCCTTCCGCGCGACGTTGCGTGGGTCGCGCGAAAAGTCCTTGCCGGTCACCGGATCAGTGATGTTGGCGATGACGCTGACGGTCGGCCGTTGAAAAAACGGATCGAGGCACGTCGTCGCCGGGTCCGGCACGGCGAGCATGTCCGACTCGTGAATGCCCATCCAGCCGCGGATCGACGACCCGTCGAAACCCAGCCCGTCCGCAAACGTGTCGGCATCCCAGAGCTCGATGGGAAATGAACAGTGCTGCCAGGTCCCGAGCATGTCGACAAACTTCAGATCGACCATCTCGGCTTTGTTCTTTTTTGCGAACGTGAAGAATTCGTCGGGTTTCATTGCGGCGACTCTCTTTTCTCCACCCTGACCGGTCAGGAAGCGGGCGGAAACTTCCAGGTGTGATCCGCGGGAAGGCGGAAGCATAGCTGGATTTCGCTACTGCGGACGGGCAATTCAGAACGCGGGCGGCTCGGCGCCGTCGAGCCAGGGTCGTGGAGGAAACGGGCTGGACCGTTTCGCTGGTTAGCTACATTTTTGGTCTTATTACGACACGTGGCGACAGTTATGTCTCATGTGAGGGTATTGCACAGGGTCGGCGAATCTGCACATAATCCAGGCTTCTCTCTCCATCGGGAATATCTCTTTATCACCAGCAAGGGAGCATACGTCATGGGTTCTGCAGTGTTCGGCGAAGCGATCAGTGCGATTCGCGACTGGTCCGTCTCGGCCTCCAAGCAGCCACGCGCGCAGAGCGCGGCTGCCTCGTTCGGCAGTCTGGTCTTCAACGACGAGGTGCAGCAGGCGCGGTTGCCGAAGCCGGTGTACCACGCCCTGCGTCGCACGATGACCCAGGGCGATCCGCTCGACCTGTCGGTCGCCGACGACGTGGCGCGCGCGATGAAGGACTGGGCGGTCGAGCATGGCGCGACGCACTATACGCACTGGTTCCAGCCGCTCACCGGCATCACCGCAGAAAAGCACGACTCGTTCCTGTCGCCGAACGGCGACGGCAAGGCCGTGCTCGAGTTCTCCGGCAAGGAGTTGATCAAGGGCGAGCCGGACGCATCGAGCTTCCCGTCCGGCGGCATGCGTTCCACGTTCGAGGCGCGCGGCTACACCGCCTGGGATCCGACGAGCCCCCCCTGGCTTCTCTACAGCGGCGGCTCCGTCACGCTCGTGATCCCGACGGCATTCGTCAGCTGGACCGGCGAGACACTGGACAAGAAGACGCCGCTCCTGCGGTCCATGAGCGCCATCTCGAAACAGGCCGTCCGCCTGCTGAAGCTCTTCGGATCGACGGCGACCCGCGTCACCACGACCTGCGGGCCGGAGCAGGAGTATTTCCTCATCGATCAGTACTTCTACCTGTCGCGTCCGGATCTCATCAACGCCGGCCGCACCCTCTTCGGCGCGAAGCCTCCAAAGGGCCAGGAGCTCGAGGATCAGTACTTTGGCGCCATCGCCGATCGCGCCATGGCGTTCATGTCGGACGTCGAGAGCGAACTCTACAAAGTTGGCGTCCCGGTGAAGACTCGCCACAATGAGGTGGCCCCCAGCCAGTACGAGATCGCCCCGGTCTTCGAGAACGCGAACCTCGCCACCGATCATCAGATGATGACGATGGAGACGATGAAGCGGACGGCTCCGAAGTACGGCCTCGCCTGCCTGCTGCACGAGAAGCCGTTCGCCGGCGTCAACGGATCGGGCAAGCACCTGAATTGGTCGATGGGCGATGACGAGGGCCACAACCTGCTCAGCCCCGGCAAGAACACGCACGACAACCTGCAGTTCCTCGTCTTCTGCACGGCCGTTCTGCGCGCCGTCAACAAATGGCAGGGCCTCCTGCGGGCGAGCATCGCGAGCGCCGGCAACGATCATCGGCTGGGCGCCAACGAAGCGCCGCCGGCCATCCTCTCGGTCTTTCTCGGCGACATGCTCACCGACATCTTCGAACAGATCGAGAAGGGCGGCGCCAAGTCCACCAAATCGGGCGGCGAGCTCGACACCGGCGTCTCCATTCTGCCGAAGCTGCCGCGGGATGCCGGCGATCGGAACCGCACCAGCCCGTTCGCCTTCACCGGCAACAAGTTCGAGTTTCGTGCGGTCTCGTCGAACCAGAGCATCGCCTATCCGAATATCGCCCTCAACATGGCCGTCACCGAGTCGCTCGACTACATGGCCACCGAGCTCGAGAAGCTGATGAAAGGCGGGAAGTCGCTCGAGAAGGCGATCGCCGAGCTGCTGCCGAAGGTGATCAAGGAAAACAAGCGGATCATTTTCAACGGCAACAATTACTCCAAAGAATGGGAGAAGGAAGCCGCAAAACGCGGCCTGCTGAACCTCAAGAACACCGTCGACGCGCTGCCGCAGATGATCTCGAAGGACGTCGTCGCGCTCTTCGAGAAATACAAGGTCCTCAACGGACGCGAGCTGCTCGCGCGCTACGAGATCATGCTCGAGCAGTTCAACAAGACCATCAACATCGAGGGTCAGCTCATGGTGCTGATGGCGAACCGCTACATCCTCCCGGCGGCCTTCGAATATCAGCGTCAGGTCGCGTCGAGCGTGTCCGCCGTCAAACAGGCGGGCGGAAAGTCGATCGAGGGCAAGAAAGTCCTCGACAAGCTCACGAAGACGGTTGACGAGGTGAAGAAGCGCAGCGACAAGCTCGAACACGCGCTCGCTCACGAGGGCAGCTCGGCCGAAAAACACGCCAGGCACTTCCGCGATGTGGTACGTCCGGCGATGGAGTCGCTCCGCGAGGTCGTCGATGCCCTCGAGCTGATGATGCCGCATGAGCTGTGGCCGCTGGCAACCTACCGCGAGATGCTCTTCGTCAAGTAAGCCCTGCGAGCCGGCGCGAACGCGGGAGGGTCCCTGGATCCTCCCGCACGTCCCCGAAGGTCGAGACCGCCGGCCTTTTCATCCCAGCCCCTCGCGTTACAATCTTCTCCGGCACCCGTGGCGACGCGAAAGCCCCGCAACCAATCATTGTTCGACCAACTCGACGCCGACGAAGGTCCGGGCGCCCGAGGCGACCGAGCCGCGCGGTCGTCCCTTCTCGGCGCAGGCGGCAACGGCGCCGGCACCACCGAGCAGGTCGCCCTGCACGAAGCGGCCCAGGCGCGGTACCTCAACTACGCGCTGTCCGTCATCACCGCGCGAGCGCTGCCCGATGTGCGCGACGGGCTGAAGCCTGTGCAGCGCCGCATTCTCTACACGATGTGGCAGCAGAACCTGACGGCGGACAGCAGGCACCGGAAGTGCGCCAAAGTCGTCGGGGACGTGATGGGCAGCTACCACCCGCACGGCGACGCCGCGCTCTACGAAACGCTGGTACGCTTGGCGCAGCCCTTCTCGCTGCGGTATCCGCTGGTCGACGGCTCCGGCAACTTCGGTTCCCTCGACGGGGACAGCGCCGCCGCGATGCGGTACACCGAGTGTCGGCTGGCCCGCATCAGCGACGAAATGCTCGCCGAAATCGATCAGGCCACCGTGCCGTTCAGGCCCAACTACGACGGGACGAAGACCGAGCCGGTGGTGCTCCCGGCGCGCCTGCCGAATCTGCTGGTCAATGGCACCACCGGTATCGCGGTCGGCATGGCCACGAACGTCCCGCCGCACAACCTGGCCGAAGTGTGCACGGCGCTCGTCAGGCTGCTCGACAACGAGGAGCTCGGGAACGCCCAGCTGTGCCGCTACGTGAAGGGCCCTGACTTCCCGACCGGCGGCCAGATCCTCAACTCGCCAGACGAGCTGAAACAGATCTACAAGACCGGATCCGGATCGGTACGGGTCAGAGGCACCTGGGACATCGGCCCGGAAACGCGGACGACCAAGACGATCTACATTGACAGCATTCCGTACACGGTCAACAAGGCGCAGCTCGTCGAGCGCATCGCCGAAGTCGTCATCGGCCGCAAGCTTCCGCCGCTGCTCGACGTGAAGGATCTGTCGACCGAGGACGTGCGCATCGCGCTCGAGATGAAGAAGGACGCCGACGAGAAGATGATCATGGCGTACCTCTTCAAACACACGCCGCTGCAGATCAACGTGACGGTGAACCTCACCTGTCTCGTCCCGACCGAGAACCCGGAGGTTGGAAGACCCGAACGGCTCGATCTGAAGCAGATCCTCTGGCATTTCCTGCACTTCCGGCTCGAGGTCGTCACCAAGCGCCTCGAACACGAGTTGGCCGCCCTCCGGAGGCGCATTCACATCCTCGAGGGCTTCGAACAGGTGTTCGACGCGCTCGACGAGATCATCCGAATCATCCGCAAGTCGGACGGGAAATCCGATTCCGCCGAGAAGATCATGAAGCGCTTCGATCTCGACGCGGAGCAGACGGACGCGATTCTCGAGCTCAAGATCTACCGACTCGCACGACTGGAAATCCTCATCATCCGCAACGAGCTGGAGGAGAAGCGCAAGCGTGCGCGGCAGATCAACACGCTGCTCAAAGACGAAGACGGTCGCTGGAAAGTGGTCCGCAGCGAGCTCGAAGACATTCAAAAGGCCTACGGCGACCCGAAGGCCGACAAGCGCCGCACGCGGATTGCGAGCGATTCCGGCGAACCGGAATACACGGCGGACGACTTCATCGTCGAAGAGGACAACGTCGTGATCGTGTCGCGCGACGGCTGGATCAAACGCCAACGCGAAGTGAAGGATCTGTCAACGACCCGCCTCCGCGAAGGCGATGCGGTCCTCACCGCGTTCGCCGGGAGCACCCGGGCGGCGGCGGTCTTTCTCAGCAACTTCGGCATCGCTTATACCTGTCGCTTCATCGACGTGCCGGCGTCGACGGGATACGGGGAGCCGGTTCAGCGCCTGTTCAAACTGAAAGACGGGGAGAAAATCGTCGGCGCTCTCAGCCTCGATCCGCGCGCGGTGGGCGATGTGAAATCGTCACCGAGGCATCCCGACGCCGCGCCGCCGGTCCACGGCGTCGCGGTGACGAGTGACGGCTACAGCCTGCGGTTCAGCCTGGAGCCGTTCCTCGAGCCGAGCACGCGCGCAGGCCGCCGCTTCGCCCGACCGTCGAAGGGAGCGGAGGTGGTCGGCGTGGCGAAGCTGTCGGGCGGCGAAGTACTGATTGCCGCGACCGCCGATGGACGCGGGCTTCTTTGTCAGGCCGAGGACGTCAACTACCTGGCCGGGCCCGGCAAAGGAGTCATCCTGATCAAGCTGTCGGACGATGACCGCGTGCTGGGCTTCATCGCGTCGGCCGGCGATCGCGATCTGCTGACCGTCGAAACGACCCGGGGCGCCGAACAGACCATCAGCACGGCCAAGTACGAGGTCACGGGCCGCGGCGGCAAAGGGCGTGAGCTCCTGCAGCGCGGCCAGTTCACCCGGGTGGTGTGGTCCACCCCCGAAGCGCCCAAGCCGTTGTCTGAGGTACAATAGGGCGGCACGTTGCTCTGACGTTGCCCGACTCGAGCGCTGCGAAAGACTGGCCGGAATATCTCCGGTGGCTGACGCTCGATTGCCTGTAACTCGCACTGTCTAGCAAGGAACTGTATTGTCTCATCAAGATCGTCTCAACATCGCCGTCTTCATCGACTTCGACAACATCGAAATCGGCGTCAAAAGCACCCTGAACGAGCATTTCGACGTCGGCATCGTCCTCGATGGCATCAAGGAACGCGGCGAGGTGGTCACCAAGATCGCATACGCAGATTGGACGCGGGCCGGCGAATACAGCCGGCACCTCACCCAGCACGCCATCCGTCTGGTGCAGCGCAACCTCACACCCGGCGGCGACAAGAACGGCGCCGACATCAACCTGGCCCTCGACGCGCTCGAGATGGTGTTCACCCACCAGCACATCAACGCGTACGTCATCGTCGGAGGGGACAGCGATTTCCTGTCGCTCGTCGAAAAACTGAAGCAGTACGACAAGAAGGTGTTCGTGGTGGGCGGTCGCGCCTTCACCAGCGTGATTCTGCAGCGGAACTGCCACGAGTTCATCGCGTACGAAAACCTGAACCGCAGCCGGAGGCCCGCCGCCAAAGGCGAGCGGCCCGTGGCGGCAGCTGCCGCTGCACCGATCTCGCAGGCGTTTCCGATCGTGCGCCGAGCGCTCAAAATCCTTTCGGATCGGGAAGTGTCGCCTCAGACCGGCCTTCTCAAAAGCACGCTGCTCCAGCTCGACTCGACCTTTTCGGAGCGGAACTACGGCGCCTCTTCCTTCCTCGACTTCGCGGAAAAACTGGCGAAGGCCGGTCTGGTCCAGCTGAAGCATTCTGGTCGGAGCGTCATGGTCGAGCTGAACAGCTCGTTTTCAGCCGAGACCGAGCACCCGGAGCCGCCCGCCGATGTGACGCCCGCTGTACCGGCCGCCGCACCGCCCGCCGCTTCCGGGCACGAGCCTCAGGCGCAGCCCGAGTTGGCGGGTCCTCCACTCGGATCGAATGCCGACGGCGTGCGCGTCGCCGGACAGATCCTCAGGGGTGCCGTCAACGCGCGGTGGCCGATGTACGTTCGCAACGTCAAGCAGCTGCTGCGAGCCCACCGCGGCGACGGAGCCGGTCAGGGCGATGGCGCCGACGGAGCGGCGGGGGCTGGCGGGTTCGACGAACGGCGGTACGGCTTCGGCGGCCTCATGGATTTGCTGCGAGCGTGCCAGCGGGAAAGCCTGCTGAGGGTCGAGCGCGACCGTCGCGGTGGGCTGCGAGTGTTCCCGGGCCAGGCCCTCCAGCGAAACGAGCCAGTGCCGGCACAGCTGACACAGGAAGCAGCGGACGGTCAGGCCCTCGGGGCGGAGACCGCGGTTGTCGAGACCGAGTCAGCCGACATCGATGGAGAGAGCCGCGTCGAGCCGATTCCGATAGATACGACAGCCGAACTGCTCGGCCGAGCCAAACCCAAACGACCGCGAACTCGACTCGGAGTCGGGGCGACGGCAGCGCACCGCGGAACCCGAAAGGCCGCCGCGCGAAAACCTTCAGGACGCCGAGCCCCTCGGGCGAAGAAAGCGCCACCGGTGGAGACGCCTGAAGAAGACTGAAGGGTTACTGGCGTTCCATGACGTCCAGCCACTGCTTGACGAGGGCCGCTCGCGGCCCATCGCCGTACCGCACGGCCCACGTACGCGCGAGGTTGAGATCTTCTTCGCGGCTGTGCACGACTCGGCCGGCCAGCTGGATTTGATAGAGCCACTCGACGCCGACGAGCGCAGCTTCGCGATCGTCCCGCACCTTTTCCAGATAGAGTTCGAGCAGGCGGACGGCGTCCTGCCCCCTGCCGAACGTCGCGTAGACACTGGCGAGCGCACCGGTAAATCGCGGGTCGCCCGGCCACTTCTCGTTCGCCTCCTCGAGAATGCCCTGCGCCTGCCCGAGACTGTGCGAACGCAGCAGGCTGTGCGACAGCCACGCAAACAGGTGCGGGATATCGTCGCCGTTGATGAGCGCCGTCTGCCAGGCGCCGACTGCCTGCGCCTCGTTCCCTGCCGACGCGTACACGACGGCAAGGTAGGCAAGCGCTGAGGTGCTGTCGAGTTCCGGCTGGACCGCGCTCTTGAAGCTGGTTTCTGCCTGTTTGTAGTCGCCAGCCGTCAGGGCCGAGACTCCGCGCTCGAAGGCCTGCCTCGCCTCCGGAGCAAGCCGATCGCGGAAGGGTTGCAGCACTTCGGGCGTCAGCGCGCGATCGCGTTCAAAGGCACCCGCGAACAACTGTTCATCCACCGGCAGGAACAGGTCGGTCGTGGCATCGGATTCAGCGGGATCCGCAGGCGGCTCTGCGACGCCGGCCAGCGCTTCCGACCGTGCGTAGGCCGCCACCTCGAAGGGGCGCGTCAGCGTCTCGAGCGGGCGCGCCGCCACCGACACCTTCGCGCGCAGCACGTAGCGCCCCGGCGGAAGCTCTCGCACCGGGATGACGCGTGTGAAAATCATGCGGTCGTCGCCAAACAGTCGTCCGGGCACGTCGGTTTCGATCAGTGCGGCCGAGTTCGCTGCGCTGGCGATCTCGTATTTCACGGTCACGGCGTCAACCTGATCGCCGTACGCCTCCATGTATCCATGAACGCTGCCGAAACTCACGGTGTAGCCCACCGTCGGACTGAGGAACTCGCGGACGGTCGTGGGACCGCCCGCAATCAGGTCGCTGAGCGTCACGCCATTGAGCTGGGCGAGACCCGCTGTAAAATGGTGCTCGACGCTGCCGATGCGGTCGCCGTCGGCAGCGGCGAGGCGCAGAGTGTACGTGCCTGGTAAGAGGCTCGCCCCCGCCGCGAACTGCAGCGCCGACGGCACACCGTTCATGGCCGGCGTCAAACGGCTATCGAGGCGGCGCCCCTCCACTTCTTGGCCGCTCTCGTCGAGAATCGAGTAGCCGACTGCCATGCGACGGGGACCGCTGAAATCCCTGCCGACATCTGCGTGAACCAGCATCTGCACCTTGCCCGTCTCGGGGCCCTGAAGCGCGAACGTCGCGACGCGCAACGGGAGGGTGGCCAACGGAAGCGGCGACTTGAGTCCGGCTGCGACCCTCTCCGACGGCGAACGGCGATCGACAGGCGGAGCGACGTTCAGGAGCTTTCGCCGGGCACGCACGATGGCGCCGTTCCACGGCACTTCGATCCGGATCGAATGCGCCTTGCCGTCGTAGTCACGCCGATCCGGCTCGATGCCGATCAGATAGTGACCGGAGATCTCGGCGTGGATGCGATCGAACACTCCGGTCCCCGCACCGTTGATCGTGAACATATCCCCGCGCGCCACCTTGGCCATCGCCTCGAGTCCCAGGACGCCTATGCGCCGGTCTTCGATGGCCGACGGTGGTCGCCGGCCGCTGTTGCTGTCGAACGAGGCTTCGTTGAGATGGAGGACGTACAGGCTGGCCTTCGCCGCTGCAGCCAGGACACCGGCCTGATCGGCAAAGGCCTCGTAGTCGTTCACGACGAACCCCTCGGAAATCAGCACGACGGTTTTCGGGGCGTCGATTTCGCGCAGGCTGATCAAGAGGTCGTTCAACCCGGTAATCGTGGTATTGGCCTGCTCCAGCGCTTCCCGGGCAATCTGATGCGCATCGTCCTTTACACCGGTGCTGCACACAGAGAGCTGGTACGACCTGGGCGCCATGTTCGCGCACTCCCGTGCGACGGCGCCATCGAGCATCCCGAGCTCCCCGCGAAGAATCGACAGCGACTCTCCCAGTCCCAGGCTGTAGGTGGTGGGAGCACCTGGCTGTTTCCCGCCCGTCATGCGGGATACGACCTGTTTCGCCTTGTTCAAGTCCGAGGTAAAGCTCAATGTGGGCGCGCCGGGACCGAAGCCCACGACCGCGATGCGATCCGAGGGCAGCAGTTTGTCGATGAACGAGGTCAGCGTGCGCATCATCTGCGTGCTGCCGCCGAAGCGGATGCCCGGCTGGTCCACCGCGATGACAATGAGACGCCCGCCCCCGAAGTTCTCGTTCGAGCTGAAGCCCTCGGGCACGATGACCCCATCAGCCTGTTCTTTGGCGTTGTCGACGACCGCGACCCATTCGGCGTTCAGGACGCGGCGGGCCTCGCCGTCAATCCAGACATTGAAGTCGCTGGCGCCGAGGCCGGTGATCGGGCGTCCGCTTTCATCGACCACCGCGACGTCGACGACCGACGTGACGTCGACCGTCGTCTGAAAACGGGGAGGCTGCTGGGCAGCCACCGAAGTGGCCATGACGAAGACCATGAGAAGCAGGCTTCTGGACCGCATGTTGGTGCTCATCTGCTGACAGGGCGGTAGCCCTGACGAGCCCTGACTTCCGAATACCCGTTGACTTCGACTTTGATGCTGCGCCACGTCTCGTCGCGTCGCGCCGGCGGCGGAGCGTAGCTGAGCAGATATTGATTGGACAATTCTTCCAGCAGCTCGGCAAACGTCTCGCGGAGCGTGTCGATGCTTTCGGTGATCAGCACGCGGCCGCCGGTCGGCCGCGCCAGCCGCTCCATCACTGCCTTGAGTCGATCGTTGGTGACGCCGCGCCCCTGGCCGATCATGTACAACGTCACGTCGCTTTCCTGCAGAGCGCGTTCGACATCCGAGATTGTCGAGTGGCTGCCTTGATCCTCGCCGTCGCTGAACATCACGAGCACCTTCCGTCCGGTTTGACGGCCGAGCATCGTGATGCTGCGCAGGATGGCGTCATAGAGCGACGTCGAACCCCACGGCGCCAGTCGATCCACCGCTTTCACCCGCTCGGCGGGATTCGTCGTGCGGCGGGTCAACGTGAAAATCGTATCGTTGAAGCCGAGGAGCGTCACCTCGTTGCCCGATGGAATAGTCCCGAGGAATTCGCGTGCCGCCTGCTTCAGTTTCGGCATCACCGGACCCATGCTGCCGCTGACGTCCAGCGCCGCAATCAGCTCCAGCGGCACGTTGGAGTTGGCGAAGTACGAGATCGGCTGAAGGCGCCCATCCTCGTACACCTTGAATGCCGACAGCGGGAGGCCGCGGACGTACCGATTTGGTCCATCCATCACCGTCACCGTCACCTGCACGGCATCGACGTCTTCGTTGTCGTCGAATTTGACACCCTTGGTCCGCAGCGTCTGCACCACCCGACCGCCGGTGGACAGCGTGGCGACGACACGAATCTGGTGTTCGGTGATGGTGCGCCCCGCGTCCCACTCGCACTCGAACGGCGGCAAGGGCACCACGCACGTCTGGCGTCCGTCGATGAAGAAAGTCACGGCCGTCGCGGCGTCCGACGGGTCGAGGCTCGCCCGCAGTGTTGTCTGGCCGCTCAGATACGAATCGGGTGGAGGAGAGAGAATGGCCAGTTTCGGGGCGGCAGGCGCCTGCGCGGCCAGCGCATCGAGACCTGAGGCAACGGCGAGCAGCGTGATGAGCCCGGGAACTGCCAATCCCCTGAGCGTCTGGCACCGGCGTGGTTCGGTCATGATCGTCGACCGCAGTTACCTTGCCGAGTCTGGGACGAGTGGGCCGTCCGCCGCTGCGGCGGCCACGTAATCTTCGATCCGCTCCTGTGTCACGGCCGCCGCTCCACGAACCAGGGACAGCCAGTCGTCAGTATCGGTACCCCTGACGCCCTCCATGAAGTCGAGGACGG
The DNA here is from genome assembly GCA_035537875.1 of Vicinamibacterales bacterium. Taxonomy (GTDB): domain Bacteria; phylum Acidobacteriota; class Vicinamibacteria; order Vicinamibacterales; family CAVVIG01; genus DATLLJ01. The sequence goes on along the minus strand of DATLLJ010000048.1, from coordinate 14,264 downwards.
CGGCGCTCAGCACATATTTTGCCAGTCGCGCCGGCAGGCGCAAGCGAAACAACGTGAGGGCCACCTGCAGGTTCAGGTCGGGCACAGCCGCCGCCAGCAGCCCGATTTGCCGCCTGCCGGTGACCAGGGGCAAGCGCCCCGGAGGCGGCATTTGCAGGCAGAAACAGCCCATGGAAGGCAGCGCCGACGTGCCCCACGCGTCGAGATCGAGGCCCGGTGGCGTCCTCCCCAGGGCCATTAACTCGCGCAGCGAAAACAGCGTCTCTACCCGGCTGGGCTCGTTTTCAACGGTCCACCGAAGCGCGCGCCGGCGCCACCCATCCATTTCGAGTTCGTCGGCCGTCGAGGCGATGTCCGTCGCACTACGGAGCATCGAAACCTGGCGCCGTCCGCGTTCGATTGCGCCGGCGATCGCATCGCGGGCCGCGTCGGTCAGCGCAAACGGGTTCATCAGCGCAAAGCCGACAGCGAACGTCTCGCGTTCGTTTGAGGTCAAGGTCGGCGCCTGGAGAGTGCGATCAGTGTTCAGGCGCCGGAGCGCCACGGTCGCCATGGCCGCGTCGAGTCCAAGCAGTGCGCCATCGATGTGCCAGGGGACGCCGGGCGACACGTCCTGGACCGGCGCCATCCAGGTCGCTCGCAAGCGTTGCGCGGTGTCTCGCTGACCCAGGCCGAAATCGTGACGAAGCGAGATGTTTCCCGGAAGCAGCGCGGGGCCGTCCGGATCGCCGAGGTTCATGGCATAGACCAGGGACACCAGCGCCTGAGCGGCGGCCTGATCTGCCGCGGTCGCCAGTTCTGCCGCTGCCCGCTCAGCTGCGGCGCGCGCGACCGTGCCGTCTGCGCCAATCCTCTCCAGTTCGCCGATCGCCCTCGTGAGGGTGTCGAGCGGCATCGGCGGCGGCACGACGCCAGGAGGGAAATCTTCCCGTGCGTGAAACGCGCCACGTCGAAACTCCGCGTCCAATTCCTTGGCCGCCGGCCGCAACTGGTCGGTCACCTCCCGCACGGCTTCGAGAGCCGGCTGCGATGCGAGGCGGTCGGCGGCGGTCGCGAACAACATCGCCATGTCGATCGTGGCGCCGCCCTGCTTTTCGCGGATGCGTTGCAGCCGCCGTCGTTCGGCTGCCGCGAGATCGAATCGATAGGTTTGCCCTTCCCACTCGACACGCGGGGCCGACGCGGTCGTGTCGGGGCCGGAGGCGGCCGCCTGAAGCCTGGCTTCCAGCGTCTCAGCGGGCGGGAGCATCGGCTCCAGTTCGTTCGTGATCCATCGCAGCACTCCCCCCAAGTACTGCGAGTCGGCGTTCAGGGGCACGAGCAGCAGGCTGGAGAGCAACGATTCGATCTGTCGTGAATTGAGGGTATCGGCCATCCGCATGCGCGCCAGCAACGCGATGACACCTTGGTACTGAGCGGACGCCACGAAGGCGCGTCCCGGGTCCTCGGGTGAGAGGCGGGTGGCGAACCGTGCCTCGGCGGCATACAACGCGGGCGTGCGAATGCCGATCCGCTCGAGCGTCACCATCATCATGCGATAGCGGCGGAAGGCGCGCGTCGCCACGAGCACATCGGGCATCTCGTCTCGCGTGGCCTCGGCAAAAACACGCTGGCCGAACGCCACCTGATCCAGGCGTTCGGCACGCAGCCGGATATCGCTCGTCGTGGTCAACTCCGCGAGCCAGGCCGCATCGATCGGCGTGTTGTCGATCGACTCGAGCTCCGCGGCCGGATCGACGGGCAGGTCGGCCACAGCCATCGCGCGCGACCAGAAGCCGCGCGTCGAGGGCGCCGTCGGCCGGCCGTCGGCATCGACGCGCACTCTGGTCAGCGCCGTCGTGAAGTCGTACGACTGGCGGACGAACGGCTGCGACTTGAGCGCCCGCCATTCGCCGGAGGAAGCGGACACGGCCACTGCGAGCGCGCGCATTGCGTTCAGACGTGCGGCGGGATCGCTCAGCCACAACCCCAGAGCGAACCGTTGGCGCGCCGGATCGAGCTGGCTGATCGTGTCGTACAGGCCGGCCAGCCGCCCGTCTCCCAGCGTAAACAGCGCGGCGATGAATCGAGCAGGTTCGCCGACGCTCGCGCCGACGACGGCCTCCCATAGAACCACGGCGTCTTCGCCACCTGGCGTCACCACTCGATTCCCACGTACGCGAAGGCTGTTCGCAAACACGGCAAACGCCTCGGATGAGGCCGCATGAATCTGCCTGAGAATCGCCGGATGATCGGCCAGATACTGCAGCGTCTCGTCGTCGAGCGCGGCGAGACCATGGCACAGCAGCGCAGCCTGCCGATCTGCGAGGATCGTCTGCACGAGCTGGCCGCTCGACACGCGCCTTCTGAACACCGCCTCGCCCCACACGGCGGCGGTCAAAGGCACCGGCACCAGCTCGTTCGTCCCCGGATCCGATGCGACACCGATTCCCAGCTGTGTCGCAAGCACCGCCGGTGGAAGAGGTTTACGATCTCCCCGACCGTACATGAGGCGGGCGATCTCGCTGATGAAGCGCGCGCGATCCGGTACGGGATCGACACCCATTCTGGCGGCGAGCGCGACGCGGCCGCCCGGCACGGGCACGTCTTCGAAAACCTGCGCGGTCGCGAGATGTACGGGGATTACCGCTACAATCGTGTTGGCCAGCAGGAGTCGTAGCGGACTTTTCAAGGCGCAATTATATACATGGCCTCTTCTGTCAACTACACAGCGAAAGACATCACCGTTCTCGAGGGTCTGGACCCGGTCCGCAAGCGTCCGGGCATGTACATCGGCGGCGTCGGCATGGCCGGGCTGCACCACCTTGTCTGGGAGATTCTCGACAATGCCGTCGACGAGGCGATGAACGGCTACGCCTCAAACATCTGGGTCACGCTGCACGCCGACGGATCTTCAATCACGATCGAAGACGACGGCCGCGGGATTCCGGTCGACAAGCACCCGACCACGAAGAAAAGCGCGCTCGAGGTCATCTTCACGGTCCTTCACGCCGGCGGCAAGTTCGAGCACGGCAGCTACAAGACGGCCGGCGGTCTGCACGGCGTCGGCGCCAGCGTGGTCAACGCGCTGTCCAAAGAGCTGATCGCCACGGTCAAGCGTGACGGCGCGTCGTGGGAAATGCGTTTCAAGCAGGGAAAGCCGGCCAGCGCTCTCAAGAAGCTGGGGCCGGCGCGAGGAACCGGGACGACGGTGTACTTCCACCCCGACGCCGCGATCTTCCCCAAGATCGAGTTCGATGCTTCGCTGATTGCAGACCGCCTCGAAATCGCCAGCTATCTCCACAAGGGCCTCAAAGTCAGCTTCGAGGACGAGGCATCGAGGCAGAAATCGGTGTTCGAACACGACGAAGGCATCGTCGACTATCTCAAGAAGATCGTCGAGGAGCGGGCGTCGAAACCGGTACACGATGCCCCGTTCGTCATGAGCAAGGACGACACGCTGCGCGTGGACGTCGTCCTTCAGTGGACCGAAGCCACGGACGAACTGCTGCGGTCGTACGTCAATGGCATCCCCACGGGCTCGGGTGGGACGCACGAGAACGGCCTCCGCGCGGGCCTTGGCAAAGCCGTCCGAAACTTCATCGAGACCCACAATCTCTCTCCGAAGGGCGTGACCATCGTCGCCGATGACATCCGGGAGGGGCTGACTGGCGTCCTCAGCCTCTTCGTTCAGGAACCGCAGTTTCAAGGACAGACCAAAGACCGGCTGAACAACCCGGAGTTGGTCTCTGCCATCGACGGGCTCGTACGCCCGGTGCTCGAGCATTGGCTGAATCACAACATCAGCGTGGCCGAAGCGATCGTGGCGCGCATCATCCTTGCCGCGCGGGCGCGCGAGGCAAGCCGCGCGGCGCAAGCAGAAGTCTCGCGCAAGAGCGCCACGTCCAGCAGACTGAACCTGCCCGGCAAACTGAGCGACTGCACCAATCCCACGAGCGAAGGGAGCGAATTGTTCGTCGTCGAAGGCGATTCGGCGGGCGGTTCGGCCAAGCAGGGTCGCGACCGCGCGCGTCAGGCGATTCTGCCGCTGCGCGGGAAGGTCCTCAACACCGAGAACGCGTCCCTCAGCAAGGTGCTCGAAAACAAAGAGCTGTCGGACCTGGTCACCGCGCTCGGCTGCGGCCTCGGCAAGAACTTCGAGATCGAAAAGCTGCGTTACGGAAAGGTCATCATCCTGGCCGACGCCGACTCCGACGGGAACCACATCGCCACGCTGCTTCTGACGTTCATCTATCGGCATCTCCCTCAACTGATGGCGAACGGCAAAATCTTCCTCGCCCAGCCACCGCTCTACCGAATCGACATCGGCAAAGAGACGTTCTGGGCGCTCGACGATGCGCACAAGGACGCCATCCTGAAGCAGCAGGGGAAGAATGGCCGCGGAACGCCGGAGATCACCCGCTTCAAGGGCCTCGGCGAGATGATGCCGAAAGTGCTGTGGGACACGACGCTGAACCCGCGAACGCGCCGGTTGCTTCGCGTCGAAGTCACCGATCAAATCGTGACCGATCGAGTGATGAACGAGCTGATGGGCAAGGATGCGTCCGCCCGGTTCCGCTTCATCATGGAACGTGCGGACGAAGCTGAGGAGCTCGACGTCTAACCTGACGTCAGGATGGCGCGCAATCCCGTCACCAGTCGACCAATGCCTTCAGCGACCGTCGCCTTTTCGAGCGCGCCGTACGCCACTCGAAAATAGCAGCCGTCCGTGAGCCCGAAGGCTGTCCCCGGAATGACCGCAACTTTATGGTCGCGAATGAGCCGCTCGGTCACGCGCATCGCATCGGCCGCGGTGTTGACGCGCAGACAGCAGTAGAACGCGCCGTCAGCCGGCGGGACCGAGCAGAGCGGCTCGAGCGACTGCAGCGCCCCGAACACCACATCACGAACCTCAACGAGCGTCTCGAGGTGTTGCCGGCAATATGAAGGGCCGTGTGCCATCGCTGCCGCTGCGAGCACCTGCGACAGCACCGGCGGGCAGATCAGGATCGTGTCCTGGATCTTGACCATGGCGGACGCGAGTCGTTCCGGGTAGACCATGTACCCGATTCGCCATCCGGCCATGCCGTACGTCTTCGAAAGCGAATAGAGCGAGATGGTGTGCTGTTCCGCGTCGTCGAAGGATCCTGGCGAGACATGCCGCGCCCGACCGTATGTGAAGTACTCGTACGCTTCGTCACTGATGTGATAGATCCCGCGCTCGCGACAGAGCGAATTGAGCTCTCCGAGCGCCCGTTCCGAAAACACGACGCCCGTCGGGTTGTTCGGCGAAACGGTGACGACGGCCCGAGTCCGACCGGTGATGGCGGCCCGGACCGCAGACACATCCAGCTGGTAGTCGGCATCGGTCGGGACAGGCACGGCCCGACAGCCGAACATCTGCACCGCCATCTCGTGATTGAAGTAGAAGGGAGCTGGCAGAATGACTTCGTCGCCCGGCTCGGTCACGGCGAGCACGGCGTGAGTGAACGCCATGTTCCCGCCTGCCGTCACCATGATCCGACTCCCGCGCCGGACGTCGATGCCGTTGTCGCGGCGCAGCTTCCCGTCTATCTCGTGCAGCAGCGCCGGATGACCCGACGCGTCCTGGTATTGATGAGTGGCGGCCTGTCCGGCCGCTCCCGCAGCGGCCGCGACCGCAGCCGGAGGCGGACCGTAGTGGACGACGCCTTGACCGAGCGAGATGGTGCCGGGCGTCTGACGAATCAAGTCGCCGACGAGCGCCACGATCGGCGCTTGAATGGCGTCCATGCGCGGACTGCGCCTCAGCGCGCCGGGTGGTGCCGTCATGCGCGTGAATTATAGTGCTCACCACGATGATCCGAATCTTCGTGACCGGCGGGACTTTCGACAAGGATTACGACGAGCTCACCGGCTCGCTGGTCTTCAAAGATACGCATCTGCAGGAGATGCTGCACCTCGGACGGAACCATGTCGAAGTGTCAATCCGCACGCTGATGATGCTCGACAGCCTCGAGATGACGAGTGCCGACCGCACCCTCATCGCCGAGCAGTGTCGGCACGCGCCCGAGTCGCGGATTCTCATCACGCACGGAACGGACACGATGGTAGAGACAGCCCAGGCGCTCGCTTCGGCCCTCGGACCCGGCCTGGCGAAGACCATCGTGCTCACCGGCGCCATGGTCCCGTACGCGTTTGGCAGCTCGGACGGGCTCTTCAATCTCGGCAGCGCACTGTCGTTCGTGCAGCTGCTCCCCGCGGGCATATATGTGGCGATGAACGGCCGATACTTTCCATGGGACCGTGTCCGCAAGAATCGCGAAACGGGCGTGTTCGAGTTCACGCCGACGTTGTGACACGAAGGGACATGACCCGAGACCGCTCAGCTGAGTGCCTGGTTGGTCGAGAACGTTCGTAAGCTGCCGACATTCGACATGCGCATCGTTGCCGCCATTATCTTCGCGTTGCTCATTTCGGCGTCGCCGTTCGCACAACAGAGCGCCGGAAGCATTGCGGGACGAGTCGTCGATCCGCAGGGCGCCAGCACGCAGGGGGCACTCGTCACGGCCCGAAATCCGCGGACCGGATTCGTGCGCAGCGAGCGAACCGACATGGCGGGCATCTATCGTCTGACTGCCCTCCCGCCGGGAAGCTACGATGTCACCGTCGACGCCTCAGGCTTCGCGACACACGTGCAAAAGGGTGTCGGCGTCGCAGTGGCACAGACCCAGACGCTCGATGTCACCTTACAGATCGGCACCATTGCGCAGGAGGCCAGCGTCACCGGCAGCCTGCCGCTGACGGACGTGACTTCTTCCGCAGTGGGTGAGACGGTCGATACGCAGCGCGTGCAGGCGTTGCCGCTCAACGGCCGCCAGCTCGCGAACCTGGCGGCGACACTGCCCGGCGTCGGTTTGGCCTTTCACGCCGATCCGACCAAGGGCACCAATTACGCACCGCTCGTCAATGGCGGGGCGGGACGCAACATCAACTACCAGATCGATGGCGGTGACAACAACGACGACACCGTCGGCGGCCTGCTGCAGCAATTCCCCCTCGAGGCGGTCCAGGAGTTCCGTTTCGAAACCCAGCGGTTCAAGGCCGAGTACGGCCGCAGCAACGGTGGCGTCATGAACGTCGTCACCAAGAGCGGCACGAACCGGTACGAGGGCACCCTGTTCGAACTGTTTCGCGACAAAGCGATGAACGCTCTCACCGAGACCGAAAAGCTGGCAGGTGTCGCTGGACACGCCGATCCCCGGAAAGGCGATTACCGTCGCCACCAGTTTGGCGGCAGCCTCGGCGGACCGCTGATGATGGACCGCGTGCATTTCTTTTTCGCGATCGAGCGAACGGAGCAGAACACGACGCAGACCGTCAACACCAAGGGGCTGTTTCCGGAGCAGGACGGCATCTTCCCGACGCCGCTTCGAGAGAACCTGGGCAGCGTCAAGGTTTCGGCCGCCCTCAACCCTGCGCAGTATCTGTCGGTGCGGTACGGACGAAACAGCAATCGCTTTCCTTTCAACGCCAGCCCGACCACCACGCCCGACAACTGGGCCGATGCGACCAATCAGTTCAACTCGGTCAACGCCGGGCACAACTGGGTAGCCAGCGGGTCGAAGCTCAACGAAATCGTCTTTCAATATTCTGACTACCGGGATCACATCGCCGAGCGAACCCGGGCGGACACGCTGGCGTTTCCCAACGGCGTCATGACCGGCAGCAGCCTCGCCGCGCCGCAGCGCACCGAGCAGGTCAAGTATCAGATCCGCGACGATTTCTCCTGGCTCGTCTCCGGACGAGGCGGGCTGGGTCATACGTTCAAGGCTGGCGCGAGCTTCATCAACGAGCCCCGGCTGTTCATCGAAGCGGCCACGGGCAAAGAGATCATCGTCTACGTGATGAGAGATGTGAACGCATCCGGGCCTGTACGATCCGTCTCGATGAACGATGGCGAGGCGTCGGCCAATGTCCAGACGAAGCAGTACGGCCTCTATGTGCAGGACGACTGGCGGATCGGCCCGCGTCTGACCTTGAACCTGGGCATTCGCTACGACCTGATTACGGGGCTGAACTTCGACCAGTCCAGGAATCCGAATTTCGTCAAGATCCAGACGGCCGCACAGGCCGGATCGCTCGATGGCATCGCAGGGCTCGAAAACTTCGGTCTGGAGCCGCGCAGCGACCGGAACAACATCCAGCCACGTCTTGGCGGCGTCTACGACATGGGCGGAGACGGGCGAACCATCGTGCGAGGTGGCTGGGGCATTTATACAGACTTCGGCTACACGAACTCGAACGTGCTCCAGGCGGCGCTCGACGCGAGCGGCCACCCCTACGGCGCGATCTTCAGCGCCACGAACCCGAACGGCCTCAGGAACCCTGATGGCACCTTCCATCAGGTGGGCCAGCCGCTCAGTAATCTCGAGAGCCAGAACCAGGCGCTGGGGGGACCGCCGCTGCTCGGCTTCTGGGTCGATCCTCGTCTTCAGCAGCCGTTTCAACGTCAGGCCAACGTCGGCTGGTCCCGAGACGTGACCTCGAACACCGTCGTCGCTGTCGATTACGTGAACGCCGTCGGTCGCGACTTGAATTACAAGCCCCGCGTGAACCAGCTGCTCGCCGGGACGAGCACGCGCCGTGTGTCGGCCCGGCTGGCGACTCCCCTGAGCCCGAACAACTCGAGCAACCGTCCGGCTCTGAGCCGCGGTCGAAGCCAGTACAACGCGGTGATTGTCAGCGGTCGGCGCCGCTTTTCAAACGGCTTCGATATCGTCGCGTCGTACACGCTGTCACGGGCGCTCAGCACTATCGGGAACGCCTCCGACGAGCTCAATACCGCCAACATTCAGAACCCGGACGATCCGTTCGACAACCCGGTGCAGATGGGGCCGAACGTGACCAGCGATGCGCGCCACCGCGTGAACGTCAGCGCCGTGGTGCAGCTGCCCTACGGCGTACAGGTGGCGCCGCTCTTCCTCTATCGTTCCGCGCTGCCCGTCTTTCTCGTCGATCCGCGGGACGGCAATCGGGACGGCGACCCCTTCGACATTCCAGCGGAGGCCTTCGCCGTCGCCGGCACCGACGCGGCCACGGGCACCTCGACGATCGAGAACATCGGACCGTGTGAAACCGTGAACTGCGGCCGCGGCTGGGCCCAATCGCAGCTGAACCTGCGGGTCTCGAAGGCGTTCTTGGTCGGCCGGGCCCGCGTCGAAGCGATCGGCGAGGTGTTCAACCTGTTCAACGCCATCAACCCGAGCAACATCGTGGGCGGCGTGTCGGCGAATCGGAACGTCGTCAAGCCGTCGGGCGAGCCTGACCCTACGCTGCTGCAGCCCGCGAGCTACTCGGGCGACAGCCAGCGCCCCGAGCAGCGAGTGGGTCAGATCGGCATCCGCTTCTCGTTCTAGACCCTGTCGTATAGAGCTGTATTGAAGACCGCTCGCGGATAACATAAGGGCCGTTGTCAGACACCGGACCCGATCGCTCCAGGCTTTCCCACGACCTCGCGCAACAGCTTTCCGGCGAAGTCCGCTTCGATCCGATTTCCCGCGCGCTTTATGCCACCGATGCGAGCGTGTACCGCATCCAGCCCGCGGGCGTGGTTCTTCCCCGGTCGCGTGAGGACCTCATTCGCACGGTGCGTCTCTGCGCCCAGCACCGCTGTCCCCTGACCATGCGCGGGGGAGGAACATCGCAGGCGGGACAGGCGATTGGGCCCGGCGTGATCGTCGACACCTCGAAGTACTTCAACCGGCTGCTCGAGCTCAACGCCGCCGAACGTTGGGCCCGCGTCGAGCCTGGCATCGTGCTCGACGAGCTGAACGCCGAGCTCAAACCACACGGCCTGCGGTTTGCGCCCGACATCTCCACGGCCAGTCGCGCCACGATCGGCGGGATGATGGCCAACAACTCCAGCGGCGCGCGATCAGTCCTCTACGGAAAGACCATCGATCACGTCCTCGAACAGGAGGTCGCGCTCTCGGACGGCTCCGTCGTGCGGTTCCGGCCGCTGTCGCCCGAGGAGCTCGACGCCGTCTGCCACGGCGTCGGGCTCGAAGCGGAGTGCTACCGAGAGGTTCGCCGGCTGGCGCACCTGCACGCGGACGAGATCGAGCGGCGGTATCCGAAAGTGCTGCGCCGCGTCGGCGGCTACAACCTCGACGAGTTCACGCAGCCCGACCGGCCGTTCAACCTTGCCAGGCTCATGGTGGGATCGGAAGGCACATTGGGGGTCGTGCTCGAGGCCAAACTGAATCTGGTCCCTCTCCCGGCGGCCAAGGCCGTCCTGGCGATCCAGTTTGGCGATCTGCTCGAGGCGCTCGCGGCGACCCCGGTGATCCTCCGTCATCGGCCGTCCGCCGTCGAAGTCATGGACAAGTTCATCCTCGATCACACCAGGCAAAGCCCCGCGCTCGACGATCTGCGGCGAACGTTCGTGGACGGCGACCCGGGGGCGCTGCTGTGCGTCGAGTGTTACGCCGAACGACAGGACGATCTGCCGCCGCGACTGCAGGCCATCGAGCAGGAGCTCAGGGCACGAGGCTTCGGCTATCGGTATCATCACGCGCTCGATCTTGCCGGTCAGGCTCGCATCTGGAGCGTGCGGGAAGCCGCCCTCGGCCTCTCGATGGCGATGAAGGAAGACGCCAAGTCGCTCTCCTTCGTCGAGGACACTGCGGTCGCCCCCGAGCGCCTGCGCGATTACATCGAGCGGTTCCTCCAGATCGTTCAGCGGCACGGCACCTCCGCGGGTGTCTACGCGCACGCGTCCGTCGGGTGCCTTCACGTCCGCCCCGTGGTCAACCTCAAGACCGAGCGGGGGGTCCGACAATTCGAAGCTATTGCCAACGACGTGGCGGCGCTCGCGCTCGAATTCGGCGGTGCGTTGTCCGGGGAACATGGCGACGGCCTGGTCCGCAGTCCGTTCATGGAGAAGATGTTCGGGCCGGTTCTCTACGAGGCCTTTCGCACCGTCAAGCGGACGTTCGACCCCCATGGCCTCTTCAATCCGGGCAAGATCGTCGACGCCCCGCCGCTGACGGCGAATCTGCGCTACGGCCCGGGGTATGTGACGCCGGCGCCTGCCACTTTCTTCGACTATTCCGAGTACGGAGGGATGGCCGGCGCCGTCGAGATGTGCAGCGGTCTGGGAGCGTGCAGGAAGAAACTCGACGGCACGATGTGCCCGTCCTACATGGCGACGCGAGAAGAAGCTGACTCGACCCGTGGACGCGCGAACGTCCTGCGTCTCGCCATGGCGGGGCAACTCGGCGAGGCCGGTCTCGGTGACGCCGGCGTCTTTGACGTGCTGGATCTCTGTCTCGAATGCCGCGCCTGCAAGGCAGAATGCCCCGTCGGCGTCGACATGGCGCGGTTCAAGAGCGAGTTTCTGGCGGACTACTGGTCTCGCCATGGGGTTTCGTGGCACGCGTGGGCCCTCGGCAATGCCCACGGGCTGGCGCGTTGGGGCAGCCGGTTCGCCCCGCTGTCCAACTGGCTGATGAACAGCGGCATCGGACGACTCGCGGCCGAAAACGTCTTGGGCATCGATCGACGGCGCACGCTTCCGACCTTCGCCGGCCGGACGCTCGATCGGCTCGCGCCTCGCGCGGACGATCGTTCCGACGTCATCGTGTTCAACGATACCTTCACCAACTACTACGAGCCCGAAGTTGGCCTCGCGGCGCTCGACGTGCTCCGCGCGGCCGGCGTGCGGGCAGGCCTCGTGACGCATCGGTGCTGCGGTCGCCCTCAGATCTCCAAAGGCCTGCTCACTGCGGCACGCGCGCTCGCAGAAGCCAACACGGCCGCGCTGTACCCGCACGCCGCGCGGGGACAGAAAATCGTCTTCTGCGAACCAAGTTGCCTCTCGGCCATGCGCGAAGACACACCCTCGCTCCTGCGGGGGGAAATACGTGAAAAGGCCACGGTGGTGGCGGCGGCGTGCACGCTGTTCGAAGAGTACATCTCGACGAAAGATGTCCCGCTCGGGCCCTGGTCCGGCGAAATCCTGCTGCATGGCCACTGCCATCAAAAGGCGATGGGGTTGTTGTCGCCGGCCAAATCACTCCTGTCGAAGGTGCCCGGCTCGACACTCGTCGATCTCGACGCCGGATGCTGCGGCATGGCCGGGTCGTTCGGCTACGCGCGCGAGCACTTCGACGTGTCACGGGCCATCGGCGAGCGCAAGCTGCTGCCCGCCGTGCGCCAGAAGAAAGCCAACGCAGTCGTCGTCGCGGCCGGTACCTCCTGCCGACATCAAGTTCACGACTTCACCGGCGAGCGGGCCGTCCACCCCGCCGTCTTCCTGAATTCACTACTGGTCGAGAGGCTTCGATGAATCCCGGCTACCTGTCGCTGACAGCGCTTGTGATCGCCATTCTCGTGAGCTGCTTCACCGAGTTGAACGTGGGGATTCTTGCCCTCGCGCTCGCGTGGATTGTGGGCGTCTATCTCGCGGGCATGACCGTCAACGACGTCATCGCGGGTTTTCCCGTGGCGCTCTTCCTCACGCTGTCGGGCGTCACCCTGCTCTTCACACAAGCGCAGCTCAACGGCACGCTCGATCGCATCGCGCACCGGGCCATGCGGATCTGCCGCGGGAACGCGGGTCTCATTCCCGTCATGTTCTTCGTCCTTGGCTGCGTCCTCGCGTCCTTGGGACCCGGCAACGTGTCGACGGCCGCCCTGCTCGCGCCCATGGCGATGGCGGTCGCCGGCCGCGCCGCCATCCCGGCCTTCCTCATGATCATCATGGTAGGGAACGGAGCGCAGGCGGGCTCGCTATCGCCTTTTGCGCCAACCGGGGTCATCGTGAACGGCCTCATGGCGAAGATCGGCCTGGCGGGCTACGAGTGGCGCAGCTACTGGACGAACCTGGTCGCGCACGCCTTCGTGGCGTTCGGCGGCTACTTCGCCTTCGGAGGCCTGAAACTGTTTCGATCGTCGTCGCTCGTCACCATCGACCAGGACCCCAAGGACATCGCGTTCGAGCGGTCCAACTGGATCACGATCGCGGTGATCGGCGTGTTGCTGATCGGCGTCCTCTTCTTTGGTGTGAACGTCGGGATGGGGGCCTTCTTAGGAGCGGTGCTCCTGCCTGCGCTGGGAGCTGCCGATCACCGTGAAGCCATCCGGCGGATGCCCTGGTCCGTGATCATGATGGTCAGTGGAGTGACGGTGTTGATCTCGATGCTCGAGAAAACAGGTGGACTCGACCTGTTCACGGCCCTGCTCGCGCGACTCGCCACGCCCGGCACCATCACGGGCGTCATTGCGTTCGTGACCGGGCTGATTTCTGTCTACAGCAGCACATCCGGGGTCGTGCTGCCCGCCTTCCTGCCGACGATTCCTGGACTCATCCAGCGGCTCGGCGGCGGCGACCCTGTCGCCATCGCGACATCGATGAATGTCGGCGCGCATCTGGTGGATCTGTCACCGATTTCTACAACCGGCGCTCTCTGCCTCGCCGCTGTGACCTCCACCGAGAACATGAGAAGCGTCTACAACAAGCTGCTCGCCTGGGGCCTCTCGATGACCGTCGTCGGCGCGCTGCTCTGCTACCTGATGTTCTGACGATCAGTTTCCCCGCTGCCGCTGTTCGGCGTAGCCGCGGGCGTCGATGGCCCATGTCCCCATGACGGCGTCACCGTCCAGCGCGTACAACATGTCGTGAAGGTTGATCGTGGGGTCGATATGGGACGGCACCAGTCGGACGCGATCGCCGATCTCAAGAGAACGTCCGGATGGCAGCGACAGAACGGCGTGCTCGTCGTTCAGGGCCAGCACAGTGGCTCCCGCCGGATCCATGACCGAGGGGTGACCGTGATCCTTCGTGCACGACTTATGGCCGCAGTCCGCAACACAACGGTCAGGTACCGGGCGGCTGATCACACAGCCAAGGATGGTGAGAGCGGTTTCAAATGGCAGGCCCTGGCCGGCGTAGTCGGTATCCATCAGCACGTACGAACCCGCCTGGATCTCGGAGACCTCATCGAACTGGCTGCTGATGTCGTAGCTCCCCGTGCCGCCGGCTGACACGATTTCGGTCGGGAAGCCGCGATCGCGAAACATTCTTGCCGTCGTCACCAGCCCCTCCATCGCCTGCCGAACCGCGGCTTCACGGACCGGCCGATCCGGAATGCCAACGGCATGGCCTTCGTAGCCCATCAGTCCACGCAGGCGAAGCCCGGGGCCACCAGACGCCGAAGCAGAAGCTGCCTGGAGAACTCGAGCGGCCAGATCCAGCGCTTCACTGCCTGGGGCCACGCCGCAGCGGTTCTGCCCGACGTTGA
>DATLLJ010000047.1:0-7354 GCA_035537875.1 Vicinamibacterales bacterium | reverse complement strand
TGAATGCGGACAATTCGATCTTGGCGCGTCACGGCAGTGGTCGCTCTGCTGCCCCTGCTCGCGAGTTGCACACAGCCACCGGATTCTTCGGCTAGTGCGGGCGAGAGCGTCGCTCGCTTAATGACTCCGGAGGAAATGGACGCTCTTCCGAGTAGGGCGCCTGACTGGCGCATCGCTTACGGTACCGACTCGAATCAGTACGGCGAACTGCGCGTTCCGGATGGCACCGGACCTCACCCGCTCGTCATTCTGATTCACGGCGGTTGCTTCAAGGCCGCCTATGGCAAAGCCCAGTATTTCGGCGCAATGGCGGATGCGCTCAAAGCCGACGGAATCGCGACATGGAACATCGAATACCGGCGGCTCGGGCAACCCGGCAGCGGGTGGCCCGGCACGTACCTCGATGTGGGGCGGGCTGTCGATCACGTTCGCGCCATCGCGGGTGAGCACCAGCTCGATCTCGGCCGAATCGCGATCGTCGGGCATTCGGCGGGTGGGCACCTGGCGATGTGGGCGGCAGCACGGCCTCGCCTGAAGAAGACAAGTGATCTCTATCTTCCAAACGCACTTCCGGTCCGCGGCGTGATGGATCTCGCCGGCCCAGTCGACATGACGGCCAACGTCTCCGGATACGAGGCGCTGTGCGCCGACCCGGTTATCACCTCACTCATGGGTGGCACGCCGGCCGAGGTCCCCGACCATTACGGACAGGCGTCGGCGATTGCGCTGTTGCCTCTGGGAATCCCACAGGTACTGGTGTTGGGCTCGCATGAGGAATTCGTTCCCTTGTCCGCCATCGACGCGTACGTGAGGGCCGCGACGGCAGCCGGTGATCACGTGCAACGCATCCTGATTCCGGGCGCCGGGCATTTCGAAATCGCCAGCCCGCTCTCCTTTACCTGGCCGCAAATCAAAGTCGCCATCGGGTCGCTCGTCGACGGGAAGCTGGCCCCATAAAGTTCAACGAATGCCGGGTTAGATCCTGACTAACGGCGTAGTGACGAGTAGGCGGGACCACTTCTCCCGCCGTTGACCCCCAGCGCTCAACGACTGAGCACTTGGAAGACTCCCGCGCGTGTCCAGGCCTTGCCGTAGCGTGTCGTTCGACCCTGTTCGTTGAGTTGAGCCGCAATCGCTTCGTAGCTTAGACGCTCGCCACGAGGACGCTCTCTCAGTCGCCTGGTCGAGGACGTTTCGCTCGTCAGGACGGAAGCCGTACGGCTTGCGACCCTCGACTCGCTGTCCCTGCCGCCGCAACCGTTCGCGTGCCGCGCGAAGTTTCAGGATGGTGACGCTCTTGCCGAATTGCGCCACGGCTGACAGCACCTGACGGACCAGCGTGCGGGTCGGATCGTCGGCTGCACTCGTCTCCGAGGAATGACCCTCGGCGGGAGAGGCGAATTTTCGAGTGAGGACGGATCAAGATGATCGATGCCCGAGTGACACGCGTGATCAGAGACCGAGGGATCCTCTTCGCTCGGCTCCTCCTCTGATCGATGATGGTCCGCATCGATGACCGGAGTGCGCGCCGTTCTCTCGAAACGCAGCGTCACTCTAACCAGGCCCCTGCACGCGAGGAGGTCTCCCATGCGCAACTTAGTTTTTGTGGTTTCGTTGGCAGCGGTGTCGGTGTGGACCGTTGCCGACCAAGTGAGAGAAGTGCGATCGGCAACGACCCTTCAGGTCGTGAGACAACCATCACAGGAACGGCTGGATCAGATTCGTCGATCGCTCATGGCGCAGATCGTTGTGCATGACGACGCCGAGGGCGTGCGCGCGCCGACGGCGGCGGAAGCGGCAGCGCTGTCCGGTGCTGCGTCCGAGACGGTCCAGACCGTGGCGCTCCCCGGCGGTGGCATCGCGCTGCTGACGAGTGGCGCACAGTTGTCGATGGTCGTGGCCTCACGAAGCGGGGGCGACACGGTACAGGTCACTCATGGAGCGATGCCGGCGACGACTTCCGGCGATGGGGCGAAAGGAGGCAGCCATGCTCGCTAGGCTTGTGGCGGCTCTTCTCCTCCTGACCCTGCCGCTGCCGGCGCTGGGTGCCGATGTCATCGTGATCAACGGCGATCCTCCGGGCGTTGGCTTCAACGATCCGACTCCGGCCGCGCCGATTGGCGGCAATCTCGGAACGACCGTGGGCCAGCAGGCGCTCAACGTGTTTCAGTTCGCGGCGGATCGATGGGGCGCAAACCTGATCAGCGATCAACCCATCCTGGTCATCGCGTTCTTCATGCCCCTGCCGTGCACGGCAACCTCTGGCGCCCTTGGCGCCGCTGGTGCGTTCTTCTACTTCGCGAATGTTCCGCCCGCGCGCAGTGGTAGGGCGCTCGCCGCGAATACCTGGTACCCGGCGGCCCTGGCAGAGAAGCTGACGAAACAAGACATCGTGGTCGACCCGGCAACGCCGTTCGAGATCATCGCGTTCTTCAACAGCGAGCTGGGAAAACCCGGCTGCCTGACAGGGAATGGTTGGTACTACGGCTTGGACAACCGGCAACCCGCGAATCGCATCGACCTGCTCGCCGTCGTCCTCCACGAATTCGGCCACGGTTTAGGGTTTGCAGCCGTTCCGACCAACACCAATACCGGCGCACGTCCGCTGAACTTTCCGTCGGTGTGGGAGAGATTCATGTTGGACGTGTCGAGTGGGAAACGCTGGATCGACATGACCGACGCCGAGCGTGCCGCTTCGGCACGCAACGACCTCAACCTCGTGTGGGCGGGACAGAAGGCGTCAAACGTCGTGCCTTCTGTGCTCGACTTCGGCGCCGAACTGGTGGCGCTCGAGCCGGACACCTTGGGCGCCAACGAGGCGGTGCCCGCCAACTTTGGTGCGAAAATGCCTCCTCACCTTCGCGGTCTTATCACGGCCCCAAACGACGGCGGCGGGCCCTCGTTGCTGGACGGTTGCGAGCCGTTTCCTCCCGGATCCGACGCCGCTGGCGCGATCGTGCTGATGAGTCGCGGTGTGTGTACGTTCGTTCAGAAAGCCGTCAATGCGCAGAATGCCGGCGCCATCGCCGCCGTCATCGCCAACAATGTCGTTGGCCTCGTGAGCCCGACCGGCGTCGAGCCATCGATCTTCATCCCGGTGGTTGGCATTACGCAGGCACTAGGGGCACAGCTTCGCGCCACGCCGACCTTTGCGGAGCTTCGACGGAACACCACCGTCAGAGCAGGGACGGCGTTCAACCTGCCACGGCTCTACGCTCCCCTTACCTTAGCGCCAGGATCGTCAGTGTCCCATTGGGACGTGACTGCCACGCCCAGCCTGCTGATGGAGCCGTTCCTTACGCCCGACCTCACGAGCAGCGTGAAGAACCCTGAGGATCTGACGCGTAGACTGCTGGTCGATATCGGGTGGTAGTTCATGCCCGGAGCAGTCTACCTTTCACTGTCGATCGATCGGGGAAGCTTACAATCCCCTGCAAGTTGATCTACGGAAAGGATGGAGACTGATGGCTAAAAAGTATTCCGCGGCGACACGGTGTCGAACCCAGCCGAAGGCTCGCAAGTGTGAGCCGTTGTCTCATGAGCCGTGGCAAACGTCACATGGACCGCTACTCATTAGTAATCCGATGCGTCCCCGACCTAGGGCCGCTTATCGTGATTAGTTTGTTGGCACCAGGCGCTTCAGTTCTTCCGTCCAGTTGAGGACGGCAGAGACCTGAGTGGCCCCCGCGTCGTCGCTGACCCGTGCCACTCTGAGAAAGCGGCCGTCTGTGGGCGAGACGTCGTACATCCTTCCTGAGCGCCCAGCAGCTGGCGGTCCGAAGTCGAACAGCTTCTTCGCGGTACCGACTTTCAGCTCGGGCTCCAGCGCGATCGGCACCGCCATCATGACGCCGTCGGGAGTGAGGTAATAGAGCTCGTTGGTGCTCTTCGGCCCCCACACTGGGTAGCGACCTCCACCGCGGGAAATCTGCGCGCGGCGCATGCTGGGATCGGGGAACGAGCGCAGCATGATCTCGTGCTGGCCGCCCGATTCATCCGATTCGTAGGCGAACCACTTTCCATCCGGGGACACCTGCGCGAGGCGATCCTCAAACTTCGTGTGCATGAACGGCTCGAGGCGATCAGGCTTCGCGAGGTCGAGAATGCTGGTGTCAACGAAGTTCTCCTGCACCAGCAGGCGCGTGCCGTCGGGCGTGATCGTTTGGACCATCTGATCTCCTGAGCCTGCGTACTCAACTCTAGCCGCCGTCGCTCCGTCAGCGGGCTGCGAATAGATGTCGAAGTTGCCGGCCCTGTTCGACGAATAGAGCACCCGGTGCCCGTCCGGAGTCCACACAGGCAGGAGATCCTCTGTGGGCCCGTCGCTGAGGCGGGCGAGTGCAAGGCGTTGAAGGTCAAGGATCCAGATGTCGCGGTTGGTTCCGGCGACGTCGAGCGCAACGCGTGTACCGTCAGGCGAAATGCGGGCGTACACATAGCCCCGCGGCTCGACGGCGATGTTTTCGACCGTTCCTGACCGGTCGATCCACTGCAACGTCGCCGTGGGGGACCGCGCCGGCAGGAACACCAGCGTCCCTGACTCCGAGACGGCGAAGTCTGCGGCACCGTTGTCTTGAAAGTGCGCCACGTCGACGTTCGGAACCGTGACCGGAGAAGCGACCTGCGGCATATCCGGGTCAAACGCGGCAACCTGGAGCGTAGAGCGGGAGGCGAAGACCAGGTGACCGGTGGAGACGTAACGGCCCATGCTGCCGCCGCTCCACACGACTCGAACGTCGCGGGAGGACAGATCGATTGTAGCGATCTGTGCCGGCTGCTGCGGGTCGTCCCTCACCACAGTGAAGAGCACCGTGGAGCCGTCCGGCAGAAACTCAGGCCACCCGTACGACAACTGCTTCTCTTGCCGGTTCGGGGCCTTCAGGAGCTCGGCGGCGCCACCGTCGATCGCAACACGATAGAGCCCCTCGGTGGTCGCAAAGACGATTGTCCCGTCGTCGTGCCAGCTGGCGCCGAGGGGACGGCCGGTGTATTTGGTGAGGACGATTGGCTCGCCGCCTCCGACCGGAATCCTGACAAGACCCTGCTCGGCGAAGAGCCCCAACCAGCGTCCGTCGGGGGAAAAGAACGGATCGTAGCCCACGCCGATGGCGACCGCCTCTTTCTGATCCAGCCGCCGAACCCACATGCGATTGCGGCCTGCGAAGGCGACCGTCGAACCGTCCGGCGAGATCGCTACGTGGCTCGTACCCCACCCGGCAGGCATCCTCGCATCCACGAACGGCAGGGACACACGCGCCTCGACCGAGGAGGCTGGCGCCGCCGTCCTCTGCTTCGCAGCTATCCAGCCGAGGGAGCCGGCGAGCGCCAAAGCCGCAACTCCGCCGAGCGCCATACCAACGCGCAACGGGCTCCGTTGCGCCGCCGCCGAGGATTCCTGAGCAGTCGACGCAGATGCGTCCTCGAGTTCGATGCGCGCGTCGCCGATGTGATGAAGACGCCGCCTGGAATCTTTTTCGAGACATCGGCCGAGGAGGCGAACGATGCCGGGCGGGGTCTGTGTCGGCACGCGTGTCAGATCCGGCTGCGCCCCGAGTACTTGAGCGAGTGCCTCGGCCGTGGTCGGTCGCGCGAACGGCGACATCCCGGTGAGCAGCTCGTAGAGCACAACCCCGAACGACCAGATGTCCGACTGGCGGCCGACAGTCTCGCCGCGCGCCTGTTCGGGGCTCATATACGCGGGCGTCCCCAAAACCATGCCAGCACCTGTGTGCAGCACCGTGACAGTCGATGCGGTCGGCTCCGGCCCGTCCATGACCTTCGCCAGCCCGAAGTCCAGCACCCTCACGGTGCGGTCTGGACGCAGCTTGATGTTCGCCGGCTTCAGATCGCGGTGAATGACACCCTGCTCGTGTGCGGCCTCCAGGGCGTCTGCAATCTGTTTCGCGATCGGCAGTGCCTCATCGATTGAAATCGGGCCTTGTGCAATGCGGTCGGCGAGCGTCGGCCCTTCCACGAGCTCCATCACCAGCGCGCGGATGCCATCGGCTTTTTCCAGACCGTGGATGATGGCGATGTTCGGGTGATTCAGTGATGCCAGCGTCTTGGCTTCACGCTCGAAGCGGGCCAGCCGCTCGGGATCGTGCGCAAAGGCGTCGGGGAGGATTTTGATCGCGACCTGTCGCCCGAGGTTCGTATCAGTGGCCCGATAGACCTCTCCCATTCCGCCCATGCCAATCTGGGCGGTGATGTCATAGGGACCGATGCGCGTACCTGGAGTCAATGACACGGCGGGTGATCGGAACCGCCGTGATTATACGGGGATGGCGCAAATCGCGAGGATCGGTAACGAAATACGGCGCAGCGCCTCCGATTCTCGACCGCCGTCTTCGAAAGTCACTTGGCGATTGTCGTTACAGCTGGAAAGCGTTTGTGAACACTCGGCTGGCGGCAAGGAGTCCTGACGATTCACGTCCCGCCGCCTCTCATGAGCTTGACCGGTTGCACCTGCGCCTACGATGCCGCGTTCACACCGGCATGCTGATGATGCGGCAGAATGACCTTTCCCAACCAGCCGTTGTCGTCGCTTGTCAGTACAGCGTTGAAGCGGTGACCGGCGCGCCGAAGCCGAGAGTGCCGACGAGCGGCAGCTCCAGCGCGACGTCGTTCGGATCCACGCCGAACGTCAGGCCGAGCAGGTTCAGCTCCATGCCTTCTTCGATGCCGGCGACGAGCCCGAGCACACCGAACAGGTTGACCTGTCCACCCGTACCGCTCAGCGAGCGCGCGAACACGCGCGTGCCGAGGTAGTCCTTGCCGACGGCATGCGCCGGGAGATCCGCGCGGAGCTCCGGCACGTGTCGCAGCACGAATGCCGTGAACGTGTTGGAGTTGGGACCCGGCCAGATGCGGTAGGTATTGTTGTATGGGTACGCCGCGACCGTGTGCTCGATGCGCTCGATGAGCGGATCCACGCCGGGGCCGCGCACGTCGGCCAGAAGATCGGGCGCGCTGCCGAACCACCGGCCATCCGGGGCGCGCTGGCTGATTGTGACCGCGCTGCCGCCGCGGCGAACGCGAAAGCCTGTCACCTCATACACGGTGAACGCCGGAGCGTTGGCCGGTTTGGCCGCAATCCACGTATGTACGCCGAAGTAGCCGCGCCATCGGACCGCGCGCGCCGCATACACCTGGATCACCCCCTCTGGAGTTACCGCGGGATCCGGCGCCAGTCCGATCGGCGCGCGGCTGGCGCTGCGCCAGTTGCCTATCGAATCGGGATCGCGATCGGCATGAGCGAGTCCCAGCAGGAGCAGCGGCAGGAGCGGCAGCAGCCACTTCGCGCGTCGGAGCATGCCTCACGATAAGCCGTGACGGGCGCGACGACAAGTCGCCG
>DATLLJ010000046.1:0-4919 GCA_035537875.1 Vicinamibacterales bacterium | reverse complement strand
GTGGTGCCGAAGATCCTCATCGCCGGCCAGGGCGGCAAGGATGGCGGCTCACCGATGACCGGCAACGTCATGGAAGCGCTGCTCACGCTCATGATGTCCGACCGCCTGGGGGGAGACGCCGTGATCTCGACGCCGCGAAATGCATCGGCGGACGCCATTCGCAGACGGATCGAAGGCGACATGAAGCGCTGATCCATTCGCACGGACACGCCGCCGGCAATCTCGGAAGATTGCCGGCTGCCGTGTCGTGTTCGGTCAGACCGCTCAGTCGCGTTGGGAAATCCCGCAGCGAAAAGATCCGCCAGCCGTCCCCGTGGGCGCGAATGCACGTGTTGCCGCGGTGATCGCGCGACCCGACGCAGGCAGACGAAATGCATCACTGACGTCAGGCGCTCGTTGGCTTCGCGAACCTGAGCCATGAAGCCGTGCCGCCTCGCGTCCCGACTGCACCTCCGCTTCCCGGGTTCGAAGAGCCTCCTCACGACGGATCAGCGACGCACGCTGCGCGAGGAGTCGCCGACGCGCGGCGACCGCATGCCTGCCCCGGGTGCACCGGTGGACGTTCGGTTCGACGTGCGCGACCATCATGAACTCCCCGGTCTTGACCATCTTGCGCCGACGGGCGCGTGACCGTGCTCATGTGACTGGCAAGCGACGCGCCGGGTCGAACACATGCATTACGGCCGCAAATCAGCGAGGATACGCTCCGTGATGGATCGGATGGGGAAAGTATTCACGGTCGCACAGGAAGAATCCGCTGGCGTCGTGCGCCGAACGACTCACGGCGCCATCGCGACGCGCGTCCCAACTCCGAGATGTGCTTTGACGGATCTTGGACGAGGGATGTCGTCGTGTTCGATCACGCGCGCATACCCTCCACCCGGCTTGACGCAGAGGAACTTCACCTCCACGAGCGCGTCGAGCACCTTCCTGCAGAGCGTCGGATCGACGCCGAACAGGCGCTGCGCCTGTTCAAAGGTCAGTCGCAAGCCTGGCATCTCGAGATATTCGCCCCGAATACGGGTGACGAGTGGGGTATGCGGCATGACGAACCTCTCGTTCTCGTTTACCCGCCGGCGGGCCGCAACCCGCCAGGCATGGGGCGTTCACGCTTCACCTGGACGGGTTCGACGAGGCGGCTGCGGGTGAGCGGCACGTAGTGATCGCTCTCGTCAACCAACCACGCCTGCACACCCTCACGCTCTGCAAACGTCACCGCCTGGGCGACGGCTTCTTCCCGAGTGCGAAGCAGATACTGATCGGTGCGCGGAGCGGTGCGCAGGATGTACACGACCATTCCGTCGCGCGTCTCCTGTCTGACGAGGATGTCCCCGTTCTCCGGACTCGTGTGTGCTGGCATGTGGTTCGAGGCTTACGAGCATATGAGATGGACAGACACCCCGCCATACGGTGAAGTCCGTATCCTTCTGTCCGCAGCTCCCGCGAAGATTCCACCCGCGGCGCCGCGCACACACGAACCGTCAGGCGTCCCGCAGGGACATGGTGATGGCTCCCGCATTGCACACAGACCAGCAAGGAAGTGTCGAGGAGGAAGCCATGCTGTACACCCTTGCCGTGATTCTGCTGATCCTGTGGCTGCTCGGTTTTGTCGGCGGTTACACGATCGGCGCGTTCATCCACGTTCTGCTGGTTGTCGCGCTCGTGTTGTTTCTGGTGGGGTTGCTGAGCGGCCGCCGCGTTGTCTGACGAGCATCGACCAGGCGCAGCGAGCAAGCACTCCTCGCTGAGGAATGCCGGCCAGCGGCCGATAGGCGATTCGAATCGATCGTGAGCCGGTAGGAGACGGGATGAGCGCAGTCAGGATTGCGGCGATCGTTGTCATCGTGGCGGGTGTCCTGGGCCTGATGTACGGCGGTTTCAGTTACACCAACGAGACTCACGAGGCCAAGCTGGGACCGATCGAGTTGACGGTGCAGGAAAAAAAGACGGTCAACGTCCCAGTGTGGGCTGGCGTGGGGGCGATCGCGATTGGCGGCGCGATTCTGCTCTTTGGAACCAAGAGGACCTAAGTGACGCCAGCGGACGTGCCCGCCGCCTGCGGCCGAGCCGGCAGCGCCGGCGACACCGAAGGCCGAAAGTGACGCGGCCTTTACGGTTCGATGATGCGGTTCCGGATCGCGTACCGCACGAGCGCGCTCATCGAGTGGAGATTCAGCCTGGCCATGATCTGCGTTCGATGTGTTTCCGCCGTCCTGGTGGTCATGCCGAGCATCGCGCCAATCTCCTTGTTCGACCTCCCTTCGGTGAGGAGCTGAAGGACCTCACGCTGGCGCGCCGTGAGCCGGACGGGGCGCGTCGCTGCGGCTCCACGGCGCCGTTTCGAGGGCCGGGCGGCCACCGTCCTGACGCGTTCGGTAAAGAACTGCTGATCCTGGAGCAGCGCACGAATCGCCTCGACCAGTTTCCGTCCGGCGTCCGTCTTCAACACGTACCCGTCCGCGCCGGCGTCGAGCACCTCCGTGACGACCTGATCGGACTCGTGGACGGTCAGGATGAGGATTTTCGTCGGCACGACGCGCCGAATCTGGCGAGTCGCCTCCAGGCCATTCAGCTCCGGCATGCTGACGTCGAGCACCACAATCTCTGGACGGAGTTCGACCGCCTTGGCCACTGCTTCGCGGCCGTTGCTCGCTTCGCCGCACACGATCCACTCAGGCTCCGCTTCGAGCACCGCGCGCACGCCCTGCCGGACGACGTCGTGGTCGTCGGCGATCAGGATGCGGACCGGTGTCACGCGACGACCTCGTTCAACGGGACGCGCACGCGAACCGACGTCCCGGTGGCCGTGAATGCGATGTCGAACGTGCCACCCAGCTGGCGGATGCGCTCCCGCATGCCCTGAATACCGACGCCCAGCGTCTCGGGCAGCGGCGTGCCGTCCTGATGCGGAACCCGGTCACGAAGCCCGCGTCCCTGGTCCTCTATGTGGAGCGCAATGGCGCCCGCGCTCGTCGTCAGCGTGATCGACGCGGTCGTGGTCGATGCATGACGATGGACGTTCGTGAGACTCTCCTGAATGACGCGGAAGAGCGCCGTTTCGATCGGCCCGGGTAATCGTCCGATGTCGTGCAGATCGAGCGTCACCTGAATGCCGCTCCGTTTCGTGAAGCCCTCGACGAACCAGCGCACGGCCGCCGGCAGCCCGCGCTCGTCGAGCAACGGCGGGTGCAGCAGGTACGCGAAGGTGCGGACCTCTCGTGAACACCGCTCGGCCAGAGAGCGGCTCTCCGCCAGCGCCCGCCGCGCCCGCGCGTCGAGCGCCGCGCGGGTGCTCTCGACCACATCGAGATTCATGGTCAACGCCGCGAGGCACTGCGCCGTCGAATCGTGCAGGTCGAGCGCCAGCCGCCGGCGTTCTTCATCCTGCAGCGTGAGCAGCCTGCTGGACAGCTGTCGATACGCTTCCTGACGGGCCGCCGCCTCCTCCGCCATCACATGGGCGCGCGCGGCGGCCGTGGCCAGGCGTTCATTCGCATCCCGCAGCTGGTTCATGAGGTCATCGAGCTCGGCTCTTGCCCGGGCGGCTTCCGCGTGGGCCTCGTCGGACTGGTTCTGCGCCTGCACCGCCGCGACGATCAGGCGCTCGTTCGCTTCCCGCATCTGGGTCAGCAGCTGTTCGACCTCCGTGCGGGGCTGCGCCGATGCCTCGTACGCGCGAAGCGGCGTCATCCGATTGGCTCCGGCCTGCCGGTGAGCATGCCCTTGTACCCGGCGAGGGCGTCGCCGATCACGATTCCGTCTCCCGTGATCTCGAACGCCCGCAGATCCGTGCTGTGGGCGCTCCCGCGCACTTTCACGACCGCCATGACGCGCTGGAGTCGACCCTGCACTTCGACATACCGCTGCATGATGATCGCGTCGGTGAGAAACGCCGTCCCATGCGGGCTGAAACGGAGATCCGTATAGCTGTCTTCCAGTTCCGCCGTCATCATCATCGTGATGCCCATCCCGGTGAGCACGGCGACCATACGGTACAGCGACTCGCGGAAGTCCTCACGAAACGTCGGCGCCAGCGCCAGTTCGAAACCGGAGAGCGAGTCAATGACCAGCCGGCGCGCCTTGAGCCGCTGGATGGTCTCGACGATCTCGTTGAGCATCTCGTCGATGGAGAGATCCAGCGGACGCGTGTGGATGATGCCCACCTTGCCGTCACGAACGAGCCCGCGGAACTGCCGACCGTTCGCGTCGTCCGGCGAGTACTCGGCGGGACGCTTCTCGAACACGGCGATGATGCCAGGCTCGTCATGACGCGCGCCCTCGCTGATGAATTGCGTGGCGAGCACGCTCTTGCCCGAGCCTGACGGTCCCGCCAGCAGCACGGAATACCCGGCCGGAATGCCGCCGCCAAGCATGTCGTCCAGCCCTTTGACGCCGATCGACAGGCGTTGACGGGTGACGGTGGAGCTGGCCGCTGCGGCGGGCGACGGCGCCACGGGTGCGCCGATGACGCGCGGGAACACCTGGACGCCATCGCCGGTGATGCGGAAGGTGTGCAGGCCAGGAATCGGGGCCTGTCCGCGCATCTTCATAATCTGCATCTTGCGAACCATGGAATTCCGATCGAGGCTCTGCGTGAGCCAGAGGAGTCCGTCCGCAACGGTGAAGACCGGATTCTGTTCCGCCTCCGACACGTGGTACTCACCGACGAGGAACGTCGTCGCTTCCCAGCTCGTCAGACGCACGGCGAGCTGTTGCACGAAGCGCTGCAAGTCGAAATCGATGGTCTGCGTCTGCACGGCCGCCTGCGCCACCGTGCGGAACGAATCGACCACGACGACGGCGGGATTCGTCGACTCGACCTCCCGCACGATACGGCGCAGCAACTCGTCCAGCTTGCCGTTCACGACTTCCGCGCTCAAGTTGACGTAGCGGATCGACTCGTTCACGCGGGCCATGTC
>DATLLJ010000045.1:0-4620 GCA_035537875.1 Vicinamibacterales bacterium | reverse complement strand
TCCCCGCGCATCGACGTCGCCAGCACCACGGTCCGAAGCAGACCAAGGTTCTTCACGATCCCATCCTTGACGTCGAGGCGAACCGTCCCTCGCGCGCTCTTCATGGCGCGGGCCGCGTCGAGACCTCGCCCGGCCACATCCATTCGTCCAGACATCTGTCCCGTTATGGTGTTCGGGACGCCTGCAAACGCCATGGCCGCCGCAACGTCGACGTTCGCGACGGATGCCTTCAACTGGAACCCTTCGGACTCGCCAAGGTCGAGCACCATCGTTCCCTCGTAGCGGCCCTTGAAGAGTTCAAACGTCATCGGATCGAGCGTCACCGCCCGATCGGTGACGCGGGCGCGGCCACTCAGACGGTCGAGCGCGAGCGAGCCCAGTGTCGCCCGATTGGCGTCGAGCGTCAGCACGATGTTCATACCGGTCTTGGGTGAGACCGGCTTCGCCCTGGACCTGGCGGGCATCTTCGACTGCTTGGGAGTCGACACGCCTGCACCGGCGGAAAAACTGGATAGGAACGTCACCATGCGGTCGAGGTTCAGCGCGTCTGCCTTCAGCGTCAGCTCGCCCGTCGGCCCGGCGAGATCGGCCAGATTCCCGGTCGCTTCGATGGTCGTATCCTCGGCTCTCAGCGTGAACCGGCGGACAGCCATACCCTTGCCCTCTGGTACCGCCTCGATATCCGCGTGGAGCGTGCGGCCGGCGCTCTCGATCTCAACGTCCTTGAGAACGACCTCGTCGATCGACACCAGCTCCACTGCCGCGCCGCCTGGTGCTTCCTCCGATGGAGGCGTTTGGTCGCCGCCACCGATCGACAAAGTCGGAAGGGGCAACGCGATATGTGCTCCCTCCAACCGAAGGCTAGCATGCTCGATCCGGCGTGACAGGAGCGCCCGCAACCCGGTCCCGACGTTGAGCGTCTGCACCTGAATCTTCGCGGGCCGTCCGATGGCGACGCCGCCCAGCCTCACCGTGATGCGCGGAAGGATGGTCGCGTCGATGCTCGCGATGCTCACTGGCTGTCCGATCGCCTTGGAGACCTGCGCGGTCAGTGTCTCCCGGACGGCGTCGGAGGCGAGAATCGAGCGCGTAAAGAAATAGAGCCCGACGACCACGAGGAGCGTCAGGATAGCTGCGCCAGCCAGCGCTTTCTTGAGCATTTCTGGAAGCTTCCTTGAAAGAGACTCCGGAGGATCTCTCCGATGTTTCGGCCGAGCGAGGGGGTGGCGATACGGGCGGGAGAGCAGGCAGGGATCAGTCGCGCACGCGACCGTCGAACGACACCGATTCCACGCCAAGGCCGCCGAATGCAGAGATGCTCACTTCGCCCAGCTCGCCCGAGGCGCCGGCGGGCCGGTCCACCGTGATCTTGAACTGTTGCCTCTGCAGCTCGTGCACCTTCGCCACCTGCAGGCCAATCTCTGGAAGCAGCGTGGCGAGCCGGTTTGGCGCAGCGAGGCTCGTGAAGCGCCCGCCGGTGATCTCCGTGACACCGATGCCAACGTTGGTCTGATTCTGGCCTCCAACCGTGGAAGTCGATCCCACGAGCGAGAGCAACACGACATGGACGGTCGTGGGATGGGCGCGAAGACGTTTGACCAGTTGCTCCACGTCCCGTTCAAGGACGTTCAGATCGCCAGCCGTGGTCCCAAAGGCCACAATCACGGCCGTATAGTTGCCCTTGTCTCTTTCGATCCGCACGGCCGCCTCGGTCAACGCCTCGACGAACTTCCCCGCGCCGCGATCCGGCGCCAGCAGATCAACGCCCTTCAGGATCGCCGCACGGTCGGTCGTGGGACGCACCAGAAATCGCGGCTGGCCGCCCGTGACCACGAACGTGACTTCCATGTCCAACGGCAGCGCCTCCAGCAACCCGCGAACGCCGTTCCGCAGATGCGCGATGTTGTCACTGCCGAGGCCCACGCCGTTGTCCACGAGGAGCTGGAGTTTGACGGGAATGTTGACCTTCTCTACGGAGATCACCGCGGCTTCGACGCCGTTCTCGAGGACGCGGACATCACTCGGCAGGACGTTCGACGCCGGACCGCCGGTATCGTCAACGATGCTCGCGTAGACCTGGAACTGCCGTTGGGCGTCGACGCCCACCGCCATCAGCCACCACAAGACGCCCGCGACGGCGACGACAGCGCGCACACCTGCCTCCGCTGCCAACATACCCGATAAAGGGACGGTCTGCACCTTTCTCGTGACGAGCGGCCGCCGATTCGGTCTCCAAGGCGGTAGACGCGTCCGTCGCCGGTCCGTGGTCCACGGTGGCGAGGCACGCGCACCAGGGACATAAGGTCGACGCGACACGACGCGTCCCGGCACCTGCAGGGCGGACGGGCTAAAATCGTTCAATGGCCGGAAGCCGAGACTTCCTCCGACAGAATGCCTTTCTGCTGGCGGCAACGGCGCTTCCCGTCGCCGTCGTCGTCTTCTTCGTCCTCGCTTCCGTGATCCCGCGCTGGACCGTGCCGCCCCCGGCATACGACCTGCTCCTTCGTACCGAGGGAGGCTACGACCAATCGGGGCCGCGCGTCTCGGTCGATTACAACGTCCGCGACGGCCGCGTCGAGGCGACGGTGCGGCCGCTCCCCCCAAACGTCAATCTGGCGCCAGCCAAACTGTTCCTGTTCGAGCACGCGACGATGAACGTGCGCGAAATCGCCGTGGATTTACCGGACTTGTCCGAAGGCGATCCTCCCAGGACCTTTGTCGTCGACGGGTTCGAGGGTCGGCGCGCGGAAGCGCAGACGCGGGCGCCAGATGGGTACGCTCTGGACATTCGAGCGCGTCGGGGTCCCGGCCTCGTCGGCGAGATCTTTGGCATGGGCCGATACGACTCCGCAGCGTCGTTGGTAAACAGAGGGCACGTGGTGCCGATCCGGCTGCCTGCGGATCAGCGGTTTTTCTACGGCCTCCGAATGGTCGGCTGGCTCGTCCCCTCGCAATGAGCGGGACCGGCGCGCCTCAGAGCGAACGCACGCGCGCCCTCGAGGATATCGTTGCGCTCGCGCGACTGCACGGGCTGACAGCCTCAGAAATCGCCGATGCCATCGGCGCCCCCCCGCCTCCGCAGACCCAGAGAGCTCGCAGCGTCCTCGTCCACGTGCTGGGAGTTCTCGGTGGGACGTTTGTGTTCGCCGGAATCGGCGTCTTCATCGCGCTGCAGTGGAGCGAGATGAACTCGGCTTCGCGGGTCGTCGTGACGCTCGGATCGGGGCTGGTTGCGTTCGTTCTCGCCGTGCTCGCCACTCGAGACCCGCGATTCGACAAGGCGACGGCGCCGATGTTCCTCATCGCCGCGGCACTGGAGCCGACTGGCATGCTGGTCGCCTTCGACGAGTACGGATCGGGAGGTGACTGGCGGCTGGCCAGCCTCACGATCTCCGGCACCATCGCTGTCCAGTTCGCCGCCGCGACTCGGTCGGTCCAACGCTCGACGCCGCTCTTCGTCACGATCCTGTTCGCCACCCTCTTCTGGTGGACCACGCTGGACCTGCTCGACGTGGACGACACGGTTATCGCAGTCGTGCTCGGCGCGGCCATGCTCCTCGCGGCCGTCGGCGTCGACCGCACCGCCCATCGCACGATTACGCCCGTCTGGTATCTGTTCGGAGCCGGGCTGTTCCTCTACGGCCTCTTCGACGCGGTCCGACGCACACCACTCGAAGTCCTGTTCGTGGCCGTGGCAGCGGCATTTGTGTACGCGAGCGTCGTTCTTCGCACGCGCACCCTGCTCTTCGTCGCCACGCTGGCGATCCTCGCCTACACCGGCTGGTTCACCGGCGAACACTTCGCGGACTCAATTGGGTGGCCTTTGGCGCTCGTTCTCTTCGGGATGTTCATGATTGGGCTGAGCGCGCTCGCGTTCCGGATCGACCGCGACTACCTTCGCAGCCCGAATCAGGCCGTCCGCGGTTGAGTCATTGAACCTTCTCTTTTCGATCTTCGCCGACGACATCATCCCGATCTTCGCGATCGCGGGCGTGGGTTTTCTTCTCGCTCGCCATTTCGATGCGAGCGTCAGGACCGTGTCGAGGGTTTCGTTCAACGCGCTCTCTCCGTGCCTGGTCTTCGATCAGCTGGTCACCTCGAACCTCACCGGCTCGGAGTTCGGCCGCATGGCGCTCTTCTGCGTGCTGCTGACCGCTTCGATGGGGCTGGCGGCGCGGCTGGCGGCGGTCCCCCTTCGCCTCGATCGTCAGACGCTCAGCAGCTTCCTTCTCGTCGTGATGTTTTCCAACAGCGGGAATTACGCCCTCCCCGTAGTGCTCTTTGCGTTCGGGGACGTCGCGCTGGGCCATGCGAGCGTGTATTTCGTCACGAGTGCTGTCCTCGTCTACACGGTCGGCGTATTCGTGGCGGCCAAGCGGTTGAGCATGCGTCGGGCGTTTCTGAGTCTCGCCCGCGTTCCGGCCATTTACGCCGTCGCCGCAGCCAGCGTGGTCCTGGTCACGCGAGTGGAATTGCCGGTGGCGGTCATGCGGCCCATCAGCATGTTGAGCGATGCCGCGCTGCCGACCATGCTCCTCGTGCTGGGGATGCAGCTCGAACGGGCCGTCATGCCCAAACGGCCGGCGGCCGTCGCGATCGCCGTCATGCTGTCGCTCGTAG
>DATLLJ010000044.1:0-74203 GCA_035537875.1 Vicinamibacterales bacterium | reverse complement strand
AGCCAGTCGAAGCGTTCCTCGTGGGGCCCCCAGACGACGTAGTCGCGATTGAAGTCCGTCGCATAGAAGTACGAGCCGATCGGCGGAATGTTCTGCGACGGCTCCACCAGAACCTTCGTGCCGTAAGGCAGTTCCTGGCGCAGATATCGGGCCGCGGCCACGCGAGCATCCGTCTGCCTGAAGATATTCATGTATGCCGCCGCGTAGGCGGCCGTCGCCCCGAGAACGAGGAGCGTGCCAACCGCTGCCGGCAGGCGCCATTTCGGGTTCCGTACCAGGTCCGCACACAGCACACCCGCCGAAACAGAGAGGGCGGCGATGAACGGGATCGCATAGCGGATGAAGGGCGCCTGCGTACTTCCCGCGACGGCAAAGTAGGCGATGGGGACGGTGGCCGCGAGCAGGGCCGGTCTGGTTCGTCGCGCCAGGAGCCAGAGCACGCCGGCGAGCGACACGACCTCGAGGGCCGGGCCCATACCCCACCAAAGCAGGTTCGTGAACCAGAACAACCGGGGGCTCGGCAGATTGACGAAGTGCGCGAGCCAGATTGGCTGGACGCCTCCCGTGTGCGGTTCCGTGATCTGCGTGCGCACGTCGAAGAGGAATTTGTCGAAGTACTGCCACACCATCGGATCGAGCACGAGAAAGGTGACGATCGAGGTGGCAACAGGGACGAGACCGCGCAGCACCCACCGCCTCCATGCGGCAAACGGCTGGAGCGACGAGGGGCGCAACGGCGAAAAGAAGTGCGCCACGGCGATCGGCACGGCCATGAACACCGCCGTGTACTTGCAGATGATGGCGGCGGCGAAGGTCATGCCGGTCACGACGGCCGATCGGAGGCTGCCGCTCTCGGCCATGCGCATCAGCGCGAGCCAGGTGAGCATGCAGAAGAACGTCATGCTGATATCGACCGACAGGAAGTGCGAATCCCGAATGTGCAATACCGACAACGACAGAAACGCCGCCGAAAGCAGCCCCGCCAGCCTGCCGGAGACGCGGGTCGCAATCGCGTAGACGAGCGGAATCATCGCCGTGCCGAACGTCGCCGACAGGGCGCGGCCGAGCACCATGTAGGTGATTTGATCCTGGTGAACGTTGAGCGCGATCGGATGGGCAAGGCCCTCGTACACCCAGCGGATGCCGTTGAGTACGTACATCGGCAGCGG
Organism: Vicinamibacterales bacterium; assembly: GCA_035537875.1. Lineage (GTDB taxonomy): Bacteria > Acidobacteriota > Vicinamibacteria > Vicinamibacterales > CAVVIG01 > DATLLJ01. Next base: position 73,034 of record DATLLJ010000044.1, on the reverse strand, counting down.
CCCGTACATGAAGAACTTCCCGGAGAGCGCCGCGTCTCGCATGCTGACGCGGAGGAGATCGGCGCCAGCAAACACGTAGTGCTCGTCCATGTGGAAGTGGTAGTACGGCGCGCCCCAGGCCAGGTTGTAGAAGCGCAGCGCGCCGCCGATCGCCGTGATGACCGCCAGCACCAGGAGCGCGCGCGTGCGGCTCATATCAGATTACGCAGGAAAGACCAGACGTAGGCGAACCACAGCTTCCAGACGACCACCTTCGACGCGCCCCATTTTCTCTCGTACTCGTGGCTGGGGATCTCGCTCACGCGGTAGCCCTGCTTGAGGGCCTTCATCATCATTTCCTGCTCGATCGTCGTGAGATTCGACGTCAGGCCGAGCCTGCGGCCCACGTCGCGGCGTATGGCCCGAAACCCATTCTGACTGTCGGTCAACCTGACGTTCCAGCGATAGTTGATGCCGAGCATGATGATCTGGGAGCCGATGTACCGGATGAGCTGCTCGAGCGTTCCGTGCAGTTCATCGCTGCCGCCCTTGCCGCGCGAGCCGACGACCAAATCGGACTGGCCCGCCAGGATGGGCGCAACCATCGCCGGAATATCCTTCGGCTCGTGCGAGCCGTCCGCGTCGATGAAGACCACGATCGTGCCGGTTGCCTCGTCGAGCGCGAGACGCAGCGCGTCGCCTTTGCCCTTGCCGCGATCGAGAACGACGCGCGCGCCATGCTCGGCCGCGATGTCCCGGGTCCGATCGCGCGAGTGCCCGTCGACAACGAGCACTTCATCCGCGTACGGCGTGACGGCGTCTACGATCTCCCCGATCAGCCCCTCTTCGTCCTTCGTCGGAACGACGACGGTGACACGAGCGTCTGGCACGGGATAGGGTTGTTGAAGGGCTGGCGGATGCGTGGATTGGAGTATAGCGACCGCCTCGCGATCGGGTCAAGGTCCATGTTATCAATGCGTTGACCAGACACCGCGCCTTTGTTACGATCGTGTGATCCCTCTGATGCTTACCCGCAAACTGGGTCTCGCCAGTTCGATTCTGGGCGCCAACCTGCGTTCCCCGTCGCTGCCATACAAGGTGACCTTCGTCGCCACGTATCACTGCAACTTCCGCTGTGAGATGTGCAACATCTGGCAGAAAGACAGCGTGAACGAGATGACGCCGGAGGAAGTCGCGCTGTTTTTCGAGCGCTGGCCGCAGTTCAACTGGGTGCACCTGACGGGCGGCGAGCTGTTCATGCGGCGTGATCTGGATGACCTGGTGAGCGCCATCCAGAAGAGCTGCCGATCGCTGTTCCTGCTCAATTTCCCGACGACCGGATGGTTCGGTGACAAGACGATCTCGCTCGTCGAGCGCACGCTGGCGCGAGGCGTCGGCCGGCTGATGGTCACGATCAGCCTGGACGGACCAAAAGCGCTGCACGAGGAAATGCGGGGACTGCCGGGAAGTTTCGATCGCGCGCTCGAGACCTTCCGCCGCCTGCGCGGCATCCGACGCTCGAATTTTCAGACGGTGATCGGCATGACGCTGATGGCGAAGAATGCCGACCGCGTGGACGACACCCTCGCGGCCATTCGCCAGGTGATTCCCGACTTCAGCCGATCGGAGCTTCATCTGAACGTGGGCCACGAGTCAGGCCACTACTTCGACAACCTGGGATACCCTGTCGAACAGCGACATCAAGCGGTCCTGCGCGCCATCGACCAGCACCGGCGTGCGCTCGGCGCGTCGCTCCATCCTGTGAGGTTTCTGGAGGACCGCTACCAGGCGTTGGTCGGCAAGTACTACGAAACGCACAAGTCGCCGCTGCCGTGCACGGCCCTGTCTTCGTCCTGCTTCATCGACGCCTACTGGAATCTGTTCGCCTGCTCGATCTGGGACGCACAGGTCGGTAACCTGCGCGACAACGGATTCGACCTTCGTGCGCTGTGGGACAGTCAACGGCGCCGAGACCTCCGGGAAGATGTCATCGGCGAGCGATGCTCTCACTGCTGGACGCCGTGCGAAGCGTATCCGACCATCCTCGGCAACCTCGCGCGCGCGGCCACATCGCGTGGTTCAGGCGAACTGGAACCGTTGCCAGTTGAGACGCTCTGACTGTTCAACAACCGTACCAACCTAGCCCGGCAGCACGCGAATTTCCGGCCCCCACTTTGCTGAACAACTCAGCGGAGGTGTGGAATGGTATCGCGGCAGCTTTCGTGGCTCCGCCTGTTCACATCGGCACTGCTGGCGCTGCTGGTGGTGTCGAGCGCACCAAACGCTCTCGCTCAGGAAAACAATGGATCGTCGGCGCTCGCGGACGTGATGAAGGGCGTAGTCTTCGATCCCACGACGTATGCGCCCGCTCTGGTTCAATACGACGCGACGATGCGCGACTGGAAGACGTCACAGCCGTTCTTCGAACATGGCTACGTGGAGCGCAACGCGCGGTTTACGCGCAGCGGTCTGCCGAACGATATGCCGTTGGGTTACACAGCGGGAAGAAACCTGATTCTGAGAGACACCCTCACCACGCTTGGAGTGTCGGCCGCCCAGAACCTGACGAGCCGTGTCGTCGAGCGGGCCCTGTTGTCACGCTATCCCGATCACCCCAAGATGGTGAAGACGATCGGCTGGGTTCAACGGATCGCGGTTGCGTCCCTTATGTCGTACCGCCTCTCAGCCACCCACTACAAGCAGGCCGAACTGAACGCGCAGCGGGCGCGTGAATTGGGTTATCGGTGATACCCGCGATCCAGGCAGTGCGAGGGGTCCTGCTGGACTCGCACTCACCGAATCGTCTGTGTAGGAGGTCGATCGGCGACAGGAACCTCTGGAGAGGCGGGGTCGTAGATCTTCACTTCGGTCCCGTACTGCCACGCGGCAAGCGGCCGCCAGTCGAGCGCACCGAGCCGGCTGTCGCGGCCGAATCTCTCACGAAAGTCCTTTTCCTCCGAATCTTCAAGCGCAAAATACGGCGTGTAGTTCAGGCGGCGCAGATCCGCAAGAACGGAGTCGAGTTCCCGCGGAGGAATCCACTCGTATCGCACCGTGAGTCGTCCCGAGTAGTAGCGGATGCTGCCACTGTGGAGTTTCGACAGGAATATCGCGCGCTGGGAAAGGTTGTCCGCAATGTACTCGCCGACCGCCTGCGATTTTCGCTCGCCTTCTCTGGTCAGAAAGACTCCCTGCGTCACACAGAAGGCGATGCCGTGCCAGGCAAGGCCGCCCGTTAACAGCGCCATTGCCATCAGGCACGTCCCTTTGTTCAGCCTCGCCAGCAAGGCCACGGAGGCGGCGCTCATCAACGCGAACAACAGCGGAAATGCCGGCAGCACATACCGCAGCCAGAACCACGCGTTGTTGGGGAGATGAAAGAGGTAGCTGGCGAAGACCGCCGCGATGAAACACAGCCACATCACGGCGATCGTCCGTGGCGTCCAGCCCGCAGCCTGTCCAGGCCTTCGCCAACTGACCACGAACGGCGCGACGACCGCTAGCAGGACGAACGGCGTCTGCGTGTCCATCAGCCAGCGAGGATAGCGCGCGAGATTCGGCGCCAGGTTGTCCCAACCGTAAAGCGCGTCGAGGTCGCCGTAACCGGTTGCCAGCGGAGAGCCGTAGAGACGGGCGTTGACGAGGCCGATGACAACGCCAGCCGGGACGATACCTGCAGCAAACAGCAGAGCGCGTGCAACAGCTTCGGCGGTCATCTTGGGCCGAAGCGCGGACCAGGCCAACATCAGGCCGGGAATGACCGCCAACGGCGCAAGGTTGGGGCGCGTCAGGATCGCGGCGCCCGCGGCCAGACCGGAGACCAGGGCCGCGCTTCGTCCCTCTCTCAGCAGCAGCGCGAGCGAAAGCGCCCACCAGGCGGTCACCGGTACATCGCTCATAGGCAGCAGGAGCTGGAAGAGAAAGGACGGGCTCGTCGCCAGCATCACCGCGGCCGCGACGCCGGCAAGCGCACCCCCGAGGTGTGTGCCCATCAGGTAGGTCACCCACACGGCGAGGCCGCCCGTCAGCGGGACGACATAGAAGACCGCGTCGCGACCGGCGAGTCGCTCGAAGAGACCCATGATCATTGGCAGCCCAGGTGAGTAGACGGGCACCATCGCCCTGCCATCCGGCGTCGGGCGATACCCGAGTGGCGTGAGTGCTTCGCCGGCAAAAGGCCAGTCGATCTCGTCGGCGATCGGCTGCCGGACCCGCAGGGTACCCGTGGCCCAGAGATGCGCCTGGCTGACATAGCCATGTACATCGGAACCGCCGACGTACGGCGCGCCTTCAACCAGGCCGATCGTCACCACGGTCACAGCAGCGAGCGCAGCCACGCCAGGAGCAAGCTGTGACGGCAATCGACTCGCAAGACCTGGACGGCGGTTGACGAAGGCCTTCAAGGCCCGCGGAAGGCGGCGGAACCACGTCAGGGTGGCTGTCAGATGGCGTTGGCGTTCGGTCTGCGGCGTCAGCGCCCACGCGGCCAGGCCGCTCAGCAGCGCGATGGTTACGGCGGTCCAGGGTTCCCGAGAGGACAGAACTCGAAACGAGCCAAACCGAAGGACAACCCTCCCCGAGAAGGCCACGACGAGGGCCCAGGTAACGGCGAGCGCGCAGAGAACGATGAGAAAGTAACGGAGGCGGCTCACCGAGCCATCTCGAGTCTGCACCAGCCAGTGTATGCCGAATCGGTCGGTGTGCTCGCCCTGGCCTCAGCTGACTGGCTGCTACGTGCCTGCGGGGCACACCGTTTTCCGCGCGCGCTCGACGCTTTGATAGAGCCGCAGGGTGCCATCGTGTGTGCCTTCATACTCGACGGTGAATCCGCCCTGATAACCGGATGACTCGAGTGCCCGGAGCACCGGCCCGAGATCCACGTCCCCGACGCCAAACTCACAGAACTCGCCGCGTTCGAGGCCTTTGAGGTGCACGTGCCCGACATGGGGACGCACGAGCTCCAGGGCGGCCAGGCAGTTGACCCCGGCGCGCTCGAAATTGATGGGGTCGAAGTTCATCCGGATATTTGCCCGATTCACGGCTTCCAGGATGTCTCGACACACTTCCGGGCGAAGAGACGCCCCATCATGGTTCTCGAAGTTGAAGAGCATGTCGGGGTGCCGGTCCGACAGTTGTCGGAGGTTACGGCTTACGGTGTCGAGCGCGCCCGGCGAGTAGCGCTCGTATTCCAGTCGGCCGAAGAACAGTCGAAGTTGGGTGGCGCCGAGACTCCGGGCGATGTCCACCTGTCGGGCCACCGACCGAGTCGTCTCGTCCAGCCGCATGTCCGTGTGAAAGAAATCGCACCAGCCACCGGACACGACCCAGATGCGCAGCCCTCCGGCGGACGCGGCTTCGAGCACCGACGCGACCGATACGCCCTCCTCGAGGAGATGGTGGAGGTTCAGGTCGATATCGCAGAGACCGAGCCGGGAGAATATTTCAAGCGTCGGTCCGAGCGGCTCGCGCTTGTGGGAGGTCGTCGATGTCAGAACGCGTGGGGCCATCGCACCACTCAGACCGGAGGAAATTCCTGCGCTTTCACGTACGCGGAATTCACTGTTTCGGGCATGCCCCAGTATTTGAACTCTGCGTGCCTGCCGACGTACCGCAGGTTCGGGATTTTCTTGCCGCGATCGACGTACGCATGATAGGTCGCGAACGCCTGCTCGGACTGCTGCGGATAGGCCTTCTCGGTGAACAGATTGTGCTCGAGCGCGTAGTCGATCGTGTTCCGCGGGAAGCACTCGCCGGCGCCCGGCAGCACCGGCACCTCGATCAGGATGAGGGTATCCGGGCTCTCATGCCGCGTAATCACTTTCATCTCGGTCACGCGCGTCTGGAACTCGCACGAGGAGTAGTGCAGCGACTCGGCGCCCCCCGGAAACGCGCTCTCGAGGCCCGGAATGAGCAGCGGGATCATCATCCGGCCCGTGTAGGGAAGCGTATCCTCGCCCCAGAGGTCGTCGATGTCGATCGAGCAGAACACGGTGTGATAGTCGCCGAAATAATGCTTCTCCCCGCTCGCCATGAGCACGTACGGCTTGGTGTGCTCGTCGCGGATGCCGGCCACGCGGTCCCGGACGACCGTCGATCGCGCCACCATCGCGTTCCAGACCTCGTTCCATCCGCCTTTGGGATAGACCTGGAAGCGAATCCCCTTGCCCAGCGTGTGATCCTCGAACTTGATGGGATCGTACCCGCTCAGGCCTCGCGCGGCGGCCTTCTCGCCGCTCTTTGTGTAGGCGTGGTGAAAGCGGTCGGCCCACACCATCGACGTCTGGAGCTCGTCACCCGGAATGTTCCACATCTTCCAGGTGTAGTTCGCCATGAACTTCTGGTACAGGGTCTGGCCGATTGCTGCCGTGAAATACTCGGAGAAGGTGCACTGGCCGAGCTCCGGCAGCTGCTCCTGAATGAGCTTCAGCGCACTGTCACGGTTCTTGCCCAGTTCGCGGTGAATCGTCTCCCGATCGGGCATGTGGTCGATGTCCTGGTAATGCACGGGATAGCGGTACTTCCGCCGGTCCGCCTCGACATAGGTGAAGAGCCGCCGATCGATGTAGAACAGTTCGTCGTTCGTCAGCCTGACGATCGTGTTGTTGACCGGATCGTCCTTGCCGCCAGGCCAGAACCAGATGTGCGGGCCGAACTCGTACGGGTGGCCGCTGTAGTAACAGGTCCGGGCGAGCCCTCCGACCCGGCTGTTCTTCTCGACGACCGTTGCCTCGTACCCGCGTTCGGTCAGGTAATACGCCATCGACGAACCGGCCACGCCGCCACCCAGAATCAGGACTTTCTTGTTCATCCAGTGTCCTCAATTCGCGCTTGCGATGCCGAAGAGTTTTCTGCCGCTGCTGACGAACCGGCCGAATGCGGCACCCTTTCTCGTCAGGTTGATGCGCCGATCATCTGAGATCTCGATGAACCCGCCGGACGACAATTGTTCGAGTCGCGAGGAAATCATCGTCTTCACACCGTAGCGGGCGCTGAGCGCCGAGACCGACAGCGCCTGGCCGGGCGCGAGCAGCACTTCGACCAGAATGCGCAGGGTCACCGATCGATCCGGAAGCGTCATGAAGTGAAACAGAAATCCACCGAGCGCCAGATGAATCAGCACGAAGTGCAGCCGACCTTCAGCCCCGAGCGGCTGGCCAAGATGGTGCGAGCCGTACAGCAAGGCCAGCGGGGCAGTACAGACGCTCACCCCGATGATGGTTCTATACACGTTGCTTCTGGGCCGCACCGCGCTCGCGAGAGCCACGAGCGCGGTCTGGGCACCGAGCAGCACGAACATGGAGAAGGCCAACCTCGCCAGCATGCCCCGCTACTTGATGCCGCCGCCCATGCCGAGCGAGAACGTTTTGAAGGCAACCAGAGTGCCAAAGGCGATGAGCCGTCCCTTCCACTGCAACCGCATCGTGCCGTCCCGCACTTCGAGGTACCCGCCCGACTCGAGGTTCGGCAATCGGCGCGACAGAATCCGGTCGAGCCCCGCGTCGCGCTGGTACGATCCGACCAGTCGATCCACGTGCCTGAGACCCTCGTCGGTGTACAGATCGTGCATCAGGCCGCCCGAGAATCCCCAGAGCAGGCTGTAAAACGCGTTCCACATCGTCAGACACATCAGCATCTGCAGCAGCAGACAGCTGACAAGGCCCACGGCATCGTCCAGTGTTTGGAGCGGCCAGAACTGAACATAGATGCCGGCGGCAAGCCCGAGCAACAGCAGCGCGTACGTCAGAAAGAAGAGCCGCGGCTGCCGGGGCTTCAGGGTCCGCACGGTGACCAGGGACAGCAGGAAGAACGAGGTGACGCCCGCCAGGGGCACGAGCAGCCGGAGCATCAGGCGAATTGGTGCTGCTTCATCCAGTTGACGTTGTAGGCCGACGGCTCGTCTTTCAGCCGACCATCTCGATAGGCCGCCACCACGTCGCCGATCGCCGTGGCGACGTCTCTCCGGGGTCTGAAACCGGTTTCGAGAAGCCGGTCCGAGCACACTGAGTACGACCGCGGATCGTTCGACGGCAGAACCTTGATGGTCGCCGGCACGTGGTCGACAATCCGGTCGGCAATCTCACGGACCTTCAGGTTTTCGAACCCCGCATTGTAGAGACCACCAAGGCGGCGATCGAACGCGAAGATATACAGGTCCACGAGATCGTCGATGTGGATGTTGGGACGCGTCTGATCTCCACCGAGCACGGTGATCTCTCCACGCGTCAGCGCCTGCATCGTGAGGAGATTCACCGTCAGATCCAGCCGCATCCGGGGGGAATATCCGCAGACCGTCGCCGGCCTGATGATGGTCGTCGTCATCCTGTCCGCGTAGCTCATCACGACGCGCTCGGCGACCATCTTGGTCTTGTTGTACTCGGACAGCGGGAAGAGATCGAGGTCCTCGGTGACTTTTGGCTCCGACTTGAGGCCGTACACGCTCGACGAGGACGCGAAGATGAACTGCTTGACTCCCTGACGCGCCGCCCGATCGATCAGACGCATGCCGGCGAGGACATTGACCTCCCACGACGTGTAGGGGTTGAGATCGACCGAGGGGTCGTTGGCGATGTTGGCGAGATGAAACACCGTGTCGAACGGCGACAGGTCGAACTCGTCGATGGTCCGGACATCCGCCGCCCAGATCCTCAACCGGGGATCGGGCGCCAGATGATTGCCGAACCATTGAATGTCGAGAACAGTGACATGATGCGGCGTTCGGGAGAGAACGGCTTGTGTGAGCTTCGTGCCGACGTACCCGCAGCCGCCAGTAATGAGAATGTTCACGGTGTGCTAAACAGCCCCCTGACCGTGGAGGTTCATGTATTGATCCAGCCAGTAGTGCAGGATCACGTGATGCCCCGATTCGACCCAGCCGTACCGGTCGCACGGCATGTAGACGTTGACTTCGCCGAAGGCGCGCGACGGGTTGTCCGAGCGTCTGCCGGAGAGCGTGATGATGCGCAGTTGCATGTCACGGGCGTGTTCCAGGGCCCGGATGACGTTCGGAGAAGCGCCGGAGCTGCTGATGGAAATCAGCATGTCGCCCGGGCGCGCGAAGCGCGATAGCGGCAGTGCGAAAATCTGGTCGAACGCCAGGTCGTTGCCAGCGCACGTGAGCAAGGCCGCGTCGTTGAATGCTTGCGCCCGCAAGCCGCCGTTCTTGCACGCATCGGCGGCGAAATGGCTCGCCATGGCGGCGCTGGCGCCGTTTCCGACCAGAAAGATGCTGCGGCCCCCGCCGTGGACTTCGCGCGTGATCTCCACCCAACGGGTAAACCCCTCGGCGGAACCGAGCAGCTGGCCGTGGCGATCGGTGATCGCGAGCCGTCCCAGACCCGAGCCGACAGCGGCGACATAGCTCTCCCAGGTGTCCATCGGATCAGATGACGATCTTGGCGATCGTCATGAACTCCTGCTCCGACACCGGGCTTTCATTGCAGCGCCGCTGCGTCATCGCGGCGGCGCCGATGCTGCCGGCCAGCGCCACGAGCCGTGCCGGGAGTCCGAGGCAGGCAGCCACGCTGCTCAGCGCGAAGTACGCGTCGCCGCACCCGATGGTGTCCACCACGGTGGTGCTCAGCGTGGGCAGGGCGAAGACGTCGTCGTCCATGGCCACGACGACGCCCTGTTTGCCGTCGGTGACCGAGAGCCTCCGGCACCCGAGCAGCCGTTTCATGCGCTCGAGAAGCTCACCCGACGCCAGATCCTTTTCGTGAAGGGACAATTCCGCCTCGGTGCGATTCAGGCTGTAGTAGTCGGCGCCGATGTACTTCACCGGGAGGTTGTATCCGTAGTTGCTCGAGTTCACCTGCGCCATGGCCGCCACGAAGCCCTGGGCCTTTCCGGCAATGGCGTGGTTGATTGCCCGAGCGTCGAGCAGGCCATGGCCGAAGTCGGCGACGAGCACGAGGTCGTAGCGGCTGAAGTCCGGCAGATCTCGGCTGACATCGGGTAAGTCGAGAATCTTCGACTCGAACAGGGGCAGACCGCTGTCGCGATCGACGAACCGCGTTTTCACGAGCGGACTGTCGGTCAGTGACGAGACGTGGATGTTGGCGGGCACCTCGCCGAGGACGCCGTTCGTAAAGCAGTCCACCTGTCTCACGAAGCTCGCCAGATGAAGGGCGATAATCCCCGTGGCGCCGATCTGCCTGACACGCGCCGTCTCCTGCCCGGCCACGCACCGCGATTTCTGCGACAGATTCGTGACGGTGATGTCCACCCACTCGTCCACGATGGTCTCGCCGAGCAGACACACCCGAAGCCCGCTCGCCTTGATCAGAAAGCTCTTGACTTCCTCGAGCGTGAACTTGAAGCTCGAGACGTCGCGAAAGACCGCCTTTTCATTTCGCAGCAGCGGGTTGCCCTGTACCGCCTCGGGTGACGCCTGCAGAAAGTGCGACAGCTTCGTCGAGGAGAATGTTTCGCCGGTCGTGAAATGAATGCGGCCTCCGAAGCTCTCGATGAGGTGCTTCTCGCGGAAGATGTTCGCGCTCTTGTCGAGCACCAGATTCGAGTACTCGGATCCCTTCACGTAAATATCGGGCCGGAGCGCTTCGATGGCGGCAGCCGCCGAGGGTTCGTTGACGATCGCGACGAAGTCGACGATTTCGAGCGCCGCGACATGACGGGCCCGGTACTCTTCGCTGAACGACACCGACCGCTTCTTCGTGATGTACCGATCGGCGGTGATGGTGACGACCAGCACGTCGCCGAGCGACGCGGCTTCTTCGAAGTGCAGCAAGTGGCCCATGTGCACGAGGTCGAATGCACCGTGACAGAGGACGATGGTCTTGTCCCGAAAACGCTCCCGCAAGGCGGCGAGGTCGGGCACGCTCAGGATTTTTCGGGTTCCGGACCTGTCTCGCCGCGTTTCGAGCATCGCTATCGATCCCGGCCAAGCTCGACGGCACACAGGACCCTGAGGGTCCGCAGCACATCGACCACGTTCTTGAGGCGGAAAGCTTTGCTTTCGCCCTTTTCACGCTCGATCAGGTCCATCGGCACTTCGATCACGGTCCGAGCGCGTCGCAGGCTTTTCACGAGCACTTCCGACTGAAAGCCGTAGCCGGTCGACTGGATCTTAAGGCTCTTGAGCACGGCCGAGGGGTGAATCTGCAGCCCGTTGTAGTACCGCAGACGACGCCGGGTGATGAGGTTAACGACAAGAGTGTAGGCCTTGGAGATGAGCGTCCGCGCCACCGTCCGCGAGCGCCACATGTCGCGGGTGTAGCCCACGATGACGTCGGCGTCACCGACCCGGCTGAAGAACTCACGGAGTGTTCGGTGCCCCCAGGCGTTGTCGCCGTGCACCATGACGATGTGATCAAGCGAGGCCGCGTCAACACCGCGGCGGTACGACCAGCCGAATCCCATATTGCGTTCGTTGACCAGAAGCCTGACGGCGGGAAACCGGTTCAGATTAGCCGTGACCAGGGCCGCTGTGGTGTCCGAGCTGCCGTCATCGATCACCAGGATCTCGTGCCGGACGGGCAGCGATTCGAGCGCCCGCGTGACGTTTTCGAGCGTGGCGATGATGTTTTCCGACTCATTGTAGGCCGGAATGATAATCGAAAGCGACGTCATATGCGACCCGCGCCTCGATCCTCCGCGCCCAGCGCATAGAGGACTCCACCCGGTAGATTCCCCACGACCGCCAGGCCAATGAAGAGGACCGATAGCGCAAAAGCGGGCGCCGGCAGTACGCCGAATCGCGCGAAGAACCAGAGGAACGCCGCCTGGCCGGTTCCCAGGCCGCTGATCGTGACCGGCAGCAGCATGACGAGGAGAATCAGGGGCAGCACGGCGAAGTATGTGCTCATCGAAGCCTCGATCCCCAGACTGCGGCCCAGGAAATACGCCTGAAAGATCCGTAACGTCTGCACCGCGACCGAACACAGGAGCACATTGACGAGCTGCCGGTGATGGGCCGAGTAGCGCCGGATCGCGGCGAGCAGACGGTCGCCGGCCTGGCTGACGGAGTCAGGCCATCGCGCGAGCAATTTCCGGGCGGCATCAACGGCTCGTTGGCTGAAAACCAGGACCAGGGTGACGACGCAGGCCGCGCCCGCCGCCGCCAACGACACGAGAATCACCCCGTCGCGCGCGAGATTCCGCGCGAGCAGCAGACCGCCCAGCGCCATCACCAGAATGGACGCGACACCGAGCATCCGATCCATGAACACCGAGGCGACGGCGTCGCCGCCGCGCACCTGGAATTTGGTGATGCTGTACGCGCGCAGCGCGTCGCCGCCGACGCTTGGCAGAAAGGTGCCGACAAACGTACTGATGAAGAAAATCCTGAGAACGGCAGTCAGAGGGGGCCGGGAAGTCGCGTCAGCCGTGTACAGCAGGACCACCCAGCGATAGGCCATCAGCACGCGATCGACGAGCACGAGCACGACAGCGACGCCGACAAGGCGCCAATCAGCGCCAGCCGCCACTGCGTACACCTCACGAGGCCGGCTCAGCCACAACATGTAGCCGGTCAGGCCGGCGGCCACAGCGACGCGTACGATGCGGGGAAGGGTCTTCTGCATTCTCGGCCCCGTCGGCACAGCCTCGCGCACGGCGCGGGACGGCGCGGGCGCGGCTACCGGGGCGGTCAAGGCTGCGGGCTGGGAAGCGGCCGTGCTGAATCGTGCTTCACTTGATAGGCGCGCATCAGGAACTTCGCGTATGGCACGACCTGCTTCATCGCACCGACGTTCACCTGACACGGGCTCAGGCAGGTGGGACAAATCCTGTTGACGACATCCTGGCGGTGCGCGAGGCTTTCGGCCTTGAAGTACAGCTCACCGGCCGGCGTCGTCAGCACGTTGCCGATCGACTGCGAGTTCTCGCAGAAGTACAGGTCCCCATAGGGGTTGAGCAGCAGCCCCTGCGTCTGGAACGGACACGGCATGGTGCGGTGATACCCGTTGGCGATCATCTCCGCGTAATGCAGATAGAGAAACGCCTGGCCGCTCAGCACCGATTCTTCCTGCACGCGCTCGAGAAAGAACTCCCGCATGAACGCTTCCTCGCGCTCGTGGAAACCGATCTCCGGTTCGAGCTCCTTGTTGTTCAGCATCGCATCCGTGAAGCGCAGCATGTTGAACACGATGTCGAGCTTTCTCGTCCGCGCCCACGTGAGGATGTTGCGCGCATCCTCGAGGTTTCTGGCGAAGATCGTGGACGCCAGCCCGAACTGGAAGTTCGGGTGCCGATCTGATAACGCCTGCATCGCGTCAATCGTCGCGCACGCCTTGTCGAACCCGTTGGTGACGTGCCGGACCTGATCGTGAATGTCGCCAATCCCGTCTAGCGACACGCGGATGCTGATGAGCAGATCGTGCTCGACGCAAAACTCGACGATGCGCGTCAGCATCGGGATGGCGCGGTGCGGGGTCAGCCCCGTGGTATTGATGCCCAGCTTGCGCATGCGGGGCAGGTGGCGGTGGAAAAGCTCGACCATCTCCGGCAAGTCGTTCCGCGTTGTCGGCTCACCGCCGGAGATGTTCAGGTTTTCCACGGCATGCCAGAGCGGATCGGCCATCGCTTGCTCGAGCTGGGGCAGCGTCATGTCCGCTTTGCGGTCGCCGTGCTTCCAGTTGCTGCACATCTCGCAGCGGGCGTCGCAGACCCAGGTGCAGTTGTAGATAAGGACGGTGGGACGGATGGCCTTCAGCCTGGACAGCACCAGGGTGTTCGCGAGATCGCGTGGTACGCCCGCGGCTGTCCGCGCCAGATACCGCAGCGTAAATCCGTCTTTCGACATGGGTTAGGGGCTATTGTACCAGTTCCTGGTCCTTGGTTCCTGGTTCCTGGTCCGTACCTGGTCCCTGGTCGGTTCTCGGTAAGCCGCCACTCGGGCTGAGCTTTTGCGCACGCACGTAGAAGTTGGTGCGGAGCGGCAGCGGCAACCGGTCGGGGTTGACGATCGTCAAGAGAAACGATCCGGCGGGGCCGAGGTAGCGGCGAACCTTCTGCCGGAAAAACGGCGTCACGACCTTCACATCGTCGAACACGACGTCGAACCCGTGACGAGCCAGACGGTCCCGAAGCTGCGTGTGGCTGTGCAGCGAACAATGATCGACTTTCCACTTCGAGAAGCTGCGCCAGCGGATCGTTTCGAAGATGGCGTTCGTCCACTTGTTGGGCGTCTGGAGCAGGTACCAGCCGCCCGGCTTTAGCACCCGACGCACTTCTGCCAGATGCGCGTCGGAATCGGGAATGTGCTCGAACACATCGAAGCTCAAGACCATATCGAAGCACTCATCGGGGAAGGGGAGTGACGAGCCCGAGATGTGCTGAATCGGCAGCGGTCCGTACGCGCGATGGCTTTCTTCGATGCGCTCGGGGCTCGTTTCGACCCCGATGATATCGAGCCCGGAGGTCTTGAGCTCATGGAGCAGCGAGCCGCCACCACACCCGATCTCGAGCGCGCGGAGGCTCGGCCGGACAAGGCCGGTGTCTTGAAGGAAACGCAGGTTGGCGTCGAGGTTGCCGAACTCGATCGAGACTGACGCGGGCACAGGCGTAACATATAATGCCATCAAATAAATGCAGCTGGTCGTCTTCCTGCTTGCGTGGCTCGTGTTCACCTTCGGGCCTGGGATCGCAATCACAGGACGACTGACACGCGACCTCGATCCGCTGCGGCGCTTCGTCATCGCCCTCGGCGCCGGCATCGCCCTGACACCCACGCTGATCAATCTGCTCGGCCGGCTGAACCTGGTACCGGTCTTTCCGTTTCTAGCCGTAGCGCTCGGCGCTGCCGGCCTCTGGATGGCACGCGGCCGGGCGCCGGACGCCGCCCGGACCGACTGGGGTGACGTCGCTGCGTGCGCAGCCGTCGGAATCCTGGCCGCGGCCCTCGGCGCGATCGTCTTTGCCAACAGGCTCGAGACGACACCGGCCGGCATCGTGCTCTACGGCGAGTACGACACGGCGGATATGACGTGGTACGCGGCCGAAGCGTCGGAGGCGTCGCACACCGTTCCGCCGATGGCCTCTTATTATGCCGGCCACAAGCTGAACGCCGCGTACTACCCCCATCTCGTGTTCGCCATGATTCATCGGTTCGCGAACGTCCCGCTGCTTCCCATGTACTTCGGCTTCGTGTGGCCCACGTTTCTCGTGCTCAGCGCGATGACCGGATTCGTTCTCGTGCGGGCGCTGGCTTCAAGGGCCGTCGCCGCGCTGTCGGTCACGCTCGTGCTCGTCGGGAGTGATCTGTCGTATCTGGTGGTCTGGCTGGCCCCGCAGGTCCAGAACTCCGGGGCCTGGGATTACGTTCTGTGGCCGACGAATTTCCTGTCACCGACGATGCAGATTCTCCATTTCAACACGTGGGGATTCACGCTGCCTCTGTTCTTCACGGTGCTGTACACCATCGTGCGCGGTCTACAAACACGCCATCAGGGGTGGATCGTCCTCGGGGCTTTCCTGATCGCGCTCCTGTTCGAGTTCCGGCCGTTCACTTACGTCGTGCTCATGGCGGCCATGGCCGCCGCGACGCTCTTCGCCGGCAGGGACCGCGTGGCCCAGTGGCACTTCGTCGCGACCGCAACATTGGGTGTGATCTTCACGACGCCGTTTCTTTACGCGGCCTTCACGATGGCGCCCGAGGACCGTCGGACGCGCCTGGTCCTCGAGTTCCTGCCGCTGGTGAACCGGATGCTGATCAAGACCGGTCTGACCGACGCGTTCACACGGGCGGCGTCGGTTGCGCCGTGGCCATCGCTGCGAACGGCGCTTTTCCTGCTGCTCGCCACAGGATTCTTTTTTGCGATCGGAGCCGGCGTCCGATTGCTGGGAGCGCCGGGCGTCTGGCGGGCCATCAGGCGTCGGCCTGTCGTCGATAGCGACAATACTGCGGCCTGGAGTCTCCTCGGATGGACTGTGGTCGCGGGCATCATGATCCCGCTCGGGCTCGCGACCGATCCTTACGTCGACACCTTGAACTTCTACGTGACAGGGCTCTACATCATGTGGATCTTCGCGGCGGTGGCGCTGATCGAGTTCGCCCGGACGCATCCACGACTCGGCGGTCTTGCCGTCGCATTGGCCGTGGCCCTGACACTCCCGTCATCCACCTACTACCTTCACCGCCGGTGGACTGACCGCGATCGGGCCGCGCGCGTCGATTTGAGCGCATCGGAAATCAGGATTGCCGAGTATCTGCGCAACAAGACCGATCCCGAAACGACCGTTGTCCTGCACGGCCGCCCGCTGTCGCCGTCGCTGACGACGATTCTGGCGGAGCGACGGATCGTGCTCGGGTGGGACGTCACGTACTCCGCCGTGGGAGGACAGGACCGGCTTCGGGACGTGAATCGGTTCTTCTCATCTGCTGACGGGGATCCCCGTGTCGCGTACGACACACTGAGCCGATATCAAGTCACCCACGTCATCGTCCGAGACGACGATCGTGTGCATCCGACTGTCCTGGGTCGGCTGCAGCTGGTGATGCAGTTTCCGGGCGCCGGGCTGTATGCTGTGCCGTCAGCGCCGGCCCCCTGAAGCTGAGCCGCCTGGCGTCGCATCTAAGTGACTCTGTCATGGCATCTTCTGGGTAACACCCTAAGTAGCCCCGAGATCCTGCCGATTGGCGCAGCTCTTGCTCCTTCAGGCTTCAGCGGTAATCAGACGAGTTGGAAGCGAGGTGACCGATGTTCCGGCGATTGCTCATAACGACCATCCTCTTCGGGAGTGCCGTCAGCGCGGCTTCGGCCGTTCCCGTCACGTTCCTCATGCGGAACGGAGATCGGGTAGTTGGAGACATGACCTACAAGGGTGGTGCGGATTACACGCTGAACGGGCGTGATATCCCGGCCTCCGACGTAGCGGTCATCGCTTTCATTCCCAACGACCCGACGCCTCGCGAGGTCAGCCGGGTTCCGTCGGTGGACAACAACCCGAGCGAGCTCGAGCGTCATGTCTTCGTGACGCGGTCGGGCGAGATGATCTTTGGAAAGCTCTACAAGTTCAGCCCGGACGGGGCAATCATCACGTTCGACCGGCGAGAAGGCGGCCGGCACGACATCTCGGCGAACGACATCGCGCGCATTTACATCAACCCGGCGGCTGCGCGAGTCGTTTATGGACCGATTCTGGCCGCGCTCCCGTCGGAGTCGGGATCGGGCCCGGTCGGGACGTCTGGCGGGACCGTGACTGTGGTGGGCAACCAGCAGTGGACGCCGACGGGCTTCGCCGTGCGCCGGGGTGAAACCATTCGCTTCAATGCAACGGGCGAAGTGATGTGGTCGCCTGAAGCCGCCGATCGCGCGACGCCCGGCGGCGCGCTCTCCGGACGGAAAGCTGGCAACCCGCCGGTAGGTGCCGCGCTAGGTGGGGCCCTGGTCGGGCGCGTGGGCAACGGCGAGCCCTTCATCATCAGCAATCGAACCGCGGTGCGAATGCCTGCCAGCGGGATGCTGTTTCTCGGTATCAACGATGACGTCGTCGCGGACAATACCGGCGACTTCATGGTCACGTTCAGCCGGTAGCGGAAAGGTGAACAGGGCGCCGGGCGATCCGGCGCCCTGTTCTGCATTCAGAGTCTCCTGAGCTTGATGTTGCGATAGATAATTCCGATGAACGATTCCTCTCGGGGGTAGCATCCCAGCGAGATCCGATGGACCGGGGGCGCATATGGGTAGCCCCACCCATCGGACATCACCTCTTCCCCGTTGACCCAAATCCTGTATCCCGTAGTGGTCCACTCGAGCACGAAGTTGTAGACGGTCGTGCTGTTGAAAACGACCCCCGTCTCGGTCAGCTTGATTCGATGATCGCCGGGGTCATCACCATCGCCGGCTTCGCCATTCCGCCAGATGATCTCCATGCCGGTGTTGAAATCTGCGCGCTGCACCAGGTGCATCTTCCACCCGTGATCCCGGAACGCACCGAAACTATCGAAGTCGGCTGCGTTGCCCATCGATAACCATTTCAAATCCTTGGCACAGCATTCGCCTTCCCTCGGGCCGAAGTTGGTGGCTGTGAACTCCAACCGGCAGTTGTCGATGCACGGCTCTGTCAGGTCGTAGTTGATGGCGTCGCGGGTGCTGAGCGACTGCCAGCCCTGCCCGGGGATGAACGTGCCGCCGAGCTGCTGGCCAACCGTCTTGCCGTTTGTCAGCGGATCGGAGAGCTGGCTGTTGAGAAAGGCGCTTTCGGGTGCGACGAACGCGGCCCTCGTGGACCACGGGCCCACATCGGTCCCGGACTCCGCACGCGCCTGCCATGTGTAGTTGAGGTCAGCGGTGAGCTCGACCTGTACGTCGTACGTCGGCGCGTCCTCGAGGCTGTCATCGACGAGTGCGTTTGCGCTGTTGAAGATCTGGAAGCGATATGTCAACGGGACGCCAGAGGCAAACGGAGTTGTCGAGGGACTGGCCACGAGCGTCGCAGGCCCCGTCGATGGCCTGACACCGTTGATCGGAGACAGCGGAATGGGGGCTGTCGCCTTCAGCGTGGAACCGTCATCGCTGGTGCTCGACCCGCCCGAGCCTGGCTGCGTGGGAGTCAGAGGCGTACTTGATTTCGTGCATGCCAACGTCATGCCGAGGAGGACAGCAATACCAGTGACAACAAAAACATTTCGTCGCATCAAATGCTCCAGTAACGAAGGAATGGAACCTGAGGGGTAGCGGCTGCGTATTTTATCGGAATCGCTTTTCATAGAGAACACCATAGTGAAGAAATTCCACAGCTCAACAGAAAACTGATGAGGTCGACCATGCTACGATGTTGCGGCGCTGACATCACCGCTGCCGACAAGAGGAGATCGGATGAAGAACACGACGACCATCATCGCGATGAGCGGAGCACTCGCCCTGAGCACCGCGCTGACCGTGCAGGCACAGACCGCGCAACGCGAGACTCCGTACCACCTGAACATCAGCGTGGGCGGACAGTTTCAATCGCATGAATTCTCCCCGGTGACGACATTTGAGCTCTACGCTGAAACCGGCACCGTGACCGCCAACCAGACGATCGGAGGCGGATTCGTGTTCGACGCGAGCGGCGGCTACCGTTTCTGGCGCAATCTCTCGGGCGCCATCGGCATCTCGACCTTCAACGGCAGCGGGGAAGCCGCCGCCGTCGCCGCGATTCCTGATCCGGTCTCGGTTGGCAAGCCGACCCTGAAAGAGTTCGACCCCTCGGCCTTCGGCGACCTCTCCCAATCCAACGTCGCCACCAACTTCCAGGCAGTGTGGCTGCAGCCGATCAACGACCGCGTCGACATCTCCATCTTTGGCGGCCCGTCAATCATCCACGTAAGCCAGGAGCTGCCATCGGTGACACCCGATGCGAGCGCCCTTCCGCTCGTGATCTCCGAGTCGGGAACAGGGGCGGGTGGCAACGTCGGCGTCGATTTCGCCTATCGAGTGAACAATCGTTACCGGGTTGGCGCATTCGTCCGTTACCTCGGTGGCTCGGTCGACCTGCCCTCGATCGAGAGTCTCACGGTCGGTGGCGTCGAATTGGCCGGCGGCATCCGGCTGCGCTTCTAGATATTCACATACCACGCTCGCGCTCCCCGCCGTTCCGCTACGGCTGCATCGGCGCTATCCACAACGACGCCAGATGTGGCTCGATACCCTCGTCGACCCACTGAGGGTTGCCGTTCGGCACGTCGGACAAGAGCTTGTACAGATGACCGTCGGGCAGGACGATGCGGGCCACGGCGAAGCTGATCCCGTTCCACGTCGTGATGTTGTCGCCGCCGTCTTTTCTCAGCAGCCCGAAGCCGCTTCCTCGAAGCAGCCAGGCCACACGCTTGGTCATTTCGAAGATGCCGGCCTCTGTCTTTGCAGGATTGATGGCCTGATAAACACAGAGGACAACCGCGTAGCCGGGCGTCGAGCCGCAGTCCTCCCATCTCCCGCTCGGGTTGCCGACACCGCCGCCGCCACCACCGCCGCTACCCGGGCTGGGGGGCGTCACGAACGACTGCACGACCGAGAAGGGCCCGGCGAAGCCTGGATCGTAGGCGCGCGCTATCCAGAAATACTGGCCGGCCGGCAATGAGGTGGGGGCGACGAGTTCGGTCTGCCCGGGGGTTTCGGGGAACTGATAGCCGGCCACCACCTGAGCTTTCGAGTTCGAAATCTCGAGGTAATACGCCACGAACCCGGCCGGCCCGGTGCGCGGGGCGTTGCCAATCACAAAACGTGGCTGCTGACTGGTCGTCAGGACGTTGTTGATGGGGGCGAGCAAGATAGGCGGACCGAAAACGACCGGCGTGAAGATGCTGAAGGCGCTCGTCGCGCCGAACGGGCCGGCATTGGCTCCATCCTCGGCGCGCGCGTGCCAGAAATACTTGCGCTCGGGCGCCAGGGCATTGGGTAACTGCACGCTGGTCTGGCCGCTGCCGTCCTGCGGAACGACGCGGGCAAATACCTGGTTCGTGAAGCCGGGATCGGTGGCGACCTCGAAACGGACGCTGAGCGGTCGTACGCCATTGGTCGCCGCATTTCCCACTTTGAGGACGATCGGCTGCGACGTCGTGTCAATCATCGCGTCCACCCCAGGCTGCATGACGGATGGCGCGGTGATCCCCACGCCCTCTATGGGACCGGCCACGACCGGGCTGAGGGGGTTTGAGCTTTTCGAGGTGCAGGAGAGCGCCGACGCGACGAGCGACAGCACCGCAACCTTGGTCAACCAGTGATTCATACCGACGACCTGCAGGACCCTTCTTTATGGAATTCTGGGCGTGTGTACTGGGTATCGACACCACCGCCAGAGAGCTTTATCGAATCGCGTCGTTGTGCGGAGGGCTGGGGGGCCTGCCGCGTAGGTAGGAGCGGGCTCTATAGTAGAAACGTCGGATCTATCTGTCAAGCATGCGTTTATACTGTCTCTCCATTCGCTGGTGATTCCCCGAAGCTCAGCGTTTAGACGCCCGATGTGCCCTTAATGAACAGACCGTTGAACGTCCTCCAGGTCTGCGATCACCTCGGCTGGGAGGGGTCCCGCATGCACGGCGTCAAACGGCTGTTCGCGTGGATGATTCCGCGCTTCGACCGCGACCGGTTTCGGGTGTCTCTGGTGAGCCTGCGAAGGAAAGATCTCTCCGAAGAAACGCTCGACGCCCTGGGCGTGGATATCACGTACCTCGAGCGGTCGAAGTTCGATCCACGGACATTGCCGGCGTTGCTTCGTATCGTCGACGAAAAACAGGTCGATGTGCTGCATCTCCACGGATACGGCGCGACCACCTTCGGGCGGGCCGTCGGGGCACTCCGTCGGATTCCGACGATTGTTCACGAGCACGCCAACCTCACCGACACGCCGTGGTACCAGAAGATCGCCGACTGGTGTCTCGAACCGGCCACGGACATCGCCCTTGCCGTCTCGAAGAGCACGGCTGACTTCGTGATCAAGGCCCGCGAGATCCCGACAGCAAAGGTGAAGGTGGTCTACCTCGGAGTGCCGCTCGAGGAGTTCAGCCGTGAGCGCTCGGCAGGCGAGATCGCCGCCGCCAGACATGAACTCGGGATTGCCCCCGGAGAAATGGCCGTCGGCACCGTGACCCGCCTGCACGAATCGAAAGGGAATTCGTACCTCGTGGAAGCGGCCGCCCAGGTGGTGCGGGAACGTCCCGCCGCGCGATTCTTCCTGGTGGGCGAGGGGCCGCTGCTCTCCGACCTGCAGGCGCAGGCCTCCGCGCTCGGGTTGGCCGACAAGTTCGTCTTCGCCGGCTTCCGTCGCGATGTGGCCGGCACGCTCTCGGCGTTCGACCTGGTGGTGTTTCCTTCGCTCTGGGAGGGCACACCCTTGACGGTGTTCGAGACGCTCGCCATGGGCAAACCGGTCGTGGCGACCGACGCGGATGGGCTGCTGGACGTCCTGAAAGACGGCCGCGACGCGTTGATCGTGCCGAAGCGCAACGCCGCGCGACTGGCGGAGGCGATCGTTCGCGCCCTGGACGATCCAGCCCTTCGCGAGCGGCTGGGCGCCCAGGCGAGGCAGACCGGGCAGCAGTACGATATCGCCCTGTTCGTTCGGAAAATGGAACGCCTCTACACGCTTCTCCACGAGACCTCTCGAGCCACACGCCGCCGCGGCGTGCTCGCGGCCGACCTGTCCTTCCTCACCTCGAGAGCCTCGGCGTGATTCGAACGGAGGAGGCCGGCCTCGGCGCTCCGGGTCGTCACCGTGGCGTCGCGGCCGCCGGGTTCGTCCTCTTCGTGATCGGCGTCGCGTTCGCGCTCACGACCGATCCCATTCACGTCGCGCCCGGCGTAGGGGGCGAGATCAAAGGCGACGATGCGGTGTATACGGCGGCGGCGTTGAGCGCGGCCTTCGATGGGAACCTCAGCTTCGAACGGCGCGACCTCGAGCGGTTTGAAGGTCTTTATCACCGGGGGCCTGAAGGCATCTTCCTCAAGCGAGGCAAGACGCTTCGCGTCGGTGCGAGCGGCCAGTTTCCTTTCGTCCACCTCGTCAAGGGCCCCGATCCCCGTTCGGACCGCCTCTATTTCGGCAAGGCCATCATCTATCCGATTGTCGCCGCGCCGTTCGTCCGATTCTTCGGACTGAACGGCTTGCTCCTGCTGAACGTCGTCCTCCTCGCCATTGCCATCTGCTGCGCCTATCTCTTTCTCGTGGCGCGCTCGTCCGCCGCTGGAGCTGCGCTCCTGGCGACGGCCTTCTTTGGCGCGTCCGCCTTGCCGGTCTACCTCGTCTTCTGGATGCCGGAGATTCTGAACGTCACGCTGATGACCGTGGCCTACTTCCTGTGGTCTTACCATCACGTGTCGCCCGAGAGGCGTCTGTCTGGACTCTGGCCGCAGATCGTCGCGGCCGGATTGCTCGGGCTGGCGACGTACTCGAAGCCGCTTCCCAACGGCCTGATGGTAGCTCCGCTGGTGCTCACGGCCTGGTGGCGTCGCGAATGGACGCGTGGTCTCGCGATCGGGGCGACGGCCGTCGCCGTCGCGGCCCTTGGCTTCGCGTTCACCGCTGCCGTCACCGGGGAGTTCAACTATCAGGGAGGCGATCGCCAAGCCTTCTACGGTTCGTTTCCCTTCGACGGCTCGGGCGATGTCTGGAACAGGCAGGCGGGCCAGGTGATGACCGACGGCAGCGTGCAGGCTGAAGTCTTTCTGGGCGGAGAGTGGGCGACGCGCTTCGCGGTAAACGTCAAGTATTTCGTGCTGGGCCGTCACTTCGGGTTCATTCCGTACTTCTTCCCGGGCTTTGTCGTGATCGCCGCATTTCTCCTGTCGAGAGCGCGGCGCGACCCGTGGCGCGTCTGGACATTCGCCGTCTTCTCCGGTTCCGTGGTCTTCATGCTGCTGCTCTGGCCCTTCACCTGGAGCGGAGGCGGGGGCCCCACCGGCAACCGCTACCTGCTCGGCATTTATCCGACGCTCCTGTTCCTGATGCCGCCCGGGAACATCGCCTGGACCGGGCTCCTGGCATGGACAGGGGGCGCACTGTTCACGGCGAAAGTGCTGCTCAACCCGTTTATCGCCGCCAAGTACCCCTATCTGATCACGGAGCGCGGGGCCGCCCGCCGCCTGCCTGTCGAATTGACCATGACGACGGACCTGCCGATCATGTTGGCCGGGCCGACTCGCGCCCGCATTCCCTATGGTCACGACCCGACGATGCAGCTGTTCTTCCTGGATCAGAACTCGTTCCCGCCCGAGCCACCTGGGATGTGGGTTGCCGGTGGGCGTCGCACCGACGTCATCGTGCGCACGAACGGCCGCATCGAATATCTCTCCATCGATGCGGAGTCGCCGGTGGCTACGGTGCTGACGGTCTCGATGGGCGCCGAGCCGGTGGTCGTTCCGCTGGTGCCCGGAAGGGTTTCGACCTTCAAGGTCCGCGCCTCAGGAGTGTTGTACGAACGGTACGGGGAGAGCTGGGCCTACCTGCTGTCTGCCTCATCCTCCGAAGGGTTCATCCCGGCGCTCCGCGATCCCGCGGGCCCCCGCGACTACCGCAACCTCGGGGCAGCCCTGCGTTTCGTTGCCGTCCCCGCCACCGCCAACGTCCGATGAGCGGCGGACGCGAAGTGGTTGCCGTGGTCGCAACAGCGACGGTCGCGGCCGTCGCGCTCACGTTCCCGTTCGCCACCCAAATGACGTACGTCGGCCGCATCGACAACTTCGACGGTGCGTTTGGTATCTGGAACGTGGCGTGGGTCGCCCGCACGCTGATCGTCGATCCGGCGCACGTCCTGGACGCGAACATCTTCTTTCCCCACAAGGGAACGCTGGTGTATTCGGAAACGAACCTCGGTGCCGGCGCGCTGGCCATTCCGGCTTACTGGGCTACGCGCAATCCGTATTTCGCGTTCAACTTCATGTTCCTGTTGTCGATGGTCCTGAGCGCGACTGGCACCTACTACCTGGTGCGCCATCTGGTCGAGGATCGTCGCGCCGCCGCCGTGTCGGGTCTGGCGTTCGGGTTCTGCGCCTACGTCTTCGGGCACACGCCGCAGATGCAGCTGCTGATGACGGCAGGCTTACCGTTCAGCCTGCTGGCCTTTCACCGCCTTGCCGACCGGCCCACGCTTGGTCGCGCCACCGTGCTGGGCCTGGTCATGGCCGGACAGGTAGCTTTGTGCGGCTACTACGCGGTGTTCGTCATGCTCATGATTCCATTTGCGGCGCTGGTCGTGGCCGCGACGCGGATCTGGTGGACCAACCTGCCATACTGGAGGGCCCTCGCCGTGGCAGCGGTCGTTGCGGTCGTCGCCGCGCTGCCCGTGCTCGTGCCGTATGCACAGCTGCAACGGACGACGGGGTTCGAGCGCGCACTCGATGAGGCCAGTCGGTACTCGGCTGACTGGCGGGCCTATTTCGCCTCCGCCGCTCTCGCCCATCGCTGGATGCTCCCGCTGCTTGGCCGCTGGAACGAAGTCCTGTTCCCGGGTTTCATCGCCCTGGTTGGCGGCGGGACGGGCCTGGTCTTCGGGTTGGTCAATCGGCGCATGCGCGAGACGGCCATCCTTTACGGGCTCCTGGGCGCCATCATGTGCTGGGCGTCGTTCGGGCCCAACGCGGGTCTGTATACCGTCTTTTACCAGACGATCCCGCCCTTCACTTTGATGCGAGCACCCGCTCGTTTCGGGATAGTCGTGACCCTGGCGCTGTCGGTGCTGGCGGGCATCGCCGTCCGTGAGCTGCTGGCTCGGGTGTCGCGGCCGACCGTGGTTGGCATCGCTCTGGCGCTGGCCACCGCAGCCGAGCTCGCGTTCCCGCTCCGATTCCGGCAGATTCCACCGGTCCCGGCTGCGTACACGATGCTGGCCACGCTGCCGGCCGGGCCGGTGATCGAGCTGCCGTTCTTCTCGAGCGGTCGAGAGCTCTTCGGACACGCTCGTTACATGCTGAATTCGACGTCGCATTGGATGCCGCTCATCAACGGCTACAGCGATTACATCCCACCCGATTTCCGCGAAGGCGCACCCGTGCTGAGAATGTTTCCGAGCGCGGAATCCTTCAAACTGCTGGCCGCGCATCGGCCACGGTATGCGGTGTTCCACATGGGGTTGTTCGGCGACGACGATCGCGCCGCCACGGCCGCCCGCATCAGCGAGTTCGCTCGTTTCCTCACGCCGCTCTACACTGAAGGCGATGTGCACCTGTACGAGATAGTGGGATTCCAGTAGCGCGAGCCAGGCGTCACGCGGTGTCCAGGTCCTGAACTCCCTGAACCAGCTGACCTGCGCAGGGCTTCGCGCCGCAGTGCCTCAACACAACCCCGTTTTGGATACGCCCTGCGAGCCGCCCCACTGCAGGAATCAGCGAATGACGACGCTCGCGTGTCGTTCGTCGAGGGGTTTGTCCCGGTCGGCGGGATCGTAGATTCTGACTCTTGTGGAATGGTCCAGCCATGCCACCGGCGACCAGTCGAGAGCGGCCAGGGCGCTGTGCTCATGGAATCGCGCCCGGAAGTTCGGCTCTTCCCACTCCTCCAGCACGAAGTAGGGGTGATAACCGAGACGACGAAGCTCGTTGACGACGGAGTCGAGCTGTTCGTCCGGGATGTAATCGTAGCGGACTGTGAGCCGCCCGGAGTAGTAGCGGACACTTCCGCTGTGATGCATGGAAATGACCGCCGCACGCTCGGGCAACGCTCTCGCGACGTACTCGCCGATGGCCACGACCTTCTGCTCGCCCGTTCTGAAATCGAAGACTTGCTCGTCAAGCGCAAACCTCACGCCGTGCCAGGAGAGCGCGCCGACAACCGCGACCGTCGCGAGCATGCGGGCGCGGCCTGGCAGACGCGCCATCAGCGCAGTGAGGGCCACGCTCATCAGCACGAGAAGCGGCGGAAATGCCGGAAGGAGGTAACGAAGCCAGATCCAGCCGTCGAATACTCTGAAGAAAACGTAGCTACCGAAAACCGCGGCAATGAAAGCGGACCACATGACGACGACGGCGCGATCCGCCGGCTTGACGAGAAACGGCGCAAGAAACGCGAGAAAGATCACCGGCGTCTCGGTCTGAATCAACCACCGCGGGTACAGGGCAAGATTGGGCAGCAGATTCTGCGACACGAACACGCTGCCCAACGAACCATATCCGGACACCCAGGGTGATCCGAAGAAACGGGCGTTGATGCTCGCAACGGCGCTGCACCCGGCGACTACACCGACGGCAAACAGAACAAGACGTTGCACGGCGGGTCCCCACAGCGTTCGCTCGCGCGCCGCGCGCCAGAGGAGCAGCGCACCGGGGACTGGCGTCAGCAGTACGAGGTTCGGCCTCGTCAGTATGGCGGCGCCGGCGGCCAGCCCCGCGGCGAACACGGCTCCTCTGTGATCGGACACGACCAGCGCCAGCGCGAGCGCCCACCACGCCGTCACGGGAACATCACTCATGGGGAACATGAGCTGGAAAAGAAACGCCGGGCTGGTCGCCAGAAGGACGGCCGACGGGATCCCGATTGCGGGTCCGCCAACACGAATTCCCATCAGGTAGGTGGCCCAGACCGCGAGCCCGCCGACGAGCGGCACGACATAGAACACGGCCTGGCGTCCCCCGAGCCATTCGAAGACGGCCATGAGCAGGGGGTAGCCCGCCGAGTAGATGGGCACCATGGCCGTTCTCTCCGGCGTGGGGCTGTAGCCGAGCGGCGCCAGCGCCTGAGCAGCAAACGGCCAGTTCATGTCTTTCACGAACGGCTGTTCGACCCGCGGCGTGCCGATCGCCCAGAAATGCGCCTGGCTCACGTAGCCATACGCGTCCGCTCCCCCGGCGTAGAACGCACCCTTCAGCATTCCAAGCGTGACGGTCGCGACCACGACAGCGGCAACGGTGAAGGGAACGAGCAGCGGTGCCAGGGCCGGCAGCCCTGCTTGCTCGCCCAAGGCCACCAGCCGATCCGTCGATCGTTTCACCGCATGCGCCAGCCACCGGCCCGCCATCCACAAACGCGGCGTCAACAGTAGAACTATCCAGAGGACGAACGAGTCCCGGAAAATCACCACGCGATAGTCGGACACTCGGTCGGAGACGAGACACGCCGCCATCACGGTCACCACGAGCGTAGCGATCGCCCTGTACACGATCCGAATCCAGCGCGGCTGCAATTGAGGAGCCGGCGTGAGCAGCACGAGGGAGAGCACGAGCCATGTCGCGGCAATCCAAACGGGAGCGGGGCGGGCGTAACGGCCGGAAGCCCAGGGAAGGATGATCAGGTAGTGAGCGCCGCTGGTGTTCCCGTGATGCGTCGCCAATTCCAGGTAGTCCAGGGTCCAGTCCGTAGATGGACCTGTAATCGTCACCAGATGCTCCGCCGCCGGGTTCCACATCGTCGTGAGGGGGCAGTCGATCCGCCGGGAACGACCTCCGGCGACGCGGCGCTCGCAGACGGCGGCCCCGTCAGCCGTGATGACGAACCGCCCTGTCTCAGCGGATTGATGGTTGATTCGAGCGATGAGCGCGAAGGGCGGGCTGAGGGCGTTCACTTGAGGGAAGTCCGTCGTGGTCACGCTCACGACGCCGGCCGTCGCCCTCTGCGGCGCTTCGACGATCTTGACCCTGAGCAGGTCAACGGCCACGAACACGTGCGTGGAGAGCAGCAGCGCGGCAAGCCCCGCGACGATTACGGCGCGCAGCAGACGGTAGGAAACCATGTGCCGCGGACAATCTAGCATACGGGTGAGCGCTGACGAGGCCGCGCCTCGGCCATCCAGAAGACCCGGTCCGCCGCCGGCCGTCCGTTGGAAGCGGCCAGCTGGATCGGCCACGAAATCACGAGAACACGGAAAGCAATCGCTTGTTCTTTCGTGATTCCGTGCCTTCGTGGCGGCGCATTATGAGATGGTCTAGAGTCCCGCGCGTTCCCGGCCGACGTACAACGCAGCCCCCGACAGCGAGAACAGCATCACGAGCGCCGTCGGCACGAGCGAGATGAGCAGCGCCGACTCGAGCGGAAGCCCGAGGCGCGAGAAGTACAGCGAGAACGCGGCTTCGCGTACGCCGAAGCCGTTGATGGAAACCGGCGCCATCTGCAGGATGAAGGACAGCGGCACGATGACGGCCATGTCCGAGGGGCCGATGCGGATGCGAAGCGCATACGCCACCGCCAGATAAAAGGCGACGAACGCAGCCTGAACGAACACGCCGCCGCCAAAACAGCCGGCAAGCGCCCCGGGCCGATTCCGGAAGCGCGAGAGCGCCCCGGTAATCTTGCCGATGCGCTCGTCGATCCAGACCGGGTGAATGATCCGCAACGGCTGCAGCAGGCGGGCGAATCCCGTGGGAGCCAGCACGACCGGCAGTGAAAGGACGGCGCCGAGCACGAACCCGATCCACAGCCACGCCGGCAGGATGGGGAGCGCGCCGCGTGTGGCGCCGCCGGCCGCGAGCGAAGCGCCGCAGGCAGCGACGAGCACCAGACCCATCAGGCCCAGGCCGCGATCGACGAGGATCACGGCGGTCGCCAGCGTTTTCGATCCGGCGGGCCCGGCCGTATCGCGAATGCGAATCACGTCGCCGCCGATGTTGCTCGGCAGAAAGTTATTGAAGAAGAGCGAGACGAGGAACGAGCTGGCGAGCCGACCGGCGCGGACGTGGACGCCCTGCGCATTGAGCAGCAGCCGCCATCGCCAGACGCTGGCGGCAACGGTCGCCGCGTAAATCACGATCGCGACAGCGAGCCACCCGATCGATGCGGACTGCACGCTCTGCCACAACGTGCCCACGTCGGTTCGCGAGAAGAGGAGCCAGAGCAGAGCAACGCTGACGGCGAGCTTGAAGACGAGACGCACTCGGGCCCTCACTCTACTACGATTTCATGCGAAAATCACCGGGTCGTGCGCATTCTGATGATCGCCCCCGAGCCGTTCTTCGAACCGCGCGGCACACCCTTCAGCGAGTTCCACCGCATCCGCGCGCTGACCACGCTCGGGCATCAGGTCGATCTCGTCACCTACCCGTTCGGCCGCGACGTGTCCATGCCGGGGCTGCGCATCTTTCGCGCGTTCCGCCCGCCGTTCGTGAATCGAGTGAAGATCGGACCGTCCTTCGCGAAGGTGCCGCTCGACATCCTCCTTGTGCTGACGACTCTGCGGCGCGCCCTCGCCGCTCCGGAGGGAGGATACGACGTCATCCATTCCCACGAAGAGGGAGGAGTCATCGGCGTCGCGCTGGCGGCGGCGATGCGTATTCCCCATCTCTACGACATGCATTCGAGCCTGCCTCAGCAGCTCACGAACTTCGCATTCAGCGGTTCCCGCGCGCTCGGTCAGATTTTCGCGGTCGCCGAACGGCTGATGATCCGCCGCTCGCGTGTCGTCATCGTGATTTGCCCCTCGCTGGCCGAGACGGTGCGCACGATCGATCCGCAGGCGCGGGTCGTGCTGATCGAGAACGCGCCGGGCTCGTCGGAGTCCGAGCCGACGCCTGAACAGGCCGCCGCCGTGCGGCGATCGCTCGGCGTGGACGCCGTCACGCCGCTCGTCCTTTACACCGGGACGTTCGAGGCGTACCAGGGGCTCGAGCTGCTGTTCGGGGCGATGGCCGTCGTGAAGGCCGCTCGTGGCGACGCGAGGCTGGTGCTCGCAGGGGGCCAGCCCGATCAGGTGGCGCAGGCTCGCGATCTGGCGCGTGCCGCCGGCGTCGAATCCGTCACGCTGTTTGCGGGCGAGCGTCCGGCCGAGGAAATCCCGGCGTACCTGCTCGCCGCCGACGTCCTGGTATCGCCGCGCTCACGCGGCACGAATACCCCCCTCAAGATTTATCAATATCTGCGGTCGGGCAAACCGATCGTGGCGACGCGCCTCCTGACACACACCCAGGTGTTGTCCGATGACACGGCGGTCTTGACCGCTGCGACGGCAAACGCATTCGGCGACGGCATCGTGACCGTGCTCCACGACCCGGCGCGGGCAGCGGCCCTCGGCCGACGGGCACGACTGTTGGCGGAGACGAAGTACAGCTACGACGCGTACTTGGACCGTACGCGTCAGGCGTACGCTGCGCTTGGACCTTCACCGCCTCACACAGCGGTTGTAAAGGATCTGGCGTGACCGAGAGCCACTACAGCTATACGACCTACGCGGATCCTGAAACGGCCCGCACCTTCGACGACAGACGGTTCGGCGGGCCGATTGGTGAACTGATAGCCAGCACCCAGGCGCGAGTACTCGCCAACCTCATCGGCACGATCCGCGATCGCGTCGTCCTGGACGTCGGGACCGGCACGGGGCGAGCCGCGCTGCTCCTGGCTCGCGGCGGCGCCCACGTGACGGCCATCGACGCGTCGGCCGAGATGCTGGCGGTCGCCCGACGCCGGGCGGCGGCGGAGGGCGTGCCGGTCCGGTTTCTCGTCGGCGACGCACACGCGCTCGAGTTCCCTGACCGCGCCTTCGACGTGGCGGTATGCCTGCGCGTGATCATGCACGCCCCCGAGTGGCGTCGATGCATCGGCGAGCTCTGCCGCGTGGCCGACCGGCTCGTTGTCGTGGACTACCCATCGGCGCACAGTGTGGCCGCCATCGAATCGGCGGTCCGACGCGTTGCTCACACGCTCGGCTGGAAGACCGAGCCGTACCGCGTGTTCACCCACCGCACGATCGCCGAAGCGTTCGCGCGACACGGCTTCCGAATCCGATCGATGCACCGGCAGTTCGTGCTGCCGATCGCGTTTCACAAAGCGATCGGGTCGCTCCGGTTTACGAGGGCGATCGAAGGGTTGCTCGATCGAGCCGGGCTGCTCGGCTGGTTCGGCTCGCCGGTTACCCTCGTAGCGGAACGGTGCGCGTCCTCGTAACCGGCAGCGGTGGATTCACCGGCGGCCACCTGGTGCGCACGTTCGCGGCGCGGGGCTATGAGGTACGTGGCTTCCAGCGTCGCCCGATGCCGGAAGCGGACCTCGCCCTGGCTCCAGGACTCGAGGTTGTCGTCGGCGACCTCAGGGACCAGGCGGCGCTCGAACGCGCGGTGAAGGGCGTTGAAGTCGTTTATCACGTGGCGGCCATCTACCGTCAGGCGGGTGTGTCGGCTGAAACCTACCGCCAGGTCAACGCGATCGCGGCCGGCCATGTCGTGGAAGCCGCCGCGGCGGCCGGGGTCCGTCGGGTCGTACACTGCAGCACTGTAGGGGTCCACGGCGACATCGATCATCCGCCGGCAAACGAGGATGCCGCGCTCAAGCCTGGTGACATCTACCAGGAGACGAAGCTCGAGGGCGAGCGGCTGGTGCGGGAAGCTGGCGTGCGCTCCGGCATCGAAATCACCATCGTCCGGCCGAGCGGCATTTACGGGCCGGGCGATCGGCGCCTGCTGAAGCTGTTCCGGGGCATTGCCCGCCGCCGCTGGCTCACCCTGGGACGTGGAAGGATCTATTACCATCTGACCTACATCGACGACCTTGTGGAAGGGTTCCGGCTCTGTGGCGAGCACGCGGCCGCCGCCAATCGGACCTACATCGTCGCGGGGGGAGAAGTCACCACGCTGAACGATCTGGTCCGGCTGATCGCGGAAGTCGTCGAAGTGCCTCGCCCGAGGGTCCATCTGCCGGTCTGGCCGTTCTGGCTGGCGGGGGCGGCCTGCGAGTCTGTCTGCGTGCCGTTTGGCGTCGAGCCGCCCATTTATCGGCGGCGCGTCGACTTCTTCACCAAGAGCCGCGCGTTCGACATCACCCGCGCCCGGCGCGAAATCGGCTACGCGCCCCAGGTCACGTTGCGGGACGGCGTGAGACGCACGATTGAATGGTATCGCGCACATGGCTGGCTCTGAAATCGACAAAGCGCAGGAACAGCTGTTCGCCGCGGACCGGTCCAGCGCGGCGAAATACTCGGCGCTCGTTGTCGGGCGGCCCGGACTGGCCGCGCTGCTCAAGTACGAGCTCGTCGTTTCCCTGGCGCAGGCGCGAGCAGGCGCGCTCGGGCTTGGCCTCCGCAAGATCATGTATCCGTGGCTGCTCGGCTCCTGCGGGCGGAATGTCGTCTTCGGGCAGAACGTCGTTCTTCGGCATCCGCACAAGATTCACATCGGCAGCAACGTCGTCGTCGACGACAACTGTCTGCTGGACGCGAAGGGGGAGAGCAATCACGGCATCCGGATCGGCAGCCGTGTGTTCATCGGGCGCAACACCATACTATCGTGCAAGAACGGCGATATCGAAGTGGCGGACGGCGCCAACATCGGGTTCAACTGCGAGCTGTTCTCGGCAAGCCGGGTGACGATCGGCGCCGATGTGCTGATGGCCGCCTACAGCTACGTCATCGGCGGCGATCATGACTTTTCGGATCCGACGGCGGCCGTCTTGTCCCAGTCGCGCAAGTCCGCCGGGGTGTCCGTGGGCCGGGGCGCCTGGCTCGGCGCCGGCGCCAAGGTGCTCGACGGGGTGAACATTGGAGAGCACGCGGTCATCGGGGCCGGCGCTGTGGTCCGGGACGACATCGAACCGCACGCGATTGCCGTCGGCGTCCCGGCGCGCACGATTTCCTCACGGGTCGAACGGACCGGGCGTTGACGGTCGGATGATTCCCGGACGGAGCCGGCGCGCGGGTGGACGCGCGTCGCGTCTTGGAGACGACGTCGTTTAGAATCAAGTGCCATGGCATATCGAAGCGAGCTCGAATCGCGCGTCGCGAAGAAGGCGACAAAAGCCATCGTCGATTACCAGATGATCGAGGAGGGCGATCGCGTGATGGTCGGGTTGTCGGGCGGCAAAGACAGCTGGGCGCTGCTCCAGATCCTGGACGTCCTTCGCCAGCGGGCGCCGGTGCGCTTCTCGCTGGTGGCCGTCAACGTCGATTCCGGCTACAAAGAGTACAAGCACGACCTTATCGCGCGCACGTGCGAGGCCCGGGGCTGGGAGTACCGGATCGAGCACACCGGCATCGGGGAGCTGATCGAGGACATCCTCGACGCGGACCAGACGCCGTGCTCGCTGTGCGCCCGCCTGCGCCGCGGCGTCCTTTATCGAGTCGCCGGAGAAGTCGGGGCAACGAAGATCGCGCTCGGGCATCATGCCGACGACTTCATCGAGACGCTGCTGCTCAATCTGTTCTTTGCCGGGGCGCTCAAGGCGATGCCCGCCAGGCTGGTGTCTGACAACGGCGTACACGTTGTCATTCGCCCTCTCGTTTACGTCGGCGAAGACGAAGCGCGACAGTACGCGAAAGAGTCCGAATTGCCGATCATCGGCTGTTGCTGCCCCGCGTGCGGCGACCTCGCGCTGCAACGGCAGAGGGTCAAGCGGCTCCTGATGGACCTCGAAACCGAGCATCCGGGTGTCAAGCAGTCGATGCTCA
This sequence comes from Vicinamibacterales bacterium, assembly GCA_035537875.1. Lineage (GTDB taxonomy): Bacteria > Acidobacteriota > Vicinamibacteria > Vicinamibacterales > CAVVIG01 > DATLLJ01. The sequence goes on along the minus strand of DATLLJ010000044.1, from coordinate 39,328 downwards.
AGGCGCTCGCCAACGTCGCCCCACGACACCTGTTGGACACGCGGCTGAACCCGCCCGCCGAGCTCCGCGCCCGCGTTCCCGTCACCGCATGAGGATCCTCGTGTCCCTACGCTGTTCCGTGATGGCAATCGGTCTGACCTTCGTCTGCGCGTTGCCGGCTTCTGCCCAGCAGCGGCCGCTCACCACTGAAGATCCGGAGAGCATTGGTGCCGGCCGCGTGCTCGTCGAGGGCGGAGTCGACTTCGCGAACGATCAGACCTATCCCGTGTCTGGTTTAGAGGGGAACCTGTGGCGATTGCCCAGCGTGGGCGTCAGCGTGGGCATCAGCTCCATCGCCGAGATCCAGATTGACGGCGGTCTGTTCAACCATCTGTCGATCAGCACGAGGAACCCGTCCGCACCCCTCGCCTCGTCGGTCACGGCGACCGGGTCCGGCACGAGCGACGTCGAGGACTTCGTCATGGGGACGAAGGTCAGGCTTGCCGCCGAAACGCCCGGCCGACCGGCGTTCGGGTTCCGTTTCGCGACCAAGCTCCCGAACGCCTCCAACGAGAGCGGCCTTGGCACGGACACGACCGATTTCTTTGCCTCCTTGCTCGTCGCCAAGACCATCCAGTCCGTCCGACTCGTCGGCAACGTCGGCTTGGGCATCCTCGCCGACCCGACTGACGGCGACCGTCAGAATGACGTGCTCACCTACGGTTTTTCGCTCGCCCGTGCGGTCACGCAACAGGCGGAGTTCGTCGGCGAGGTCAACGGACGGGTGTCCACGCGGGCCGGCAGCCCCCCGCCCGGCACCGAGACCCGCAGCCTCCTGAAGTTCGGCGGCCGATACACACAAGGAACGATCCGGTTCGACGCGGCCGGGTTCGTCGGACTCACCTCGATCGACCCCACGATCGGGGTCACGGCCGGTGTCACCTACGTCTTCGATGCGTTCACGGTGCCATAAGCCCAGGTCGATTCGATGAGCATCCTTCGGTATCTGGGCCTTGAGCGAGGACTGGCGACCCTCCCTCCATCAGCGGCCGAAGACCGTGCGACCGAACAAGATATCTATTACGCGTACCGGCTGATACTCAAGCGCGATCCCGATGACGGTGGTCTTACTCACTATCGGCAGCTCGTCTCGGAAGGGCTTTCGCTCGACCGCCTGATTCGCAGCTTCATCAACTCCGACGAGTACCGCCACCTGGAGGCTGACGAGTCGCGTCCGACCCCTGTGGATCTCGGCGGATATCAGGTGTGCATACAGAAGCTCGACACTGATTTCGGCCATGGTATCTTTCATTCTCACAAATACGAAGAGCACGTCCGGCGCGCCGCCCGCGAGAACCTCCACGCAGGAGACGTGGCGGTGGATGTGGGAGCCAACGTCGGCGTTCTGACATTTCTCGCCGCCGCGATCGTCGGCAAGACTGGTCGCGTGATTGCGGTCGAGCCAAACCCCGACAACCTGCAGATGCTCTACCGGGGCATCGTTCTGAACGGCTTCGAGAACGTTGAAGTCCTGCCGTACGCCGCGTCGAATCGACGGAGTGTGTTCTCGCTCACCGGCGGCACGTCGAACACGCATGTGGTCGGGGCACGCGAACCGGAAGAGGGCGGTCACTTCGTGCAGTCGATTGTCCTCGATGACGTGCTGGGACAGCTGCCGCGTCTCGATTTCGTGAAGATGGACATCGAAGGGCATGAGCCGCAGGCGTTCGAAGGGTTCGCACGGCTGATTGGCCGCTACCACCCGGCGCTGCTGGTGGAATTCAACCCGCGCTGCCTCGTGAACCTCCAGCAGCAGAATCCTCTATCGTTCCTGCAGCAGATTTTTTCGTTTTATCCGAGCGTTCGGGTCACGAGCGCATTTGACGATGACGTGTCGCTCGACACGCCTGAGAAAGTGATGGCGCATTGGGATAGGCGCAACCGCGAGATCACGGCGCAGAAGCGACTGCCTGACGGAATGCTGCATTTCGATCTGATCGCCCGGGCGGCGGACACCGGCCAGTAAGGTGAAGCGTCACCCGAATCGTGACCGCGCGAAGAAGTTGCGCAGATTCTGAATCTCGACAGCCCTTCGGTCGGAAGTCCACCTCAGCTCGGACGCCATAATCGAGGCGGCGCGGTCGACGGCTCGGTCACCGGGATAGCCCAGGGCGCCGAGCGGTGTCCGGCGTACGACGGCGTCGGCCAGCGTCAGAGCCATCTCGTGCCTCGCGGCCCAGGCGATCTCGGCGCCAGTGACCGGACCCTCGTCGCTCAGCCGGGTGGCGAGGTCGGGCTTCTCGGCGCAGACGGCGAGAATTTCGGCGCACCGGGATCCGTAGGACCCAGCCAGGTGGCGACTCGCATCATCCGGAAGATTGTCACGCCATGCGGCCGGGGGGCCCGCCGCCGCACCCGCATCGGCGGGGGCGCCTGGAAGGGGAGTCGTCGCCGTCCGGCAGGCAACAGCCGGCTTGTGCAGCTTCGTCAGAAGCCGGCTCGTGACGCGCTCGGCCACTCCGCGGGCGGTCGTGTATTTTGCGCCAACGACGCTGACCAACCCTTCGAGGTTGCGCGAACGATCCGAGGAATGATCGCGCACGTGCTCGTGACCCTCGAGCCTCAGTCCACCGGGCCCGACGGCAGCCGGGACCTGCCCGCGATGGACGAGCGTGACGTCATCAAGGCCCAGCGCCAGCGACGGGAATGCCTCGTTGAGCTCGCGAACGAACGACAAGATGTCGGCTTCCGCAATTTCCGCGTCTTTCGCCCGAGCGCGGCTGCCCGATTCCCAGGTCCCGAACAATGACCGCCCCCGCCAAGGAACCAGAAAGAAGTTTCGACCGAAGGAGGACCGTCCGCCGAGCGCGGTATCGCCGGCCGTGCGCCGCGTCACCAGGTTCATGGCCATCATCATCGGGATGTTCGTGGCGGCGCCAATCGGCTCGAGCAGTCGGTCCACGGCGCCTCCGGTCGCGTTGACCGTGACGCGCGCCGCCACCTCCAGTTCGCCGTCGCCCAGAAGGTCGCGGGCGCGCACGCCTGTCACCCTTGGCCCTTCTGCGATCAGGGCAACCGCCTCGACATGGTTCGCGAGGACGGCGCCATGTTCGGCAGCCGCCAGCGCGAACGAAAACGTCAAGCGATCGGCCTCGACGGTGACGTAGTCGTACCACACAGCCGCGGCCCGGACGCCTGGCTGCGCCAATCCCTCGATGCGCTGCAGGTCGGCGCCCGTCACCACACGGCCCGGCGGCAGCCGATGAGATGCCGCCACGCCCCGGTTGCGGTCGAACGCGATCAGACGATCCAGGAGGAATCCACCGCGCATGGCCGTCACACCCCGCGTGAGCGAGCGGTGCAGCGGCAGCGCAAAACGAAGCGGGCGCACCGCGTGCGGAGCGATGGTGGCGATAGCCCGCCGCTCGCGCATCGACTCGCGCGCGCGCCCGATATCGAGCGTCTGGAGGTAGCGGAGCCCTCCATGGATCGTGCGAAGGTGATTGAAAGACGCGCCGCTCCCGAAGTCTGCACGCTCGATCAATGCCACGGACAACCCGCGCTGCGCCGCATCGTAGGCGATGGTCAGACCGTAGACACCGCCGCCGACGACGAGCACGTCGAAGGTCCGCGCGGTCAATTGAGTCACATCACGGTACATTGCAGGATTGCAGCATGGCAGGATTGCAGAAAGTCTATTGCAGATTGAGGTGAGACCCTTCCCCTTTTGCCGGGTACCTTTCGCCCTTTTCCACTCTTCGATTTTCCCCTTTTCCACTCTTCCACTTTTCCCCTTCCACTTCCTGCAATCCTGCCATGCTGCAATCCTGCAATTGCTATAGTTCTGTCGTGGCGACAACTGAGCAGGTCCGTGAATACTGGGAACGGCACATCCACGATCTCGACATCACGAAGCATCCCGTGGGATCGCGTGGCTTCTTCGATGACCTCGACCAGTACCACTTTGAAAAACTGCACCACCTGCCGCGCCTGGTGGGCTTCGACGCGTGGCGTGGCCGATCGGTACTCGAGGTCGGCTGCGGCGCCGGGGTGGATCTCGCCCGGTTCGCAAAGGGCGGCGCCCGCGTCTGCGGCGTCGATCTCACCGCATCGGCGATTGCCCTCGCGAAGGCGAACTTCGAGCAGCAGGGTCTGACGGGTCGGTTCGAGATCGCGGATGGCGAATCGCTTCCGTTTGCGGACGAGACGTTCGACCTGGTGTATGCCCACGGAGTGGTGCAGTACACCGCGAACCCGCAGCAGCTTGTCAACGAATGCCATCGCGTGCTGAAACCTGGAGGCCAGGCGATCTTTCAGGTGTACAACCGCGTGTCGTGGCTGAATGCACTCTCGAAGGTGATGAAGGTGGGGCTCGAGCACGACGATGCCCCGGTGTTGCTCAAGTTCAGCGAGAAAGAGTTTCGACGCCTTCTGACACGATTTCGCACGGTGCGCATCGTCCCCGAACGCTTTCCGGTGAAGTCGCGCCTCCACGGCGGCTGGAAAGGCGCACTGTATAACGGCCTGTTCGTCGGCACCTTCAACGCGCTGCCGCGCGCGATGGTACGGCGCTTCGGGTGGCATCTGCTCGCGTTCTGCACCAAATGACCCAATCAGTGACCAGATGACCCGATGACCAAATTCCCCGGCTCATTTCCCTTCACCAAAGCACACGCCTACGGTAACGACTTCCTGTACGTCCGACGCGAGGCTGTGGATGGCCGACCGTTCGACGCGCTTGCCAGGGAATTGTGCAATCGCCACACGGGCGTCGGCGCCGACGGTCTGATCGTCTTCGTGCCGACCCCTGAGGGGGCGGCCATGCAGCTGTTCAATGCCGACGGCGGGCGAGCGGAAGTATCGGGAAATGGTGTCCGCGGGCTGGGCGCGCTGCTGCTGCGCGATCGTCCTGCAGGCCAGTCAACGAACCGGGTCACGATTCACACCGAGGCTGGTGCGAAACAATTGACCCGCCTGGAAGGGCGCGACGCCGACGCACGTCAGACGTTTCGGACCGCGATGGGGTTGCCCCGCGATCTCCGGCAAATCCAAATCGCGGCGGGTGGCCACAGTCTGACGCTGGTGGTGATGGACTTCGGCAATCCACAAGCGGTGTTGCTCGGCCCGTTGCCCGACCAGACCCGCTTCGAGAGCATTGGCCACAGCCTCGAGCGGCATCCCCAGTTTCCCGAGGGCACGAACGTCGAATTCGCCGCCGTCGAAGCCCCTGACACCGTCCGCATCCTCATCTGGGAGCGCGGCGTCGGTCCAACGACATCGTCGGGCACCGGATCGTGCGCAGCCCTCGTCGCCGCCGCCGCCTACGGCGGAGCTCGTCGTGAGGCCGATGTCATCGCGCCCGGCGGCGCGCAGCGGGTCGAATGGCTGGACGACAGCGTTTACCTCACGGGCTGGGCCGAGATTCTCTTCGATGGGGAGTGGCTGCGGGATCGATCCTAACGATCCCGTGAGTGGTACGCGGAGAGCCACTGCAGGCCACTCCCGGCCCTCGTACTGTGCCACCTGCTCAGCGGGGGAGCCGCAGATACGCCTGGCCGATGCGAAGGTGCCCCGTGAGTTCGTCGTCGAACGCATACAGAAGCGCGAGCGTTGCAATCGCGTGCGAGACGCCGAGCGGCAGGATGTTCGAATGGCGGGTGAAAATCGCGCACCAGCCGAGCGCACCAGCAAACGTCGTCATCATCAACAGCGGATTCGGCATGTGGACAACCGCGAAGACCGCCGCGGCAACAACGATGCCTTGCTTCGGCGAGGTCAGCCGGCGCGCCTCGTGGTGGACGACTGTCTGAAGCACCCACTGTTGTGCGGTGCCCCAGGGGATCAGGAGGGCGATGTCGCGGAGCGACGCCCCGCGATCGTGAAGGGTACCGAGCGCCAGCCCGGCACCGAGCACCACGAGCACTGCCGCCACGGTGAAGAGCGCGGCCGCTCGTGAAGCGGGCAGCAGCGCTCTTGGAGACGCGCCCACTACGCCTGAACGCCATCCGTTCAATACAGTGATGGCAACAACGATGACGGCGGGTACGCCGACGGGGACGCCACGCGGCTCGAGCACCCACGTGTAGCCAAGAATCGTTGCGAGTATGGCCAGGGTGAAAGGCATGCGAAACCTCCAAATCCAGCCCCTAACCTCCAGCCCCTAGCCTCCAACCTCTGGCCCCTAGCCTCCCAACTCCAGCCCCTGCTCCGCATACGGGCAAGCCACCTGACGCCCGTGGCGCTCTTCGAGCGGGGGAACCTGGTCAGCGCAGCTCGGCTGGGCAATCGGGCATCGCGTCCTGAACGCGCATCCAGACGGCTTGTTGAGCGGCGACGGCAAGTCGTCGCGCAGTCGAGGCGCCCGTCGGCGGCGCAGATCGGGATCCGGCCGCGGCACGGCGGACAGCAGCAGGCGCGAGTACGGGTGCAGAGGATTTCGATAGATCGCCTCGGCGGGACCCGCTTCGACGATTTGCCCGAGGTACATGACGAAGATGCGGTCCGAGATGTGCCTGACGACCGAGAGATCGTGCGAGATGAAGAGGTACGACAGCCCGAACTCCTGCTGGAGATCCTGCATGAGGTTGATCACCTGGGCCTGAATCGAGACGTCCAGCGCGCTGACCGGTTCGTCGGCGATCACAATCTTCGGGTTCGTCGCAAGCGCACGGGCGATGCCAATTCGCTGCCGCTGACCACCCGAAAACTCGTGTGGGTACCGGCTCGCATGTTCCGGGGACAACCGCACCTTGTCCAGCAACCAGCGAACCCTCTCGCGGCGCGCCGCCGCCGAGTCCTTCGTGTGGATCTTCAGGGGCTCCTCGATGATGTTGCCGACCGTCATGCGCGGATTCAATGACGAGTAAGGGTCCTGGAAGACCATCTGCAGATCGGATCGGTAGCGCCGCATCTGCCGACCCGTGAGCGACGCCAGATCGACGACGCCGCCCGGGTGGTGATAGAGAATGCGCCCTTCCACCTCGACGCGATAGCTCATCGCGCGGAGGATGTGGACGATCGCGCGGCCCACGGTCGTCTTGCCGCAGCCCGACTCGCCAACGAGGCCGACCGTCTCCCCGCGGCCGAGCGTCAGGGATACGCCGTCGACGGCCCGCACCTCCGCCTTCTTGCGCGGGATGATTCCGCCGAAGACCGGGAACCGGACCGCCAGGTCCTGGACTTCAAGAATGGCGTCCATGGTACCCATGGCAACTGTCGTGGAGGTGGCACCGCACCCAGTGGCCGGGCCCCGCTTCAATCAGCGGGGGCTCGATCCCCTGGCATGGCTCGAAACGCTCCGTGCAGCGAGACGTGAATTTGCAGCCCGGGGGGAGCTCGTGGATGTCCGGCACCGAGCCGGGAATGGTCGTCAAACGCTCGGCCCTCTCGCCGTCCACCCGGGGCAGCGAGGCGAGCAGGCCGCGAGTATAGGGGTGCAGCGGATTGTGAAACAGCTCGCGGACCGGGGCGACCTCCTGAATCTTGCCGCCGTACATGACCGCCACGCGATCGCAGGTCTCCGCGACGACCGCCAGGTTATGAGTGATGAGCAGAATCGAGTCGTCCCGATCCTTCATCTCGAGCATCAAATCCAGGATCTGTGCCTGTATCGTCACGTCGAGCGCTGTCGTCGGCTCGTCCGCGATGAGAAGGGCCGGGTTGAGGGCCAGCGCGATCGCGATCATCACGCGCTGGCGCATCCCGCCCGATAGCTCGTGCGGATACTGATTCATGCGCGCCTGCGGGTCCGGAATCCCCACCGCGTTGAGCAGCTTTTCGGCGCGAGCCCGCGCCTGCTCCTCGGGTACACGCTCGTGAGCGAGGATGACCTCCATCACCTGCATGCCGATCTTGAAGACCGGATTGAGCGACGTCATCGGCTCCTGGAAGATCATGCTGATCTCGCGCCCGCGGATCGAACGGATCTCGTCCCAGGAGAGTCTCAGCAGGTCGCGGCCCTTGAAGCGAACCTCGCCGCCGACGATGCGGCCGGGCGGGTCCGGCACGAGGCGCAGGATGCTGAGCGCGGTCACGCTCTTGCCGGAACCCGACTCGCCGACGAGGCCGAGCACCTCGCCGCGCATGATGTCGAGGTCCACGCCGTCGACCGCTCTGGCGACGCCGGATTCGGTGAAGAAGTGGGTTCGCAGGCCTCGAATCTCGACGAGCGGGACCGGGGCTGCAGTGACGGTGGTCTCGGCGTCGGCGCGGGGAAAAGGGGCGGACATGACTCAGCGCAGCCGCGAGTATTCCTTCGGGTCGAAGGCCTCGCGCACAGCCTCGCCGATAAAGACGACGAGCAGGAGCGTAACGAAGAGGGCACCCAGCGGGAAGAACACCAGCCACCACTTCGTGAGGTTTTCCATTCCCTGGCCAATCAGCTCGCCCCAGCTCGGTGTCGGCGCCGGAAGGCCAAAGCCGAGAAAGTCGAGCGCGACGAGCGCTCCGATGTTGGCGACGATATTGAAAGGCGCGAAGGAGACGACCGGAGTCAGCGCGTTCGGCAGAATATGGCGGAACATGATAGCCGGTTCGGAGACGCCGGCGACAATGGCGGCGCCGACGTAGTCTTTCGCTTTTTCGCGGTAGAACTCGCCGCGGATGTAGTAGGTAATGCCCATCCAGTCGAAGACCGCGAGAATGCCGACGAGCAGCCAGAACGACGGTTGGAGCAGCTGGTTCCGGCCCGGGAGATAAACGGGCACGACGACCGAGCTGATGATGATGATCGTGTAGAGAAACGGCAGCGACGACCAGATCTCGATGCCGCGCTGGCCGAAGATGTCCAGCTTCCCGCCGAAGTATCCAAGAGCGGCCCCTATGCTGACGCCGGCGAGGTATCCGACGCATGTCACGAGAATCGCGAACGTCAGCGAGATGTTGAAGCCGTACGCCAGGCGCACCAGAACGTCACGGCCGCGGTCGTCGGTCCCGAAGATATTTCGTGCCGAGGGCGGATGGGGAGGAGACCCAGGGAGATCGAACAGCGATTCGTTAGGCCCATACGGGTACGGCGGCAGCAGCACCCAATTGCCCTGGCCCTCGGCGGCAAAATAGCTCTTGAGCCCCCGGTAGTCGGGCTCGCCGATCGTGTTGAGCCCAAACTCCGAGGCTGCGTGGTAGGCGGCGATGGGGAAGTAGTACTGCCCCTGGTACTTGACGACGAGAGCGACATTGTTGGCGAGCAGCGGCAGGAAGAATGACACCGAATAGGCCCCGGCGATCGCGAGAAACGCCACGTAGCCCCGAGTCAGCCGGCGGAACTTGCGCAGCCGTTTCCGCAGGATCGACCCTGACGGCGCCACTGCCTGCTCGAGGCTCCGCTCTCCGTCGCTCATTGGAAGCGGATGCGCGGGTCGACCAGGGCGTAGAAGATGTCGGAGAGGATATTGCCGACGAGCATCAGCAGGCTGCCGACCACCAGGATGCCGAGCGCGACCGGATAGTCACGCTGCAGGATGGCCGTGTATCCCAGATAGCCCATGCCGTCGATGTTGAACACACGCTCGATCAGGAACGACCCGGCCAGCACCAGGCTGATGACGTGCCCGAGCCCGGTCACGAGTGGAATCAGCGAGTTCCGCAGTGCGTGGATGAAGATCACGCGCCGCTCGGTCAGGCCCTTGGCAAATGCCGTCCGGACGTAGTCCTGACCGAGGTTCTCCATGAGCGAGTTTTTCGCCAGGATCGTCTCGGTGGCGAACGATCCCACCATGTAGCACAGCACTGGCAGGAACATGTGATGGAGCTGGCCGGTAATCTTGCCCCACAGGCTTAGATACTGCCAGTTATCCGGACGGAACCCGCCGAGTGGAAACAGACTCCAGAAGCTGCCCCCGCCAAGGAGCACGAGGAGAGCGGTGCCGAGGGCCCATCCCGGCACCGCATAGCCGACGAAGACCAGGGCGCTGCTGATGAAATCGAACTTCGACCCGTGATGGACCGCCTTCATCACGCCGAGCGGCACACAGACGAGATAGCTGAGCAGGAACCCGGTGATGCCAAGCACGATCGACACCGGGAAGCGGGACTTGATCACGTCCCAGACCGGATCCTGGTACACGTAAGACGTGCCCAGGTCGAGATGCATCAGGTTCCAGAGCCACCGGGCGTACCGGATGTGGACCGGCCTGTCGAAGCCGTAAAAGCGCCGCAGCTCCTCGAGCGCTTCCGGAGGGATTTCCGTGCTGCTGCGCACGATGCCGCCGCCGGTAGCGCCGCCTTCGCCGCTGGCAAGCGCCATCTTGTACAGCATGATTTGGCGCTCGATCGGTCCGCCCGGCACGAAGTGCATCACGACAAACACCACCATCGTGATGCCAATGAACGTCGGGATGATGAGAAGCAGCCGGCGGACGAAATAGCCGGTCATTGCGTCACGGGATTCCGCTGCGCCTCCAGTCGCGCGAACTCGAGCCAGTAACGATCGTCGCGTGCCCCTTCACCGAGCTGGATCGACGTGTCCTTGAGCGCAGCCTCCACCTGCTCGGCTTTCGCCGGGTCGATCCACCAGAGCGACGGTATGTCACGGTAGTCGCCGATGCGCGTCAGCAGGCCCTTCGCCTGGCCGAACTTGTTCCAGTAGACGAAACGCTGGTACGGCGCCGACCATTCGAGAATCCAGCTGTGATCGTTGGTCACCAGTCCGTCGAGCTCCTGAAGGAGCTTCACGCGCCTGGAGAAGTCGAATTCCCTGGTGTAGGCCGCGATGATCTCGTCCGCACGCTTGTTCTTGAAGCCGGTGATGTTGTTCGTATTCTTCTGATCGGCCAGATCCGACCGCAGGTTGGCCTCGGGGCTCGGGAACACTTCGCCCGTATAGGCGATCGACGCCATGCTGAACGTGCGCTCGTCCAGCAGCTTGACCAGCGTCTCGAAAGTGACGAAACGGAGGTTGAGCGTGATCCCGATCTTGCGCAGGTCCTCCTGGAAGATCGTGAAGTACCGCTCGGATGCCTGGTCGCCGTAGACGATCTCGAGGTTCATTGGCTGGCCGTTCTTCACGAGTCGCCCGGAGGAATCGCGATCCTTCCACCCCGCTTCGGCGAGCAGCGTCAGCGCTCTCTGCGGGTCGTACCGGACTTTTTCGTTGTTCGGGTTCTCGTACACGCTCCCCGGGAAGATCGAGTCTGTCAGCACGTACTCGTTGAACATCATCTTCTCGACCATGGTCTCCCGGTTGAAGAGGTGGCGCAGCGCCTTGCGGACCTTGATGTCGTTGTACGGCTCGCGCCGCGTGTTGATCGCGATGCCCGACACCCCTTGCGGATTGTGGTTGAACACCTTCCGTTTCTGGTTGAGCCCGCGCTGGATGTTCGGATAGTCGAGCTCCTCGACCCACATCTGCGCGCGCTGCACGAAGTAGTAGTCGACGTCGCCCCTCTTGAACATCTCGAACTCGAGATTCCGATCGCGGACCACGAGCTGCTGGATCTCGTCGAAGTTCGAGATCCCGACGTTGCGACGATGGGTTTCGGCCCAGTAATCGGGCCTCCGTCGAATCCGGACCATCCTCCCCTTTTCGACGTCCTGCTCGGAGAGCATGTACGGCCCCGTCCCGGGCAGCATCTTGTAGTTGTACTCCTTGATGTACGCCGCGCCGTCCACGCCCTTCAGGATGTGTGCCGGATAGATGAACATCCCCGAGAAATACAGGAAGTTCTGCCAGTTCTCGTCTTTCGCCTTGACCGAGACGATGTATTTGCTCTCGGCGACGGGCGGCTGGAAGCTCGAGAAGATGAGCGTGATCGCCGGATCCTGGAGCCCCTTGTCGGTCGCCAGCTTCCAGCTCGCCAGCACGTCGTCGGACGTGACCGGCACGCCGTCCGACCAGCGGGCGTTTGGGTTGATCCGAAAGCGGAACGTCTGTTTGTCGGCTGAGATCTGCCAGTGGGTAGCGAGGACCGGCATGTAGTCGAGCGTCGTGGGGTGCAGCCCGAGGAGCGTCTCATACGCCAGGCCGTGGAGCATGTTGTTCCAGGCGGTTCGATTCGGGCCGTAGTATCGAAGCGTCGACGGGAAATCGGTCAGCATCGCCTGTCGCAGCGTCCCACCTTTGACTGCCCGAGGATCGCCGATAAGGTCGTAATCGGTGTTCGTCTCCCATCCCTGACCGGTGAAGCCCTTTCCGCCCTGTTCGGCAGGCACGGCTGGGTCCGCACCGGCATCGGGATTTGGGAATACCGGGTAGGCGTTCTTGTCCAGGGAAGCCGTCGAGCCGCCGCCGGACGGCGAGGTTGCAGCCGGTTGTTCCGCGATATCAGATGTCGATCCCCCTCCACACGCCAACGGGAAGACCGCTACAAGAATCATGATGAGCGACCGTGACAGGACGCGCATTACGCTCCCCCTTCCGAAAAAGCAAAAGTGACGCGAGACACCGTCATTCTATAGGGATTCCCGCCGGTTTAGACAGCCGCCGAACCCGGGGCACGCCGTCGCCTGGGTGTGTTGATCCGGTCAGCGCAGGATCAGGGCGTCGGCATGCGCAGTTTCCTCGTACCATCGTTGGCGCCCACGTTCGTAGTTTTTCAAACGCTTGGTCCAGTCCGCCAGGCCGTCGTGCGCCTCCGGGCTCGGACGTCATGCGCGCACTTCTTGCACCAAGGCAATGTCGCAATGAAAGAGCTGTCCCCCGACGACCGTCCGCGGGAGAAACTGCTGGCTCACGGCGCGCGGGCGCTGGGCGACAACGAGCTGATAGCGGTGGTGGTTGGAAGCGGATGTCCCGGCCGTGACGCGCTGGCTCTGGCCAACGCGCTGCTGGCGGCGCGCGGCGGCCTTCATGGCCTCGTCCAGTCCGGCTGCGACGAGCTCGTGCGCGTGACGGGCATCGGCCCCGCTCGCGCCGCCCAGCTGGTCGCCGCCCTCGAGCTGGGACGCCGGACGTTGGCGCACCGCCCTCGCGCCCGGATTCAGCTGCAGACGCCGCAGCAGGCGGCAGCGTTCCTGATGCCGGCATTCAGCGGACGCAGCGTCGAGCAGTTTGGCGTGGTCCTGCTCGACACGAGGCACCGGGTCCTGAGGACGACGGTGATTACGGTCGGCACGCTGAACAGCACGGCGGTCGAGCCGCGAGACGTCTTCCGCGAAGCCGCGCTCGGAGGCGCCGCCGCGCTTCTCGTCTTCCACAACCACCCCTCGGGCGATCCCACGCCGAGCGCGGACGACGTGGAGCTGACGCGCCGGTTGGTGGCTGCGGGAGTGCTGATGGGAATCGAGGTCGTGGATCACATCGTTCTTGGCGATGTCCGGTACTGCAGCTTCAAAGAGACTGGACGGATCTGAAGCCCGCGATCCCTCGCAGCGACACCCACCCGGACAACTTCCTCGCCCGCCGCCGACTTACACTTCGCGACTCGATTGGACAATACTTACAGGGTTGTGGCGAAGGGGAATTGGGTCATCTGGACGGGCCACTAGAGTACGACTTTGTCACATCCAGAATTTCGGACAGGAACAGCCTGCTCCGGCGAACGGGGTCGACGGCGCGGGAAACCGCACCTCCAGGACATGGGCACAGCGCCGGCCAGGTCCGCGACCTGGCCTGGACTCGGCCTTGCTGTGCGGTTTCCCGTCTGTCGCGTGCGTCGCGCCGCTCCCACGTTCGCCGTCGCAGGCCGTTTCTGTCCGGTCTACATGAGAGGAATGTGACAAAGTCGTACTAGTCATCTGGTCATCGGGTCATTGGATTGGGATATTGAGTCGTATTCTGTATTTTGACTGTTTCTCAGGCATCTCCGGCGATATGGCGCTCGGCGCCGTGCTCGACGCGGGGCTGCCGATCGAGGATTTGAAGGGCGCGCTCGGGAGCCTCGCCGTGCGGGGTTATGAGGTCAGCGCCTCGCGGGTCCTGCGTGCGGGCGTGTCGGCGACGAAGTTTACGGTGCACGAGCACGCGTCTTCGCTCGCGGCCTCCCAGCCGGGCTCCGCCGCGGCCAGCGTAACGCCCAGGCATGACCATGAACACCACCCTCACCGGCACCTGTCGGCTATTTTCAAACTGATCGACCAGTCGGCGCTGTCGGCCCCTGGTCGGGACCGGGCCAAGGCGATGTTTCAGCGCCTGGCGGAGGTCGAAGCGGGCGTTCACGATATGCCGGTTGAAAAGGTCCATCTCCACGAGGTCGGCGCCCTCGACTCGATCATCGACATCGTCGGCATCGTCTACGCTCTGGAATGGCTGGGTGCCGACCGAATCGTCTGCTCGCCGCTCAACGTCGGCGGCGGCGTGGTCCAGTCGGCGCACGGCCTGTTTCCAGTGCCAGCGCCGGCGACGGTCAAGCTGCTGGGGGGCGCACCGGTCTACGGTGGAACGGTTCAGAAAGAGCTGGTCACGCCCACCGGCGCGCTTATCGTGTCGTCGTACGCCGAGTCCTTTGGCTCGATACCAGCGATGAGCATCGAGAAGGTGGGCTACGGCGCCGGCGACCGGGACGATCCAGCGACGCCCAATGTGCTGCGGGTGCTGATCGGCAGCGGCATAGCCGGCCGGCAGACCGAACGCGTCACGGTCGTCGAATGCGAAATCGACGACATGAACCCCCAGATCTTCGGCGTAGTTATGGATCGGCTGTACGCGGCGGGTGCGCTGGAGGTGTTCTACGTGCCGGTACAGATGAAGAAGAACCGGCCCGGAACGCTGTTGACCGTGATCGTCGCTCCCGAGCGGCTCCCGCAGATATCGGACGTGATCTTCCAGGAGACGACCACCATCGGCCTGCGGCACTCGGAGGTCGATCGCGACTGCCTCCAACGCGAAATCGTGCCGGTCGATACCCCGCTCGGCGCCGTGCGCTTCAAGATCGCGCGGCGTGAAGGCCGGGTGATGAACGCCGTTCCGGAATTCGAGGACTGTGCCCGGCTGGCGGCAGCCAACAACCTCCCGGTCAAAGAAGTGCAGGCCATGGCCGTCTCGGCGTTCAGCGCCAGTCAGAGTCGCCGCTCGTGAGCCGTTTTTTCCTCACCACTGCCATCGACTTCGTCAACAGCCGGCCGCACCTTGGCACTGCCTACGAGAAGATCGCCGCCGACGTGATCGCGCGGTACAAGCGGCTCTGCGGCGTCGAAACTCGCTTCCTGATGGGCGCCGACGAGCATTCGCAGAACGTGTTCAAGAAGGCATCCGAGGAGGGACTCGATCCGCTGGCGTACTGCGATCGGATGGAGCACGAGTTCCGCCGGACCTGGAAGCGACTCGACGTGTCGTTCGACGATTTCATTCGAACCACCGAGCCGCGTCACGAATCCGGGGTGACGATGCTGACCAAGAAGATCCATGACGCCGGCGATATTTACGAAGGCGTCTACGAGGGGTGGTACTGTGTCGGCTGCGAAGCGTTCAAGCAGGAAAAGGACCTTGTGGATGGTAAGTGTCCGCTTCATCTCACACAACCTCAGTGGATCCGAGAGAAGAACTTCTTCTTCCGCCTTTCCAAGTATCAGCAGCCGATCCTCGATCACTTTTCCAGACACCCTGAGTTTCTGCAGCCCGACGAGCGGCGCAACGAGATCCTGCGACTGCTCGAGAGCGGCCTCGACGACATCTCGGTCAGCCGCGCGGGGCAGGCCTGGGGCATCCCGCTGCCGTTCGACGCCGGAAGCGTCGTGTATGTCTGGTTTGACGCGCTGATCAACTACGCGTCGGCCGTCGGGTTGGGCAGGGACCCTGCGCTGTTCGCAAAGTGGTGGCCTGCCGACCTCCACATCATCGGGAAGGACATTACCCGCTTTCACACGGTGATCTGGCCGGCGATGCTGATGAGCGCCAGGCTTCCACTGCCGCGCCAGGTCTTCGGCCACGGGTTCATGACCGTGAACGGCCAGCGCATGAGCAAGTCGCTCGGCACGGCCATCGATCCGGTGGAAGCAGCCGACCGGTTCGGACCCGATCCGCTCCGCCTGTTCCTGACGAAGGAGATTGCCTTCGGCGCGGACGGCGACTTCTCATGGGAGCGGTACGACGAGCGCTACAACACCGACCTGGCGAACAATCTCGGCAACCTGGTGAGCCGCGTCACGACGATGGCGCACCGGTATCGGGAAGGGAGGGTCGCGCCCGCGACCGGACCCTCGGATCAGCTTGTGCGGCTCGCCGAGCAGGTGGTCAACGACTACCGGCGATCGATGGACGCCCTCGAGCTTCACGAAGGGGCGGCGGCGGCCTACCGCCTCGTCGACGCCACCAACGAATTCATCGCGGCGACGTCGCCGTGGGCGCTGGCAAAAGATCCGTCGAGCGCCGGACGTTTGTCGCAGGTGCTGTTCGACTCGGCGGAGGCCATCCGCCTGGCGGCCGTCCTGCTTTCGCCGTTCATGCCGGCCTCGACCGGAGAAATCCTGCGACGCGTCGGCGCGCCGAGCGACACACTGCACTTCGACCGCGACGGCCATTGGCGGGCCGAGGGCGAGCGCACGCTCGCCCTCGCAGGTCCGCTGTGGCCGCGCAAGGAGCCCACGACCGTGACAGACACCCACACACCTGGCGCCGCACCTGGCGCTACGCCACCAGACACTGCACCCGGCACGGGACCAGGACCCGCGGCACCTGCCGCTGCGGCATCCGCAAGGATCTCCATCGACGACTTCATGAAGGTCGAGCTCCGCGTGGCCCGGGTGCTCGCTGCCGAGCGCGTGCCCAAGTCCAAGAAGCTGCTGAAGCTGAGCGTGGACGTCGGCTCCGAGCAGCGGACGCTCGTCGCCGGCCTCGCAGACGCCTACGAGCCCGACACGCTCGTTGGCCGCTCCGTGGTCATCGTGTTCAACCTCCAGCCCGCGACGTTGATGGGCGTCGAGTCGAACGGGATGGTGCTCGCCGCGAGCCCCGAGGGCGGGAAACCGATGCTGCTGTCGTTCGAGGAGCCGCCTCCGCCGGGAACGCGGGTCCGGTGATCGATTCGCATTGCCACCTCGCGGACGAGGCGTTCGCGGGAGACCTCGAGGCCGTGGTCCATCGGGCACGGGACGCCGGCGTCGAACGCACCCTGGTGATTCTCGAAGCGGGGAACGGGAACGAGGGGGCGCAGGCGGCCCGGCTCGAGCGGCTCTGGCCTGAAACGCGGTTCGCGATCGGCGTGCACCCGCATCAGGCACATGAATTCGCGGACGGGCCCGACCGGGCGGCCGCAGTTGTTCAGGCTCAGCTCGACCTGACGGCGTCCGCACGAGCGGTAGGCGAAATCGGCCTCGACTACCACTACGACTTTTCGCCGCGCGCCGTCCAACAGGCGGTCTTCCGTACCCAGGTCAGGCTCGCCCGAGAACAGTCGCGGCCGGTCGTCATTCACACGCGCGAGGCTGACGCCGACACGCTCTCTATCCTGCGCGAGGAAGGTCGTGGGGAGCTCGGCGGTGTCCTGCACTGCTTCACCGGGACGCCGGCGCTGGCGCGCGCCGGGCTCGACCTCGGCTTCTACATCTCGCTGGCCGGCATCCTGACCTTTCCAAAGGCGTCAGAGCTCCGCGACACCGCGCGGATGATACCTATCGACCGGCTGCTCACGGAAACCGACAGCCCGTTTCTGGCGCCTGTACCCTTCCGCGGCAAACGCAATGAGCCGGCGCATGTGGCCGCAGTCGTCTCGGCGCTGGCCGAGCTGCACGGGCTCGACGCGCGTGACCTGGGTGAACGGACCGCCGAGAATTTTCGTGCACTGTTCCGTCCCTGACGGCGGCGATGCCCCTCGCGAATGACGCCGGCACAACGGCCGCGCCTGGTGCGCGACTTTGTGACCCGTAGTCCCCATGATAAAGTCCTACCGGAACAGCCGTGGAAAACGTCGAAAAATCAACACCCGATCTGGCCCAGATTTTCGAGCCTATTCGTGATGAGCTCGATCAGGTCGACCGCGAATTCGCGCGACATCTCCAGTCGCACGTCGATCTGATTCCCAAGATCGGTCAGTACATTCGCGCCAGCGGCGGCAAGCGCGTGCGGCCGGCCGTCCTGCTGATGGCGACGCGGCTGGCCGGCTACACCGGCGACCGCGCCGTGCTCTACGCGGCCGTCGTCGAGTTCATTCACACCGCGACGCTCGTTCACGACGACATCATCGACGATTCGGATCTGAGGCGCGGGCGCCTCGCCGTGCACTCTCGGTGGGGCAACGACATCACCGTGCTGCTCGGTGATTACCTGTACATCAAGTCGATGGCGATGGCGTTGACCCACGACACCCTGGATCTGGTTCGCGTGCTGTGCGACGTGACGCTGCACATGATCGAGGGCGAGCTGTATCAGCTGACGAAGAACGGCGACGCCGACATCAGCGAGGACGAGCACTTCGATATCATCCGCCGCAAAACCGCGTACCTTTTCGGGGGGTGCGCCCAGATCGGCGGCATGCTGGGAAACATCTCCAGCGAGAGAGAACAGGCGCTGCGCGAGTACGGCTTCAATCTCGGGATCGCGTTCCAGCTCGTGGACGATCTCCTCGATTTCACGGGCGACACGGGCGCCGTCGGCAAACCGATCGGCAGCGATCTGCGGGAAGGCAAGGTCACCCTGCCGCTCATCCATCTCCAGCGCCAGTCGAGCGACGGCATCGGCGCGCGCATCGTCCGGGACATCATCGCGTCCCACGTCGTCACCGACGAGCAGTGGCACGATCTGCTGCGCAGCCTCAAGCAGCACGCCTCGATCGACTACGCCTACCGCCGGGCCGTCGAGTACGCCGAGCGCGCCAAGAAGCCGCTGTACGTCTTTCCGCCGAGCTCGGCGCGCGATGCGCTCCTGGCACTTCCGGATTACGTGCTCTCCCGCGACCGCTAGCCAGCGGGTGATCGTGTCCGAGCTGAGCATTCCGCCCCTGACAATTGAATTCGTCGACGAAGACATCTCCGCTCAGGCAACCGACGCCGTCGTCAACGCCGCCAACAACGCCTTCTGGATGGGATCGGGCGTCGCAGGCGCCATCAAGGCCCGCGGCGGGCAGAAGATCGAGGACGAGGCGATGGCGCAAGGCCCGGTCGAACCGGGGGAGTGCGTCATCACTTCCGGCGGGCGGCTGGCCGCAAAGCATGTGATCCACGCCGCGGTGATGGGACAGGATCTGCGAACGTCCGCCGTCCTGATCGAAGTCGCTTCACGAAACGCGCTCCGCCTCGCCGACGCGCATGGCCTGACTTCCATCGCTCTGCCGGCGTTCGGCACGGGCGTGGGTGGCTTTCCGATTGCCGACTGCGCCCGGGCCATGATGCGTTCGGTGCAGGATCACGCGGCGACCGCCACGTCTCTGCGTCTCGTTCGCTTCGTGCTCTTTGGTCGAACCGCGCTGGAAGCGTTCGAGGCGGCCGCCCGCGAGACAGTCCGGCGCCTCTGACGAGTGGTTTCGGGGACCCATGAGCATCAAAGCTCCCGAGCAGCGCATCCGCGAGCTGCGTGAGGCGATTCGGCATCACGAGGAGTGTTACTACATCAACCACGCCCCGGAGATTTCGGACGAGGCTTTCGACCAGCTGCTGCACGAGCTCGAGCGCCTCGAAACTGCGCATCCCGACCTCGTCTCCCCAGATTCGCCGACACAGCGCGTGGGCGGGCGGGTCGTCGAGGGGTTTCCCACCGTCGAGCACCTCGTTCCGATGCTCAGCCTCGACAACGCGTACAACGAGGAAGAGCTCAGAGCGTTCGACGAGCGTGTTCGCAAGGGAGCGGAGCTCGGCAACAACCCGGTTTCTTACGTGGCCGAGATGAAGATCGACGGCCTCAGCATCGCGCTCACGTATCAGAACGGCCGGCTGGTTCGCGGGGCAACGCGCGGCGACGGTGCGCGGGGGGAGGAGGTCACGGCCAATGTTCGAACGATCCGGGCGATTCCCCTGGCGCTCCGCAATGGACCTGCCGGGCACCTGGAGGTTCGGGGCGAGGTGTATCTGCCGCGCGCCTCGTTCGATCGTATGAATCGCGAACGGGAGGACGCCGGTGAACCGCTGTTCGCGAATCCTCGCAATGCCGCCGCCGGCACGATGAGAAACCTCGACCCCGGCCTGGTGTCGAAGCGCGAACTGTCGGCGTTCACCTACCAGGTCGTCCGCCCTTCAAACGAAGGAGGCGGCACAGACGCTCCCGGCTACAGCAATCACGCGACGATGCTCACGGCCATGCGCGCCTGGGGCCTGCCCGTCGAAAACCATTGGCATCAGTGCGACGATATCGAGGCCGTCATCGCCTTCTGCCAGGAATGGGCTGACAAACGGCAGGCCCTTGATTTCGACACCGATGGCGTGGTGATCAAAGTGAACGATCTGGCGCTGCGGGAACGCCTCGGGGCGACGGCCAAGTTTCCGCGTTGGGCGACGGCGTTCAAGTTCCCGGCGCAGCAGGCGCACACGAAACTGCTCAAGATCGACGTCAACGTCGGACGGACCGGCGCGGTTACCCCGTTTGCCGTTCTGCAGCCGGTGCGTCTGGCCGGATCGACCATCTCCATGGCGACGCTGCACAACGAACAGGAGATAGCTCGTCGGGACATCCGCGAGGGCGACACGCTCGTGATTGAAAAGGGCGGCGACGTGATCCCCAAAGTGATCGCACCGGTCCTGAGCCTCCGTCCACCCGGCACCAGGCCGTGGGTGATGCCGACCACCTGCAAGGAATGCGGCAGCACGCTCACGAAAGACGAGCAGGAGGTGGTGTGGCGGTGCCCCAATGAGTCATGCCCGGCGAAGATCAGGCGCGGGCTCGAGCACTTCGCGTCGCGCAGCGCGATGAACATCGACGGCCTCGGCGCGTCACTGATCGATCAGCTGGTCGAGCAGCGACTCGTCAGCGATTTTGCCGACCTCTATCACCTCGAAGCGGGTCGCCTCGAAAACCTCGTGGTGGCGCCCAAAGACCCGAAATCGGAGCGGGCGCGGCCGCGCAAGCTCGGGAAAGTGGGCCACAACATCGTCGAGCAGGTGGAACGAAGCAAGCGCAACGACCTGTCGCGCCTCATCTATGCCCTTGGCATCCGCCACGTCGGCGAGAAAGCCGCGGCCACGCTCGCCCGGCAGTTCCGGACGATGCAGCGGGTCATGGATGCGCCCGCGGAAGCGCTGCAGACCGTCGCGGACGTGGGGCCGGTCGTTGCGGCGTCCGTGAGGGCCTTCGCCGACGAACCTCGCAACCGACGGCTCGTCGCGCGACTCGAGAAGGCGGGGGTCAACATGACGAGCCAGGCACCTGAACCGACCGCCGAGGTGGGGCCGCTTGCCGGGAAAGTGTACGTGCTGACGGGCACGCTCTCAACGATGAGCCGCGAGGAGGCCACCGAGGCGCTCGAGCGGCTCGGCGGTCGCGTGACCGGCTCGGTGAGCAGGAAGACCGACGCCGTGATCTTCGGCGCCGAGGCTGGCAGCAAGCTGACACGGGCCCGAGAGCTGGACGTCGAAACGCTGGATGAGAAGGCGTTTCTGGCTCTTATAATGAAAGAGAAGTAGGCAGACTCCCGAGCGATGCGGACCGGAGTCCGACCAACCCATATGTCGTCACGTTTTGCGTTCGTCACCTTTTCGCTGACCACGATCATCGCCTTCCTGGTCGGCGCCATCTTCGCCGGGAGCGGAGCACAGCCATCAGTCTCGGTCGGCCCGGTCGTCGGCCCGGCGGTCAGAGAGGCCGCATTCAGGCCGATTCCAGGGCCCATGCCGCCGGTCGGGGTTCCGATCCTCAACTTCGCGGATGTCGTGGACCGCATCAACCCGGCCGTCGTCAACATCGATGCCACCACCCGAGGACGGGATCCGCGAGCTCGCCGCAACCGGACAACCCCAGGCTCCCCCGGGCCGCTGGATGGACCGAACGATTCCGGACCTCGCTTCGAGCTCGACACGCCTCGGCGAGGTGAAGGCAGCGGGTTCATCATCGATAGCGATGGGCACATCCTGACAAACCATCACGTCATCGATCGAGCCGAGCGCATCACCGTCAAGCTCTCCGACGGACGGATGCTCCGCGCGCACGTCATCGGCTCCGATCCGGATACCGACATCGCGCTGATCAAGGTGGACGGCCAGACGCAGTTACCGGTGGCTCCGCTCGGCGACTCGTCGATGCTGCGAATGGGCGAATGGGTGATTGCCATCGGCGACCCGCTCGGGTACGAACACAGCGTCACCGTCGGTGTTGTCAGCTACATGGGCCGGAAGCTCTTCGACGCGAGCCTCGACAGCTACATCCAGACCGATGCCGCGATCAATTTCGGCAACAGCGGGGGACCGCTCATCAATTCCCGGGGCGAGGTCATCGGCATCAACGCCGCCATCAGCGCGCGCGGAAGCAACATCGGCTTCGCGGTCCCCATCAACATCGCCACATCGATTCTTCCCCAGCTGCGGGCCAACGGGCGGGTGAGCCGCGGGTATATCGGCGTGGCGCTGCGGGAAATCGACAGGGACCTGCAGCAGTCGCTCAAGCTTTCGGTCAAGAACGGCGCCCTCGTGCAGGACGTCACCGCGGGATCGCCGGCGGAGCGGGCCGGGCTGCGTCCCTACGACGTCATCGTGGCACTCGACGGCAAGGCGCAGGAAAACGATAACCAGCTCATTCGAGATATCTCCGCGCAACCGCCCGGCACGACGGTGCGTCTGCACGTCGTTCGGGAGGGACGCGATCACGAGATCCTGGTCAAGCTCGCCGAGAGACCGAGCCGCGATCGGGGGCAGGGCCAGACGCAAGCCCTGCCGTCCCCGGCCGTCGACCGGGCGGAGGCCGCTCCCCTCGGGTTGACCGTGCGCGATATCGATCGCCTGACGGCTGACCGTCTCGCGCTTCCGACCGGTACCAAGGGCGTATTGATTACGCGCGTCGAGCCTCTGAGCTCTGCCGCTGACGGCGGTATCAATCGCGGTACGGTTCTCCTGGAGATCAACCGCCAGATGGTGGAGTCGGCCGACGACTATCGCCGCATCGCGCAGACGGTGAATCCGGGAGAAATCGTCACATTCTTTCTCTACTCGCCCGAACTCGATCAGCGCCAGCTCAAGACCGTGCGCGTCGAGGATCGATGATCCGGCGGCATGCCCAAATCACGCATCCTAGTCATCGATGACGAGGCCGCCATCCGCGATTCCCTGCGGATGACGCTCGAATACGAAGGCTACGAATTCGTTGGCGCGGCGACGGGGCAGGAAGGCCTTGCGCTCGTCGAGCGTGAGGCCTTCGACCTGGTCTTGCTCGATGTCAAGATGCCCGGCATGGACGGGCTCGACGTGCTCGGGCGGCTGCATTCCATGAACGAGTTGCTGCCGGTCGTCATGATCTCCGCGCACGGCACGCCGAGCACGGCCGTCGACGCCATCCGGCGCGGCGCTCTCGACTTCCTGGAGAAACCGTTCGAAAGCACGGAACGGCTGCGCGTGACGATACAGAACGCGCTCGAGCAGGCGCGGCTTCGCGACGAGAATCGATCGCTCAAGAAGGCGGTCGAAGTCCGGCACCAGATGATCGGCGACAGCGCCGAGCTGAAGCAGGTGATGGCGGCCATCGGCCGGGCAGCGCCGACCAACGCGACGGTGCTCATCCAGGGGGAGAGCGGAGTCGGCAAGGAACTGGTCGCCCGGACCATCCACCGCAACAGCCTCCGCAGCCGGGAGCGCTTCGTGCAAGTCAACTGCGCGGCGATTCCCGAAGATCTGATCGAGTCCGAGCTCTTCGGCCATGAGAAGGGATCGTTCACGGGCGCGACCGAGAAACAGGTCGGAAAATTCGAACAGGCGGATCGCGGGACCATCTTCTTGGACGAAATCGGCGACATGAGCGCCAAGACGCAGGCCAAGGTGCTGCGCGTCCTTCAAGAGGGAGAAGTCGAGCGGCTGGGATCGGCGCGCACCACCAAGGTGGACGTGCGCGTCATCGCCGCGACCAACAAGAACCTGGAAGAGGAAATCGCGAAGGGCCACTTCCGCGAAGACCTGTATTTCCGTCTCGCCGTCATTCCGATCTCGGTGCCGCCGCTGCGGGCCCGCCCTGAGGACATCCCGCAGCTCGTGCGCCACTACATGGAGTTCTTCAGCCGCGAGAACAACGTGCGGCCCAAGAAGATTACGCAGGCGGCCGTCGTCGCGCTGCAGCGGTACCGCTGGAAGGGGAACATCCGTGAGCTGCGCAACACCGTCGAGCGGCTCATCATCATGACGACGGGCGATACCATCGATGTCTCCGATCTGCCCGACGCGGTCCGCTCGCCCTCGGGCGGCGCGCCGGCCGCGCCGAAGCCAGGCGGCGAGATGAGCCCGCCCAAAGCGGGCACGCTGCGCGAATTCAAAGACGACGCCGAACGCGCCTATCTGGTCGCCAAGCTTCGAGAAAATGCCTGGAACATCTCGAAGACCGCGGAGGTCATCGACACACCTCGCAGCAACCTCTACAAGAAACTCGAGCAGTATCAGATCAGTCAGGAAACGGACGGCTAGCGGCACATCGGCGCATGCCTGCCTACGAGGTACAATGGCATGTTGCAGTAAGCCAGACGACCGCCCGCCGACGCTGGTTCGGCGCCGCAAGGCGCTCACGCCAGCGACGGTGGGAGGAAAGTCCGAACTCCGCAGGGCAGTGTGCCGGGTAATCCCCGGTCAGGGCGACTTGAAGGAAAGTGGCACAGAAAACATACCGCCCGCCTTCGCTCTCGGCTCTTCGCGTCTCGAGCTTCGGCGAGGCAAGCTCCTGCCTGCGAGGAGAGCCTGCCGCGCCGGAGCCCGGCGCTCGAAGGGCCGAGGGCGAAGGCGGGTAAGGGTGAAAAGGTGCGGTAAGAGCGCACCGCGCCCGTGGCAACACGGGTGGCAGGCCAAACCCCACACGGAGCAAGACCAAATAGGGAGGCGCATCGGACGGCCCGTCCGGGCCTCCGGGTCGGTCGCTTGACCCCGCCAGCAATGTCGGGGCTAGAGGAATGGTCGTCACCCCGATGCCGGCGGCGCAAGCCGCAGCATCAGGGGACAGAATTCGGCTTACGGCTTACTGCGACTTTCTTGAATGGCGTCCTATCTCGTCACCGGCGGCGCCGGTTTCATCGGCTCGCACCTGAGCGAAGCACTGGCCCGCCGCGGGCACCACGTCCGCGTCGTCGATAGCCTGGTCACGGGGAACCGCCGCAACCTCGATCACGTAAGCGGTGTGGAATTCGTCCACGGTGACCTCGCCGATCTCGAGGTCGCTCGCGCGGCCGTGGACGGGGTGGAGTTCGTGCTGCACCAGGCGGCCATCCCCTCGGTCCCGCGCTCCGTCAAAGACCCGCTGACCTCGAACGAAGCCAACATCACATCGTCGCTGAACATCCTGGTCGCGGCGCGCGATGCGGGCGTCAAACGCTTCGTCTACGCCGGCTCCTCGTCGGCATACGGCGACACGCCCACGCTGCCCAAGCGCGAGGACATGCCAACCAACCCCCTCTCGCCGTACGCGCTTCAGAAGCTCGTTGGCGAACAGTACTGTCGGCTGTTCACGAGACTGTACGGCCTCGAAACGGTCACGACGCGGTACTTCAACGTGTTTGGGCCTCGGCAAGATCCCGGGTCGCCGTACTCCGGCGTCATCTCGTTGTTCTCGACGGCGCTGCTCGAAGGTCGCCGGCCAATCATTTACGGCGACGGCGAGCAGACGCGCGATTTCACCTACGTCGCCAACGTCGTGGACGGAGTTTTGCGCGCAGCCGAGGCGTCCAACGTGGCGGGTGACGTGATGAACGTGGCGACGGGAGGCCGCATTTCGCTCAACGAACTGCTGCGCGTCATGAATCGGATCTGCGGCACCAATCTCGAGGCCCTCTATCAGGCGCCGCGCGCCGGCGACGTGCGCGACTCCCAGGCCGACATCACCAAGGCGAGGACGCTCATCGGGTACTCGCCAATCGTGCCTTTCGAGGAGGGACTGCGGCGAACGCTCGAGTGGTGCAAGATCGACGGCGTCGACAGGGCGCGCGGTCTTCAGCGGCCGTGAATCAACTTGCTCTCTTTCCGTCCCACGGTCCGGCGCTCCTTCGTGTAGGCGTCGAGCACGCCGATCGCCGTGGCCATGATGACTGGCCCAAGGACCAGCCCGAGAAAGCCAAAGGCCGCAATGCCTCCGAGCAGGCTGACGAAGACGAGGAGCCCGTTCAGCTGTGTCCGGCCACTTAACAGCATCGGGCGCAGCACGTTGTCGACCAGGCCAATGATGCCGACGCCGACCGCCAGCAGCGTGAGGCCGCGTCCCATGCTGCCCGAGAGCATGAGCCACAGCGCCACCGGTCCCCAGACAATCCCGGCGCCAATGGGCAGCAGGGCGAAGAACGTCATGATGACGCCCCAGAAGACGGACGCGCCGACGCCGAGAATCGCGAACATCAGCCCGCCCAGAGTCCCCTGAATAATTGCGACGCTGAGGCTGGCGGTGACGCTGGCGTGGATCAAATCTCTGGCCTCACCGATCATCCTGTCCAGCTGATCCGATTCGAACGGCAGCACCCGGCGGAAGGCTGCCATGATCGTGTCCCCGTCCCGGAAGAAGAAGAACAGAGCGAACAGCGTCACGACGAGGTGGACAACGATCACGGCGACGTTGCGCAACACGGTTCCGGCCTGACCAGCCACGAAGCCGGCGATGCTGGAGGCGCCTTGCTTCACGATGTCCTCGAGGCTGCCCAGGCTTCCTCCGGGGCCGAACGACTGGACGCGCGTCCAGACTCGCTGCAGACGAGCGAACCCGGCTGATTCCAAAGAGAGATCGATGGAACTGAGAGTGGCGGTGGCCTCCTGCACGAAGGCGCTCATCACGAGAATAAGGGGAACGATGATGAGCACTGTGACCGCTGCCGTGCCAATCGCGGCCGCCCAGGTTTTGCCCCAGCGTTTCGCCAGACTGAGGAAGGGGGCGTGAAAGAGCGCCGCGAGCACCGCCGCCCACAACAACGGTGTGAGAAACGGCCGAAACAACAGGTACACCAGATACGCGAGGAGCAGGACGGTGCCGTAGAAGAGCAGGCCGTTGATCCGCTCCCGTGCGGCGCTGGTTTCCATCGGTACTGAGTGTATCGCGAGGCGAGGCATACGCGCTCGCTGGAGGTGCGTCAGCCGAGCTCCTGGCCCTCGGCCACCTTCTGCCGGAGTCGTTTGATATAGCGGTCCGCCTCGGAGGCAGAGTAGCCGCCCGCCCGGAACGCGTCGCCCCACTGTTGCGGCGACAGGCGGGCAAGGAGCGCGCAGATCCAGCGCACGTCGGCAGGGGCCACGCTCGCGATCACCTGTGGCTCGCGCCAGCCTCCTTTGTAGTCGAATTTCACGCGATTGCCTTCGACTCCGCTGACGAATCCTTCCTCTTCGAAGCCCTGAAGGTCGTCGCGCGTGCCCGGAAGCAGCCAGCCTGTCTTACCGAGCGATGCGCCCAGGTCTTTGACCACATATACGTCATGCGGTTTGCGATCGTGATCGACACGATAGATGACGTTCTGGGACGTCTTCAGGTCCCAGTTGTTGACCATGACCATCATCACGACGAGACCCTGGAACGGCCGTGAGCCGACGAATGGATTGTCGCGCCAGGACCATTCGCCGACGTTCTTCCGGTTGGCCGCTTCGAGACGAAAGCGAGCTGGCGGCTGGGTCGTACGCTTCCCATTCGCGCTGAGGGTCCACCGGGGCAGGTAATACGTCGCCGGTTGATGGTACCCAACCGCCCAGAGTAACCGCGACACCACCACCTCGGGCTGAGCTTCGGGGCCGAGCTTCACGCTCCATTTGCGGCCCTGCGCGTCGCGAACGTCGTAGCCCGAACTGAACCCCTTCGTATCGACGTCGATCAACTCGTAACTGGCAGTCTCCAGCGGAACGAGCCCGCGGCCGCCCGGCCCATACAACAGATCGCGTCGCTCGAGATCGACCGGGTCCTGCCAGAGCGCCGCCATCTGGTCGTCCGCCGCGATCGTCCGGACGAGTGCGCTCGCAAGGAGCACCATCAGGGTGAAGAAGGCGATCGGGCGCGATCTCATCGCAGCCACCCTCCCATATCGAAGAAGACACGCGACCCCTCATCGCCTCCGAAGCCGAAGTCGATGCGGGCCATCGCATTGGCGCCGCGCATGAAGCTCATGCTGAAACCATAGCTGGTCTGAAGGCGCGACAACTTCAGATCGGAGAACCGGCTGGCCACCTGGCCCGACTCGGCGAAGACCGTCGTCTCCAACGGACCCCAGGCATTCCATCGATACTCGGCTTGGAGAAGGAACAGATGGTTGTCGCGATATCGGTGACTCGAAAACGCGCGCAGCGTCGCCGCCGTCTTGTCGCCGCCGACCGGCGCATCGTAGACGCTCCGGATATTGCTCGTGCCTCCCAGTGTGTGCTGCAGGAAGAACGGCACCTCACGTCCGGACAGGGGCTCGGCTGACGACAGCCATCCGCGAATCGTCAGGGTGTGAAAGGGTTGCGGCATCGCGAATCGATGACGCCCTTCGAGCTGCAGTCGCCGGAAGTCGAACTGGTTGAGCTCCTGATCGTCGTAGATGTCGTAGCTGACTCGATAGGTGCCGCCCTGGTTGAACGACCATCCATCTGATGGCGGCACGGTTGCCTGGACGAACGCCTCGTAACGGCCAAACCGCGGCTGTTCTGAAAGGCCGGGCGCATCAGTATCGGTGAAGCGCTGCTCGATGCTCGGGTAACGCGGATCCTCGCCCGCGTCCACTGCTGGCCACATTTGTTCCACGCGGCCGCCAATGCTGACCGCCGGTGCCACTCGTGTGGACGCGACGAGACCGATGAGCGGATCGCGAAGCGTAAACGACGTCCTGTTCGTCACCTCGCTGTCCGACCCGACTCCGAAGAAGTTCAGCCGCTTCATGCTGCGCGTACGTGCGTAACCCACGGCTTCAACGCGGTCGCCCGTGTACGCGCCTTCGAACTGTGCAAGCCAGTACTGATGGAGTGTGACGAGCCCTTTCGAGCTGACGCGCCAGCGTTCCGGCGTTGGTGCGTCGTAGCCGATACCCGCACCGACCCACCCCCCGGAAGCAATGGTGTCAATCAGCGGGTGAAGCGGTTGGGCGAAGACCTCTCTTGTGCCTGTAAAGATCCCGGCAAGACGCGGCTGATCGGCGCCAGACGCTGACTCCGGTGTCCGTTCCTGGGCGTCCGCAACGCCAGCGCTTACGACCAACCGCACCAGCAGGATCGCACCCACGAGCTCAGGAATGCTCTTTCGCACGTGATGAAATCAGCACGTCCCGTGCCAGACCACCCTCGGGTGCTCAATCGGCACGCTCCATGCTGCCAAATGAGGATGAGGGCTCAGTGGAGCTCGACAGGAGGAAGAACAGTGAACAGACTAGCTGCTTTCGCATCCATTGTGGCGCTCGCGGGGACCATCGCGTGCGCACAGACCGACGCGGGGGTCACGTCGAAGGTGAAGGCCAAACTCGCGGCTGACGATATCGTGAAGGCCACGGATGTGAATGTCACGACCAACGACCACGTTGTGACGCTGACCGGCGAAGTACAGTCGGCGGCCGCCAAGGAACAGGCCGTGCGGCTGACCCGCCAGACCGAGGGTGTCCGCGATGTCGTCGACGGCCTCGTGGTCGTCGCGACCAGCGGAACGGCCGGCCGATCCGATGGTATTGGTGACAGCATCAACGATGGGGCACGAGCTACAGGCAAGGCGATCGAGCGAGGCGCAGAAGCGACCGGCGAGGCGGTGAAGGACGCCGGTAAAGCGGTCCAGGACGCGGTGACCGACGATGACCGCGACAGCGATAAAGACGGGAAGTAGCGACAAAAACGGCAAGTAAGGAAGCGACCCCGGGTGGGAGGTCGGGGCCCTGACTGGGCCTCCAACCTCCCGGTAACTGCTTTTTCTTTCCGCGCAGCATCGGTTCCCCTGAAGTTCGCGACAGTTCAATCGCGGCGAATCCACCGCATCAATGTGATAGCGCGTACAATCTGACGTCCGGCTGAAGCAACCGAAGACATGATCCGCGAGGCGCGGGGTTGATCCAGACAGGTGGAGGGTCTATGACTCGAAAGCGATTCGTGGCTGCGGGCGCAGCAGCTTTGTGTGCGCTATCGCTGCAATCAGTGAGAGCCGAGGTCAGAGCCGACGAGAAGACACACATCGAGTTCGGCGGCACGCTCGGGCGGGTGGTCAACATTTTTGGCGGCAAGGCCGCGAAGGAAGGCGTCGCGTCGACGGTGGCCGTGAAGGGCGACCGCAAGGCCACGATCAACGATCAGATCGGCGTCATCATCGATCTGGCCGAGGAGAAGGTGTACGACCTCGATATGAAGAAGAAGTCGTACAAGGTCACCACGTTCGACGAACTTCGGCGGCGGATGGAGGAAGCGCAGAAGGAGGCGGCGGAGGAAGCGCGGAAACAGGACGGCAAGGCGCAGCCCCCGGCCCCGGCGGCCGAGCCGAACGAGACTCAGATGGAGGTCGACGTTGACGTGAAGAACACCGGTGAGACGAAGGTCGTCAACGGGTTCGACACACGACGGGTGGTCCTGACGATTACGATGCGCCAAAAGGAGAAGACGCTCGAGGAGAGCGGCGGAATGGTCGTCACCTCGGACATGTGGATGACGCCGCAGATTGCGGCGATGAAGGAGATCGCCGAGTTCGACCTCAAGTACGCGCAGAAGCTGTACGGCGGCCTTCTCACCGGCGCGTCAGCCGAACAGATGGCGGCCGCGATGGTGATGTATCCGATGATGAACCAGGCGATGGGCCGGCTGACGACAGAAGGGGCGAAGATCGATGGCACCGCCATCCTGACCGTCATGACGATGGATGCTGTGAAGTCAAAGGAACAGATGGCGCAGGAGGCGAAGTCGAACGCGGGCGCCTCTTCTCAGACGCCGACCAGCGTCGGCGGTCTGCTCGGCGGTCTGGCGCGGCGGGCAGCGCGTCAGAACGCGGAGGAGCCCAAAGCGCGCGCCACCTTCATGACGAGCACGACCGAAGTGCTGAAAGTCTCGACTACCGTTGCCGCAACCGACGTGGCGATCCCGATGGGCTTTAAAGAGAATAGGTAACTGCCTCCGCTCCTCCGGACGGGGAGGTGGCGCGAGCGGGGCGTAAGCTGAAGCCACTGGCGTCTTCAGCTCAATTCAGCGACTGCTGCCCGTACCAGGTGCGACAGCGTCTCGCTTGATCTTCTCTCCGTCGGCCCGAGTCAGCCATCTCTGCTCCACCAGCCGGTCCACTGCCTGTCCGACTTTTGTGGTGTACGTCGTGTGCGATCCGTAGAGCTTTTCCAGGCGAGCCCAGTCGAAGGGCACGATGCTGAGCAGGTTGCCGCAGACGCCCTGTCCTGGCGTTTTGGCGCGATAGGTCGACGCGGGGACCTCCAGGTAGGGGCTCCGCACGCCTCCCACTGCGTTTCCGAACTCATCGAAGACGAGCGCCGCCTGAGGCGTGCCACCATTGCGAACTTCCACGCGTTGAGCGCGCGGGGCGGGCGTGCCTTCCCGCACCCAGCG
This sequence comes from Vicinamibacterales bacterium, assembly GCA_035537875.1. Classification (GTDB taxonomy): domain Bacteria; phylum Acidobacteriota; class Vicinamibacteria; order Vicinamibacterales; family CAVVIG01; genus DATLLJ01. Next base: position 7,924 of record DATLLJ010000044.1, on the reverse strand, counting down.
GTCAATGTTGACCAGTGCGGCATTCATGGCGTATCGATACAACGGCGCGTCCGTGATCGCAATGTCGACGTCACATTTGTAGGCCAGCGGCCAGGCCGAGGTGAAAGCGGGTTGCCCCATCTTCGTCTGATCTTCAACGAGCGGCAAATGCCGGTAGTAGGACGAGTCCATATGGGACGAGCCGGGGACTTCGTAGAGACGGTAGAGATCGCCGGGAGCGTCGCTGTCGTCGCGCCGCATGCCGAAGGATGTGAGGACATCGCCTTCCGTAAGCACGCGGACCACCGGCACGTTGGCGCCTCTGTCCTTACGTCGCGGATCGTTGGCGCCAGGCGCTTCGGCGCAGGCATTGATGCGCACCGGATACGCGTTACCTTTGTGCAGATATCCATCGTAGATGGAGCGGCCGTCAGCCAGTTTGGCGTGTGCGTGAATGGCATTGACATACGTGGCGAGGTCGCCGTCATCGGCTGTGACGTAGGTGCGTTGGACGGTGAAGCCGGCTAACGGCCCCGACGTCCGGGCTGTCTTCAGCAGGGCTCCCACCTGACTGATGATGTCCCAGTGGACGTCCTCTCTGCGGTCGGCGTCGGCGGCTCCGGTGGCTCCAGGGCACGCCTGTTGGGGAGCGCCGAAGGACAGCGGCTCGTACCGCGTCGGGTTGAACTTCTTCATCGCGTCAATCCCGCGAGGGCGGATGGAGATGCCGACATAGGCATGCCCGCTCTCGAGGATGTGCGGGAACAGGACGCTCCACGCCATCGGCCAATCGTACGTTCGGGAATTGTTGATCAGCTCCACCACCACGTTCCCGCTGAACCGGGAGACGTTGGCAGGACGCCGCACCATCACGCGCGTCGTGTAGGGCAGACCCGAGGCGATGACGCTGAGGCTTCCGTCCTGAGCCCAGTCATAGGCATTGCCCGAACCGCTGACGAAAAACTCTTCCTCGACGTAACCGGCTCCGTCGAGATCGACGACTTGCTGGATCCGTTTGACCGTCATTTGAGGAAACGACTCGGCAGTGACCGGAATCGGGCCGACCGCCGTTGGAACTGGCGTCCCGCCACCTGGAGTCTGAGCTCCGGCGTTGGCTGGAACGAGTATCAAGCCCAGCACCGCGAGAAGCCCGCCGACGCACTGAATCACAGCATTCCGCATTTCGTCCCCCTCAGACAAAACCGACGGTTGAGGTGCGAATTAGCTTAACCCTCAAACTGTGTGGAGTTGAAGCAGCTTTTTGCGTCTACAAACAAGGCCGGTCCGGCACAATTCGCGCGGCCCTCACCGCGAATCGGCACGACAGATCCCTGCCGGTCCAAGGAAACGCAACCCACGCTCGAGAGCGGATGGGGAGCGGATTGCGTGGCAGTCCGGATGAGTCAGCAGGACCAGCCATCACAAAATCTCTCGACCTCAGCAGTTACTCTTAGGAGGCTCGTCGGTCTTAAGATGAGGAGGGCGACCGATCGGGATGCCTCTGCAACAAGATTGGCACGAAGCAGTCGCTCCCGGCCTCGGCGAGAGCAGGGACGACCGTGCTGACAACGACCGGTCCGCGGTTCTGCTGCGGTCGGCCCGTTAAGTCCTCGGAGCGGTGTATATTCGCCGCACCTGACGATGAAGAAATGTCTCGCGGTGGTGGCCGCTGTCCTGCTCGCGCTCCCCAGTCCCGCACGCGCGCAGGTCCGCCGGACGGACCTGAATCTCGCGCTCGGACAACTCGATATCGCCGTCCGGTCGCTTCCACCGGTCGCGTCTCTCCCTCGAATTCGCGCGGCAGTCACTTGGCTCACCGACAGGGCTGCGACAAGCGATCCTGCGCTGATAACCCAGGAGTATGTGCGATCGCTGACGCAGCTAGCGGAGCTGCTGCGAACCGTCCGCCGGAGCGAGGTGATTGATGACGTCGCAGAGGAACTCGAGGCCAAGGTGGAGCACTGCCGCCGGCTGGGCATCGGGATGGGCGGATCGGTGCGACTGAACGTGAACACCCGTCGCGGCGGCCAGACGGTCGCCGAGTGGCAGGTCTTCTACATGCTGAAGGTGTACGAGCACGTCAAGGGCGCAGCACCGGTGGTGTTCCCTACGCTCAGCACGCCGACCGAAGCGGTGCTCGAGCCGGGGCGATACTGGCTCTGGGCGCGCGATCCGGCCACCGGCCGGACCAGCGAACGGGCGCTCGTCCGCGTGATTGGCGAGACGCAGCTGCGCCTCGACCTTCCCGTTCCATGACCCCCTTCTGGTCGTATGCCGGAGTGGCACTGACAGGCAGTGTCGTAGCTGCGGTGTGGCCGCTGACGCCCGCCCTTTCGTCCGCCGATGCGCTGCAGGTGCGCCTGGGCGCTGTGGCCATGGCCGTGATGGCCTGCGCGGTGGTTGCGGTTGTCCGAATGGCGCGTCCCGCATTCTGGATCGCGGTCTCGATCGTGTCCGCTGTGGCGGGTGTCGTCATGCTGCTCGTTCATTTCAATGCCACCGCCGGATGCATAACCGACTACAACGGCCGAGCGGTCATCATCGGCCGCCAGTTCGCTCCGGACGCGGCCGAGTACGTCGCCGCCAACCCAGGGCTTTCCTCGTCAGATCTTCTGCTCGACGCCGGCGGAGTGCCCGATCGGGTGTGGGCGGCTGCGTCGATACGGTCGTGCAGGCTCTGGGTCAGCTGGGGCGGGCTGGCGACAATCCCGCTGTTTGCTATCAGCGGCGCAGCCCTCGTGTCCCGGGGACGGCATCGCTTTGTGCAATCGCGGAGAGGGGGCGCGGCCGCGGTCGCGCCCGTGCGCGCAGGTGCGCCGACGTACGACGCGTTCATCAGCTACCGGCACTCAGAGCCCGACCACGTGCATGCCATCGAACTTCTGGAGGCGCTCGAACGTCGCGGCCTGCGCGTCGCCATCGACTTCCGCGACTTCGCGGCTAACCAGCATTTCATCTCGGAAATGGAACGGTGCATCAAGGAGAGCCGCTATGTGCTGTGCCTGATCACGTCGCAGTACCTGGCCAGCGATCACACGTCGGAAGAAGCGATCATCTCGAAGACGCTCGACCTGGCAGAGCGGCGCCGACGTCTCGTACCGCTCATTTTCGATCGTGTCGAACTGCCGGTGTGGCTGCACGGGCTGGTCGGGATTGACTTCACGCCGTCCGCGAGGGTCGATCCGATGGACCGTCTTGTGGGCTTGCTGACTTCGAAAAGTGCCCTCTAGAACCGAGCCCACAGGGCTGAGTCGTGAGCGCGCGCCGAGGGATACGCCCCGATGCCTCCCATGGCGCTCCGGAGGTCCGTAATCCTTGACGACTGACCTTCCGGCCCAACCGTGGTTCTCCTCAGGCATCTCGTAGGTGGATATCGTTTCAAGGATCAGCTTGTCGCGAAAGGTGAGAGCGCGGGACGTAATTCTCCGCTGTAGCTCGAAACTGCGATCGGAAAGTGACTCGGCCGGAACGAAGAAACGCGCCCACCACGTAGCCCCGGACGCAGCCGACGCGTATGTCTACATCTCCCCCGATGCGAGTCTCTCGCGGAGTTGGGGTAGTGCGAGTCGAACTGAATCGATTGTGTATGGATCGTCAGGGTGAGGCGGCCGACTTGCCATTTGAAAGTATGGCCGCTCGTTGTGCAGTCGTCCCCACTCCGCGTCGGCTTCGCGGACGAACTCCTCCAGGAGGTGCTCCGACGTAAGAATTCTTCGGATGTACTCCGCAAGGGCGGCGAGTGGCTGGTCGTAGTCGCCATTGAGCAGGCTTTCTCCGAGGTGGCGAAATAACACGCTTCTCAGCACACCTCCCGAGTCGACCAGGTGGCGACGCAGGTACTCGTCGATTTCGAGTTCTGCCTGGTGCTTGCGGGTGACCGGCGATCCGCCTTTCATGAATTCGCCACCCGCTATTCGCCCGATGGCTTCGCTTAGCGAGAACTTGCGGTTCGTCCGGGTTTCTCGTTCGATCTCCTCGTTTCTGTCCGCTGAATTCGTATCCGGGTCTTCGCTCATAACCGAGTACTCGGCAGCCATGCGCATTATACGGGACGGAGGCGACCCGCAGCTCGAGGCTCGCACTGCGAGCAGATAGGTAACGATGAACGCCGCACTGTTTACGAACGCTCCTCAGACCGAGCATCTCCAGCGCACCGTTGGGAATTACGTTTCGCCCTTGATCTGCCTTCGTTAGAATGAGTGCGTTCGGTCCAGTCATCTTGAGCGTTTCTGCCGGAAACCGCGTTGGCTCATACCAAATTGTCTCGGCCCTTGGAGCCGGGGGAATGGGCGAGGTGTATCGCGCGCGCGATGTCAAGCTGAATCGCGAGGTCGCGCTGAAGGTCCTGCCTGAAGCTTTCACCCGTGACCCGGAGCGGCTCGCCCGTTTCAAGCGCGAAGCGCAAGTGCTTGCCTCGTTGAACCACCCCAACATCGCAGCCATCTACGGCTTCGAAGAATCGAACCCTTCGGTCGATTCCGGGCAAGGGGCCGTGCAGGCGCTCGTGCTGGAGCTGGTCGAAGGCGAGACGCTGGCCGAACGAGTGGCGGCGTCAGCGCTCGAAATCCGTGCGCCGGGCTGGTCGCCGGCGCGCGGCGCTCGCGACCGTGGTGGTCTCCCGATCGGCGAGGCCTTGAGGATCGCCCGGCAGATTGCCGACGCGCTGGAGGCCGCTCACGAACGGGGGATCGTCCACCGCGACCTCAAGCCGGAGAATATCAAGATCACGACGGCAGGGGTCGTGAAAGTCCTGGACTTCGGGCTGGCGAAGATTGGCTTGAGCGAAGCGGCTGGACACGATCTCTCGTTGTCGCCCACCATGACCGCAGGCGCGACTGGCGCCGGCATGATCCTCGGCACCGCGGCCTACATGAGCCCCGAGCAGGCCCGCGGGAAGGTCGTGGACAAGCGAACCGACATCTGGGCGTTCGGCTGCGTGCTCTACGAAATGCTGACAGGGCGCGCCGCGTTTGCGCGCGAGACGGTGTCGGACACGATCGCGGCGATTCTCGAGCGCGAGCCCGACTGGACGCTGCTTCCAGCGGCGTTGCCCGCAGACACCGCGCGCCTGCTTCGCCGATGTCTCGACAAGGATCCGCATCGGCGGCTGCGTGATGTCGCCGACGCTCGCGCAGACCTCGACGAGGCGAAGCCGCACGAGGGCCCATCGGTCGCGACACCCTCTGGCCGGCGCCTTTCGCAGCCGAACCAGATCGCGTGGTCCCTGGGCGGCGTACTGGTGGTCGCAATCGCCACCGCCATCGCGGTCTTGTCGTTCACATCGTCCTCTGCGACGGCCGAGCGCGTTCCGGTGCTGTCGCGACCGGTGAAAGTCACCAATTCCGCCGCACACGAGTTTGGTCCGGCCATCTCTCCGGACGGAAAGTGGGTGGCCTACTACGCGAACACCAACGGCCGCAGCGATGTCTGGGTGAAGTTTCTCGAGAGCGGCGCCACCTCGAATCTCACGGCGAACCTCGGTCTGGATCTTCCGGCGCGAACGGGGATCGGCGCCATCGGCATTTCGCCGGACGGAAGTCAGATTGCGTTCCTCGCGCGCGCCGAGGACGGGGGGCCGTCGTACGATACGTGGGTCATTCCGGCGCCCGTTGGAGGCCCGCCGCGCAAGCTGTTCCAGGTGCTCCAGGCCTGCCAGTGGTCGCCCGACGGCGCGAGTATCATGTGTGTCCGGCCAGCCTCCACCAAGGGAGATGCCCTCGTCGTCGCCAACCGCGACGGTACCGGCGTTCGCGAGGTCGTGCCGCAGCGGCCGGGCCGGCACGTCCACTGGCCCGCATGGTCGGCCGATGGCCGCCACATCTACTTCATCCACACGTACGATAACTGGCACAACGAGCCGTCCGAGATCTTCCGTGTGGCAACGAGCGGCGGGGAGCCGGAGCCCGTCGTCCGGTCCGCGCGGCGCGCAATCTATCCGGTACCCCTTCCGGGCGGCGATCTGATGTTCGCCGGAAACCCTGAAACCGTGGACCTCGGGTTGTGGTGGAAGGGCGGAGACGCGAACGTCGAGCGCCCGTTGACCGTCGGACTTGGCGAGTACGCCGAGCCGCGGTTGTCGGCAGACGGGCGCAAGCTCGTGGCCACGCTGGTCACTCCCCGGCAACTGCTCGTGACCGTTCCCGTAACCGATCGGCCGAGCACGATGCGCGTGTTGACCGACGGTTACGGCAGCGAGCTCGATCCCTCGTTCGATCCGCGCACCGATCGCCTCGTGTTCAGCTCGGCGCGTTCGGGACATCGCAGTCTGTGGGCGGCGCGCGCAGACGGCACCGATGCGAAGCCGCTGACCGTCGATTCGGCGATCGACGAGCGCCCGATGTTCTCGCCGGACGGCCAGCAGATCGCCTTTATTTCCGACCGCGGCGGACGGCGCGCGATCTGGGTCATGAGCGCGAACGGCGGTGCGCCGAAGAAGCTGGTCGAGACGCCGGTCCTCGACAACCTCACATGGTCTCTCGATGGCAGGCGGGTCATTTTTGCGAGACCGGAAGATGACCGCACCGGTCTGGCCTCCGTCTCGGTGGCAGACGGCGCGGTCGCCCCGATCCCGACGCCCGCCGACGGATGCTGTCCGGCGGCATCGCCAGTCGCCGACACGATTGCCTACCTGCAGCCGACGATGGTGGCGGCCGCCGGTCCCTCCGGTTCGCCCGCGGCGCGGTTGTGGTTGAGATTCGTCGACGGCGCCGGCCGGCGTTTGTACGAGGACATGCCCGACCAGCAATTCGCGAACGGGTTCCTCGCCTGGTCGCCCGACGGGAAGCGCCTCGCCGCGGCGGCGGTGACGAACGGCCGATCCGAAATCTGGATCGTCGAGCCAGGGGGCCGCCAGCCCTACAGGAAGATTCTCGACTTCGACGCCGCCTCACGTCCGCGGGGGTTCACCTGGAATCGCGATGGATCGACCCTGATCATTTCGAACCAGGAGTTCCCCGGCGACATCGTGATGTTCGACGTGATGCTATCGAACTAGGTCGCAACACCATGACCCCACACGAAGCAGCTTGTCGCAGGCTGGCTCGGCTGAGCAGGATTCGCGTGAACTCGATCCATGACTCGACCGTGCCGTGCCCCAGGGGGCCAGCGCGGGGTCCGATACCGAGGATGGCGGGCGAGAGGAGTTGGATGTTCCGCTCAAATTGCGGACACGCGGATTTGCGCCGCTCGACAAGTTGAATGTTAATTGATGAGGTTCCCCGTATAATCTTGCCGATCACTCATGGCCCTCACGCCGGGCGTTCGCCTCGGCCCGTATGAGATCCAATCTGCCATCGGAGACGGCGGGATGGCGGAGGTGTGGAAGGGGCGCGATACCACCCCGGGTCGGGATGTCGCGTTGAAAATTCTGCCCGATCACCTCCCTGTAGACGCTGACCGGGCGCGTTCAAACGGGAAGCGGAAGTCCTCGCCGCGCTGAATCATCTTCACATCTGCACCCTGTACGACATCGGGAATCAGGACCTTTCGACAGGCTCCGGGCAGACGGTCGATTTTCTGGTGACGGAGTAACTCTCGCGACCAGTTGATCACCCTTCCGCCTTCGTCGCAGTAGGGGCGATCGTTAGTCGTAGCGCAGCCCTGAGGCGTCGTGGTTGACCAGACTGGCGGAAGCTGTCACGTCATCTCGAGGGACAGCGGCCTGGGACGGGACGCCATCCTTCGACGTCGATGGCCGGCTGGTCGACACCAGGATTGCCGACAATGCCACCGGGAGACGATGGGGCAGGCCCGATCCGTATTCCGCCGCCGATGGAGACGCCGCCGGGCGCGTACTGCCCCTTCCTCATCAGCCCGGTGATGCCGATCATCGACCCTTCATGCGCCTTGATTTCCGCCATCAGCTTCTTCGGGCCGTTCATCCGGAGATGCATGCCTTCGCGGATTTCGGCACTGGACGGTGGATCCTCGGTTCGCGGCCCCGCGG
>DATLLJ010000043.1:0-98989 GCA_035537875.1 Vicinamibacterales bacterium | reverse complement strand
GTGCGAACGGCGCGTGCGGGACGAAACGCCTATTCTACCGACCCCGGTTACAGCCGGTCAATTCGCCCCCCGCGCGCTAGAATGGCTTCGTCCCAGCTGAGGAGATATGCGATGAACCCCACGATGACCTGCTCGATCCTGGCGCTTGCGATTGGCCTGGCCGCTGCCCCCCTGCTCGCCGCGGACGGGGTGCTCATTGTCGAACAGACGACGACAGGCGGCGCGACCCGAACCAATCAGATCCAGATCGAGAAAACGCGCATGCGCGCCGAATCGACGGATCCGTCCGGCGCCCAGCGCATCATCGTGTTCGACGGTACCGCCCAAGTCATCCGCATGATCGATCCCGCCAAGAAAACCTACACGGAGCTCACCAAGGCGGAGGTCGACCGGCTGGGCAGCCAGATGAACGACATGATGGCCAAGATGCAGGAGCAGATGAAAGGCATGCCGCCGGGCATGCGGGAAAAGATGGAAGCCATGATGCGCGGCCGGGGCATGCCCGGCGCGGCGGCAGCGGCCAAGACCGAATACAGGAAGACCGGCACGGGTAAGGTCGCCAAGTGGACGTGCGACCAGTACGACGGCCTGGTGAACAACCAGAAGACCTCGGAAGTCTGTACTGTCGATCCGAAGGCGCTGGGATTCACCGCGGCGGACTTCGAGGTCACGAAGCAGCTCGCCGAGTTCTTCCGCCAGCTCATGCCGCAGAACGCCGAACAGATGTTCAGCATCGGCGCGAACGACCCTCAGGGATTCAGCGGCGTGCCCGTGCGCCGCGTGTACTCGATTGGCCCGAACCAGACAGTGAGCGAGCTGAGTGAGGTCTCACGCCAGACGTTCGCCGACTCCCTCTTCGCCGTGCCGACGGGATATCAAAAGCAGACCTTCAGCATGCCGGGCCAGTAACCCGGCATCTCGACGCTCCGACGCGCCCGCGAAAGGGCGCGACACGTCAAGGCACGATACGGAAATTCGTCGGCGCGGACGGGACCGTGAGCGGCGGATACAGGACCTCGACGCCCGCTATGTCGTCGGGATCGAGAATACGGTTGGAAGCATTGCACGACGAGGTCGACGGATACATCGTGGCGCTCGGCAACGACGAGTGACCCAGGCCCAGCGCGTGGCCGAACTCGTGCGCGGCGATGTCCTCGATGTAGAAGCCGCCCGAGCAGCCGCTCGTGCCGGAATAGAACCTGAATCCCCCATCCCAGAACACGATGTCGGCATCCAGGATGTTCGTGCCGTTAGACCACCAGTAGGTGGTCGCAATGGCCGACCCGCTCGAGGCGTTGCGAAACATCACCAGGTTGACGCTGTCGAAGGTGTTGGTCGTCTGAGTGCTGGTCCCCGCGTAGTCAAACCGGAACGGCGCGGCGCTTTGCAGAGCCCAGGTGTCGGCTCCGGCCCTAACTGCCGCGATCAGCGATGACTGAGGTAAATCGAGGTTGACCGGATTCACGTAATACGTGACGGGTGAATGATTCCACTTGACGCCGTTGGTGACGTAGGCCATCGGAGAACTTCGAAAGACCGTAGCCGCCAGCAGAAGAACGACCAGCAGTATCGGGCGCGGCCTGGGCATCGTGTGCAGCCTCCTTTCACCTAGCGATTGGCCGCCGCGACCGTGCGGCGGATCTCGTCAAGCGTCAGGCTGCTTCCGGGAACTCGATCCTGGCGATCGAGCTTCAGAAGGCCCTGCCCTCGCAGGTGGGGCACGAAGACCCCGCGCGGACTTCGACTCAAGTAGAAGACGGCCCGATCTCCAGGAACGAACGAGGCGAGATCGGAAACCCGGAGGGTGACGTCGCCAATCGTGCCGCCCTCGACCTCGACCTGAACCGACGGTTGGGGCGGTCCCTTCAGCGTCTCATCGACCGCCACGCTCACGATCGACACAATCAGACGATCGCCGAAGTCGTTGACGCGCCAGACCGGAGCGACCGAGGACACGCGGCCGACGACGATACGCTCCGCCCCACGCGCGCGGTCGGCGAGCGGCGCGACGACCTCCTGCGAGGAGAGGACGGCCGCTGATTGAACGAGGCCAACCAGGAGGACGGTTGCGCCAACGAGGGAGCGCGTCACGCCCCGGGGGGTGTCAAGAAGACTGCCCATCCCGCCAGTCGTCGAGATGGGCACGTAAGTAAGCATGAGAGAAACAGTTACAGGAGCGACCCTAAGGTCTCACGCTGGAACCGGGCAACCGATTCTCTAACGATTCCGTTACTGGTCATGCGGAACGGTTCTCCCGGCCCCCGGCAACCGCGCTCTTTTGGCCTCAGCCGACCTTGGCCTCGAGAGTGATCTGCATTGTCCCGCGATATGCGTTCGAGACGGGACATCGCCCTTCCGCCTCTCTGGCCACCTCGGGGAACTGCGAGGCATCGAGACCTTTGAGGCCGTACGCCGTGACGCTCAGCGCCGACGACATGATTTTGATGCCGGCGTCGCCTTTGTCCGCCGTGACCGTCGCGCGCACCACAGTCCGCTCGGCTGATGCCTGCTTGCGGCCAAGCGTGCCGTTGAGCGCCATCGCGTAGCACGCGGCATGCGCTGCAGCCATCAGTTCCTCGGGGCTGGTCTTCCCCGCTGCGTCCCCGATGCGGTTTGGGAATGTGACTGGCAGCGTAAACGCACCGCTCCCCGCCTTTGTGTCACCACCGCCTTCCATCACCGAGCCTTTCCAGTCCACGTCGGCGTGCCGTTCGAAGGTCATCGGGCCCCCTTTTGCGCAATTGCAGATTGTAGATGCGGAATGCAGATTTGGGTGCGGATTGCGTTGAGATTTTGAGATTGGCTCTAACGGCTCCTGCCCTTGAAACTGAGCTGCACAGCGGTCCCCGCGAGCCCCAGGACGATCCACGCGTACGGAACCCAGGCGTGGCCAGGGGCAAGCGACGTCGGATACAGAATCCAGACACTCGCCGCCGACCTTGCCGCGAGCGCGCCGCGATCTCCGGCGGCGACGAGGATGCCGACGATCAGCGTCCAGGCGCCCACGAACGCGGTGGTGAGTACAATCACGTACCGCTGCACGAACATTGCGACAACGGCGCCGGCGATCGCCATGCCGATGATCGCGAGACCTGGCGGGTCGCCGCTGCCGACGAACGCCCACCCGAAGTGCACGGCGAGCGCACCGATTCCAGCGCCGACGAGCGCGATGCCGACGAAGTAGGCAAACAGCAGAATCGCCGCACCGATGAGGCCGCCGACGAGCGCCGCTGCGACCATGCCAACGGTGTTGCTGATTCCTATCACCGAGCTCGAGAGCATGGCGCCGAGGATGAACCCGAAGATGGCGAGCACGTAGCGGAAAAGGCGGTGCCCGGCAAAACACGCCAGCGCGCCGGCAAGCACGAGGACCAGCGCTGCCGGAAGCTCGTAGGACTGCGGAAGCATCACCGACCGTCAGACCTCACGCCGTCCCTCGAGTGCCTTGTGCATCGTGACTTCATCGGCATACTCGAGGTCGCTTCCGACCGGCACGCCCATCGCGATCCGCGTCACCTTGACGCCGAGAGGCTTGAGGAGCCGGGCCAGGTAGATGGCTGTCGCCTCGCCCTCGACGTTCGGATTCGTCGCGAGAATGATTTCGGTCACCCCATCGCGGACACGGGAGAGCAACCCCTTGATCTTCAGATCGTCGGGTCCGATACCCTGCAGCGGCGACAACGCGCCCATCAGCACGTGATACACGCCCTTGAACTCGCGCGTCCGCTCGACGGCCGTGACATTTTGCGGCTCCTCGACCACGCAGATGACATGCTGGTTGCGGTCCCCGTTGCTGCAGAACGCGCACGGATCGGCGTCGGTGATGTTATTACAGACCGAACAGTAAGTAACGCGCTCCTTGACGTCGCGCACGGCATCGGCCAGGCGGTCGGCCTGCTCGCGCGGGATCTTGAGAATGTGGAACGCGAGCCGCTGGGCGCCTTTGGGGCCGATACCGGGCAGCTTCTGGAGCTCTTCGATCAGCCTCGAGAGAGGATCGGGCAGCGACATGGGCTAGAGCCCGGGGATCTTCAGCCCGGGCGGCAGCATTCCTCCCATTTTCTGAGCCATCTCGTCGTCGGCCTTGCGCTGCGCGTCGTTGAGCGCGGCAACGATCAGATCCTGCAGCATCTCCACGTCGTCCTTCGAAACGACCTCGGGGTCGATCTTCACCGACTGCACCTGCTTGGCGCCGTTGATCACCACCGTCACCATGCCGCCGCCGGCATTGCCTTCGACCCTGAGCTCGGCCATCTGCTTCTGCAGGAGGTTCTGCATCTCCTGCGCCTGCTTCATCATCTGCTGAATGTTCATGGTGTTCTCACGCGTCTCAGTGCGCCGACAGTCACATCTCTTCGACGTCGCGGATTTCGGCGGGGAAGACCTCGAGGAGCGCCTGCACGCTCGTGTCCGCCAGCGCCTGCTCCCGAAGCGTCGACTGACGAGTCTTGTCGGTGCTGCTTCCCGTCGCCGCGCCGCCGCTTCTGGCGCCGGGGTTGGAGGCCTCGCGTCCCGGCGTTTCCGAGCTGCCCGAGGCCTCGCCCTGCACCACGGCGATTGCCATCTTACGGCCGGCCACGCGGTGCGCAAGCCCCTCGAGCCAGGCGCGATTCTGCTCCACGGTTCCCTGGAGGGCGCGCTGAACCGGGGAAAACGTGAACGTGACACGATCGGCCGCCACGTCAATCTTCTGCGCCTGCGCCACGATCATGTTGTAGAAGACCGCTTTCGTTTTCTTGATTTCCTCCAGCAGCCTGTCCTTGAGACCCGCCTCGGGCGTTGCGGTCGAAACGGGTCCCGTGGTTGGACGCGGATCCGTGCCGGCTGGAGCGTTCGTGCCAGACACGGCCATCGACGTCGTGACCGGCGCCGCCGGAAGACGCGGGGCTGATGACGCGGGCTTCTGCTGGGCGGCCCGGACCAGCACCGTGCCCCCTTCGACGCCGGCGATCAAATCCTCGATTGGCATCAGCTTCCGCAAGTGAATCCACTTGAGCAGCGCCATCTCGAGGTTGAATCGCGGCTGCGCGGCCACCCGAATCTCCGCCTCCAACTGAGTCAGCAAGTCGAACGCCCGGAGCAAGTCCTCACGCGAAAATCTGGCGGCCAGCGCCTTCAGCCGGTCGCGCTCGGTCTCCCCAGCGATCTCAGGGTCGCTGACGCGCGACGGATCGACGTTCAGCACCAGCAAGTCTCGGACGACGCGAGACAACTCGCGGCAGACGGCGCGGAGGTCGTAGCCCATTTCGACTGCCCGGCCGGTCAGTTCGAACGCCGCTGCGGCATCCTCGTCAGCGACCGCCTGCACGGCGTCAAAGAGCAAGTCGCGCCCGACCAGGCCGAGCACCGTCGCCACGTCATCGATCGAAATCGTGTTGCCGGTGAACGCGATGACCTGATCAAGCTTGCTCTGCGCGTCGCGCATGCTCCCTTCTGCATCCCGCGCGATGAGCTGAAGCGACTGATCGTCGACGTCGATCCCTTCGGCGGCGACGATGCGCCTGAGCTGTTCGGCGATGGCTTTCGAGCTGATGGTTCGAAACTCGTACACCTGGGAACGCGACAGCACGGTTTCGGGAATCTTGTCGAGCTCGGTGGTCGCCATCATGAAGACCACATGTGGCGGCGGCTCCTCAATCGATTTGAGCAGCGCGTTGAACGACGGGGTCGAGAGCTGATGAACCTCGTCGATGACAAAGATCTTGTACCTGTTGCGGACCGGCCTGATTGCGAGGCCGGACACGATGACCTCGCGGATGTTGTCGATGCCTGTATGAGTCGCCGCATCGATCTCGAGCACGTCGATGTCGCGCCCTTCAGCTATCTCGACGCAGGCGTCGCACGTGCCGCACGGCTCGGCGGTGGGGCCCTTGACGCAGTTGAGCGCGCGCGCCAGGATGCGGGCGGTCGTCGTCTTGCCGACACCGCGAGGGCCCGCAAACACGAACGCCTGAGCCAGCCGCCCGCTCTTGAGCGCGTTGCCCAGCGTCCGCGTGACCGCCTGCTGTCCGACGACATCGGCAAACTGCTGCGGCCGCCACTTCCGCGCGATCACCTGGTAGGCCATGTTCGGTTGCAGATTGCAGGTTGCCGACTGTAGATAACGAAGTTCAGATTGCCCAACACGAACGACGGAATGCAGACTGGACCGCGGCCCGGAGGACCCTGCGGCACATGTCAGGATCTGCTTAGCGCTGCTGCCTTCCGGCCCTGACGCGGTTCGCAGGCTGAAATTGCACAGGCTCCGGACCGCGGTGCAGTCTGCAGCGCCATCCGGTCGAGGCCGAACACGACCGTCGCTCCCAAGTGCGGCTAAGGTCGCATGTGTCCGCCTTCAGGCGGACTCCGAGTGTACTACGTTTGAGCTACACAGGAACGCGCGTCGCAAGCAGCAGATACTTCGCGAGGACCTCGCCGACCACGACCGTGAAAAAATCGACGTACAGAATCCCGGTTGCCGATTGCGTCGAGCGTATCTTCGCGGTCTCCCACGTGAGGTACGAGAGCAGCGCCGGTCCAACGAGACCAAACAGCACTCGCTGCCAGAAGAACACGCCGTCGAGCGATGTGATGTAGCTCCGAAAACTGCCCACCCCGGCCGCCGGGGCCGTCCCCCACAGCGCAAGCCCGGCAAATACCGCCGCACCCACGACGGCGATACGCACGACCATGGATGCGATGTGAACCTTGACGATGGACTGAAGGTGTCGAATTTCGAGCGACGGAATCACGAGGTACCAGTGGCCGAGGATCATGGCGGTACATGTTCCGCCCAGAAACGCCGCCGAGCTCAGGAAGCTGCCAACCGTGAGCAGCCGCATCGGCACCGAACCTCCTTCGCTCACGGCGAGCGCCTGGAGGACGAGGGCCACGACGCCTGCTCCCACGCCAAACGTGACGATCGCAGGCCGGACCCGAGTGAGCATGCGGCCGATCGACGCCCAGTACAGAACGAGGGCCGCCTCGGAAACGACGAGCGCGACGAGCGCCGGGTCGCCTGGCTCTTGAGAGCGAAACGCCAGCGCAATCGCGATGAGAATGGCGGCCAGGCCCGCGTTGAACCTGAAGAACTTCACGCCCGCCTCGCGCGACACGAACACGAGCGTGAGCGCGATACCGACGCCGAGATGCGCGAGAAACAGGAACAGAACCACGCCAGACTCCTGCTTCTCCCGCTCTCTGGTTACCGCAGTCGCTTGTTGATCTCGGCCCAGTTCACGACGTTCCACCACGCGTCAACGTAGTCGGGCCGGCGGTTCTGATACTTCAGGTAATAGGCATGCTCCCAGACGTCGATGCCGAACACTGCCTTCTTGCCCTCCATGACCGGAGTGTCCTGGTTCGGCGTGCTCTCGATCGTCAGTTTGTTGCCGCTGCTGACAACCCAGGCCCAGCCGCTGCCAAACCGCCCCACGGCCGCTTTCTTGAACTCCTCTTTGAGCTTGTCGAAGCTGCCGAACGCGGACGTGATCGCGTCGGCGATCGCGCCGCTCGGCGGCCCTCCAGCCTGGGGGCCCATGATTTGCCAGAACATCGAATGGTTCCAATGGCCGCCACCGTTGTTGCGGACCGCTGTCCGGATGTCCTCGGGAACACTGCTGAGCCCCTTCAACAAATCCTCGAGGCTCTTCGATTGCAGTTCGGGGTGCTTCTCCAGCGCAGCGTTGAGATTGGTCACGTACGCGTTGTGATGCTTCCCATGGTGGATCTCCATCGTCTGCTTATCGACGTGAGGTTCGAGCGCATCTGATGGATAGGGGAGAGCGGGGAGCGAGTGGGCCATCGGGCGTCCTCCTTGTCGTCTGGACCTGCTCAAGCCGATCCTGAGCGAGGTCGAAGAATCGCCGGTCTGGTCGGCGATCCGCAAGCGGAGGATCGTACTTCCGGGCGCGACGGGGCGCAAGGCGGCGACAGCCGCCTCGGCCTTAGTCGTGGATCGAGAGCATCCGGTCGAGCGCCACTTTCGTCCAGTGCTTCTGGTCCTCTGGAACGACCACGCGGTTGTGCACCTGTCCCTCGACGAGCCCTTCGAGAATCCAGAGGAGGTGATTGGGGGACACGCGGAACATCGTCGAGCACAGGCAGCCGAACTGATCGAGCGACAGGACGGTACGTTCCGGTGCCACCTGCCGAGCAAGCCGGTTGACGAGATGGATTTCCGTGCCGACCGCCCAGACCGAACCCACCGGGCTCTGCGTGACCGTCTTGATGATGTATTCGGTCGAGCCCGAATCGTCCGCCGCCTGCACGACCTCCCATGGAACCTCGGGATGAACGATCACGCGAATGCCGGGATGCTGCGCGCGAAGGTTCTCGATCTGGCGGACGGTGAAGCGCGTATGGACCGAGCAGTGACCTTTCCACAGCACGATCCTCGCCCGGTTGACCACGTCCGGTTCGAGTCCACCCCAGATTTCGTTCGGATCCCAGACCACCATCTGGTCCAGCGGGACGCCGAGCTTGAACGCCGTGTTTCGACCGAGATGCTGATCGGGGAGGAAGAGGACACGCTCCGCCCGCTGCCAGGCCCACTTGAGCGTCGCCGCAGCATTCGACGAAGTGCAGACAACGCCGCCGCGCTCCCCGCAGAACGCTTTGATGGAAGCAGCCGAGTTGATGTAGGTAACCGGAACCACGCCCGGATCGCTCTGGCCCGGAACGGTGCCTCCCTTGAGAAGACCCATCTGCTGGAGGTCACTCCAGCACATGTCAAGCTGATCGGGCGCCGCCATATCCGCCATCGAGCAGCCAGCCGCGAGATCCGGCAGGATCACCTGCTGATGTGGAGCACACAGCACGTCGGCGCTTTCGGCCATGAAATGCACGCCGCAGAAGACGATGAATTCGGCTTCGGGCCGCTCGCTGACATGCCGCGCCAGCTTGAACGAGTCTCCGGTATAGTCGGCGAACTTCATCACCTCGTCGCGCTGATAGTGGTGACCGAGGATGACGAGTCGACGGCCGAGCTGTGCCCTCGCGGCGGCGATCCGCTCGTCCATTTCCTGATCCGACAGGCCGAGATACCTGTCGGGGAGCGGCTGTCGCTCGCCGATGTTCGCTTTCTCGTATTCGGTCAGCAGCGGAATCAGCATTTTTTCTAAGTACGTCGCTCGATTTGTGAAATTTTTCTCAATCTAGCGACTTGAAAAAGCCAAGACCTGCGATCTCGACGATCGGGGCTTGGCGTCCAGATCAGTATAGCAGGCTAATTGATGGCCCGGGGAACGACGTTGTAGAACGTGTCGCGTTCAAGCGGCTGACGTCCCGCCGCCACAATCAGCCGTTCGATCTCGCGCGGCGTCATCGCCTCCGGCGTACGGGCGCCGGCCATGTGATAGATGCGTTCCTCCTGCACCGTCCCGTCGAGGTCGTCGACCCCGAACCAGAGGGAGGTCTGCGCCACTTCCACGCCCGTCGCAATCCAGAAGGCCTTGACGTGCGCGATGTTGTCGAGCATCAGCCTCGACACGGCGTGCACCCGGAGACTGTCGGCCGCGCTCGGCGCCGGCAGCTTCCGCATCTGGTTGTTGTCGGGATGGAAGGCCAGCGGAATGAACGCCTGGAAACCTCCCGTCTCGTCCTGCAGCGCGCGCGCCCGCAGCATGTGGTCTACACGTTCCTCGGCCGTCTCGATGTGCCCGTAGAGCATCGTGACGTTGCTGCGCAGGCCCAGCCCGTGCGCCTTCCGATGGATATCGAGGTAGCGTTCCGTGCCGCACTTGTCGTTGGCGATCTTGCGACGGACGCGGTCAGCGAAGATTTCGGCCCCGCCGCCTGGCAGCGAGTCGAGGCCGGCCGCCATGAGCTCGCGCAGCACCTGTTCGTCGCTCATCCCGTAAAGATCCGCGAAAAATGCGATCTCGACTGCCGTAAAGCACTTCAAGTGGATACCGGGACGGATCCGCTTGAAGCCCCGGAGCATCTCCGTGTAGTAATCGAACGGCAAATCGGGATGGAGACCGTTGACGACGTGCACCTCGGTCAGCGGCTGGTGCGCGCGACGCCGAAGCTTGTCCCACGCCTGTTCGAGCGACATGGTGTACGCGCCAGGGTCGCCGGGCTTCAGCCGCGCGAACGAACAGAACAGACAGCTGGCCACGCAGACGTTGGTCGCTTCGAGACGGATGTTGTAGTTGTAGTAGGTCCTGTGACCGTGCCGCTTTTCACGGTCCGCATTGGCGAGCGCACCAACGGCCAGCAAATCCGGGCACTCGAACAGCCGGATCCCGTCCTCGAGCGTCAGGCGAACGCCGGCCGCCAGTTTGTCGGAGATGGCGAGGAGACCGGACGAGGACAAACGGGAATGACGGTGAATTGGGTAATTGGGTAATCGGGTAATTGGGTAATTGATTGGGGGATTGGGTCGAGCGTCCTGATCAATCTCCAAATCAATTACCAGATTACCCGATTACCCAATTACCCAATTCGCTCTACGAGATCCCGAAGATCTGGATGCGCAGCGATCGAGCCCGTGGGCCGTCGAGCTCTGCCATCAGGATCCGCTGCCATTGGCCCAGCACGACTTCTCCGCCGCTGACCTGAAGCGTGACGTGGTGACCGAGGAGGACCGCCCGAAGGTGCGAGTCGGCGTTCATCCGATCGCAGTCCGAGTGTTCCGGGTTGTTGTGCATCCACTCCGCGTCGCGCGCGACCATCTGCTCGAGAAACCGGCGGATGTCGGTGAGCAGCGCCGTCTGGAACTCGTTGATGAAGAGCGAACAGGTGGTGTGCATCGACCAGAGGCTGACGAGCCCCTCGCGCATGTTGAAGCGCCGCACGAACTCCATGACCTTGTTCGTGAGATCGACCAACTCGATGCGCTGATCCGTGCTGATGACCAGCGTCTCACCGTGGATCGTAAGGCCACCGACCGACGCGCTGGCGATATCTTCAACAGGCCGCTCGCGTACGGTGACGGTCGAACTCTTGCTCATGCACGCTCCCTCTCGGTTGTAGGAATAATCCGGGATATGTTACGCAAAAAGATACACCTGAGGCAACTCGACTCAGCCCCCTGACCGTTTCGCAGTATACTCGCACGTCTGCCTGAGGGCGCGGCCCGACGGCGGAACGACGCGCGGCGCCACCGCCGTGCGTGCACAATTTGACGCTCGCCCCGGCGGCCAGGGAAGTGGGTGGAAAGCCCGCACGGTCCCGCCACTGTAAGCGGCTAGCGACGCGTTGTAGAACGTCACTGGACTGTCACGGCCAGAAAGGGCCGCAGGGTCTGGGAAGACCGCGCGCCGCAGCGATCCGCGAGTCAGGAAACCTGGTCATCGGGGGCGTCCTTTGCTCGGCGCGTGAGACGCCGGAAGGAGCTCGATGCGCATCCCCCGCCGATGGCGGCCCGTGAATGGCTGCCCTCATCCCCAAGCCTTTCGAGTGATTCGGCCGGTGACCGCGTGCCTGTGAGACCGCTCGCCGCAATCTCGTGGAGCGGTGGCAAGGACAGCTGCGCCGCCCTGCAGCGGACGCGTGAGGCCTTCGACGTCGTCGCGATGCTCACGATGTTCGACGAGGAGCGGCTGCGCAGCCGCTCTCACGGGCTGCGGCCCGAAGTGCTGACGGCACAGGCCGAGCGGCTGGGCCTCCGTCAAGTGACCGGCCGATCGTCATGGGCGACGTACGACGAGGCGTTCGGCACCGCTCTCGGCGAGCTCTCGTCGGCAGGAATCACGCACGTGATCTTCGGCGATATCCTGTTCGACGAACATCGACGGTGGGCCGAGCAGATGTGCGAGCGGGCCGGACTCATTGCCGTCGAACCGCTCTGGGGCTCGTCCACGACGACGTTGTTTCACGAGTGGGTGGCCTCGGGCTCCGAAGCCCTCATCGTCACCACGCGCGCAGCGCTGCTCGACCGTCGCTGGCTCGGCCGACGGTTGACCGCTGATCTTCTGCCGCGCTTTGCGGAACTCGGCGTCGACCCCTGCGGCGAGCGGGGCGAGTATCACACGGTCGTCACCGACAGCCCCCTTTTTCGGCGCCCCTTATGGCTGCGCGCAGGAGACACGGTGCAGCGCGCAGACTGCTGGGCGCTCGACGTGGTGCCGGATGCTGCACACGACTGACGTGTCGTTTGCGTATCGCGGTACGCCCGTGCTGCACGGGGTGTCGTTGCAGGTGCATCGCGGCGCGATGGTTGGCCTCCTCGGGCCCAACGGATCCGGCAAGACCACGCTGCTCCGGATCCTGGCTGGGATTCTGACGCCCGCGGCCGGTCGCGTGGCGATCGACGGTCAGCCCCTGGCGCTCATGACGCGGCGCGAGCTCGCGCGGCGCGTCGCCGTCGTTCCTCAGGAAACCCAGACGACATTCGACTTCAGCGTTCTGGACATGGTGCTGATGGGCCGCTACCCGCACCTCGGTCCATTCGCGCTGGAAGGCGCCGCGGATCTGGAGATCGCGAAGGAGGCGCTGGCCGCGACGGGAACCGCCGCATTCGAGGCCAGGCGCTTCTCCACGCTCAGCGGCGGGGAGAAGCAGCGCGTCGTCATCGCGAGCGCCCTCGCCCAGGCGTCCGATGTGCTGCTGCTGGACGAGCCGACGGCCGCGCTCGACCTTCGCTATCAGCTTGAAATTGCGGCGCTGCTCGGTCGGCTGAACGTGGAACGCGGCACGACGATGGTCGTGTCCACGCACGATCTGAATCTGGCAGCGGCTCTCTGTGAGCGCATCGTGCTGCTCAAGCAGGGCCGCGTCATCGCGCAGGGTCCGACCAGAGAAACGCTGACGGCGCAGAACGTCCGCTCGCTGTACGACGTCGATGCGGACGTGACGTTTCATGAACGCGCCGGTCGCTTGACGGTGGTGCCGATTGGCCGGGCATACTGACGCGCTCGTCGGCTTCCATCCCCGCGCGTCCATCCGACGCCGGCTCGCATGGACGCTGATGGCGTTTGGCACGTTGGCGATAGCCGCCTGCCTGTTCGCCCCGCTGGCCGGGAGCACCCGCATTCATCTCGGTGCCGTCTTCGACCGGTCGATCCCGTACGCCGACAACATCGACGCTCAAATCTTTTTTGTCGCGCGCCTGCCGCGCGTCCTCGCCGCCGCGCTCGTCGGCAGCGCACTTGCGCTCTCCGGGGTCGTATTCCAGGCGCTCCTCAGGAACCCGCTCGCGTCGCCCGACACACTCGGCGTGTCTGCCGGCGCCTCGCTCGGCGCCATGATCGCGATCACCTTCGGGTTCGATTTTTCGCTGTTGGGCATTTCGGCCGTGCCGCTGGCGAGTTTCGCCGGGTCCTTCGGCGCGCTGGCCATCGTCTACGGCCTGTCGGCGGCCAGGCGCCGGGGCACGTCGGCGATCGTCCTGCTGCTCGGTGGCGTGACGGTGCAGGCGCTACTCTCGGCGGTGATCGCCTTCGTCCAGTATCTGGCGGACTTCACGCAGACTTTCCGCAACGTCCGGTGGCTGATGGGATCGCTCGATGTGGCGTCCTATGCCCCCATCTGGGCGTCGCTCCTGCCGCTCGCCCTGGCCTGGTCGGGGTTCGCCACGCTACCGCGTGCACTCGACCTGATCAGCGTAGGCAGCGAGTCGGCGGCTGCGCGCGGCGTCGACATCGAACGGGCCGAACGTGTGGCGCTCGTCAGCGCGTCGCTCGCGACTGGTGCCGCCGTGTCGCTCGCTGGACCGGTCTCGTTCGTCGGCATCATCGTGCCGCATCTGGTCCGGCTCATCGTCGGGGCCGATCACCGGCTCGTCCTGCCGGCCTCGGCGTTGTTCGGCAGCGCGTTTCTCATCGGCTGCGATCTCGTGGCCCGCACCATCATCGCCCCCCTTGAACTGCCCGTGGGCATCATCACGGCCCTTGTTGGAGGACCGGTGTTCTTATGGCTCCTGCTGCGACGCGTCTGACACCGAAAGCATCGATCGCTCGTACCGCGCTGATCGTGGCGCTGTCCGTCGTCACGGCTCGAGCTGCCGATCCGCCGCAACGCATCATTTCGCTCGCTCCCGCCGTAACCGAGATGATCTTCGCGATGGGAGCCGGTGGTCGGCTCGCCGGCGTCGGCACCTACGACCGCTTCCCTCCAGAGGTCGATCGGCTGCCGCGGGTCGGCGGCCTGGTCGATCCGGACGTCGAACGGTTGCTCGCGCTGAAACCCGATCTCGTCGTCGTCTACGACACGCAGACCGATCTCAAGAGACAGCTCGAACGCGCGCAGATCCCGATGTTCAACTACGTGCACCGCGACTTGAGGGACATCACGCAGACGATGCGGACGCTGGGCGCGAGAATTGGGGTGGCCAGCGACGCGGACGCCATCGCCTCACGCATCGAGCAGCAGCTGGCCGCCGTCGGCCGTCGCGTGAGCGGCAGGCCCAGGCCGAGGACGCTGCTCGTCTTCGGACGTGAGCCGGGGACGTTGCGACAGATCAACGCAAGCGGGGGCTACGGGTTTCTGCACGACGTGCTCGAACTCGCAGGCGGCGCCAATGTCCTCGCGGATGTGAAGAAACAGTCGGTTGACATGAGCACCGAATTGATTCTGACGCGAGCGCCAGACGTGGTCATCGAGCTGCACTACGGCAACTCGCTCAGGCCCGACAAGATGGGATCGGAGCGTCTCGTGTGGAATGCGCTCGCGTCGGTGCCGGCGGTCAAATCCGACCGGGTCTATCTGCTCGCGGGCGACGAGTTCGTCGTGCCAGGACCACGCATCGTTCTGGCCGCCGAACGGTTCGCACGCACGCTGCACCCTGGGGCTTGGAGATAGGGAATTGGGGCATCTGGTCATCTGGACATCTGGTCATTGATTGGGGGATTGGGATTGGAGCTGTTGAGTGTAGGGCTGGGCTTGAAGATGGCGCGGGCCGTTCGCAACGAGCTCGAGAAGATGGCCGATGACCGGATGACCCAATGACCAAGTGTCTGCTCTCCTGGTCCACCGGTAAAGACAGCGCGTGGATGGTCCACGTGCTGCGGCAACGGAGTGATGTGTTGTTGGCTGGTCTGTTGACGACGGTCAACGAGGCAGCCCAGCGGGTTGCGATGCACGCGGTCCGCATGGAGCTGCTCGACGCGCAAGCCGAAGCGCTCGGGTTGCCGCTGTGGACAGTGCCGATCCCTTCACCATGTCCGAACGAGATCTACGAGCAGGCGATGGGTCAAGTCGTCGCACGGGCCGTCCGCGAAGGATTCACCCACATCGCCTTCGGCGATCTGTTCCTCGAAGATGTGCGGCGGTACCGGGAAGAGCGTCTGGCCGGGACCGGCCTGTCGCCGATCTTTCCTCTGTTTGGCTCTGACACTGCGGCCCTCGCCCGCCAAATGATCGGCGCTGGGCTCGCGGCACGAATCACCTGTGTCAACCCGGCCGTTCTCGACCGAGGCTTCGTTGGGCGAGAATTCGATTCATCGCTGCTCGCCGACCTGCCGGCGGGCGTGGACCCTTGCGGCGAGCGCGGCGAGTTCCATTCGTTTGCGTACGATGGCCCGATGTTCCGACACCCCATTCCAATTCGACGCGGCATCGTGGTGGAGAGAGATGGGTTCGTGTTCGCCGACCTTCAATGAAGAATTGGGGCATGAACAAATTCCCCAGCCGCATCGTGTGTCTTACCGAGGAGACCACGGAAACCCTGTATCTTCTGGGACAAGGTGACCGTATCGTCGGCGTCTCGGGCTATACGGTCAGACCTCCGGAAGCGAGACAGAAACCGCGGATTTCGGCATTCACCAGCGCCAGATTCGACAAGATCGTCGCGCTCGAGCCCGACCTCGTGCTCGCCTTCTCGGATCTGCAGGCCGATCTTTCGGCTGAGCTCGTGAGGCGCGGCATCGCGGTGTTGACATTCAACCAGCGCTCGGTCGCCGAGATCCTGCAGATGGTTCGAATGGTCGGCGGCCTCGTCGGGTGCCAGGGCGAGGCCGAGCAGCTGGCCGACAGACTCAACGAGGGCCTCGAGCAGATTCGGCGATCGGCCTCGCGTTTCGCCAGCCGCCCGCGGGTCTTCTTCGAGGAGTGGGACGAGCCTCTGATATCAGGAATCCGGTGGGTCGAGGAGCTTGTGGAGATTGCAGGCGGCGTACCGATTTTTCCCGAGCTGGCCGGCGCCCGTCTTGCGCGCGATCGGATCGTCGATCCCCTGGACGTCGTTCGACGTAATCCGGAGTTCGTGCTGGCGTCGTGGTGCGGGAAGAAGGTTCAGCCCGCCCGCATCCGTCAGCGTCCAGGCTGGGGGGCGATCAGCGCGATCGTCAACGATCGAATCTTCGAAGTGAGATCAGCCTACATCCTGCAGCCGGGACCAGCGGCGCTGACCGATGGTGTGCGCCAGATTCACGACATCCTGGCCCAATCACATCTGGTCAAGTCATCCAGTCATCTGGTCATTTGATTGGACCGATTTTCCACTCAATCCTCCAATCAATGACCAGATGACCAGATGACCAGATGACTCAATTCACGTGAACAAACTCGACGCTGACAGGTTTCGGCAGCAGCCCGGCACTTTGGGCGTCACCGAGCAGGCGCTGCACCGCCGCGCGCCCGCGGGTTCCGTAGTCGAGCGTCAGGTCGTTGACGTACATCCCGACGAACCGATCGGTCAGCCCCTCGTCGAGCCCGCGGCCGAACTGCATCGCATACCGCACGGCCTCATCCCGGTGCGCGAGGCCGAAGGCGATGCTGTCGTGAAGGAGTCCCGAAAGCCGAGCGATTGTGGCCTCGCCGAGATCGCGCCTGATGACGTTGCCGCCGAGGGGCAGCGGCAGCCCGCCGGTTCGGTCGGCCCACCACTCGCCGAGATCGACGAGCTTTCGCAAGCCCTCCTCCTCATACGTGACCTGGCCTTCGTGAATCAGCAGGCCGGCGGCGATCTCACCGCTGTGGACGGCCTCCTGAATCCGATCGAACGGCATGACCACGTACTCCACACTTGGGTCGTAGAGCCGCAGGGTCAGGAACGCGGTCGTCATCTCGCCCGGCACACCGACCTGCACGCCCTTCAGCGATCTGGGCCCGTCCCGTTTCGTCACGACGACCGGACCGTAGCGGTCGCCCATGCTGGCGCCGTGCGGAAGCAGGACATATCGGTCCGTCAAATGCGCGTATGCATGAAACGATACGGCCGTGACCTCGTACCGCCCCTCGAACGCGGCACGATTGAGCGTTTCGATATCGGCAAGTACATGCTCCAGCTCGAACCCGTCCGACGCGACCTTGCCGCTGGCGAGGCCGTAAAACATGAAGGCGTCATCGGAGTCGGGGCTGTGGGCGAGATGGATCTTCATAGGTGCTCGGTGTTCTCAGAGCTCGCGGAGCGCTGACGAGATCGGAAGGCGTGCGGCTCGAATGGCGGGTAAGAGGCCACCGATCAAGCCCATGACGAGCGCGTAGGTCAGCCCCTGCGCGAGCAGCGAGGGCGTGACCGCGAAGGCAAACGCCACCTGGCTGAAGGTCTGGAAGTTCATCGTCGATGTCTGATACCCATTGAACGCGAGATACGCCGCTACCCCGCCGATGAGACCGCCGATCGCGCCGAGCACCAGCGATTCGGCGAGCACCGATACCAGAACCGACAGGGTGTTGAATCCGAGCGCGCGCAGCGTCGCGATTTCACGCGCCCGCGTTGCTACAGCGGTGTACATCGTCAGAATGGCCCCGAAGACGGCCCCGATGCCCATGAGCCCCGCTATGCCGAAGCCGATCGTGCGAATCAGCGTCGTCAAGGCCTGCGATTGACCCGCGTAGTACTCGTTCTCGCGCCGCACCATGACGTTCACGGCGGGATTCGAGGTCAACCAATCGGTGAATGTCGAGAGCGAATCCGCCGAGTCCAGACTGACGAGCACGGACTGGTAGGAATTGCCGCGCCGGTACGCGCCCTGCAGCGCTCGCGAGTCTCCCCAGATCTCCGATTCGGCCACGCCGCCATCCGCCTCGAAGACGCCCACGACCTGCCAGCGGTTTTCCCCTGACACGATCGTGTCGCCCACGTCCAGGCCGACGAACTGCGCGTTCGCACCGCGTCCGACGATCACCTGGTTCGTGCCGAATTCGAGCATGCGTCCTTGCGTGATCGAGACCTCCTCGCGGACGCGAATCCCGGTCGGCTCGATGCCGCGCATCGGCACGTTGGCCGGGGCCTCCGGAGACGACTTCTTCGGCAAATCGATAATCACGTAGAGCTCGGCAGAGGCGAGCGCGGTCTGCCCGTCTCGCTGCATGCCGGGCGCCTGCTTGATGATGTCCACTTCAGGCCCGCCCAGGCCGCTCGTCATCTCACTATCAGCGCCGCTCCGCATGACGAGCGCCCGGCGCGGAGACCCCGATTGGGTCATGGCGGCTGAAAAGCCCGCCGCGATCGACAACACCGACAGGAAGACGACGACGACACCAGCGATCCCCACGATGGCGACCGCCGACGAGCTCAGCCGCTGCGGGATGGTCCGGAAGTTGAGCGCCATCACGGCCAGCGTCTGGGACAACCAGCGCACGTCAGCTTCTCCTCAGCGCGTCAGTGATCCGCAGCCGCATCGCGGCCACAGCGGGCGTCAGGCCTGCGAGCACTCCCATCAGCACCATCAATCCGATGCCGATCGCTACGTCGCGCGCCGGCAGAACGAAGATCGGCAGCATGCCGCCGGTGGGATCGCCGTTCTGAACGAACAACCACGCGACGCCAAGGCCCAGGGCGCCGCCCACCAGCGCAATGAACAGCGATTCTGCGAGCACGAGCATGAGAATCAGACGGTCGGTGAAGCCGAGCGTCTTGAGGACCGCAAGCTCGCTGGTCCGTTCGCGCACTGACTGCGCCATCGTGCTGGCTGCAATCAGCAGGATGTTGAACAGCACCGCCGTGACGATCGCGATCATGATGGCGCCGATGTCGCCGATCTGTTTGGCAAACCCTTCCACGAAGCCTTTTTCGGTGGTCGTCTTCGTTTCGGCCGAGGAGTTGGCGAACATCTCGTCGAAGGTGTGCGCGAGCGCGACGGCCCGTGACGGATCCTGAATCTTCACCACGTACCAACCGACGAGCCCGTTGCCACCAGACCGGTTCTCGTCGAGGTAGTCGTAACGAAAGAAGAACTGCGTCTTGTCCACGCCATCATCGCCGTCGTAAATGCCGTCGATGTTGAACTCCCAGGTCTGTCCGCCCGTTTTCGGCTGCCAGATCGTGGCACGGATGGGAATGCGGTCGCCGATCTTCCAGCCGAATCGCTCCGCCAGATCCTTGCCGACCACGGCTCCCTGCCGGTCGCCGAGCCATGCTTTGACCCGATCCGGAGGGAGCTTGAACTCCGGATAGATCTTGAGAAACGACTCAGGATCCACCGCCATCTGCGCGAAGAAGTTCGACGGATCCTGATAGACACCGCCAAACCAGGTCTGGTGCGAGACCAGTTCCACGCCCGGCACGCTCTCGAGCCGCGTTTCGTACGCAATCGGCAGCGGCATGATCAGACTGATCTTGTGGATCAGCACGAGGCGGTCCAGCCCGGCGATGTCCACGCCGAACGTGAACGCCGTGCGAATGGTCATCAGGAAGCCGAACAGCACGAACGCGACGAAAATCGACAGGAGCGTGAAGACGGTCCTGAGCTTCCGGCGCCACATGTTCTTCCACACGAGCGACAGGAACTTCATGCCATCTGCGCCTCTGTCGCCTCTGTCAAGACGCCTTTGTCCAGGTGCAGCGTGCGGCGCGCGCGCTCGGCAGCGTGCGGATCGTGGGTGACCATGACGATGGTCTTCCCGTGCTCTTGATTGAGCGTCTGAAGCAGCTCCAGAATTTCGTCGCCAGCCTTCCGATCCAGATCGCCTGTCGGCTCGTCGCAGAGCAGGAGCGTGGGATCAATCACGATCGCGCGGGCGATGCCGACCCGCTGTTCCTGACCACCTGACAACTGGCGCGGGTAATGATCCGCGCGGTCCGCCAGACCGACCACCTTGAGCGCGATGCCGGCGCGCTTGCGTCGCTCGCTCTTGGACAGCTTCGTCAACAGCAGCGGCAGCTCCACGTTGCGCTCGGCTGTGAGCACGGGAAGCAGGTTGTAGAGCTGGAAGACGAAGCCGATGTTCTGCGAACGCCATCGGGACAGGCTGCTTCCGCTCAGCTGATCGATGCGCACACCGCCGACTTCGACCGACCCGCCCGTCGGCGTGTCCAATCCACCCATCAGGTTGAGCAGCGTCGTCTTGCCGGAACCGGATGGGCCCATCAGGGCGAGAAAATCGCCTTGAGGGATCTGCAGGTTCACCCCCTTCAGCACCTCGATACGCTCGCTGCCCCTGGTGAAATGCTTCTGCACGTCCTTGATGTTGACGAGCACGCTCATCGCACCGCCACCCTGGCGCCATCAGCGAGCTCTGGCGGCGGGCTCACGACCACGCGATCGCCGGTTCGAACGTCGCCGAGGACCTCGACGCGATCACCATCGGTGTCCCCCACCTTGACGGTCTTCCTCGTGACCACGTTGCCCTCCGGACCACCGACGACGAACAGATAGCTGCTGACGTCGTCCATCCGGATCGCGCCTTTCGGCACGAGCGTCATGGGTCGCGCCGACGCGACATCCGCCGCAGCGCCGGCATGGCGATCGTCGCGGAGAAATGTGACCTTCACGCCCATGTCGGGCAGGATGCGCGGATCGAGCTGCTCGAACCCTATCCGGACAAGCACCGTCGCCTTCTGTCGATCGGCCGCCGGCACCAACGTGATGACATGGCCGGGAATCTGCCAGTCGGGGTAGGCGTCGAGCACCGCCGACACCGCCTGCTTCGGTTGCACCCGATTGAGGTAGCTTTCGTTGACATCCACTTCGATCTCGAGCGACTTCATGTCGACGATCGTGCAGATGCCCGTTCGCGTGAAACCGCCACCTGCGGAGACCGGCGAGACCATTTCTCCAGGCTGCGCATCCTTCGAGATCGCAATGCCGCCAAACGGCGCCCGGATAATCGTGTTGTCCAAGTCGGTCTGTTGCAGCGCAATCTGGCGTTCGGCCACGTTGACCTGCTCGCGCAGAGCAAGGATCCGCGCGTCGATGCTGTCTGCCTCCGCCTTCGCTTGATCGACATCCGCCTGTGTGGCAATGCCCTGTTTCTGGAGCGCCATCATCCGTCCCAGCGTCAGCCTGGCCTGAGCGAGGCGCACTTCATTCTCCGTCACGGCCTTGCGTGCCGACTCGGCCTGAGCCATCGACAGCGCCAACGCGGCGCGGGGCGTCGAGTCGTCGAGCCGCGCGAGCACCTGACCCTCTCGAACGGCCATCCCTTCCTCGACGTTCACCTCAATCACCTTCCCGGTGATCTTCGAGGACACGGTGGCACGGCGTCTGGCGGTGACGTAACCCGACGCGTTCAGTACAGAAGCCTGCGCGCCGACGGGGCGCTCGGTCACCGACACGGCCTCCACCTCGATCGTGCGCTCGCGTGTCGTCCAGGCCCAGGCGGCGGCGCCACCGCCAACCAGCAGCACGGCGAGCGCGATCCAGCCGAGCCAGCGGCCCAGGCCTGGCCGTTCGGGCTCGCGCTGAATGCGCAGGGCAGCCAGATCGTCTTTGAGGTCACTCACCGTCGTCAGCTCTATTAGACGTCATACATCGTCGTCCGGATCAACGACGACGTACGGGGTCGATGCCCGCTTGATCACTATAGTGAGGCCGAACGCGACGATCACGGCAGAGGCTACGAGGCCCAGGTAAAGTCCGGCTCCAACCACGGCGGGCGGAGGAGATCCCACCGGCCGGTTCTCCACGATTGCCAACGCCTGGGACACGGTCAGCGCGTGTTCGCCGGCCAGCCGGGGCATAATCCGAAACGAGAGGTATGTGATGCCGAGGGCTGCCAGCCCCACCACGAGAAGTGGATGGCGTGAATTCTTGCGAGTGATCAGGCTGAGCGTGGCGAGCAGGACCGACAGGGCACCCAGACTGAGGACCCACAGCGCCGCAATATCCGGAAGGCCACCTGAAGGCACCCCGCCAACGACTACCCACGGCAGAAACGTGCTGATCGCGAGCGCCACTCCCGCTGCGAGCGGGATGAGATAGACCCGCATGCCCGGCCGCAACAGACCACGAACGTCCATCTATCCCCGGGCGTCCTTGTATTCCTCGTACCAGGCCATCTGGATCGCCTCGAGCTTCGGCTCGTTCGACGTCTTCGGATCGTCGTCGAACCCATCGAGGGCCAGCACGTGCGCCCGCAGGTCGGTGAAGCGCACGGTCAACGGATCGAGGCTGGGATACTTTTCGACGAGCGCCACGGCAATGTCCTCGGAGTCGGTCCACTTCACAGCCTATCCTCCTGACTTCCCCAGCTGGATGCCGCCGCCCTCCTGCACGTAGTTGCGGGTATACATAGGCAATTCGCACACGACGTCGCCGCTGATCACCGCCTGGCAGCCCAGGCGGGAGCGGGCCGTCAGGCCCCACGCCGTGTCCAGACGATCGGCCTCATCGTCTTGCATCTCGCTCAGGTGCTGTTCGCCGTCGCGAATAATCACGTGACAGGTCGTGCAGGCGCAACTCCCGCCACAGGCATGCTCGAGCGGCACGTCGAAATTCTTGGCGACGTCAAGAAAGGACTCTGGTTTTCCATGGTGCGAGTACGGCAGCTTGCCGTGCTCGAACTCGACGGTCTGCTCGTCGCCGTCGATGATGAAGGTGACTCTCGGCATAGGGTGCCTACAACCGGTCGATGCTCTTCCCCGTCAACGCCGCCTGCACCGATCGGTTCATCATCACTTCGGCCAGGTGCTGGGTGGCCTCGTTGAGATCGTGCGTCCTCGCTTTAATCAGCTCGCGGTCCGGTCCGTTCAGCACGGCCGTCACATTGGCGAGGGCGCCTTCGATCCGCTCCAGTTCGCCGGGCTTCAACTCGCTCTCAGCAATCTCGGCGAACTCCCGCGACCTGAGTGACTTCGCGGTTGCGCGAATGACCGTCTCGGCCTCATTCCGTGCCTCGATCAGCAACCGCGCCGCGAAGTCGGCCTCGGCATGCTCGAACGAATCGAGCAGCATCCGCTCGACTTCGTCGTCGGTCAACCCGTACGACGGCTTGACCTCGATGGTCTGTTCCACATCGGTCCGCAGCTCGCGGGCCGTCACGCTGAGGATGCCGTTGGCGTCGATCTGGAACTGCACCTGGACCCGGGGCATCCCCGCAGGCATCGCCGGAATGCCGCGCAGCTTGAACCGGGCGAGCGAACGGTTGTCGGCAACCAGCTCACGTTCGCCCTGCAGCACGTGAATGTCCACGGCCGTCTGGTTGTCGACGAAGGTGGTGAACATCTCGCTGCCGGTCGCCGGAATCGTCGAGTTCCGCAGGATGATCTTCGACATCACCCCACCCATTGTCTCGATGCCGAGCGACAGAGGCGTGACGTCCAGCAGCAGCAGCTCACGGTTGCCGGTCATGAGGATGTCGGCTTGAATGGCGGCACCGAGCGCCACCACCTCATCCGGGTTCAGCTCGGTATGAGGCGTTCTGCCGAACAGCTCGCCAACCAGACGACGCACCAGCGGAATGCGCGTGGAGCCGCCCACCAACACCACCTCGTCGATTTGCGATGGCTGCAGGCCGGCATCGACGAGCGCCTGACGACAGGGCTCGAGCGTGCGCTCGACGATGGGACGAATGACCGACTCGAACTCCGCTCGAGCGATCCGCTTCCGGTGCGTGCCGACGATGACTTCGGTCTCGTCGCGGTCAGACAGATCGAGTTTGGCCTGAATGACCGCCTGACGGATGGCCTGGATCTCGGCGCCGGAGGCTCCCGCGTTCTTCGTCTCAGCCAGGATCTGCTTCATCAACAACAGGTCGATATCGTCACCGCCAAGGTGAGTGTCGCCGTTGGTCGCCAACACCTGGAAGACGCCGTCTTCAACGCGCAAGATGGAAATGTCGAACGTCCCGCCCCCGAAATCGTAGACGGCGATGAGGCCCGCGTGCCGCTTGTCCAGCCCATAGGCGAGCGACGCGGCCGTCGGCTCGTTGATGATGCGAAGGACGTCGAGCCCGGCGATGCGCCCCGCGTCGCGGGTCGCGGTCCGCTGCGCATCGTTGAAATACGCCGGCACGGTGATCACCGCGCGGTCCACCTCGGAATCGATTTCCCCTTGAGCGGCGAAATGCGCCTCGGCGCGATGTTTCAGCTCGCGCAGAATGAACGCGGAAATCTCCGGAGCGGTAAAGTCGCGGGTCCCCAGGCCGATGCGGACGATACCGCCTGGATCGCCGACGAGGCTGAAGGGGAACAGTCGCGCCTCGTCACCGACGTCGCGCATCCCCTTGCCCATGAAACGCTTCACCGAATAGATCGTGCGGGCCGGATCGGTCAGCAGCCGACGTTCGGCTTCACGGCCGACGAAGACGGTGCTGTCGTCCGCGACGGACACCACGGACGGCACCAGGGCGTCGCCGGTGCGATCGCGGATCACGACGGGGACACCGTCGGCCACATAGGCGACGAGGCTGTTTGTGGTGCCGAGATCGATTCCAACTACTTTGCCCATGAGTCCTGCGCTCTGGCCTCTAACCTCTGCCCTCTAGCCTCTGCCCGCCCTACGCGTTCAGTTCCCGTTCAACCCCTTCGAGCAGGTTGTTGATGTAATTCCGCTCGAGGACACGCTCGCGGAGCGCCCCGAGAATCGCCTCCCTCCCGCGACCGTCCGCGCCAGCATCGTCGCCGAGCCCGTCCCACCGGGCAGACAAGTCCTCCAGCTCCGCTTCATGCGCCGCCCGCCGGGCATCAATCGGCGCCCGGGCGCGCTCGAGCCTCGCCCGCCAGACCTCGGGCGCCGCACCGCCGGCACGCAAGGCACGGACTTCGTCGAGTTCCTCGTTCAGCGCAAACACTTCCTCCAGCATCTCGGCCGGAACTTTCGGCGTGCCGTCTCCGCTCTCGGGCTGCCTCGGAGGAAATCCTTCGAGCCCGAGCAGGTACTCGACACGGGCGACGGGATTGCGCAACGTCCGGTACGCATCGTTGAGATAGGACGATCTTTCGAGGCTGGCCCGGCGTTCGGCCGGACTCGCGTTGAAGAAATAGTCCGGGTGAAACTGGCGGCTGAGCGCACGGAAGCGTCGCTCGAGATCCGTCACGTCGAGGTTCAGCCTGCGAGGGATGCCGAGAAACGCGAAATAATCGCCGTGACGGCCGATCGTCAGAATCTGACTGCACTGTGGACAGAAGTGCACGTCCATCGGCGCGCCGCCACCGCAATTCTTGCAAGCCTGAAGCACGCGACCGGTCGTTTCGGAGGACATAAATAAGGCTTAGGGCTTAGGGCTCAAGGCTCAAGGCTTAGGGGCTTAGGCTTGGGCTGGCTCAAGTGCCCTGAGCCCTGAGTCTTAAGCCCGAAACCCTTTTAGGCCCCGAAAGAGCTGCCGCATCCGCAGGTGGTTTTCGCGTTCGGGTTGTTGAAGACGAATCCCTTTCCAAGCAGACTTGCGTCGTACTCGAGGATCGTTCCGTTGAGATACAACAGGCTCTTCTTGTCGACGAAAATCTTCGCGCCTTCCGGTCCCTCGAACACCTCGTCACCCGCCCGCGCCTGCTTTTCCCACGCAAAGGTGTAACTCAGACCCGAGCACCCGCCGCCCTTGACACCCACGCGCAGGCCACCCTCGGTGAGGCCCTGTTTGGCCATCAGCGTGCGAATCTTCTTCGCCGCGTTGTCAGTGATCTCAATCATGCGTTCTCTACATTTGGTAATCGGGTAATTGGGTAATTGGGTAATCGATTGCTCAATGGCCCAAGCTCAATGGCCCAATCAATTACCCGATTACCAGATTACCCAATTACCCGATGATCGCCCTGGTCTACGCCGTCGGCTGTTCCGACTTGGTCGCCGTCGCGGCCGTCCCCTGCTGCTTCTTCTTGTAGTCGGAGATCGCCGCCTTGATGGCGTCCTCCGCAAGCACGGAGCAGTGAATCTTGACGGGCGGCAGGCTGAGCTCGGCGACGATATCGGTGTTCTTGATGGCGAGCGCCTCATCGACCGTCTTGCCCTTCAACCACTCCGTCGCCAGGCTCGAACTGGCGATCGCCGAGCCGCAGCCGAACGTCTTGAATTTCGCATCGTCGATGACCCCGGTGTCGGGATTCACCTTGACCTGCAGCTTCATGACGTCGCCGCACTCGGGCGCGCCGACCAGTCCCGTGCCTACGTTGGGGTCTTCCTTCGGCAGCGATCCGACGTTGCGCGGGCGCTCGTAGTGCTCGATTACTTTTTCCGAATAGGCCATTTCTGCTCCTTCAATCTGGTCATTTGGTCGTCCGGTCATTCAATCCCTCGATCAATTGACCAGATGACGAGATGCCCGATGACTCAATTCCCCGCTAGTCCACCTGCCACTGCATCGTGGACAAATCCACACCTTCCTTCGCCAGCTCGTAGAGCGGCGACATGTCGCGGAGCCTCGTCACCACCGTCGTCAACTTGTCCGACACGTAGTCGACCTCTTCCTTGGTGGTCCAGCGTCCGAGGCCGAAGCGGATCGACGAATGCGCCAGATCGTCGCCTGCGCCGAGCGCCTTGAGCACGTATGACGGCTCCAGGCTGGCCGACGTGCACGCCGAGCCAGACGACACCGCAACGTCGTTGATTCCCATCAGCAGCGATTCGCCCTCCACGTACGCGAAGCTGATGTTCAGGTTGTGGGGCAGCCGGTGCTCCATCGAACCGTTGATGTAGATTTCGTCCAGGCTCCTGTGCAGCTTGTCGTTCAGGTAATCGCGCAGCCCCCGCAGCCGCGTCGATTCCTCGACCATTTCCGCCTTGCAGAGCTCCGCCGCCTTTCCGAAGCCGACGATGCCCGGCACGTTGAGGGTGCCCGATCGCATCCCGCGCTCGTGGCCGCCGCCATCGATAATCGGTGAGAGCAGCACGCGGGGATTCCGCCGTCGCACGTACAGCGCCCCTACGCCCTTCGGCCCGTACATCTTGTGGGCGCTGATCGACGCGAGATCCACCTTCAATTCGTTGACATTGAACGGCACTTTGCCCACGGCCTGGACGGCATCGGTGTGGAACAGGATGCCCTTCTCCTTGGCAATCGCACCAATCTCGGCAATGGGCTGCATGACGCCAATCTCGTTGTTGGCGGTCATGATCGAGATGAGGATCGTCTTGTCGGTGATGGCGGCCTTCAGATCGTCGAGACTGATGCGTCCGTCCTTCTGAACCGGCAGATAGGTAACGCGGTAACCATCCTTCTCGAGCCGTTTACAGGTGTCGATCACCGCCTTGTGCTCGGTCACGCAGGTGATGATGTGATTGCCCTTCTCCCGATACATCTCGGCGACGCCCTTGATCGCCAGGTTGTCGGATTCGGTGGCGCCGCTCGTGAAGACGATTTCCTTCGCGTTGGCGCCGATGAGATCCGCCACCTGCTTGCGCGCCGTTTCGACGGCCTCTTCGGCTTCCCAGCCGAAGGGATGATTCCGGCTCGCCGCGTTGCCGAAGTGCGTCGTAAAGAACGGGACCATTGCCTCGACGACGCGCGGATCGACCGGCGTCGTTGCGTGATAGTCCATGTAGATCGGAAGTTTGACTGCCATGATGGTTCTCGTTCCAGCCTCTCAAATGTGTGTATGGAGCACCGCGGCCCGCGAGGCCGGACTCGGCGGCTCGGCGGCGAGCTCGGCGATGGTGCACTCCGCCAGCACCGCGAGAATCCGATCGCGCACCTTGAACAGCGGATCACGCACGTTGCACTTCGAAAACTGCTCGCACTGTCTTTCCTCGGCCGCGCAGGCGGTCACGGCGACCGGTCCGTCGATTGCCTGAATGACGTCGGCCACGGAGATCTGTGCCGGCCCCCGGCCCAACTGATAACCGCCCCGCGTCCCCTGGTGCGATCGCAGCAGGCCGCGGCGCGCCAGTCGCTGCAGCACCTTGGCCATCAACTCGATGGGGATGTCGTACTGCTCCGCGATTTCGCGGGCGTTGGACGATCCGCTATCGCCCCGCAAGGCGAGGTGCTTCATCGCCATCAGCGCGTAATCGGCCTTTTTTGAAAGCCTTAGCATCTACGACCCATTCAGTCGTATTTTAGTATTTAGGCTGCGTCGGGTCAACTTTGTCGATCCAGTCGAGAATGCCGCCTTTCAGGTTCAAGACCTTCTTGAAACCGACCGTCCGCAGGTAATCAGCCGCTCTGGCGCTCCGCGCGCCCACCTTGCAATACACGACCATCTGGTCGTCCGGGTCGAGCTCGGCGTACCGTCTCGGCACTTCCCCCAGCGGAATCAACGTCGAACCCTCGATTCGGTTGATCTGATACTCGTGCGGTTCGCGCACGTCGAGGAGGAACAGGTCATCTCCCCGATCGAGCCGCTGCTTCAGCTCAACCGAGGTGATTTCCGTGCCGCTCGTGGCTGCCGGCTCGTTCGCCGGGGGGTGAATTCCGCAGAACTGCTCGTAATCGATCAGCTTCGTGACCGTTGGGTGGAGGCCGCACACCGGGCAGTCCGGATCCTTCCTGAGCTTCAGTTCCCTGAACTTCATGCGCAGGGCGTCGTAAATCAGGAAGCGGCCAATCAACGGCTCGCCGATGCCGGTGATGAGCTTAATCGCCTCCGTTGCCTGGATCACGCCGACGATGCCCGGCAGAACACCGAGCACTCCGCCCTCGGCGCAACTGGGCACCAGTCCGGGCGGGGGCGGTTCGGGATACAGACACCGATAGCAGGGGCCCTCTTTCGTGGCAAAGACCGAGGCCTGCCCCTCGAACCTGAAGATGCTGCCGTACGCGTTCGGCTTGCCAAGCAGCACGCAGGCGTCGTTGGTCAAGTACCGGGTAGGAAAATTGTCGGTCCCGTCGAGGATCACGTCGTACGGCTCGAACAGCTTCAGCGCGTTTTCCGACGTCAGCATCACCTCGTAGGTCTGAACGTCGACGTGGGGATTGATGGCGTTGATGCGGTCCCTCGCCGACGCGAGCTTCGAGCGGCCGACGTCTGACGTTCCATGGATGATCTGCCGCTGCAGATTGCTGAAGTCGACGACATCGAAGTCAACCACGCCGATGGTGCCGACCCCGGCCGCCGCTAGATACATCGCCGCCGGTGAACCGAGGCCGCCCGCGCCGACGCACAGCACGCTCCCCGCCTTCAACCGCCGCTGCCCATCCATCCCGACCTCCGGCATGATCAGGTGACGGCTGTAGCGTTTGATCTCGTCGTTCGTCAGCGCCGGAAGCTCGCGTCCGGTGCGCGGAAGCGCCCCTTGTTCGGCGACGGCTGAAGTCGACACGGTGCGAGGGCCCTTGTCGGCGGCGTCTGCGCCACCAGCGACGGACGGGATGATGCTGACGGTGTCCGACGACGAGACAGGGGTCTGTTCCTTCTGCAGGTACCGAATGTCCTCGTCATTCACATACACGTTCACGAAACTGCGGAGCTTTCCTTGATCGTTGTACAGATGCGCCTTCAGACCGCTGTGTCTGCGCGTGAGATCGGCGAGCAGCTCGCCGATGGTGCCGCCGTCGGCTTCGACGGCGTCCTTCTTATCGGTGTACGGCCTGAGCGGTGTTGGAATCAGAATCTTCGTTGCCATGATGCAGTTCGCCCTCTTCGAAGCTCGACCGGTCCTCTTTCAACCACCAGACGGTCATCTCCCCGGCGCGGCCCGCCGCCACGGCGACAATGGGATACGCGAAAGTCGGCCACGCGTGGTCCAAGTCGTACTGCGACGGGCGCGCGGGGTGGTCGGGATGTGAATGATAAAACCCCAGCAGCTCTCCGCCGAGCTCGTGCGCACGCCCTTCGGCCATACGGTAGTCCGACGGGCGCACGAGAAATCGGCGGCGGGGTCCTTCCTCAGTGGTATTCGGCAGCGGTACCGTCATCGTCACCTGGTCCGCGTGCCCCACGAGCGCACCGCAACACTCATGTGGGTAGGTCTCCTCGCCATGCCTGCGAATGGCTTCGTTCACCGTTGCGCTCATGACGAGCCGGTGCTTATTCGCCATTGTCCCCAGCCGTCCAGAACGCGTCGGACAGATACTTCTCAGCGCCGTCCGGGAAAATGGTCACGATGATCGCCGGAGCTCCCGTATGGATTCGGGACGCGACATCGAGCATTGCCGCCAGCGCCGCGCCCGATGAAACCCCTGCCAGCAGCCCTTCCTCTCGCGCCAGCCGCCTGACCATCTCGTGCGCGCGCTCCGTGCTGATCCTCAGGTCCTCGTCAGCGAGCGTCGGGTCGTAAATCCCCGGGACGATCGCCGACTCCATGTGCTTCAATCCTTCGAGGCCGTGGAAGGCGGCATCCGGCTGAAATGAAATCAGACGAATCGCGGGATTGAACTTTCTCAGTCGCCGGCCCGTCCCGACAAACGTCCCGCTCGTCCCGAGACCGGCCACGAAGTGAGTCAGCCGGCCGCTCGTCTGCTCGATGATTTCGGGACCAGTCGTATCGTAGTGCGCACGCCAGTTCGCATCGTTGTTGTATTGATCCGGATAGAAATAGCGATCGGGATGCTCGGCGTACAGACGACGCGCTTCCCGAATAGCGCCGTCAGTTCCTCCTTCGAGCGGGTCCGTGAGCACGAGCTCGGCCCCGAGCGCACGCAGCATCAGCTTCCGTTCAGCGCTGGCGTTTGCCGGCACACACAGCTTCACTTTGTAGCCGCGGGCGGCCCCCACCATCGCATAGGCGATGCCGGTGTTTCCCGATGTCGCATCGAGGATGGTGCGATCGTGGGTCAACTTGCCCGACGACTCGCCTTCGAGAATCATGCGGGCGGCCGCACGGTCTTTCACCGACCCGCCCGGATTCTGCCATTCCGCCTTCGCGTACAACTCGACGCCCGCCGGTATCTCGCGTTCGAAACGCCGCAACCGGACGAGCGGCGTCCGACCGATCATGTCGAGGACAGACGAGCTGGTGCGAGAGTCGGCCACCGACCCCTGGGACGTTGATGATGACATCATCACGGCTCTATATACGACCGAAGTAGTCCGAATTATACCAACCGAAGCAAGGCTGTCAAATCAGGCTATACTCGCCAACCCGACCAGCCGCGAGCCTGGCCGTTTCCGTCGAACAGACCCGCGCTGGTGGGGTCGGTCTCCTCCCTAACATAAGTTGCCACAGTCACTTGCAGCAAAGACCGGAGGAATCGGCTGGTGGCTGTTTCGCCACCGCACGCTCGTTCCGCTCCCAATGGCTCTGTCTATCCTGCTCATACCCGCGACCTTCGAGCGCGGACCTGCTGTACTCACGTTCCTCGGCGCCGCCCTCGTGGTCGCGGGTGAGGGTCTGCGACTGTGGGGAGTCCGTCACATCGGCATGGTCTCGCGCACCCGCAGCGATCGGCTCGGTCCGCTCGTCGCCTCAGGACCGTTCGCGTTCGTGAGAAATCCTCTGTACGTCGGCAATATCGCGCTCTGGACCGGCTTCGCCCTGGCCGCGCGACTGCCGTGGCTCGCGCCGCTCTTTGTCCTGATCCTCGCATTCGAGTACCACGCGATCGTCCGATGGGAAGAACAGCTGCTGACCGAACGCCTCGGCGAGCCGTACCGAAAGTACCTGGCGCGGGTGCCACGATGGATCCCACGACTGCGCCACGGAGATCGATTGCGGCGGGCGGACGTCTCGATCGCGCGTCGCGCACCCCCCGTGTCGCGACCGAAGTATTCGTGGCGCGAGACGCTGTACAGCGAACGTGGGACGCTGCTCGCGATCGGCGGCGGGTTCGCGCTGCTGTGGCTCAAAGCTTGAGCGACTGCCAGAGATACCAGCACGCGACCGAGCGATACGGTCGCCAGGCTTCGCCAATCCGCATGAGCCGTTTTGCGTCGGGTGGCTTGCGCAAGCCGTACGTCTTGCACACGGCCTTGACGATTCCCAAGTCACCGACCGGCAGCACGTCCGGTCGATGCAGGCGAAACATCAGGAACATTTCGGCTGTCCAGCGCCCAAACCCTTTGACGGCCGTCAGGCGTTCGATGACGACCTCATCAGGCAAGGTGTCCAGCTCGGCGAGCGCCAGGCGGCCATCTGCGATCCGCGCGCAGAGATCTCTCAGATATCCGATCTTCTGCCCGCTCAGGCCAACACCCCGCAGCGCCGTATCTTCCAAGGCCGCAATCGCGGAGACGTCCGGCTTCTGCCCGTCCGGGAAGAGGGCGAGAAAACGTCCGAAGATTGTGGCCGCAGCTTTCGTCGACAGCTGCTGGCTGACGATGGCGCCCACGAGAGCAGAGAGGTGATCGTCGCGCTGACGAGCCGCCATTCCACACGGACCCAGGCGGCGGATGACCGCACCGAGCACGGGGTCACGACGCAAGAGCAGGCGCCGCGCTCTCTCGTACCCTTCTGGATCGAGCCCCTTCAGCTGAGACGATTTTGACTTCACGACGCCGGGCATGCGATGCGAAATCCGATACTGTAGGCGTAGGTGTCGGGCGGCACGGTATGCCGGCAGGCGCAGCGCAACATCGCCGCGTCTTCGCTCACCCAGGATCCGCCGCGGACTATTCTCATGGCGCTGTGTGCAGGACCACGTGGATCCTTCATATCGCCGCCGCCATAGTAATCAGCCGCGTACCAGTCGCCGACCCATTCCCATACGTTTCCGGCCATGTCGCACAACCCGTAACCGTTCGCCGGATACGTGCCGGTCGGCCGGGTTCCCCGCTTGTGCTTGACCGCAGGATTGTCGAGGAAGTTGCCGCGCGAGCTGTCGATTTCGTCGCCCCACGGGTAACGGCGACCCTCCAGCCCTCCACGCGCCGCCTTTTCCCATTCGGCTTCGGTCGGAAGCCGCACCGCTCGCTCGAGCCCATCCGACAGCCATTGGCAATACGCCTCGGCGTCTTCGAAACT
Organism: Vicinamibacterales bacterium; assembly: GCA_035537875.1. Classification (GTDB taxonomy): domain Bacteria; phylum Acidobacteriota; class Vicinamibacteria; order Vicinamibacterales; family CAVVIG01; genus DATLLJ01. Next base: position 66,188 of record DATLLJ010000043.1, on the reverse strand, counting down.
CACGAGCACAACCGGATGGCTGCCGCGTCCGACAGGTGGCTCCCCATCGTCCCACAGGTACGGCCTCGCGAGCTCTCTGAACATGACGTCGCGGCCTCCTCCAGCAATAAGGGGCAGGCGGCTCACAGAAGGCGGGGGGTGTCCCGTGGCCTTGATGAATCGGGCGTATTCGTCGTTGGTCACGGCGAACCGTCCGATGAAGAACTCGCTGACGTACACACGGTGAACCGGACGCTCGTCAGCGGCGGCGTCGGCGGCGCCCATCAGGAACTCGCCAGCAGGAATCCGTGAGAGGTCTGGAAGTGTGCCCAGCGTCAAAATGCCCAGTATAGCCTCGCCGCACCCTCAACACGCAGGACCGGCGTCCGAACCATAATCAGCCTTTCAAGGCGTCACTCCCGAGGGTCCGATGGAAATTGCCGACATCAAGCGACAGGTCGTCGAGACAATCGACCGCGCCAGACGCGAGGCGGGCGACCGGCGGTCTCGTGCCGCCGACGCCGCGCGCGAATATGGAGTGTTCCTCGATCAGCGGGCGATCCCGATCTTCAAACAGGTGGCCAACGTTCTGCGCGCGGAGGGGTTCGCCTTCTCGGTGTTCACGCCGGCTGGAAGCGTCCGGTTGATGTCCGATCGAGCCGCCGAAGACTACGTCGAGTTGACGCTCGATACCGGTGGCGACAGGCCTGTCGTCAGCGGGCACGTCAGTCGAATTCGGGGGCGACGGATTGTCGAGTCTGAGGCATCGTTGGGGAGCCCGGCCGAGCTCGGGGAAGAAGAAGTCCTGTCCTTCGTCCTGAAGGGGCTGGAGCCGTTGGTTGAACGGTGACAGGGAGCACCACAAGAGGCGTGGCTCTCAGGCGAGACGTTCGACCGCTGAGGTGTCGACGCCGTGACGCTTGAGAGTCGCCACAAACGCCGGTCGATCGGCAACGTGCCTGTACGCCTCGCGGATGTCCACCACGCCATTCTCGACGTAAGCGGCGAGCGCGTCGATGAGAGGGACCATTCCTGATCGGCGCCCTCCTTCTATCGCCATCGGCAGCTGCGACGTTTTGCCTTCGGCGATGACGCTGGCGACCGCGGCCGTGTTCAGCAGAACCTCTCGCGCCGCGATACGCCCCCCCCCGACCTTCGGCAGCAGTACTTGGGCGACGACGCCACGCAGGGTGTCGGCCAGCGCCAGCTGGACCTGTCGAGCAGACTCCGGGCCGTACAAATCGAGAATGCGATCGATCGATTCGGCGGCGTTGTGCGCCCAGAACCCGCCGATGATCAGATGCCCCGAGGCGGCGGCCTCGAGCGCCAGGTTCATCAGCGGTCCGGTTCGAATCTGCCCCAGCACGAGCACGTCGGGGTCTTCGCGCAGCGCCGCACGCGCAGCCGCCAGCACTTCGTCGTCGCCGCCTCGAACCTCACGCTGGCTGACGAACGAGCTTCCGCGTTCGTGGACGATGTTGACTTCGCGCTCGACGGTGATGACGTGGTCGCGCCTCAGCCGGTTGATCAGGTCGACGAGCGCTGAAATGAGGGTGCGTTTGCCGCTCGAACGAGGTCCGACGATGAGCACCAGGCCTTCGGGCTCGATCGCCAGCGACTGCACGTCCCGCGGCAGTCCGAGCTGCTCGACGGAAACAATCCGGTTCGGCATGAGCCTGAACACGCCACCCGGGCCGCGATGGTCGCTGAAACTCATGCAACGCACGCGACCGACGTCCTCGATGTCGCAGATCCACTCGGTCGTCGCTCCCGTACGCAGCGATTCATGACTGCGTTCGGGCATCAGGGTGAGCAGCAGCGAGATGACATCGCTCGAGGTGTGCACCGGCTCGCCGTCCAGGCCCTGGAGCTGACCGTCGACGCGCACTGAGGGTCGAGCGTCTGATGAGAGATAAAGAGTCGACGCGCCCCGCGCTGCGGCCGTCCGTAAGAGGCGTTCAAGGCCTGACAAGGCGTCGGAAGCCGGGGCGGGTGAAGGCTCGGCGCGAATTGGGTTGCGGGACATCGGTAGCACCACGGCCGAAGCCGACGGAGCGTTTCGCGGCGAAGGCTCGGTGAGAGACTCGGCAGTCGGCGCCGCCCCTGACGCTTCGATCGGCTCAGGCGCTTCCTCCGGCTCCAGCTCGTCGCCGGCGATCGATTGAGCGTCACCTTTGTCCGGTTCAGGCTCGAGCGGGGGAACGGTTGCGAGACGTTCGGCTGCGACCGACGACGGTATGTCGGTCTCGGACAACCCCGCTTCCTGATCGCGAGCCGACGCGGTCGGCATCACCGGCGGTGGAGGCGCGTCAGCAACGACCGTCTCGCTTCGCTCGAGGTGACCGGGACGTCTGCGCCGGATCTCGGCCCAGATGTCGGAGGTCCCGCGGGCGACGACCACCGTGAACCGGTCGTGAGGAAATTCCGGCGACGAAGGCATCGTGTATTGCACGGCCCCTACGTGGTCGAGTGCGTCCTGCACCTCTGACGGTAGAAGCTGCGCGACAATGCCGGTGACGGCGTCGAGCGTCAAGCCACGGCTGGCGAGCTCCACCTGTCCGGACGGCGCCACCACATACGGCTTGTCCCCGGGGTGCATGACGAGCACTTCGCCATCGATCCGGATAATCGCCTGGAGAAGCGAGGGAACAAGGTTCACTTCATTCACTCAGTTGCACGTGCCGGCACAGCTGTGTGCGCAGTGGTGACGACAGGAGTGTCGGCATGAGCTTTCCTGGGCATTAGGAACGACGGTCGGCACCCACTTCGTAGATCCGCACGAGCTCGACCAGCTTGTAGCCTCGAGTCTGATACGGCGGCACAATCCGCTCAGCCCGAAGATACTGCAGCATCCCTCCGTCCGAGTAGTCGGGCGCGCCGACATCAGGGAGGTCGGCAAGCACCTGTTCGAGGCCGGGGACGGTCATGTCCTTTTCTTCGACCTCGCGTGACAGAGGCAGGAATCCGAACCGGCGGATCCGCTCACGACGAACACGGGTCTTGAACGCGACAAAGAGCTCGTTGCTGATGAAATTGAAGTCGGCGTCGCTGCGCGTGGCCGGCGCGTCTTCTACGCGCAGGAACACGATCGACTCCACACCCCGAAGGCGCTCGATGAGCACCGTCGTGAACTCGCCCTCCCCCGACCATTTCGATGTATCAAGCTCCATGATCTGCTGAACCGAGCCTAGACGCGGCAGTCTGTTCTGGAAGGTGCACGCCGAGCATAGTGGATCGCCATGAGCCCGCCCAGCACGGGCACCGAGCGTACGTCTCGGAAACCCCGCGCAGCCAGCGTCCGCGCGACCGCCTCCGCCCCAGGGTATCTCCGAATGGAGGCCGGAATATACCGGTAGGTGTCGGAATCGCCATGGAGCATCCAGCCGAGCAGCGCCCCGACGATCGTCAAGTACAGAAGGTACACTCCGCAGACGAACCGGTTGGCGGGCTTGTTGAAATCAAGCGACAAGGCGACGCCCCCGGGTGCAAGAACCCTCGCGATCTCGTCGATCGCGACGCCAAGATTCGGCACGTTTCGCAATCCGTACCCGGTCGTCACCAGATCGAACGCCCGGTCGGGAAACGGCAAGGCCAGCATGTCCCCCACGACAAATCCGCAGGGAGCCTGGGTCGCCGCTTTTCTTGCTGCCAGCTCGATCATCCGCGGCGTGATATCGAGGCCAACCACGCGCGCGCCGGAGGAGGCCAGCGAGAACGCAATATCGCCGGTGCCCGTCGCCAAGTCGAGGGCGCGACACCCGACGAGCGGAGGCGCCAGGGCGACGAGCCGCTTCTTCCATCGGCGATCCTGTCCGTACGACAACACCACCGTGATGAGGTCATATCGATCGGCGATCGTCGCAAACAACGATCGGACGAACCGGCTCTTGCCTTCTGGGGTCGCGATTTGGTCGTTCAACGACACGAGATGCCCCGATCGCCCGGACAGCCGCAGAACCGGATGCATAATATCCGCACATGCTCCCGTCGAGCACGGTCGAGAACTACCTCAAAGCGATCTATCAGGGCCAGTCCGCATTAACCGGGACCGTGCGGCTGGTGCCTATGGGGAGTGTCGCCTCGGCGCTGGGCGTGACACCCGGGACAGCAACGACCATGGTGAAGGCGCTGGCCGAATCGGGACTCGCCGAGTACGAGCCCTACAGCGGGGTCCGTCTCACCGCCGCGGGTGAAAGGCTTGCCGGACTGGTCCTCCGGCGTCATCGACTCGTCGAGCTGTTTCTCGTGCAGGTCATGGGCATGAGTTGGGCCGAGGTCCACGACGAGGCCGAGCAACTCGAGCACGTCGTTTCAGAGCGCCTCATCGACCGCATCGACGCCATGCTCGGACGACCGACCCACGATCCGCACGGCGATCCGATACCAAACCCAGAAGGAGCGATTGCGACCAAACACTTGGACACGCTGCTGACCTGTCCGCTCCACACACCGCTGATCGTGGCCCGCATCGCCGATCAGGATCCTGCCTTCCTTTACTTCATCGAGAAGAACGAATTGAAACCGGGGCAATCGGTCGAAGTGGAGGCACGAGATACGGCGGCCGATTCGGTGCTGCTGCGTGGGAAAGACCGGCGGACGATTACGATCGGTGCTCGGGCCGCCTCGAAACTGCTCGTCGAAGTCGACGGCACACCGAATCAGTAGCGCCCTGCTATGTCAGCCGGCCGAGCGGCCCCAGGTCCAGATTGAGGTCTTCCGGGGAAAGACCGAACCTGGCCCCGATCTCCTTGACCGTTTCTTCCAGGCGCATCAGCGCGACGCCGACGGCCTCCACTTCCTTCCGTGTCAGCGTGTGCTGCTCCATGCGGCGGATCGCCTGCCGTTCCATCAACTTTCGCAGAAATTCGACGATGGTGAGCACCAGCTGCGCGACCGAACGCTCGACGTCTTCGACCTCAGGATTCCACCGTGCCGTCGCCCGTCGCTCGAGCTCGCGCCGGAGGGCGCGCAGTTCGGCGGCCGTGACTGGCGCAGCCGAAACGGCTTTGCGCGACCGTTTTGGACTCGCAGTCTTTGGAGGCTTCGAACGCCGAGCCCGATGAGGAGATCGTTTCATGATCGGCGCCGTCGCCGTCGTCGCGCCCTCTTCGGGTTCTGGCGCGAGCTGGAAGGCAGCACCCGGTCGGCCGCACAGAGGATCGCTGCCAGCCTGAGGTAGATCAGATCCACGCCCGCGACGCCCAGCGTCACTTCGCCGTCGGCCACGACCCCCTTGTCGAGCAGATGGTCGAGCACGTCCAGAAGGGAGGTATCCGGCGGCTGGAGCACGCGCTGGACGAGCGGTGGAGTGCGACGCATGCGGACGCGATCGTTTCGGGGCATCGCGTCAGTCTTTCACAAACGTGTAAGGGGGCCACGGGCCCGTCAGCACCAGCTGATATCCGACGCGGCCGAGCCGCATCCGCTCCCGAATGACGGCGGATCGGAACTGACGCATGCGTGATCTTGGCACCAAGAAGGCCGCGTCGAGCAGCAAGGGACCATCCCGCAGCGGCAGCTCGGAGGACGATCGGCGCTTGGCGAGCGTCGACTGACGACTCAAGCGATCGTACACGTCCTTCAGGGTTCGGCTCCCGTGACGGGCTCGCTCGGTCTCAGCCTCGCGCTGCGCCTTCTTCAGGCTCAGATAGCGGGCGCCCGCCCCTCGAGCTTCGGCCGTCGTCTTTGCCCAAGCTCGGTTGCCAGCCGGCCGCATCTCGTTCGACAACGGCGCCTTCGACGTAATGCGGACGCCCCACTCGAGGTGGCCAGCGACTCGTCTCAACAACGCGTCAACGCGCCGTCGGCTTTTGAGCACCTGCTCGACCGCGCGGGCGTCGCTGTTGAAAATCGTCAGCAGTTTCATCGGAAGCAGCGCCTGATGGCGGACGAGCGCCTCGACCACTGCCTCGTGCGCGATGGCTGCGCGAGACACCCATTCGAGATCCGACAGCTTCTTGTTGATGCGCCGCTCGCCGTATTGATCCAACGGAGCGTCCGCCACCACGAGCCACAAGTGCGGGTCCAGCGGCAGCAGCCGCACGGGACCCATCCCTGGCAGGCGTGGAAACCGACGACGAATCCGAGGCGGGCGTCCGGCGCGAATCACGCAGTACACGTAGGTTCCGGCAGTCGCCATGGTTGTGCATCCTGGCAGTTGAACTGCCCTACCGAATCTGTCGTGGCCCCGGGTTCCACGCCTTCGCCCAACGTTCCAGCGCCACGAATCCTCGCACCGGAGGGGCAGTGAGCGGGGTCTGGATGATAGCGCAGCGCGGTCTCTGACGCCGGATCCGCTGCAACCGCGCCACTTGACGTCTTTCCGCGATGGACACAGCACGGCATCTCGAACAGCGTCCTGGCGCAAGCGTCAAGGCGTTCACCACGACTGCACGGACAGACAACCGCGAACGACGCAATCGCTCGAGGAGACGAACAGCTTCCAGCCTGGGCACTTCTGCTGCCCGCGTGACCACAACGAAACCGGTCCTTCGAGCATCGAGAAGGTCTCGCTGCAACGCACGAATGGAGCGCGAGAGCTCGACGAGCTCCGATCCCATCTTCCCGGGCCGAACGACCGACCGATACTTGAGGAGCACGTGCAGCAGTAGCCGAACCCACGCCAGAGCGGCGTCCGGCGTCTGCAGGAGCCGGAGCGCGTGTCCGGTCGGTGCCATGTCCACGACAACTCGGGAGAATCGTTCCCGCGACTCGATTACAGACAGCAGGCCGAAAAGCTCGTCCATCCCGGGCGGCGCCAGGTCCATCAGCTCAGCCGCACCGCGGCCATCGCTCGTCAGACCCGAAGTGACCCCAGACGCCGCGATGATTTCTTCGAGCGCACCCTCCAGCCGCGTCCGCCACATCCTGAGCGCCGCTGCAGCATCCACCTCGCGCGCGCAGAGATTCCGTGGCCCACCCGGTATGCGGACGAATCCGTCACCGACCGGCTGCCCGAGAATGTCACCGAGTGAATGCGCGGGATCGGTCGACAGCAGCAGGGTCCGCCTCGAGTCCGATCGCCCCAGGGTCAGCGCCAGGGTGGCAGCGATCGTCGTCTTCCCCACACCCCCTTTGCCGCCAACAAACAGCAACATGAGATCGCGAAGCGCAGACGGGAGCTCGGACGCCGTCACCCCAACGTGGGCCGGGGCGCTGAATGCGACGCCCCTCAGATCCCTCCGCAGCGGTCTGCTCAGCCGCCTCTCCACCGGCGACGCTTCGAGCCGCCGCCCGACAGGACGGAGCGCGGCGACACCGCGAGGCTCCTGCAGCTGTTCCGGGACGATTAGCAGCGAACGATCCTGACCCAGGGCTTTCCTGATCCGGTGGATCACACGCTGCTCGCTCTGCCGACGGCGATCGCAGACCGGGCACGGCGCTCCCGCGGGAATCACCGCGTTGACGACCACGGCGTCGACCCGGAGTCCCATACGGTCGAGCGTGCCGATCCCGTCCCGGGACTCGGCGAGCGACATCTCTTCGGGCAACGTAATCCAACGGACGCGCACCCTGGTCGGGTCGCGCAGCAGTGCGCCCGCCTCACCTGCCTCCCGCACCAGCAGCTCGATCAGACGGTCGGCCGCTTCCGGCCGCGCGACTCGAGCCAGCTGATCGCGAACCATCCGGTGCTCCTCGTACAACTCGTCGAGGACGCGCGCAACGGCGGTGACGGTGCTTGGCGCATCGAGGAGCCGGAGCGTGTGACCTGTAGGAGCCGTATCGACGACGACGCGATCGTAGTCGGGCCGCGCCAGGCGGACGATTTCAATGAGCCCGACGAGCTCGTCGATGCCCGGGACCGAGAGGCTGAGAAGCGCGTCGATATCGGAGCGGTCGAGCCACGTCCCCTCCTCGATGATGTCGCCCAGAGCCCGTCGGTGGAGGGCCAGCCATCGTGAAAATGCGCGGGGCCCATCGATCTCCGCGGCGTCCAGCGATCCTGGCGCTGCTGCCTTGAGCGCGCGCGACCGCAGACGTTTCGGTCGATGCGAGAGAGGAACGGCCAGGACATCCCCGAGGGAGTGGGCGGGATCGGTTGACAGGGCGAGCACGCGTGCCCCGGCAGCGGCGGCTGCAACGGCGGCGGCGGCGGCGCAGGTGGTCTTGCCCACGCCACCCTTTCCGGCGAAGAAGGTGAACGCGGGCAAACTCTCTAACCGTCTACCTTTTCGTCGTAACTCTCCACATCGACGCCGGTGACCCGGTGCGTGTCGGTCATCGTGATGGCGTCGGGACGGGTGCCCTTGATCTGCCGGATGCGCGCCAGCAGGTCGCGCTCGATGGAGGCAAACTCCTCGTCGGAGATATCCCCGAGTTCGAGCTGCATCTGCGCTTCGAGGAGGCGGTCCCGCAACGACGTATCGTCGGAAGCCTCGGCATCAGCGGCGGAGGCGATCTTCTCCAACACGAAGCGGAGGCCGCCGACGAGGAGCGAATCCAGGATGAACATCGGAAATGCGCCTCAGGCTCTTTCCAGTTTCAGCCGGATATTCACGAAGTTATAGGGCGGCCACGGGCCCGTGTATTTGAACGTCAATTTGTCGAAGTGGCTCGCGATCGACTTCACCTTGGCATCGAAGGCATGCTCCTGGTCGCGCGAGATGAGGAAGGCGGCGTTCAGAATCATCTTGTCGCCGATGGGCTTGTTGATGCGCGAAGCGACCGACACCTCGCGAAGCTCCCCCAGCACGGCCGCGACGTACCGCTCGGATCGCGCGTGCAGCGCGGCGTCCACCAGCCGGCCGTACTGCATGCGAGCGAAGTAGGTTGGCCCCTTCTGGCTCGAGATCTCGTGCTTGAGCCGACTGATGTCGTCATCTTCGGACTCGACCTCCCTGACCGCCTGGTCGCGATCCCACAAGACCTTCAGGCCGAACTCGAGCTTGTTCTGCATCTTGTTCAAGACGTCGCCGAACGCGTCGGCGGCCGAGCGCAGCAGCTCCACGATGTCTTCCCGCGTCTTGAACACCGTTCCAAATGACATCGGGATAACGGTGTGCTCTCGCATGACGGTCTCGTTGACGCGTTCGTGCGCCAGGACGTTCTCGCGGGTCGAATCGAGCACCTCGAGCGGCGCATCCGAGACGACGGCACCGAGATTCTTGTAGTGCACGGTGTAGACGTCCGAGGGTTCGGTCCCGATGCCGACCGGACCGAAACGCAGGGATTCGGTGGCCTCGATGATGCAGTACACGTATTTGCCGCGACTTGCTGCCCGCGACGGCTGGGCGACAGCCGCGCGGCCGCCGCGCACGACTCTCTCGCTCACGGCTCGCTCGCCATTCGTGGCCGAGTCCATCGGTGCCGGCTCGGAGCGCCGGCGAGGCGCTGGCTTCCTCATGCGTCCCTTGGGGATCGCCCTGGCGGGCGCCGAGCGCGCCGCCGAGACCGCGCGACGCGAAGGAGGGGCCTTACGGCCCTTAGCCGCCGGTTTACGCATACTTGCCACTCCTCCGAGGCTTCTTGGCCGTCGCGGTCGTACCCAGCACCTTCCGGATTTCTTTCACGAGATCCTCAGGGAGGCAGGGTTTGGTGACGAACGCATCGCAGCCGGCATTCTTCGCCCCTTCGTGGATGCCCGCCAGGGCATGTCCGGTCAACGCCACGATGGGGATGCGGGCCGTCGTCTTGTCGGCCTTGAGCCGCCGGGTGGCCTCCCAGCCGTCCATGACCGGCAGCGACAGGTCCATGAGAATGATGTCCGGCGCGCTGTCTGCCGCACGCTCCAGGGCTTCGATGCCGTTGCCTGCTTCGATCACATCGAACCCTGAGTACTGCAGGTACTCTGCGTACATTTCCCGCGCGTCCGGATAGTCATCCACGACGAGCACGCGCGGGCGCTCACCCTTGGCGGTCATGTCCTCCCCCTCAGTGGCAATACGAGCGCGAACGTGGATCCCTTTCCCACGTCGCTGCGCAACGTAATACGTCCGTCGAGCATCTGAGCCAGCCGCCGGCAAATCGAAAGCCCGAGGCCGGTGCCGCCGTACTTTCGGGTCGGTGAGTTGTCCAACTGGCGGAAGTCCTCGAAGATCTTCTGGTGATCGGCCGGAGCGACGCCGATGCCGCTGTCGGTCACCGACAACGTCAGCGTGCGGTCTTTGACGTTGCGACGGGCCTTGATCACCACGCTGCCGCGATGCGTGAACTTGAGGGCGTTGCTGAGAAAATTCAGCAGAATCTGCTTCACCTTCTGCCGGTCGCAGACGAGCGGCGGCAGCGTGGCCGGGACGTCCACCGTGACGAGAAGCTTCGACCGCAGGATGATCGGCTCGAGCTCCGATTTCACCTCGGCGATGAGCGCCGGCACATCGACACGGGACAGTTGCAGAGGCATTCGGCCCGCTTCGATGCGGGATATGTCCAGGATCTCGTTGATGATTGTGAGCAGATGTCTGCCGTTGGACTCGACGCGCATGAGATGGCGCTTGGCGCTCGGCTCCAGCGAGCCCCCCACGCCCTGCAGCAGCATCGACGTATAGCCGAGCATCGCGTTGAGCGGTGTCCTGAACTCGTGCGACATGTTGGCCAGGAACTGCGATTTCAGCGCCGACGCCTGCTCGAGCTCGATGGCCTGCCGGCGAAGCAGCTCGTTCTGGTGCGCGATGTCCGACGTCGCCGCCTGAATACGTCGCTCCAGCTCGTCGGACGCTTGCTTCAACTGCTCGTACAGCCTCGCGGTCTCCATCGCCTCGCGTCGATCGTGCAGGATGGTCACAACCGCCGTGAGCTCGCCGTGGTCCGACAGCATCTTACCAGCGATGGCCTCGACCGGGAGCGCTTCACCCGTGACCGGATCGATCAAGGCGATTTCCCCGATGCGCCGCTCGTCGGCGCCGACGAGCATGCCGGCGATGAACGACGAGAAATGCGCATCGTTCGCTTGAACCCAGCGCTGCTCGCGAGCCGTGGCCTTGGCGGGCGTCGTGAAGAGACGCTCGGCGCGATCGTTCATCAGCGAGGTCGCCCCTCCCGCGTCGGTCACCACGATGGGGTCGGCGACCGAATCGATGATCACGTTCAGTCGATCGCTCTCCGCCCTCGCCTGCGCCTCGGCGATCCGGAGCCGACGGTAGTTCTCCTCGATTTCCTCGCTGGCGCGCCGCAAATCGGTGACGTTGCGCAGAATCGACACCACGCCGCTTCCCTGCCGCCCATCCTCCGTGATGGTGCTCAGGAGCTCGAACACCAGATCCGACCCGTCGACCGGGTTCACCAGGACCAGCTCGCGCCGCGCGGCACCCCTTTCCTCGATCGCCTTGCTCGACAGCGCCGACGACAACAACATGTTGTTCAGCCGCACCGCTCCGCGTCGCCCCTCGCTCTCTTCCTCGGACGCCGTGAAGAGCGTCAGCGCGCGGGCGTTGGCGATGAGCAGGCGGCCTTCGGTGTCGGTCAACAAGATCGGGTCGGTGACCGCGTTGATGATGTTGTAGAGGAGCGAACGCTCGCGGCCCTGCCGGCGATCGCCTTCGACGAGCGCCTGCTGCCGGAGAACCTGCGCGATCTTCTGGGAGAAGACGTGCGAGAAATAAGGGAGCTCGCGCGACAGCATGCCGACGCTGCCGATCATGAGCAGACCGAACGCCTCACCCCCGAACTGCTTGGAGGCGAGCGGCACGACATGAAACGGCGCGTCCTCGAAAGGAGTGGAGGGTCGGCGCTTTCGATCGGCGGCGTTGCTCACAGCCCGGAAGAACGCCGTCTCGCGGTTGTTGAAGGCGACGACGAGGGGGTTGCTCCAGTCGTCGAGCGAAACCGTGAAGCGCGAGGCTGCACTGCCGGGGAGGCCCTGCGCGGCCACGGTCAGGAGGGCATCCTCGTTGACCGGCTTCAGCAGGCAGAGCGATCGGGCCAGATTGAGCGTATCGCGGAGCCACTGCAGCGCGTACTGCGCGCAGTCGGCCACGTCGCTCAAGTTGATCAACGCCTCGAGCAAACGGACCCGGGCCCCCTGGTCGTCGCCAAGCGTGACCGCCGCAGCCGGGAGGCGCCGGGTCGCGGCCGACCCGTTTCCCCTATCCGCGCTGACGCCGCCGGCCAACAGGTCGGCCCGCAGAGGCGCCGGCTTTGAGCTGAGCGCGTAGCGCGGCGTTTTCTGCAATGACTTCCTCATAGCCTCTGCCTTCGATCGCCGGCTTCGACACCGGGGCGACCTGGCCGACTGCTTCCGAGTACTTCAAGTATGTATCGATAGAAGCCACGACGACACGCGCCTCGACGGTGATGAGATCGATGCCGACCAGTGAGACTCGAACCCAGGCATCGATCACGATGCCTTTGTCGAGGACCCGATCAAGGACGTCGATCAGGCTGGATCCACCAGCGGCTCGCTCAACGGGCATCGCACCACTCCTTCATTCCGTCACGCCGGTTATCGCAGCCCGCGAACCGATCGATGGCGCGTCAGCGAAGACAGACGCCGCTCGAGGGCCCGGACCTGCTTCTTCAGCTCTTCGTTCTCAGCCGACAACGCCTGCTTGCCCGGGGACAAATGGTGATCGAACTTCCACCAGTCCAGACCGATCTGCTCGGCTTTGTCGATCGAGCAGATGAGAAGGCGAATCCGAATGGTGAGCAGCTCGACTTCGGCCAGGGACACTTTGATGTCGCCGGCCACCACCAAGCCTTTGTCGAGGATACGGTCCAGCACCTCGACCAGACCGGTAGAGCGACCGTGACTCTCACCGCTGAGTGGCGTCGGCATAGCTTGGCTATTCTATGGGAGTTCGCGCTCGCAATTTCGAGGTCTCAGCAGACGGGCCCGCTTACCAGAGCAACGGAGATGCCACCGGACGGCGCGCGCAAAGACGAGTCGGCTGCATCAAAGCCCATCAATATCGGCCGCCGCGACGTACAGGAACGCTACAGGAGCAGCGGCGCTACAAGACCAGAAGGTCGTACGGCCTCTCGATGAGATGGTCCGCCGGACCAAGCCTCTGAACGGGGAAGTCCTCGAACCCGAACCCGTAGCGGGCCAGACAGACTGGCGCCGCGGCGTTGCGGGCGGTCTGCCAGTCCACGAGCGAATCCCCAACGAGCAGAGTAGCACCCGGCTGAACGCCGGCTCGCGACGAGAGGTGTTGTAACCCCGCGGGATCGGGTTTGCGTCCGAACGCTCCGTCACCCGCCACCACGGCGTCGGCGTCGAAAAACCGGGCGAGGCCCAGTCCGTCGAGAACCGATCGTGTGGCCGCGAGCGGCTTGTTCGTGAGCACCGCCAGCGGCGCCCTCACCTGCAGCGCCTCGAGCACCTCGGGGATCCCAACGTAGGGCCGCGTATGGGCCAGAAGGCGCCGATCGTAGATGCGCAGAAAGCGCTCGAGCGCATCCGCAGGGGGCTCGATCGCAGCGGCGGCAAACGCTCGGGCGACCAGGTCGGGGGCGCCGTTACCGACCATTCTGCCGACCACTTCTTCGGGGAGCGCCGATGCCCCGCAGGTTTCGAGCAGCTCGTTCGCCGATTCCGCGATGTCGCGCCGCGAATCGACGAGCGTGCCGTCGAGATCGAACACGTACAGGGCGTAGACCACGCTATTCGCGGTACTCGGCGAACGACGTGGGCGTTTCCCACACGGTGACGCGGACGACCGGAAAGCCCTGTTCGGTCGTGTAGTCGAAGATCAGTCGCGCCAGCCGCTCGACCGTGGGATTGCTGTCGAGGAGGTAGACCGGCTCGCCGAGCTGCTGCAGCGGCTTGACCAGCGGATCGTCGTGGCGGAGCAGCATGCGGTGATCGATCTCGCGATCGATCCACCCTTTCACAACCCGCTTGATGTCGCCGAAGTCGCACACCATGTTGCGCCGGTCCAGCTCCACGGTGCTGACCTCGATCTCGGCTATGGCGTTGTGACCGTGCGGATGCTGACAAACGCCGTCGTAGTCCAGCAGGCGGTGGCCGTAGCAGAACTCAATCCGCTTGGTGACGGAGTACATCGGGTAAGTGGATAATCTTACTCGATGCAGACTGCCGTGCTGATGTCGGGCGGCCTCGACAGCGCCGTACTTCTCGCAGACGAAGCGGCGCGCGGCAGCGGCACGATCCATCCAGTCTACATTCGGGTCGGGCTGGCCTGGGAGGATGGCGAGCAGGCAGCGGTGCGCGAATTGCTCGGTCAGGAGCCCCTTCGAGGCCGCACTCGTCCGCTCGTATCCTTGACCGTCGACATGCGGGACGTATACGCCAGCGACCACTGGGCCGTCGGCGGACGGCCACCGGGCTACCATACGCCCGATGAGGACGTCTATCTTCCGGGCCGCAACGTCATCCTGCTCGGGAAGGCCGCGGTCTTCTGCGCAGCGTCACAGATCGATCGGCTCGTTCTCGGTACGCTCGGACACAATCCGTTTCCGGACGCCACCGACGAATTCCGCAGGGCGATGGCTGTGGCCTTGTCTCTGGGACTCGCCCACACGCTCACCATCGACGCGCCGTTCGCGAGCCTCGCCAAATCCGCCGTCGTCGAGCGTGGAGCGCTGCTTGGAGTGCCGCTCCACCTGACGTTGTCCTGCATGAAACCGCCTCAGGACAGCGGCGAGAGCCGGGGCATTCGAGCCTCTCGCGCGCTGCACTGCGGCGTCTGCAGCAAGTGCCGCGAGCGCCACGACGCCTTTCTCGAGGCCGGCGTCGCCGACCCGACCTCCTACCTCGATCGCCACTATATCGAGCAGTCCTGAGGTCAGGGCTCGTTGCGTCGATACGCGAGATGTCCGCCGACGTACGTCTGGACCACGGACAGACGGTCATCCAGGACGACCAGATCGGCGATGGCTCCGGGCGCGATGACACCCAGATCCTCCAGGCCCATCTCGCGCGCCGCGGTCGTCGCGCACAACGCCGCAGCCGCGACCAGCGGCAGCCTCGTCGGCCCGACGAGCATTCGAAACACCCGGTCCATCGTGCACACGCTGCCGGCGAGCGTCCCATCCGCCAGCAGGGCCGCCGACTCGCCGGCCACGATGGGTTGCCCACCCAGCGAGCCGCGCGAACCCACGGCAAGCCCGGACAGTGCCGTCCCGTCAGTGATGGCCATGACCCGCGAAGGATGTTTGGAGGTGACGGCCGTGCGCACGAGGGCTGGGTGGACGTGATAGCCGTCGCAGATGATCTCGGCTGCGATCTCGTCGGAGGACAGCACGGCACCGGCAAGTCCAGGGGCGCGATGTGCGAGTGGCGGCATTCGATTGAACAGATGCGTGGCCTGTCGCGCTCCGGCGGCAATGGCCTCGAGCGCCTGCTCAAAGGTGGCACCGGAGTGGCCAAGGGACACCCGGTACCCACGAGCGATCAGCCAGCGCACGAGGTCGAGCCCACCATCGAGCTCCGGTGCGACCGTCACGATACCGACATCTGCGCCGGCGCGGACGATCTCCGCGAGGAGCTCGGCGGCCTGAAAGCCGTCGGACGGCTGGTGAATCGGAGACAGGGCCTGGCGCGGACTCCGCAGACAGCCAGCAGGTTGAGCGCCGCGAAAATCCGGGTTGATGAAGTTGCTTTCGAGGTGCGCCGGGAGGACACGCGCGGCGCCAAGGTCGCGTCCCGGTCGCCGTGCCGCGGCGACGCTCTCGAGCACGCGGCGCAGGGCGTCCGGCGCGCAGGCAACCGTGGTCGGGCAGAACGCGGTGACTCCGTATCGGGGAAGCCTGGAGGCCATGGCTGCCACGGCGGTTCTTCCGCTGTCGTCGTGGCCATCGAGGGTGTCGATGCCTTCGAGACCGTGGACGTGCACGTCGATGAAGCCAGGGACAATCGTGTGGCCGTGGAAGGCGAAGACGGGAGAGCGACGAGCGTCGCGCCCCGACCAGGAGCCTTCACGTACGTCCGTAATGCGGTCGCCATCAATGGCGAGCGTGCCGGGCGCGAGAATCCGGTCAGGCAGCACCAGCTGAGCGCCTGACAGGATCGTCATCTCACAGCGCCCGGTCCCGACGGTTTGCCGCGCTCCGCATTCAGAGCGCCGGAGGAAGTCATCACCAGGACTCGCGACCCCAGTCCGAGTTCACCTGCAGCTTGCGCCCGGCCAGGGGCAGCGCAACCGGACTGTCTGCGTCAGGCCGAAACAAGGATCGGTCGACCCGCTCCAGCAGCAGCGTCAGCTGTTGCTCGTCCGGCGCGTTGATCACCAGGACGCCGCTGCCTTCATCCGGCGGAAAGCGCTTGTCATCGAGGTAGTCCCGGTCCATCGTGACGAGCGTCCGACCGAGC
This sequence comes from Vicinamibacterales bacterium, assembly GCA_035537875.1. Classification (GTDB taxonomy): domain Bacteria; phylum Acidobacteriota; class Vicinamibacteria; order Vicinamibacterales; family CAVVIG01; genus DATLLJ01. Next base: position 50,002 of record DATLLJ010000043.1, on the reverse strand, counting down.
TGCTGGGCAAGGCGGAAGTGCTTCAGGTCGGGGGCCCGCCGAAGGGTCTCTTCTTCGACGACGAACAGGACGTCCCACTGCAGCCTGATGCGCATGTGAGCCACGATACCGGCGGGTACGTTGGCATCGGCGTAGATCCGGGGGCGCGAGGCGATGCGCTGCGCGTGGGGCGTGAGCTCAGACGACAGGGTGCCCATGGGGATCAATGCACGAATGCAATCTACTGGGTCTTTGCCAGTCCCTTTTTTTCCTGTGCGGCGAGAGCCTCGCGCTTGAGATTGGCCACCAAAGCATCCCGTCTGTGCACCAGCTCCTTGCGCGGCCGACGTCCGTTGGGCGATCCAATCGCATACTCACAGAAGATCGGGAACGCGATGGTTGAATCGCAGTACGCGACCACCGTATCGGGCAGCACGCCCGGGTTGACCTTGCCCCAGCTGACGGCCTCTGCCGGCGTCGCGCCGGACAGCCCACCCCAGACGACCGAGTCGGTGGTGATCTGGATGAAGTATTCGTTGCCCCCTTTGGGGATTCCGTACACCTCCCACAACGTCGGCTGACCCTGGAGGTAGAAGTTCTTCGGCGATCCTCCGCCAAGGATGACGCAGCCGTTACGCGTGCCGTTGAGGACGATGGCGCACACCTCGTTCACATCCCGGTTCGGATCGATCATCAGGCCGCTGTCGTTCATCAGCTCGTGATACGCGACGTTCATCCCGATGGAGCTGTCGCCCGGGGAAGAAGTGTAAATGGGCACCCCGGCGAGCGCGGCGCGAGCGACGACAGAGTGCTCTTCGCAGCCCGGGAAACGCTCGAGCAGATCCCGTCCCAGCCGGTAATGAAGCTCCGACGTGGTGGTCGGCCCGGTCAGGCCGCAGCGCACGAGGAAGTCGCGGATATACGCATCGGTTTCGAGCAGAACCGATGCGGGAAACAGCACGTCGTAAATCCGAATCACCCCATCTTCGTACAGCTGGACATCGTCGAGGAAGGGCGACCCCCGTCTCAACGTGAAGTTCAGCGCGTAATGGAGGTCGTGATACAGGTTGGCGCCGGTCGAGATGACGAAGTCGACGAGGCCCCGATCCATCAGCTCGATGACGCAGCCACCGAGGCCGGCGGGCGTCAGGGCGCCGGCGACGGTGAGGGCGATGGTCGTGTCTTCGGCTGGGTCGAGCATCTTGTCGGAGAAGATCGCGCAGGCTTCCGATAATCGAGCGGCGTTGAAGGCCTGAAATCCCTCGTCGACGAGCCGACGGATGTCCTGGCTTCCTGTCGGCCGGTAATATCGAATCGGCTTTCCCGAGAGGACCTTCGAGCGGGACTGTTCACGAGACCCTGGCGCGCGGTACGGCATCGCTGGAAATAGCTTAACATCTGCTCTTGTGACTGGCGAGCCGCAGCGATGAACGCCTGGTTCGCTGACAACCCATGGGTGGCCTGGACGTTCCTCGCGCTGGGAGCGGCGGCGCTGGTGACGCTCCTGTGGATCTGGCGCAAGGGCCGACCCTTTGCGCAGGGCGATGTCTTTCGCGCCAGCCGGCTGAGCACCGGCAACCGTCTATTTCCGACGCAAGTCCTGATCACCCCTAACACTGTTGTCCAGTACTCCCCAAGTTGGATCGGACGGCTCGAAAAGTCGATTCACCTCGCCCATGTCTCGTCGGTAAAGATCGATACGGGCATGCTGCTGTCCGACGTGCTCATCGAGACCAGCGGCGGCTCGGACCCGATTCGCTGCCATGGCCACCGCAACCGCGACGCGTCGGCCATCAAAGACCTCGTCGAGCACTACCAGACCCAGTATTACCGGGGATCCGGGGCCGCTGGCCACCCCCCTGTCGGGCCGGTCGTTTCCCGCCGATAACGTAAACGGCTAGGAATGGACGATCTCACCTTCAGCGCCCGGCGCGCCAGTGCGGCAGCCTCGGCGAGGAACTCGGAACCGGCCGACCTCGAGACACGCTTTCGAGGGCTGGTGCAGTCACCGCTGCGCGCCGGCATCCTTCGCTATCTCAGTGCCCGTCCGGAGGAGAGCTTCGACGTCGAGTCGCTGATGCAGACGTTCGGCCGGCTCCGGATGGACGTCGAAAACTGCGTCAAGGAGCTCGTGGACTTCGGCGTGGCTTACGCGATCGGCGGCACGCCCGTGAAGTACATCGCCGCGCGGCCGGTCAACGACGCGCTGGCCGAGCTGCTGGACCACTTCCTCGAGCGCCGCGCAACGGTCTCGACCGAGGATCAGTCGCCGTCGGTGCAGCGCTTCCGCGAAATGATCGGGCGCGACGAGAAGATGCTGATCGTCTTCGAGTGGATCCGGACGGCGGCCAAGTCCGACATCTCCGTGTTGATTCTCGGGCCGACCGGGTCGGGCAAGGAAGTCGTGGCTCGGATGATTCACGAGCTCAGCCCGCGCAGCGTGGCGAATTTCCAGGCGGTGAACTGTGCCGCGCTGCCCGACACCCTGTTCGAGTCAGAAATCTTCGGCTACGAAAAGGGAGCCTTCACCGGCGCCCACGATCGCAAGCCCGGGCGCCTCGAGCTGGCCAACGAGGGCACGTTGTTTCTCGACGAGATCGCCGACACGTCGCTCATCGCGCAGGCCAAGCTGCTGCGGGTACTCGAAGAGCGCCGTTTCGAACGGCTTGGCGGCAACAAGGCCATCACGGTCGATTTCCGGCTCATTTCGGCGACCAACCGGCCCCTCGAGCAGTTCGTGCGGGACGGCCGGTTCCGCGAGGACTTGTATTACCGCGTCAACGCGTTCGCCATCCGGCTGCCGTCGCTCCGCGAGCGACAGGTGGACATCCCCGTTCTCGGCCAGCGATTCCTGGCACGGTACTGCGCCGCCCAGGGCATGCCGCTCGACAGCAAGGCCTTCTCCCGTGAAGCGCTGGACCTGCTCGTGAACTATCACTGGCCGGGCAATATCCGCGAGCTCGAGAGCACGGTTTCCCGCGCAGCGCTGTCAGCGCCCGGGCGCATCATCCGCGGCACCGACATCGAATTTCTGCACGCCAACACGAGCGTGCCGGCGCCGACGGGCGACCGGATGCCTTCACTGGCCGAGGCCGAGCGCGCGCATATCGTGCGGGTGCTCGAAGCGGTACAGTGGAACAAGAAAGAAGCCGCAAGAGTTCTCGACATCAGCCGCGGCACCTTGTATCGCAAGATCGAGGAATTTCAGCTCGAGCCCGAATCGCGCCCCGGCGGGCGACGCAACCGCGAAGCTGAAACGACCACGTAGACCGCAGGTCGAAGGGGACATCGGAAGGCCCGCTGACGTGTCATTCAAGCATCCCCGGCCCCGGGTTGGGCGGTGTGGCCAGACGGCGAAGAAGTCCAACCGCATCCTATGAAGGAACTTCCTCTCGCTGCCCGGCTGTACGTCATCACCGTCATCATCGCCGGCGCGGTGGCTTTTCTCGTCTTCTTCCCGAACAGGATCGCGCACCCGGGCATCTTCGTCGCGCTCCTGCTCTGCTCGTCGCTGGCCTCGGCGCTCAAAGTCAACCTGCCGCTGGCCTCGGGCGGCTCCACGATGTCGGTATCGTACGCCGTGGACTTCGCGTCGCTCATGCTCCTGGGTGCCGACGAAACGATGCTCGTCGCCGGGACCAGCGCCTGGGCGCAGTGCACGTTCAAGACGCGCGCTCGCAGCGCGCCGTTCCGCACCGCCTTCAGCATGGCGTCCCTGGTGTTGACCGTGAAAACGGCCGGCTGGGTGTACATGCTGCTCGACGGACCGCCACCCTTCACGCCTTACACGCTGCTCACGATTCCAAAACCGCTGGTCGGGGCGGCCACCGCGTATTTCCTGTGCAACACGATTCTGGTCGCCACCGCAATTGGCCTGTCGACGAAGGGTTCCATCTCCGTCACCCGGGTTTGGAACGTTTGGAACCAGAACTTTCTGTGGAGCGCACCCAGCTACTTCTTTGGGGCCGGCGCGGCCGGCGTCGCGGCGGCCGTTGTCGAACGCGGCGGCTACTGGATGGCGCTGCTGACCGCCGCTCCCGTGTATCTGATCTACCGGACGTACAAGGTCTACATGGGACGCATTCAGGATCAACAGCGGCACGTGCAGCAGGTCTCCGATCTGCACCTCGCTACAATCGAGGCGCTCGCGCTCGCGATCGATGCGAAGGACCAGACGGCACAGAGTCACATCCGGCGCGTCCAGGTGTACGCGGCCGGCCTCGCCCGGGCGCTCGGCATGCCCGAGAACGAAATCCAGGGCGTGAAGACCGCGGCACTGCTGCACGACATCGGCAAGCTCGCGGTGCCCGAGCACATCCTGTCGAAGCCTGGACCGCTCACCCAGGAAGAATTCCAAAAGATTCGCATTCACCCCCAGGTGGGCGCCGAAATCATCAGCGGCGTGCCATTCCCGTATCCGGTGGCGCCGCTGATCTTGAGCCACCACGAGCGGTGGGACGGGAAGGGCTACCCGAGCGGCCTGAAGGGCGAAGAAATCCCGCTGGGCGCCCGCATTCTGTCCGTCGTCGACTACTTCGATGCCTTGATGTCGGAGCGGCCGTACCACAAGCCGATGACGTTCGACAAGGCGATCGGTCTGCTCCACCAGGAGAGTGGCAAGGCGCTCGATCCGCGCGTCGTCCAGACGTTCGTGGAACTTTATCCGGCGCTGACCGCCGAGGCCGAGGCCAGCCAGCAGCCGATGCGCAAGCTGACACGAATTTCGGCCGAGCCAACGGCGGCGCAGCCAGCGGTGGGCCTGGTCTCCGATTCGCATGCGCGGACGAACGTGTTCCAGGACATCGCGCTGGCACACCGCGAAATTTACGCTCTGTACGAAATCGCGCAGGCCCTCGGCAGCAGCTTGGGGGTGTCGGACACGATGGCGCTGATATCCTCCAAGCTGAGCAACATCGTGCCGTTCTCGTGCTGCGCTCTCTTTCTCTACAACGACGAAATGGAGACCCTGCGGTGCCGGTTCGCGACCGGCGTCGAATCCGAGGTCATCCAGACGCTGACCATCCGCAACGGACACGGGCTGACCGGGTGGGTGGCACGAAACCGGCGTCCCCTCGTCAACGCGCGACCGAGCGCCGACTTCGAGGCCGCCGGGCATCCGCCCGATCAGACATCGCTCCAGTCAGCGCTGGTCTGTCCGCTCGTCTTCAACGAGCGGTTCATCGGCGCCATCTGCGTTTACCACGTCGAGCAGACGGTCTACACCGACGACCATCGCCGGCTCCTCGATCGCATCTCCGAACAGGCAGCGGCGGTCATTTACAACTCGATGATTTTCGAACAGACGCAGGAGGATTCGCTCACCGACCCGCTGACCGGGCTGCCCAACACGCGGTTCATGTTCATGCACTTGACGCGGGAACTCGCCCGCGCCGAACGTCTCAAGTCGGAGGTGTCGTTGCTGGTGATGGACCTTGATAGCTTCAAGGACATCAACGACACCTACGGCCATCACATCGGAGATCGGGCGCTCAGGGACGTGGCAACCGTGTTGCGGGCGGCCATCCGACCCTACGACATCTGCGTCAGATACGCAGGGGACGAATTCATCGTCGTCCTCTCCGGGTGCGGCGGCGAGGAAGCGGAACGCAAACGTGGTGAGCTGCAGCACGCCGTCGATACGCTGTCGTTCGAGCCGCGCGCGGGCAAGATCCTGCCGTTGGCCATCAGCATCGGCGCGGCGATCTTCCCGCACGACGGCGATACTTACGAGGCGCTGCTCGCTACGGCCGACAGCCGCATGTACCGTGACAAGACGCGTCGCAAGCGCGTCGCGGGACGCGGGCCGTCGCCGCAGCCAAGCGCGGGGGATCAGCCGACCCTGTCCGACGTCGAGCTCAAGCGCGCGTCGGTGGGAATTCTCTGAGTCCAGTGACGGCCACTAGCCTTCATCAATCCAATCCGGTTTCGAGCCGGTCAGTCCCGCCCACACCAACGCGACCCCTGTGGCGCCCACGACCAGCCCCAGGCCATCGAGCCACCAGGCGGCGGGACGGCCGCTGAACTCGAGCCAGGCCGCAGGAGCGACCATCGCGAGGCCGACTGCAATCGCAAGGCGCCGATGCCGCACGAGCCTGAGGACGACACCGCGCGCGCGACGCACAGCCATGCGCTAGCATTATCCGACGTGGTCCTCACGCTTGATATCCGGGAAGTGCTTCCTGCCACGCCGCGTGCCCGCGTTGTCCGTCTCGATCTGCGCGGCGCCCCGTTCGAGTACCAGGCCGGACAAGCCGTCCTTGTGGGCTCCGTCGGCGGGTTGAAGCGCCCCTACTCGCTGGCCGCCCCGCCGGAAGAAGCGCGCCGGACCGGCTGCCTCGAGCTGCTCGTCGGCGTCGGCGAGAACGGAGCCCCCGGGCCGCATCTGACGCTCGACCCTGGGCATCTGGTCGCGGTGGAAGGGCCATTGGGATCCTTTACTTTCCCTCGCGAGCCGGCCGAACAGCGCTTCGTGTTCATTGCAGGGGGAACGGGCATCGCACCGCTGCGCGCCATGCTGCATCATGCGCTCAGCACCCCTCACGAGCACATCGGCCTCTTCTACAGCGCACGATCGCCCGATGAGTTCGCCTACGATGACGAGTGGCGCAGGCTCGCCCGGGACGGCCGGATCGAGCTGCGCCAGACCGTCACCCGCTCGGTCGGAGAGCGCTGGAGCGGTCCGCGAGGACGAATCGACCGCGCACAACTAGCATCGATGGTGCAGGATTCCGCGACTCTGTGCTTCATCTGTGGTCCACCGGCTTTTGTGGCGGACACCGCGGGCCTGCTCACCGACGTCGGTATTCCACCCTCGAGGATCAGGGTCGAGCAGTGGACCTGACGTCGCGGTGCGCTCACCCTGCGGCGATGTGATTCAGGCGGGCAGATTGAGTCCGGCTACGTTCCCATGATATGGAAGCCGGCATCGACCACCACGATCTCGCCGGTGATTCCACGGGACGCGGAGCTCAGGAGAAAGGTCGCTGTATCGGCCACCTCCCCGAGTTCGACGTTTCGTCCAAGCGGCGCGCGGTCACGATAGACCTGCAAGATGCTCGAGAACCCGGAGATACCGGAGGCCGCCAGCGTCTTGATGGGCCCCGCTGAAATCGCATTGACTCGGATGTTGGCCCGACCGAGGTCTGCAGCCAGATAGCGTACGGACGCCTCCAATCCGGCTTTCGCGACACCCATCACGTTGTAGTTCGTGAAGACACGTTCGCTGCCCAGGTAGGTGAGCGTGAGAATGCTTCCGCCTCCCCGTCGTTCCATCAGCGGCGCGGCGCCACGAGCGAGGGCGATGAGGGAATACGTGCTGATCTCGAGTGCCGTCCGGAATCCGACGCGCGAGGTCTGCACGAAAGGCGCCGAAAGCTCCTCGCGCGGAGCGTATGCTGCCCCGTGGACCAGAAAGTCGAGGCCTCCGAACTCCCGCTCGACCTTCACAAACACGTCGCCGATCTGGCCATCGTCGCCCACATCGCACGGTGCGACGAGCGTACCTGGCAGCGTGGCGGCCAACTCGCGAACGTTCTCTTCCAGCCGCTCTCCCTGGTAGGTCAAGGCGACGCGCGCGCCTGCCCTCGAGGCCGCTTCGGCGATCGCCCACGAGATCGACCGTTTGTTCGCGACACCGACGACGAGACCGACTTTGCCGGATAGATCACTCATGCTGTGAGGGCGATTGGCCACGCGTTACATCGGCCGCGCGGGCGGAGACTGATCACTTCGATCGTTTGCGGCCTGGGCCGTGGCGTCTCCCCTGGCGGGGAGCCATGGATCCTTGAGGCGGACGCCCGCTTCCATGGCGCTGGCCGGCATTCCGCGGTCCGCCGAAGCCGTTGCCGCTCGAGCGCTCGCTCTGAAACGGCTGCCCGCCGCGCTGATGGCGAGGGCGAAATCGGCCGGGACGCCCCCCGGCCGGATGGCGAATCGTGAACTCCGGGATCGGCCGCGCGGGCGGCGGCTGGCCTTCGCGGGGAAGCGAGGCGCGAATCAGCGGGCGATGCACCGGACCCTCGTCGTCGCGATTCCCCCGATCGTCATCCTCGGCTCCGCCGTCTGCGCCTTGATCGCTTTGCGAGCTCAGCGCAACGGGCGATTCCGGAACGTCCTGGCGTTCGTCGGTCACTGGACCACCTTCACGCTGCGCAGGCGTCTCCATCGTCTCGTGATCGTCATGCTCCTCGATCCGCTCGCCGCCAGCCTTCATCGACGTCGATCCCGACGGACTGACACGCTTCGGCGCATTGGCGGCAACCTGGGAATAGAGCGCTGCGGGAGAGTCGGCCTTGCGGCGCTGACGAGGGACCTTGGCGTGCTTGTATTCGTGCTCAGTGTCGCAGGTCGTGCAGCGCGTCTGCTTGACCTCGGCCCCAACCATCGCGACGATGGCATGGTTCGTCAGGCGCCGCTCTCGCGTGCAGTAATCATCCAGAATGTCACCAAGCCGAAGCTGGCGCTGTTGCATCCAAGAACTCCAAGGATCCGATGGAGGGGAAGGTACTGCGAAAGGCGGGCTCATCTTAGCAGAGCTGGTTCGGGCGAGGCAATACCGTCGGGCTCTACCCCGCCAACCCCTCCAACCAGCTCCCAACCTCCCTCAAACGGGCCTCGACCGCCGGCGGGGACGTCGATTGCGGAGTGCGCTTTCCCGACAGGGACGCACGCGGTGTGACTCTGGCAACCACGTCCTCGTCGAAGAGCTCACTGGCGGCGCGCCATTCATCGAGAGACAACGTTTCGAAATCCCTTCCCTCGCTATCCAGCTTGCGGACCAACGTCCCGACAACTTCGTGCGCCCGTCGAAACGGCATGCCCTTGCCCACGAGATAATCCGCCACGTCGGTAGCCAACAGCAATCCCGATGCCGCCGATTCGGCGCGCCCCCGCACGAGCGTCAGGCCGGCCACAACGGACTGGACGACGGCCAGCGATCCGGCCAGGGTGTCTTCGGCGTCAAACAGACCTTCTTTGTCCTCCTGCAGGTCCTTGTTGTACCCACTCGGCAGCCCCTTCATCACGGTCAGCATCGCGACCAGGTGACCTAACGCGCGTCCTGATTTGCCACGTACGAGCTCCAGGGGATCAGGGTTCTTCTTTTGCGGCATCATGCTGCTGCCGGTGCTGAGACGGTCGGACAGCTCGAAGAAACGGTGTTCGTCGCCTGAGAAGATGATCAGGTCCTCGGCCAACCGGCTGAGATGCACCATCGTGACAGTGCAGGCGTACACGAAGGACGCCGCAAAATCTCGATCGGACGAGGCGTCGATGCTGTTGGCGACGACGTGCGAAAAGCCGAGATCGAGCGCGAGCGCCTCCACATCGATTGGATAGCTCGTGCCTGCAATGGCTCCCGAGCCGAGTGGCAACACGTCGGCTTCAGCCCGAGCGGATGCGAGGCGCTCGAAGTCGCGCCGCAAAGCGGCGACATGTGCCAGATAGAAATGAGCGACGAGCACCGGCTGCGCCGGTCGGAAATGGGTGTACGAGGGCATAAGAGCGCCGTCAGCGCTCGACGCCTGCCGCCACAACGCTTCGATGAGGCCAGCCACGGCCCGCTGAAGAGCGGGGATGCGACGCCGCAAGTACAAACGCAAATCGAGTGAGACCTGTTCATTCCGCGACCGTCCCGTATGAAGCCGTCGTCCCGCGTCGCCAAGTCGTTCCACAAGCTTCCGCTCCACGAAGCTGTGGACGTCCTCGTCGCCGCCGGCCACGTAGTCGGGATTCGCGACGCCCTGTGAAAGGATCTCGCTGAGCGCCTGCTCGATCGCCTGCGCGTCGGTTCGTGTCAGTACGCCGGCCCTGGCGAGGGCCCTCGCCCATGCGAGGCTTCCCGCGACGTCGTCCTGGAAAAGGCGTCTGTCGAAGCGGAACGACGATCCGAATTCGAAGGCCGCAGCGTCGGGGGCTTCACCGAAGCGACCCGACCACAGCGTGGTCGGCGGTCGTTGATCGTCTGTCATGGGTCTCAGATTGTGGGGCCGCCCCCCTGGGTCATCTCCTGCCGGACCACGGTCGAGGACCGCACGGTTCGTTTTCCTGCGGACTCGGCCGTCGCGAGTACGACGTGACAGCCGCCTTTGAAAAGTCGGAGGCGGATGGTCCCGCTGACGCGTTGCTGGATCTTCTCGACACAGGCGTCAAGAGCTTCCCGCAGCGATGTGAACCACAATCCGCGGCTTATGACGTCACCGTACTCGATGCGCACCAGCCGCATGAAGCGGGAAGCTTCGGAGGACGTGACCATCTGCTGCAGCTCACTGTGCGCGCCGCGGAGGACCATCGCGGCCGGCGCCTCCCAAACCATCCGCCACTCCAACCCGGCCGCGCTGTGCCTGACCCTGGCGATGCGACCCACGCCGTGGGCCCCGGCGATGGTGCCGAGACTCGCGATGAGCTCGACGAAGGGCATCGTGACACCGTTGATGGCCGTCGGCATCCCCGCTTCAAAGGTCAGCTCGACGAAAGCTGGCTCGTCGGGGCAGTCGGCAGGGCGCCTGGTCAGGGTGTAGATGCTTTCCGGAGGCTCCGCCCACGTGACGTCGGCGCTTCTCCACTCGACCACCCGGCCCCACAGGTTCACGTCCGTGCGGTACGTCTCCTCCTGGTCCACGACACCGAGATCGTCAGAGTGCGCGAAGTCGACCGCCGTGGAGCGCACGGCATCGCGAAGCGGCCCGAGGATCGTCAGCGAGGGGTTGAGCGTGCGCGCGGCCACGTCGAGACGCGACGGATGGCTGGTTGTGCCGGCGAAACCGTAGGCGATGGCGTCGGCCTGTTCGATCGCGGCGAGTTCGACCAGCTTCTGGCCAATCAGCGGGCGCGCGAGCTCGGCGCTCGTCGGCGAGCCATGCTGGTCGAACGCGTCGGCCTTGAGAGCCGGAAGCACGAAGTCGCGCGCGAACTCATCGCGGACATCGAGCACGTGCGCGCGAACTGCCCCGCCCGCCAGGGCGCGGTCGCGCACCTCCTCGAGCGCGATGCGCTGACCGAGATCCAGTGTGACCGCCACGACCTCGACGCCGTAGGTGGCGGCAAGCCAGCCGACGGCAGCCGAGGCGTCGCTTTCACCAGAATACGCGAGCACGATCCTTCGCATGGTCAGCGCGATCTGGCGGCGTAGGTTTCGAGACGCCTGACGAGCGCCGCGGCCGGGCGCGCGCCGCGCGCGATGACGAGAATCGTGTCGTCACCGGCAATCGAGCCCACCGCCTCTCGAAGCTGCGCGCGATCAATCGCCTCGGCGAGCGCCTGCGCCTGTCCGCGTCCCGTCCGGACGACCACGAGCTGCTGCACGCGATCCAGGCTGCGCAGAAAGCTCGCGATGGCTCGCTCGAGGGCTGTGAGCGCCGTTTCCGGATTGGTGGCGTCCACGCCGGGCCGCTGATAGGCGCCGTCGCCGGCCCGCTTGACCAACCCGAGGTCAGCGATGTCGCGGGAGATGGTCGCCTGCGTGGCGTCGAATCCCCGTTGCCGCAGCCGGCGACGCAACTGCTCCTGACTGTGGAGCGGGTCGCGGTCGATCAGTTCCAGAATCACAGACTGACGGCGTGCCTTCATCTCGAGTGGATGATTATACATCGATTTTCCTTGCGCCAAACGACCAGACATGTATAATTATCCTTTTTTATGCATACCGTCACACCAGCCGGATCGCAGCCGGCGAGATCGGACGAGCGCGGGTCGTCACCGGGTGGAAAGAGTCCCGTGACGGCCGGCACGCGCGTGGCCGTGGCCGGCGCCACCGGCTACACCGGCCAGGAGCTCCTGCGGCTGCTCGGTCGCCATCCGGCGGTCACGGTCACCGCGGCGACGTCCTCCGGGACGAGCGGCACCGCGCTGCGACGTCTGCCGGCGCTCGCCCGAATCTGGGATGGGGAGATCGTGCCTCTCTCCACCGATGGGCTCGCCGGCATGGCCGATCTGATCTTCCTGGCGCTGCCCGACAAGGCAGCGGCCGAGATCGCCCCCTCGCTCGTCGACGCGGGCGTGCGCGTCATCGACCTCTCCGGCGCCTTTCGCCTGCGCGACGAGACGGCGCGCGCGCGCTGGTATCCCGAAACTCATGCCGTCCCCACGGGTGTGGCGTACGGTCTCACCGAGCTCGATCGCACGAACGTTCGGGCCGCGCGCCTCGTCGCCAATCCGGGCTGCTACCCGACGGCCTCGCTGCTGGCACTCGCCCCCCTTGTCGCCGCCGGCCTGCTTCTCGCCGACGCCGACATCATCGTCGACGCCAAGTCGGGCGTGTCCGGAGCCGGAAAGACGCCGACGGAGCGGACACATTTCTCGGAGTGTCATGGCAATCTGTCCGCGTACGGCGTGTTCAACCATCGGCACGCGGCCGAAATTGAACAGGGGCTGCGTGGATCCGCGAATCTCACGTTCACGCCTCACTTGGTGCCACTCGACCGGGGCCTGATGGCAACGATCTACGTCCGCGTCGCCCCTGGAACGACCGAGGCGGCCCTCGGCGACTTGTATGAGGGCGCGTACCGCAACGAGACGTTCGTGCGCCTCACCGGGGGCGCCATGCCCGAGATCAAGCAGGTCGCGCATACAAACTTCTGCGACATCGGCTGGCGCGTGGACCCCTCGGGCCGTGCCATTCTCGTCTCGGTCATCGACAACTTGCTGAAGGGGGCGTCGGGGCAGGCGGTCCAGAACATGAACGTCATGCTGGGGCTCGACGACCGAACAGGTCTGCTGTGAGCTCTGTGAGTCTTGTCCTGAAATTCGGCGGCGAACTCCTCGAGGATCGGGTTCGCCTCGACACTGTCGTCTCCGCCGTGGCACGGGTCGCCCGTGAAGATCCCCGGTTCGCGGCGGTCGTCGTTCACGGCGGCGGCAAAGAAATCGACCGCGCGCTGAAGGCAGCGGGCATCGAGACGCGTCAAGTCGACGGCTTGCGCATTACAGACGAAGCGACGCTGGACGTGGTGGTTGGAGTATTGGCCGGATCCATCAACACACGGTTGGTTGCCGCATTGACCGCGGCGGGAGTCCGAGCCGTCGGATTGACCGGTGCAGATGCGGGTTGCGGGTTGTCGGACCCGGCGCCAATCCACCAGGCCGTCGACGGCCGCGCCGTGGACCTGGGACGCGTCGGCATTCCGAATTCCTCGTCGGATACGACCCTTCTGGCCACACTCCTCGGCAACGGGTTCCTGCCGGTTGTCGCCTGCATCGGGATGACGCGCAACGGCGATCTGCTGAACGTCAACGCCGACACACTGGCCGGCCATCTGGCGGCACGGCTCGGGGCGAACAGGCTGGTCATCGCGGGAACCACCGCTGGCGTGCTGGGGCCGGATGGGTCGACGCGGGCTCTGCTGGACCAGGCGGCGATTGAGCGGCTGGTCTCAGACGGCACGGCAACGGCGGGCATGGTCGCCAAGCTGCGTGCCTGCGAGCAGGCGGTAGCCGCCGGCGTGGGAGATGCCGTCATCATCGATGGTCGCGATGACTCGGCAATTGTCGCCGCGGCCAAGGGCGAAGTACCGCCCGGCTCGACGCGAGTCACGGGGCGGAACACGTACGCGGGCGATCGGCTACCGGAGAGCGTGCGCCGCTAGCAGCCCGACTGAGAGAAGGAGCGGGGGGCTTCACGCCCTCCGAGACATATGGAGAGCACAACCATCGACGAGATTCAGGCGCTCGAATCGCGACACGTTCTGCAGACCTACCGGCGTGCGCCGATCACGTTCGTGCGCGGCCAGGGCGTGAAGTTGTACGACGCCGAGGGACGCGAGTACTTTGATCTGCTGTCGGGCATTGGCGTCGCTTCTCTCGGGCACGGCCATCCCGGCCTTGCGCGAGCGATCGCAGAACAGGCGCAGACTCTCATCCACACCTCCAATCTGTTCTACCACCCCTACCAGGGGCAGCTCGCCGAACGTCTGGCGAGCCTGTCGGGGCTGCCGCGCGCCTTCTTCTGCAACAGCGGGACCGAGGCCGTCGAGGCCTGCCTGAAGTTCGCGCGGCGGTATTGGTATACGCGCGGCGAACCGCGCGCCGAAATCATCGCCCTGGAAAACTCTTTTCACGGACGAACGTTCGGGGCGCTGTCCGTGACGTCCAACGAACACTACCGCACTCCGTTCGAACCGCTGGTGCCCGGCGTTCGCTTTGTCCCGGCCGACGACCCGAAAGCATTGCTGGCTGCTGTCTCCCAAGCGACAGCGGCCATCATCGCGGAGCCGGTGCAGGGCGAGGGTGGAGTTCGTCCGCTGACCCCGGCTTTCGCCTTGGCCATCATCGAGGCCTCGTCACGGACCGGCGCCCTCGTGATTGCCGATGAAGTGCAGAGCGGGCTGGGGCGCACCGGTTACCCGTTCTACGGACCGGTCCTGGGTCTCCACCCGCACCTCATCTCCATCGGGAAGGCGCTCGGCGGCGGCGTGGCGGTCGGCGCAGCGCTGGTCAGCCAGGAGGTGGCCGACACGATTGCCTTCGGAGACCACGGCAGCACGTACGGCGGGAACCTGCTGGCGTGTCGAGCCGCTCTCTGCTTCCTCGACGAGCTCGACCGCGGCGGACTGCTCGCTCGCGTGGCCCGGGTCGGCGACCATCTGGAGCGGGGCCTCCGCGCGATGGCGTCGAAACATCCCTTGATCAAAGAAGTGAGGGGCGCGGGTTTGATGTGGGGCCTCCAGTTGACGCGTGACGCCACGCCGGTCGTCGAGCAGGGTCTGGCACGGGGCGTCATCGTCAACCGCACGGCGGAAACGGTCGTGCGGTTGCTGCCGGCGCTGGTGATTACCGAGACGGAGATCGACGAGGCACTCGGCCGTCTCGACGCGGCGTTTTCCGCCGTAGGAGCCGCTGAATGAAACCACGAAGTGCCGTCATGCTGCGCTCGGCGACGACCTCCGAAGCACGAGCGCTCCACACCCTGATTTCCGCCAACCTCGAGGAGGGCCACCTGCTGCCGCGGACGCTCGGCGAGCTGAAGATCCACGCCGGTCGATTCGTGGTGGCGACGCGCGGCCGTCGCATCGTCGGCTGCGCCGAGCTGGCGGCGCTCAGCGCGCACGTTGCCGAGGTGCGCTCACTGGTCGTCGACCCTGGCGAACGCGGCCACGGCGTCGGGACGATGATCGTCGACGAACTGCGCCGGCGTGCGCGGGCCGAAGGCTTCGACAAGCTGTGTGCGTTCACGCATGCCCCGGCCTACTTCATTCCGATGGGATTCTCGATCGTTCCACACACCTGGCTGCTCGAGAAGGTGACGACCGACTGCGTCAAGTGCCCGCTGTTTCGCCAGTGCGGACAGTACGCGATGGTGGTCCCGATCGACTCGGCCTACGAGGGAGACCGCACACCGGCGCACGAGCCCGCGGTCGGCCGTTACGCATGAGCGCGAGTGTCGGAATCGGCGGCATCACGACCCCCCTGGGCTATCGCGCGTCTGGTTCGAGTGCAGGCATCAAGGCGAATCGCGGCCTCGATCTCGCACTGCTGGTTTCAGACACTCCCGCCACCGCAGCGGCAGTGTTCACGATCAATCGCGCTCAGGCTGCGCCCGTCATCGTCTCGCGCGAGCATCTGAAGACGAGCGGTGGCACGGCCCGCGCCATCGTGGTGAACAGCGGATGCGCGAACGCATGCACCGGGGAGCAGGGATTGAAGGCGGCGTACGAGATGGCCGCCCAGACGGCCGCGCTCGTGAACTGCGCCGTTCCCGAGGTGCTCGTGGCGTCTACCGGTGTCATCGGGGTGGCGCTGCCGATTGAGAAGATCTGCGCGGCGTTGCCGGCCGCCGTGCGCGGTCTCGCCAACGACCAGGGATCGGCCGCCGCCCGGGCCATCATGACGACGGATCCGTTTCCTAAAGAAGCCGCGACGGAAGTGCGACTGGGCGGCCGTCAAGTGCGGATTGGCGGCATGGCCAAGGGATCCGGGATGATCGAGCCCATGATGGCCACCATGCTCGGCTTCATCACCACGGACGCTGCCGTGCCTCAGCCGCTTCTCGCCCGCGCTTTGCGTGAAGCCGTGGACGAGACGTTCAACGCGATCACGGTGGATGGTGAGTGCTCGACCAACGACTCGGTCATGCTGCTGGCGAATGGCGCTGGCGGCGCCCGCGTGGACGAGAGCTCTTACGTCGCGTTCATGCAGGGATTGCGCGCCGTCTGTCACGAACTGGCGCTCGGTATCGTTCGGGGCGGCGAGGGTGCGACCAAACTCGTGACCGTCACGGTGTCGGGCGCCGCGTCCGCCGCCGAGGCGCGGAAGGCGGCAAAAGCTATCGCCAACTCGCTGCTCGTCAAGACGGCAATCCACGGCGGCGATCCCAACTGGGGCCGGCTCATTGCCGTCGCCGGGCGCTCGGGCGTCGCGTTCGACCTGTCCCGGGCGGCGGTGATGATTGGTCCGACGATGCTGTTCAAGGACGGACAGCCCCACGACGAGGCGGCTGACGAAGCGGCGACGTACCTCAAAGGCACCGATATCGCGCTGTCGGTGGATCTCGGTGCCGGCCCGGCGTCCTCCACCGTGTGGACCTGCGACCTCAGCGCCGAGTACGTCCGGATCAACGCGGACTACAGAACCTAGCCATGCCAGACGCTGCCCTTGCCCACCCGAAGGACTTCCTGTCGGTCATCGATTTCGACGCCCTCGAGTTCGAGCGCTGCCTCGAACTCGCACTTCAGATGAAGGCGGAGCGCCCCCTCGGGCCCAAGGCCGGAACCTCAGCGGCTCTCGCCGGACGTCACGTGGCGATGCTCTTCGAGAAACCCTCACTCAGGACGCGCACCACCTTCGAAATCGCGGTCCGCGAACTGGGCGGCGACGTGATCGCGCTGCAATCCGACGCAGCACTCGGTTTGCGTGAGCCGATCGTCGACGTCGCCAGAAATCTGGAGCGCTGGGTGCACGCGGTGGTCATCCGGACGTTTTCCCAGCAAACGCTCGAAGAGTTTGCGTCAGCGGCCAGCCGGCTGCACGTCATCAACGCGCTCAGCGACCAGCAGCACCCCTGCCAGGCGATTGCCGACTTCGTCACGCTGAAAGAACGATTCGGCACGCTGACCGGCCGCACGCTGGCGTTCGTGGGCGACGGCAACAACATCGCCGCCTCGCTCGCGCACGCGTCGGCGCTCTGCGGCGTCCACTGTCATCTTGCCAGCCCCCGAGGATACGAGCTGCCGTCATCAATCGTCCAGCAGGCGGCGAAGGCCGCGATGCACGGCGCACGGTTGCGGCTGTTCACCGATCCGACGGCCGCGGTTCGCGGCGCTGATGCCGTGTACACTGATACCTGGACCTCGATGGGACAGGAAGCCGAAGCGGACGTGCGTCGGAGTGTGTTCGCCCCGTACCAGGTGACCAGCGCGCTCATGGCCGCCGCCAAGCCCGATGCGCTCTTCATGCACTGCCTGCCGGCCCACCGGGGCGAAGAGGTCACGGCAGAGGTTTTCGAGTCGCCGGCGTCTGTCGTGTTCGACCAGGCGGAGAATCGGCTTCACGGACAGAAGGCTCTTCTGTCGATGCTGCTCGGCTAGATGGATCCTGCCCCCTGGCTTTCTCACTACGACCCTGACGTCCCGGCAACTCTCGAACCCTACCCGAACCGAACGCTTCTCGACTACCTCGCCGACAACGTCCGCGAGCGTCCAGGGCAGCCAGCGCTCTTGTACAAAGGAGGCACGCTCAGCTATCAGGCGCTCGATCAACTGAGCGACGCGTGCGCAGCCGCCTTCCAGTCGCTGGACGTCAAGCCGGGAGATCGCGTCGGTCTGCTCCTTCCCAATTGCCCGCAGTTTTTCATCGCCGAGCTCGGTTCCTGGAAGCTCGGCGCCATCGTGGCGCCCCTCAATCCAATCTACGGAGAACAGGAGCTCGAGGCGCCGCTTCGCGACCAGGGGATCAAAATCATCGTCACGTTGACCCGCTTCTACCAGCGGGTCAAGCGCGTGCAGCCGCGGACTCCGCTGGTGCGGGTCGTCGCGACCAACATCAAGGACCACTTTCCGCCGCTGCTGAAACTGCTGTTCACCCTTGTCCGCGAAAAGCGAGACGGAGATCGGGTCACGCTCGCGCCGGGCGACCGCGATTTCAGCGCTCTACTGCGCGAACATCGCGGCCGGCCTTTCGACCGCGCGGTCGTCACGCCCGAGGATGACGCGGTCCTGTTGATGAGCGGCGGGACGACCGGCTCTCCCAAAGGAGTCGTCGGCAGGCATCAGGCCTATGTCATCGCCGGTCTGCAGGAAGGCGCCTGGCTGCAATCGGTGATCAGTCGCGAACGCGACGTTTTCATGCTGCCGCTGCCCATGTTCCACGTGTACGGAAACCTCGGTGTGCAGTCCCTCGCGTTCATCAACGGGAGCGCGATGGCGATCGTCCCGAACCCGCGTGATATCGCCGATGTGATTCGGACGATTCGCCGGGTCAAGCCGGCTTTCTTCGTGGGTGTGCCGACGCTGTACATCGCACTGTTGAATCACCGGGACGTTCAGCGCGGGAAAGTCGACTTCAAGTCGATCAAGGTCTGTCTGTCCGGCGCGGCGCCGCTTCTCGCCGAGACGAAGAACCGCTTCGAATCGATGACCGGTGGCCGACTCGTCGAAGGATATTCTCTGACCGAGGCCATGATGGCTCTCTGCGTCAATCCCGTGAAGGGTCCGAACAAGATCGGGTCGGTAGGAATGCCGCTCCCGGACGTTCAGGTGCGGATCTTCGACAGCGACGAAGGGATCAGAGAAATGCCGCCCGGCGAAGTCGGCGAGATCGCGTTCTCCGCGCGCCAATTGATGCGTGGATACTGGAACCAGCCCGACGAAACCTCCAGCATGCTTCGTGAACACCTCGACGAGTCCGGCGTCAGGCGCTGGCTCCACACCGGCGATCTGGGATATATCGACGTTGAAGGCTACGTTTTCATCGTCGATCGCAAGAAAGACCTCATCAAGACGAGCGGCTTTCAGGTGTGGCCCCGGGAGGTCGAAGAGGTGCTGGCCGCTCACCCAGCGGTGGCCGAAGTCGGCGTGGCGGGCATCGCCGATCGCGTCCGGGGAGAAGCCGTCAAGGCCTGGGTCGTCCTCCGCGCAGGTAAAGCTGTGACGGATCAGGAGCTGCGGTCCTTCTGCCGCGACCGTCTCGCACCCTACAAATCACCGTCGCATATAGAGTTCCGGACAGAGCTGCCCAAGACGATGGTCGGCAAAGTCCTCCGACGGGCGCTGAGGGATGGACAGGCGTAGACGGACGAGGTACGGATTGCAACAAGTGGGTACGAACGTTTCAGCGGCGGCGATCTATACTAGGGCACCTTACGGATTCCTTTAGGAGGATCTATGCGTAGATTCGGTTTGTCGATGCTGGCGGTCGTAGTCGCCTTTGGGGTCAACCTGCTGGCGGCCAACGAGAAGCCGTCGGATGCGATGAAAGCGGTCATGAACGCGAATGCTGCCGCGAATGCCGCCGTCAGGGAAGCGCAGAAGGCCAACAATTTTGACGCGGCCCTCGCCACGGTCGCCACTTACAAGGCGAACTACGCGTACATCGATGCGTTCTTCACCCACAAGAAGGTCGATGCCGCGGCGCAAATGGCAAGGAACGGTGCGAAAGCGGCGCTCGAGCTCGAAGCGGCCGCGACGAAGAAGGATGCGGCGGCGCTCGAAAAAGCGGTGGCCGGCGTGACGGGCACTTGCGGCGGCTGCCACAAACAGTACCGCGAACAGCTGCCGGACAAGACCTACGAGGTCAAGCTGCCGTAGTCGGTAGTCCGCGCTCCCGCTGATTAGTGACGATCTCGCGGCGGCCGCCGTCTGGAATCCAGATCCAGACAATCGCCGCCGCGAGAAACGCCGCTCCGCTGACCAGAAAAGCGACGCCGAACCCGTGCGTCGCCGCCAGAGACCCGACTACGAACGGGGCCGCGGCGCTCACGAGCCGACCCGTGTTGTACGTAAACCCCTGCGCTGTGGCGCGAACGGCCGTCGGATAGAAATCGGCCGTCACCGCGCCGAAACCGCTGAAATATCCCGTCCCGAAAAAAGCCACGAGCGGACCGAGCACCAGCAGAAGCGCCGGGTCGCGCACCAGCCCGTAAATCGGCAGCAGCACGCTCGCGCAGATCACGTAGAAGACATACGCGCGCTTGCGTCCGATGCCGTCGGCGAAGAACCCGAAGCTGACGTAACCGAACCACATCCCGACCTGCATGGCGATGACGAACAGCGACATCGTCGACGAGGTGAGGCCGATGCCGCCCTCAGCCGGTGACAAACGAAGATACGCGGGCACCCAAGCGTTCAGCCCCCACCAGCCGAACAAGGTGAAGGCATTCATCAGCGTGAGGACCAGAGTGAGCTGACCGACTGGTGGGGCAAAAATGGCGCTCATCCGGCCGCGATCGGCTGGGACGCTCGAGCGCCAGAGCGACGATTCTTCGACGCCGTGTCGGATCCAAATCGTAAAGAGGGCTGGCAGGACGCCGACGAAGAAAACACCCCTCCACCCCCAGTACGGCAACACGAGCATGTTGACGAGCGCGGCCGCGCCGTAACCGATCGCCCACGAGCTCTGAACGAAAGCCAGCGCCTTTCCGCGATGCGCAGGCGGGAACCATTCCGAGACGAGCGCCGCTCCCGTGGCCCACTCGCCTCCCATGCCCAGGCCGACAAAGACCCGGAACACGGCGAGCTGCAGCGCCGATTGAGCGAAGCCGCACGCCGCGGTGAAGATCGAATACAGCAGAACCGCGGCCATCAGCGCCCGTTTCCGACCAAATCGATCGGCGAGCACGCCAAAGCCGATACCGCCGACGGCGGCGCTGACGAGCGTGAGCGAGCCGAGCATCCCCGCAGCCGACAACGAGAGATTGAGCGTTGGATCCTCGATGAGGGAAGCCACCACGATCGCAAAGAGCATCACGTCGAACGCGTCCAGCATCCAGCCCAGTGACGCGGCCATGAATGCTCTGCGCGCCCGACGATCGGCGGCGTGCCACCAGTCAAGCCACACGGCGAGGCTCCCTGACTGGCCTCACGGCCACACCAGCCGTCTCGAGCGCGTGACGGACCGCGGCCGCCAGGCGACCGGCGTCTGGCGTGTCGCTGTGAATGCACATCGTATCGAGCTCGAGCGGCACAACCGAACCGTCGAGGCCGAACACGACGCGTTCGGTCACCATCCGAACGGCACGGCTCACGACGATGGCGAGGTCATGGATGACCGAGCCTGCCTTCTGACGTGAAACAAGCTGACCGGTCGACTCGTAGGCGCGATCGGCGAACCCTTCGACGGCGACGCGCAGCCCTGCCTCGCGTGCCGCGTCGAACAGGGCCGACCGGGGCGGAGCGAACAGCACCAGGGATCGGTCGAAGGCCGCGACAGCCCGGGCCACAGCGTCAGCGAGCGGTCGATCGCGTGCGGCGCGATTGTACAGTGCGCCGTGCGCCTTGACGTGCGACAGCTCGGCGCCTTCGGCTCGGGCGATGCCCGCGACCGCGGCAATCTGGTAGAGGATGAAGTCTTCGGCTTCCTGTGGCGTGACTCCAAGCTCGCGGCGGCCAAAGCCCGCGAGATCGGGAAACCCGGGATGCGCGCCGATCGCCACACCATGGGCTTTGGCGAGGCGAATGGTCGTGCGGAGCACCGTCGGGTCTCCAGCGTGAAACCCGGCGGCGATGTTGGCCGACGTGATCGACGCCATCAACGAGGCGTCCTGGCCGAACGTATAGGCTCCAAACGACTCGCCGACGTCCGCGTTGAGATCGATGCGCATCAAACGGCGACTGCTGTAGCCGACTGTTTATCACGAAGCCATGAAGAATACGAAGAAGAGGGGGCGCGCGGGGACGCGGCGCGCGCAGAAATGCGGGGCAGCGGACTCTGGCGCGGTACAAACAAAAGGGCACCGCGGAATGCGGTGCCCCTCTGCTCCACCGGTCTGGCTCCCCCAGCAATTCACGGCGCCCTGCCGTAATCAGACCGGCGACCTGTTCGTTGTTTAGGCAATGTGTATGCCTGGCATCGCCGGCCAGACGACTGACGAATCGCCCCGAAAATCGCGGCGGCGCAAACATTTTGACCTTTGATTTCGCGGGGCGCGAGCGACGACTTTGTCGTGACGGTTACAGATTCGTCAGCAGATGATGAATGGTGACCGCCGGAGGATCACACCGCGGCGCCTTCCGGATACTGAAGAGCGAGGCGGAGCTCTTTGGCAAGGGAGTCGACGGTCGTGCCACTCCGCTTCCAGGCGCCCTCGGTCTCGAACCTGACGTCGCCGATGCGACGCCCCCAGGGGGCAATGGCGCGGCCGATGGCGCGAAAATCCGACCGATCGGCATGATCCTGGTCGAGCCGCCTGATGACGTCAGGAGCCACGCGAACGAACGCCCGCAGAGCGGAAGCGCTCTTGATACTGTACTTGCGGCCGTTCCAGGCGCCGCCAAAGACGAGCGCGATCTGCTTGAAGTAGTTCACGAAGAATTTCCGGGCTTCTTCGTGCATGTCCCCGGACCGGCGGCCGCTGAACACGTCGGCGGCGAAAATCTTCTTGAGCTCTTGTGCAAGCGGCGCCTGCGCCACGCGTCCGCGACCCACACCGAGCAGCTTGATCTCGTCGTAGAGGGGCGAGTCCTCGCGATCGTTGAGCGCGCGGACGACATCGTGTGCCGTCGCGAGATTTTCGTCCCTGTAGAGCTGACGGCCGGACAGACTGACGAGGTGCGACGCGTTCAACCGCGTATGCTTGGCGTTGATCGTCACGAACATCTGAACGACATGGTCTTCGGGCAGTCGATCGAAGATGACCGCCGGCACGGAGAAGTCTTCTCCCTGAAAACGGTCGATGTCCGCGTGAAGCGCCAGCAGGCGGTGTTGCCCGTCGATGGCTCGGAGAATTCCTTCGCGCTCCGGCACCTTCAGGATCCCGACCCGCGGATCGTCGTCGGAGGGCTGGAACGTCAGCTTCTCGTCGCACGAAATAATGACGGCGCCTGGAATTGAAGGCAGGTCGCGCGCCTGGCGGCACTGTTCGTAATATTGAACCAACTCGTCAATCTTCCGACGAATGATCTGACGCTGATAAGCCTTCTCGCTCGAGGCAATTCGACGCTCGAGCAGGTCCCAGTTGACTTTCGACACCGGCGCCCCTGGTGCGGTTTTCTGCTTGCCGCCGCGAACGGGCGGCTGGGTGCCCTCGGCGTAGCTCAACACTTCGAACCGCACCAGCTTGTCGATGTCGCCGGCCGTAAGGGAGGCCTGGTAGAACTGCACCCCGAACTGCTGCATTCTTATTGCGGCAACGTTGATCATAGGTTCAGCCCGCGCCCCTGGACCTCTCTCCGATGGCACCCCAAAGAGGCGAATTGTACCGAGCGAGCGCTGAGCATCTCAACGATTTTTTCGCCGATTTCCGGGTACCCGACAAAGCGGCGACTATCAGGAACATCTGTAAATACCTGATTTCAATATATTTATATCTTAGGGCGTTTGCACGCTAGTTTTGGAAGAACAACAGACTATTAACTAGGTCATTCGACCACAATCAGGCGGGGAGCCGTTTGGGGCGCGGGTCGGCGTCGCCCGAGGCGCAGGCTATCTCCGACGCGATTACGGACGACGACGGCTCCGTACATCAGCAGGCTGAAGGCGACGAACGCCACGAGCGTGCCCCAGAGCGGGAGCCGGCGCCGCAGCGGCCATGTCGCGTAGCCATAGACGAGTTCGACGTGCAGCCAGTAGACGAACAGCGAGCTCCGTCCAAGGCGCTCGAGCGGCCGGCACGTCAGATTCGCACGCGCGCCGGCCTCGACGAGAAAATGAAGGACCGCGACACCAATCATCAGGATGCCGACCCGCATCGCAAACCAGGTTGGCGAACTGTTCCAGAAATTCGACTCCACGTAGATGCTCGGTCGAGTCGAGAGCTGCTGCCCCAGTCCAACCAGAAAGGCGCCGACCAGCCCAAACGCCAGCTGGGTGCGATGCTCCGCACGGATGTCATGGCTGGTCCCCAGCACGACCCCGCAGGCCGCGCCGGCCAGGACGAATCCGGACCACGGCAACATCGTGAAGGTGGTGAGATCTCCCGCTGGCCGCAGATACCACTGCACCCACGTCGGCAACACGTCCACGCTCGCCGTCGTGCGCGCGATTGGCGTCATCAAGGCGATGCCCGAGGCGAGCGCCCCATACCAGATCGCCCGGCCGGTCGAACCGGTCGCCAGCATCCAGAGAAGGCCCGCCCCGACAATCGCGAGCCCCATCACGTTGAGGATGTCGACACGAAAGATCGAAACGGGATGGTTGCCGGGGCTGACGACGAAAGCCTGAAGGCGAAAGAGGAACGCGAGGATGAATATCTCGAGCCCGCGTCGGCAGACTGCCGCGGCGACGTCCCGACGCGGCTCTCCAGCCTCGGCTTTTTGGGAGGCGGACAACGCGACGCAGAGGCCGGCTAACCAGAGGAACAGGGGAGCCGCGAATCCGCCGAGAATCAGCAGCCAGCTGAATGCCTGCGAGTGACGGTCGCCGAGCCGTGTCCAAGCGTCGGCCGTATGCCACCCGAGCATGAGGAGCACGGCGAGACCCCGCGCCCAGTCGACGTAACGACGCCGTGCGCGCGGGCCCTCGGGCAGCGACACGCGACGATTCTATCGTGTTCGCTCAGTGGGCGGCAGACGAAGCGGTTGGATATGCCTTCTGGGGAATCGAGACTCTCCTGATCACGAGCCAGGCCAGCGGCGCGATGACCAGCATGTAGGTCAGGACGTGACCAAACAGGCTCTCTGGTCCCCACGCTTCGGTCGCTTCGTGGATCGCGGCGCTGTAGGGCAGAAAGCTCTGTTCCGACATCTCGTGGATGCCGTAGATGAACAGCTGAATCACGAAGACGAAGAGGAAGATGGCGGTCATCTGGAAGAACAGCGTCAAGGAGACCCGATGGCCGTATCGCGACCACAGGACGGCGACCAGCGATGCCCCCACGAGGCCGAGCAGGGCACCGACGACGAGCGAGGGGGCCTGCTGCAGCTGGAACAGCAGCAGCACGGTTTCCATACCCTCCCGACTGATCATCAAGGCCGTGAAGAGAAACACGCCGAGGAAAGCCGCGGCGCCGGCGCGCGCACCCGACGACTGGAGGCGTTGCTCGATGTCGCCTTTCAGGTGGCGCCCCGCGCGCCACATGTGCACGGTCAGCCACAGCACCGAGGCCGCGGCGATGATGGCGAGCGGTCCTTCGAGCCACTCCTGATTCGACGCGTTGTAGAGTAGATAGCCGCCGGCGGCGCTGACGGCGAGGGCCGCGCCAATGCCCCAGTGAACCGCGCGGATGAGCTCGGTCCGGCCCGACCGCCGCAGGAAGGCCAGGCTGATGGCCACGATCAGAAACGCCTCGATGCCTTCGCGGAGCGTGATGACGAACGCCTGCATCATGGGGAGGAGCCTTCGAAATTGAGACTCAGTCTCAGAATGTGCATCGAGTGTATGCCGGCGGCGGGCCGCGAGTCAAGCGTCCCGGTTCGCCGCGATCCCGCCCGGCGTGCCGCCGCATTCCGCTCCGTTCGCCGCGGCGCCTTGAGGTAAGCTCGAACCATGTCCTTGCCGGTTCACGGCCCGCATCTGTCGCTCGCGCTGGCGTTCGCCTGCTTCGCGTCGGTCGCGCTCCTGGGCCAGGGGCCGACGTTTCGATCCGGGACGGAGGTGGTGTCGCTGTTCGTCACCGTCTCGGACCCGGACGGACGGCTCGTTCCCGACCTTGAGGAGGCCGACTTCGAAGTCCTCGACAACGGGAAGCCCCAGACGATCGTCAACTTCGAAAACGTCATTCAGCCCATCACCGTCGTCGTCATGCTCGATACGAGCGGCAGCATGACCGGGTCGATTTCGCTGCTGAAGGACGCCGCGGAGCAATTCTTCCTGAGGCTGCTGCCCGACGACAAGGCGCGGGTCGGCGCCTTCAACGACAAAGTCGAGATCTCGGCACACTTCATCAACAACCGCGATCAGCTCATCGGGGAAACGCGGCAGCTCGATTTCGGCAACGGCACACGATTGTGGGATGCCGTGCTCCTCAGCATCGATGAGCTGAAGGGGATCGAAGGGCGTCGCGTAGTGCTCGTGTTCACCGACGGCGACGACACGAACAGTCGCGCGAAATTCGGCACCGTCATCGATCGGGCGCGCGCCGATGACGCGATGGTGTACGCCATCGGCCTCGAAAGCAATTACTTCAACGGCGAGCGCATGGTGCGCAGCGCGCCAGACAGCGGACTGCGAAAGATCGCCGATGAAACCGGCGGCGGCTATTTCGAGCTGAAGAAGACGGCCGAGCTGGCCCCCACCTTCACGCGCGTTGCGCAGGAGCTGCATGCGCAGTACGTGATGGGCTTCACACCGACGGTGCTCGACGGGAAGGTGCATCAGCTGTCGGTCCGCGTGAAACAGCGAGGCATGACCGCACGCTCGCGCCGCAGTTACGTGGCCGCCCCGGCCGGAAGACCGTAACCGCGTGGCCCTCTCCGAGCAGGAGTTTCGACTGAGGAGCGACGAGGCGCTGGAACAGGCCCGGCGCGATCTGATGGACCTGGCCGACGAGGCCGGGTTCGAGGTCGAGCTGCAGAACGGTGTGCTCAATCTGGTCTTCGAGGAGCCGCGCGAGACGAAGTTCGTGGTGTCGCCGAACACGCCGGTCCGGCAGGTCTGGGTGTCCGCAATGGGCAAGAGCTACAAGCTCCCCTGGTCACCAGAGCTGGGGGTATTCGCGATCGACCGCGAGCCGCTCGGCGTCCTGCTCGGACGTCTGGCGCGCACCTTTCTCGATCAGCCCGCCTGACACCGAACGCTACAGCCGAAATCCTTCCTTCAGCGGATCGCTCTCATCCATGAAGAACGCGTGCTCGCCCGTGATCCAGGCACTACCTTCGATTTCGGGCACGATCGCCGAGTAGTCACCCACCGTCGTACGCCCGACGATCCGGCCTGTGAAGCGCGTGCCGATGATTCCCTCGTGTGTAAACGATGTGTCGGCAGTCATCAACCCCATGGCATCCACGATCGCCATCACGGCGGCCGTGCTGGTGCCGCCCGGCGACCGGTCAGCCTGGGCGGACGCGGAAATGGTGACGTTCCTCAAGGCCGACTGCTCGTCGTGGGGCGGCGCGGTGAATATGGTCCCCTCAATCCCCCGCAGCATCGGCTCGAGAGGATGACTCACGTGGTGTGCCGTCTCGATCGCCCTCGCGATCTCCACGCCGGCTCTGCGCAGCTGCGGCAGGTGCAGCCCATCGATCGGGAGCCCCATCATCTCGCTGTCGACGACCGCGTAGAATGCGCCACCGAACGCGACGTCGGCGCGGATGCTCTTCTGGCCGACCGAGACGGGCAGGCCAGCGTGCACAACAAACGACGGCACGTTCACAAACGCAAGGCGTCCGACTCTTCCCCGTCCCTCCCTTCCCTCTTCTGACACTATCGTGGCCCGCGCGCGAATTGTTCCGGCCGGCGTATCGACGTTCACCTCCCTACCGTCGCCGCCCGGCATGATCAACCCGCGCTCGAGCGCTATGGTCAGAGCCGCGATGACGGTGTGGCCCGACATCGTCGCGTAGCCATGGCTGTTCATGAAGAGCAAACCGGCGTGGGATCCCGGAGATACGGGCTCGGTGAAAAGCGCCCCGCACAAGTCGGTGTAGCCGCGTGGCTCGAGCATGAGCGCGCGACGCCAGTGATCGGTATGGCTGACCAGCCAATCCCGTTTCTCGAGCATCGTCCGACCGGGTGGACTCGGGAAGCCGTCGACAATCAGCCGGACCGAGCCGCCCGCGGCATGCGCGTCGATGGTGCGAATGACCTGGCGGGAAGGGCGGGAGGTGCCGCCTCGAAGTGCCGTTCGGTTATCTGAGTTGTAACGCAGCGAGCTCTTTTTCCTGCTCACCCATCCACGCATCGAACTCAGCCTGGCTCTGAACGGTGACGAACCCGCGCATCCGATAGTGGCCCAGGCCGCACAACTGCGAACAGGCAATCTCGTAATTTCCGGCGCGGGTGGGGATGAACCAGACCGGGATCTCCACACCGGGAATCGCATCCTGCTTGACGCGCATTTCGTAGAGGCCAAAGCTGTGGACTACATCTTTGCTCGAGAGATGCACGAGAACGGGCCGGTCGATCGGCAGGTTCAGCTGGTTGATCGTCGCGATGTCGTCTTTCGCGTTCGGATCGCCGCGATCGAGCCCCAGTGGGTTCTCCGCCGTCACCAGCTTCGCATCGGCTCGCCCGAACATCCCGTCGCGGCCTGGATAGTGGACGTTCCACGCGAACTGTTCCGCAACGACGCGAACGATGACGGCTCCGCTGCCACTCGGGAGCTCCCGCACACGCGTAGCCCACGCAGGAATGGCGTATCCCACGAGCAGCACGATTTCGACTATCGCGACCAGGATTTCGGTGCCCTTCGCGACCTTGCCTTTCGCACCCGAATAGCTCGCCTGGGGATTGGCGCCTTTGCGGAACCGAACGAGGACGAACAGATAGAAAACGCCCCAGCCCACGAACATGATCAGCATCAGCCAGTGCACGAGCACCGTCATGTGATCGAGCTCGGCGGCGTGCGCCGACGCCTGCACGGGAAGCCCCAGCCACTCGAGCATCAAACGCTCCCTTTCTCGTTGAGGACATATGGCGTCGTCGCAGGGCGGTCGTCGCTTGCCCCGCCTCGAACCGCCTCGCCGGCATCCAAGGCGCTGGCTCGACGCTTCAAGTACAAGATGAAGCTGGCGAACGCTGCCAGCACCGAACCGGTCACGCCAAGCATGAAAAAAATCGCCATGTTGGTGGCGACTGCCAGTGGCGAATCGCTCTGGCCGAAGCACACCGGGCAGGCCAACGCGATCTGCGGCGCGCCGACCAGCACCAGGGTGATGACTGATACGCGCATCGGTTAGAGTCCCCTCGTCTTCCGCTGAAAAGCGCTGGCGTAGACAGCAAGCGCCGCGGCGCTCGCAAGCGACGCCGCTCCGGCCAACAGATATCCGCCGCTCTGTCCGGACCGATACTGTCCGAGCGCCCAGGCCGCGACAAAGGCCGCGAGCACGATCGACAGCGCGATGAACAGCAGGTGAAACGCTCTCAGGGACATGTCAGCGGACCCACGGGTTCCCGGTCGCAAGGCTGTCGAGTGAGGTGATCACCGGCAGCAACAACAGTGCGGCAAAAAAGACGACCGTCAGCACGAGCGTACCGTAAACCCAACGCTTCTCATGACTGAGGTGCATGAAGACGCCGGCGACCATCGCCCCTTTCATCGCGGCGATGATGAGGGCGACTGCAATGGCCACCGGCACCGCAAAGCTCAAGCGGGCGACGCCGACGGTGACGAGCGTGAAGACCATCAGCATGGCGAACACGATCATGTAGCTGCGAACGCTCTTTTGCACGTCCTCTGAATCCGGGTGCATTGCTCTCCTACAAGGCCCGCCCGAGGGCGAAGACGACGATCATCCCGACTACAACAAGTACAGCACCGGGAACAGGAAGATCCACACGAGATCCACGAAATGCCAGTACAACCCCGTATACTCGATCCGGTTGGTGAACTGCGCAGGATTTCTTTTCCACAGCCCGGCCCCGGGCCCGAGGAAGTACCCCATCACAATCATGCCGCCGACGATGTGGAGCCCGTGAAGCCCTGTGAGCGTGTAGTAGATGGCCAGAAACGTGTTGTGATTGGGCCCTTCGCCGGCGAGCAAGTGTTCCTCGTACTCGAAATACTTGTTGACCAGGAAGACCAGGGCGAGCAGGAACGTGAGGGCCAGGAACATGCGATGCCGGCCCCAGTTGTTCATCTTGAGCGAGGCCCAGGCCATGACCATCGTCACCGACGAGCCAATCAGGATGATGGTGTTGACGGCGCCCAGGGGCACGCTCAATTCCCCGTGGGGCCAGGTGTCGGCGCCGACGCGCAGCAGAATATAGGTGGAAAACAGCGCGCCGAACAGCATGACCTCCGACGCGAGGAACAGCCAGATTCCCAGCTTCCCGTTCGCGAGGCCCGAGTCCGGGCGCGCTTCGACCGTGTAAGGAATGTTCATGTCCGTTACGCGTGCTCCGGCTCGAACTGCGGCGTGAAGTCAGTCGACGAGCCTGGCACGCTGTACTCGTACGGCCCTCTGTAGACGACCGGTTCGGTCACGAAGTTGCCATGTCCCGGAGGTGACGGCGCCGACCACTCGAGCGTGGTCGCCTGCCATGGGTTCCTGTCCACCAGAGCGCCCCACTTGATGCTCGCGAAGAAGTTCACGATGAACGGCAGCTGAAACAGGCCGAGACCCCACGCAGCGAAACCGATGACCACGTTCCAGTGGAGCAGCTCGGCGTTGTGGGCATATTGCATGCCGCCGTCGTACAACCGCCGGTTCATGCCGCCGAGCCCCTGAATGAACATCGGCATGAAGACGAGGTTGATGCAGACGAACGAGCCCCAGAAGTGGATCTTCCCGAGCAGATCGTTCATCCGCCTGCCCGTCGCCTTGGGGAACCAGTAGTACACGCCGGCAAACAACGCGAAGATCGTCCCGGGCGCCACGACGTAGTGAAAGTGGCCGATGACGTAGTACGTATCGTGGAGGTGGATGTCGGAGGGGGCGAGGCCCAGTGGAAGTCCGGTCAGGCCGCCGATGCCGAACATCGGCAGGAACGCCAGCGCGAACAGCATCGGCGTCGTGAAGCGGATTGACGCGCCCCACAACGACAACAGCAACGCCGTCAAGATGACCACCGACGGGATGGAAATGATCATCGTCGTCGTCTGGAAAAACGCGCTGATGGCCGTGCCCATGCCGGTCATGAACATGTGATGGGCCCAGACGATGAACGACATGAACCCGAGGAAGATCACCGAATACACCAGCGCGCGATAGCCCCACAGCGGCTTCCGCGTGTTGTTCGCGATGATCTCGGACACGATGCCCATCGCGGGGAGGATGAGCACGTACACTTCCGGATGCGCAAGGAACCAGAACAGGTGCTGCCACAGGAGAGCGTTGCCTCCGCCCGCGCGCGAGGCTCCCTCCGCGACCCCCGTCATTCCGGTCAGCACCTGATTGCTGACGACGAGCCCGCTCGGCAGGAAGAAGCTCGTCCCGGCGAGCCGATCCATCAACTGCAGGATCGCGGCGGCCTCGAGCGGCGGGAAGGCCAGCAACAGCAGAAACGCCGTCACGAGCTGCGCCCAGACAAAGAACGGCAGGCGCATGTAGCTGAGACCCCTCGCGCGGAGCTGGACGATCGTGACGATGAAGTTGATCGACCCGAGCAGCGACGAAGTGATCAGAAACACCATGCCGAACAGCCAGGCCGTCTGGCCGGCAGGGGCTATGACCGCGAGCGGCGGATAAGAGGTCCAGCCTGACTGTGGCGCGCCGCCCGGCAGGAAGAAGCTCCCCAGCATCACGACGCCGCCCACGAAATACACCCAGTAGCTCATCATGTTGAGCTTGGGAAACGCCATGTCGGGTGCGCCAATCTGGAGCGGCATGACGAAGTTGCCGAATCCACCGACCGCCAGAGGAACGACGCCCAGGAACACCATGATGGTGCCGTGCATCGCCCCGAGCTGGTTGTAGAACTCCGGCAGCATGATGCCGCCCGGTGCTTTGTCAGCGCCAAACCAGTTGCCGATGAGCGGAATGGGCTGGCCTGGGTAGGCGAGCTGATACCGCATCAGCATCATGAGAAAAAAGCCGAAAAGCAGGAACAGCAGGCCGGTGATCGCGTACTGAATGCCGATCACTTTGTGGTCCAGCGAAAAAATGTACTTTCGCCAGAACGGCAGGTCCTCGTGGTGCGCGTGATCGTGCACGGGGGTATCGTGAGTCGCCGCAAGGTCCAACGTCCGACTCCTTTTTTTGTCCGGACATCAGGCCGGCGCGCGCAATTGTACGCAGTAACGTTGAGACTACGCAAGGCCGAGTCTCTTCTACCGCGCGCGGCGTAAGATGGACTGATGGACCGTTCCCGTGGGGCACGACCACTCGCCACGGCTCTGGTCGCACTGCTCTGGAGCTTCCCCGCCCTCGCCCATGCCAACGCCGAGTCGACCGCACTACGCGCTCGTGCCGCCGTCGAGCTGTACAGCCTCGACTACGAGCGCGCGATCGCGATCTACCGTGAGGCGATCGCCGCAGACCCGAAAGATTCGGCCGCGCACCGGGGACTCGCCATCGGCCTCTGGATGAGCATCTCGTTCTATCGAGGCAACCTGACGATCGACGACTACATGCGCGGCGTGGCCCGCCAGGCCATCGCGGGTCGCAGCACTCCGCCCGCAGCGGCGGCTGAATTCGATGCCGCCCTCAATCGTGCGCTTGCGCTCGCCAGCCAGGAGGTCGCCGCGAATCCCCGGAACGCCGAGGCACACTATCAGGTCGGCACCGCCCACGGGCTGAGAGCGTCGTACATCGCCACCGTGGAGGGAAGCTCGAGGACAGCATTCAATGCGGCGCGCGATGCATACAACTCGCAGGAAATAGTGCTGCAACTCGATCCGCGGCGAAAAGACGCTGGCCTCATCGTCGGCACGTATCGTTACATCGTCTCGGCACTGTCACTGCCGATGCGGTGGGTAGCCTATATGGCCGGCTTCGGCGGCGGCAAGGAGCGCGGCATCCGGATGGTCGAGGAGGCGGCGGCATTCGGCGCGGAGAATCAAGACGACGCACGATTCGCCCTGGCGCTGCTCTACAACCGCGAGAGGCGGTATGACCAGGCGCTGAGGCAGCTCGAGGTTCTGCGTTCGAGATACCCACGCAATCACCTGCTGTGGCTGGAGACCGCTTCGACCTCGCTGCGCGCCGGCCGGCCCGCGGATGCGGAGCCCGTCCTGAGCGACGGGTTATCGCGTCTCGCCACCGATGTCCGTCCCCGGATGTTCGGTGAGGAGGCGCTGTGGCGTTACAAGCGCGGCGCCGCGCTTGCCGCACTCAAGCGACCCGAGGAAGCGGAGCGGGATCTCCGCCGGTCGCTCTCATTGGAAGGACGTGACTGGGTCCACGCCCGCGCGCATCTCGAGCTCGGAAAACTGCTACTCCAGAGAGGGAACAGAACCGAGGCCAATCAACAACTGGAACTGGCAGCCTCGCGCGCCGACGCGGATCGCGATCGCGGAACAGCCGACGAAGCGCGGAGCCTCGTGAAATAAGGGGTTCCTGGCAACAATTGACTAGCGCCGGGCGATGGTGACCACGGCGGCGTATATCGATTGGCCGCACATCGCGGGTGCGCTGACCCCTCGATAGAGGTGGTTAACCGTCACGGTGTCACCGGTTTCCGTCTTCCTTCGAAGTTGCAAAGCGGGATACACCAGCTTGTCGGCCGCAACCAATCCGTCGCACGAATCGAGCGGGAGGTCCGCAACGATGACCGCGGATTGCTGCCCCAGGCAGTCCCACGCGCTCACGTCGTCCGCGCCCGCGCACGAAGACAGATGAATGCGCGAACTCATCGAGTCGTGCTGGGTTTCTGACAGGTCGCGCGACGCGTTGATGATCTGATAGACGACCTCGACCGTATCGGTGTCCTGAAGCCGCCCCGTCGTGACCTGAACCGTGCTCCCGCTGGACGGGCCGAACAGGTGCAGTCCGCTGACCCATCGACGCCCCTCGACACGGGAGCCATCCCACCCCTTGCCATCCCAGATCGCCACAGCGCGGCGCTCGCCGTTGACGAAGATGCTCAATGCAGCGTGAATCGTGTCCTCATCGCGCGACCGCGTGTCGTAGCTCGTGGCACTGGCCAGGTGAATCACGTAATCCACCGGAATGGGCTGAGCGGACACGCGGTGAAGCAGACTGGCAAGCGCTAAGGTGATGGCGACAACAGCTCCGCCCGGCCGTACTGCTGACGACAACAGGGCTCTTGCCCCTTTTCGGTGGATGAGGATGACAACCCTTGGAAGAATGGTGAGGCTATCGTAGTGGCAGCGCTGTCAGTTCTGCAACGACCGCTACGTACGGGCGGCCGGCCGGCGTGCATGCCGGCCGGCCCGTCACGAAGTCATTGCGGCTAGCACTTCTCCGAAACCATCCGCACCGACTTGGCGTTCAGCATTGGCGCACTCGCCAGCTTGTCGGTGGCCGCACCCGCGGCCGCGCCGGCGCCCTCCTTGGCCTCACCCGCAGCTCCCTGGGTGGCTGACGAGGCTGCGGCTGCGTTCGCTGATCCGGTCAGCTCGACGCGCTGTCCGACGTGCGTGTCCAAGCCCGTGCCCTGCACCCTGAACGACGTCGCGCTCTTGATGTTGGCAGGAATCGCGGCGGCAGCACCCGCTGCGCCCGTTGCGCCCGCTGTGCCGGCGGTACCGGTTGCGCCGGGAGCCGGAGCCTCAACCATGGCGCTGTTGAGTATGTAGCCGGCTCCTTCCTTCGCGAGGCAACCCGTGACTTTCACCTCGTTGCCAGCTGCTGGGCTCGCGGGCTTCTGAGTTGTCGGCGGAGCCTGTGCTGCCGGTGCCTGGGTCGGTGGTGGCGTCTGAGTCGGTGGCGGCGCCTGAGCACCGAGCGTCGCAACGAAGCCAAGCGCGGTCGCTGCGCAGAGTCCTGCGAATGTACGTGTCATGATTCTGTCCTCCCTATGCAGAAATTTCTTCACGCATGCCGCAATTCAACATCCGTGAAGGGAAACCCGTCGGCGTGGCTGCACAGCGCGCGCCACTTCGAGGTCAGCCATTTCAGATCACCGGCGCGAGAGAACAGATGGGTTGGGAATCAGTAGCGATCGCGAATGGGTTTGACCGGTCCTCTGTACTTTTCCTTGACCGGCTTGTGCGGCAGAGGTGGCAGCTCGAGCGCATCCTCTTTGACGCGCGAGTCCGGGACATGATCGAGCAGATGACGAATCAGGTTGAGGCGGCCACGGCGCTGATCGTTGAAGTCGACGACGTACCAAGGGGCGTGCTTCGTGTGAGTGGCTTCGAACATGAGGTCGCGGGCGCGGCCGTACTCGGTGTACTTCTCGCGCGCCTTGAGGTCGATCGGTGAAACCTTCCAACGCTTCAGCGGATCCACGACACGCTCGACGAATCGTTCTTCCTGATATCGCTGGTCTACTGCCAGCCAGTACTTGTAGATGAGCAAGCCATCGTCGGTCAGCAGCCGCTCGAAGATCGACGCCTGTTTGAGGAAGAGCTCGTAGTCGGTTCGCGAGCAGAACCCCATGACCTTCTCGACGCCGGCTCGGTTGTACCAGCTGCGATCGAACAGGACGAGCTCGCCGGCGGCCGGCAAGTGTGCGACGTACCGCTGGAAGTACCACTGGGTCTGCTCCCGCTCGGTGGGCTTCGCGAGGCCCACCACGTGAACCTGCCGCGGGTTGAGCCTCTGGGTGATCGCGTTAATCACCCCGCCCTTGCCCGCTGCGTCGCGGCCTTCGAAGATGACGATCATCCGTCGGCCCGTATGACGCAGCCAATGAGCCAGATTGTTGAGCTCGAGCTGCATCGGTTCGAGCAGCTCCTCATAGTCTTTTCTCTTGAGTCTGTTCATGGAGACGAGAGACGGGTGAGGAAACTGGATTTCATGGCAGCGGCCGTCGGCGATTCAGCTCCGAATCACCACGGTCTCGCCTATATCGCGCAACGCCAGCCGATCTGCCTCTTTCGCCAGCGCCGCCTGGGTTCGTTCGATTGGCTCGTCGAACGGCTCGTTGCTCAATCGGAACGACTTGTGGTGCACGGGCACGAACAGGCGCGCTCTGGCGTGGTTGGCGAGCGTGACCGCTTGTTCCGGTGTGCAGTGGTTGCGGACCCACGGATCATAGGCGCCCACGGGCATGACGGCGGCATCGAAGGGACCGTACCGAACGTGGTCGCGGAAGGCGTCGGTCGCTGCGGTGTCGCCTCCCAGCAGCAGCTTGCGCCCTTCGCGCTCGACAATGAACCCGGTGTAACCACGGTACGTATCGCTGCGCAGCCGCGCGCCCCAATGCTTCACCTCTATGGCTCGGACCATGACGTCGCCGCGAGGCGTCGTCACACGCACCGATTCGTTCCAGCGCAATTCCCGCACCGACGAGTAGTGGTGTCTTGGCAACAGGTCGGAGGTAGCGGCGGCCATGATCGCAGCGGGTCGGCCTGGCACCGCGGCGAGCGACGCGATATCGAGATGATCGAAGTGCGCATGAGAGACGAGGACGAGATCGATATCGGGCAGTTCAGCCGCGGTCAGCGCGCACTGAACCAACCGAAGCGGTCCGAACGTCCCGAGCGGCGTGTCCACGCCGATGCGGGGGAACAGTGTGGGGTCGGTGAGCACACGCACTCCGTAGAAGTTGACGAGCGTCGTCGCGTGTCCAAGCCAGGCCAGCGTCACGGCATTGTCGGACCAGGCCTCCGGGGTCGGCTTGTGCGGTGCGTGCGGAACGTCGCGACCAATCTCTCTGAAGCGCTCACGCAGGAACCGCGACGGCCACGACGAGGAGATACCGAGCATGAGGCCGCCAGCGGCGGCCACGATGGCACCGGTCGTGAGGAACTGGCGCCGCGTTGGGCTCGGCGATGCGCTCACGATTTTGCCTCCCGCCACAAGCCCAGCGCTTTTTGTGCGGCGCGGTCTGAGAAGCTGAACACCACAGCCTCCTCGTCCGCCTGGTGGGACACGACGGTCCATGACGGGGCGACGAAGATGTCGCGCGGGGACCAGGCGAATTCGGCGGCTCCGATACGGCTGCGACCGCGCCCCTCGGCCACACAGTAGATCGTGGAGTCTGTGGACCGCGATGCCGCTCCACGAAACCCGGCGGGCAGCAGTTGCAGGAAAGCTGCAATCGTCGGCATCGGATAGCCACCGGTCGCGGGATTCACATATTGCATCTTGACGCCATGCCAGGGATCGATCGGTCCATTCCGACTGAGGGTGTCGAGCGCCTCGCGGCTCCGGGTGTAGGGATACGTGAACACCGGCGCCGATCGGCCGCGTGATTCGTATTCGACCGGGAGCATGTTGGCGCCGTACCGTGCCAGCGCATCTCCTTCGTTCCGGGCGAGGGGCTGCGTGCCGGCATCGAGATGCGCCGAGAAGCTGCTGTCGAACAGGTTGACGATCGGCACGTCCAGCCCGTCCAGCCACATCACCGGCTCGCTGCCCGGATTGCCGTGATCGTGGAACGTCCCGGACGGCGTCAAGATGAAATCGCCGGGGTGCATCGACGCGCGCTCACCCTCCACGGCTGTGTACGCGCCCATCCCCTCGAGCACGAACCTGATTGCCGATGCCGTGTGACGGTGGCTCGGCGCGACCTCCCCTGGCATCAGAAGTTGCACGCCGGCATACAGACTCTGGGTGATCTGCGAGATGGCGCCAAGGCCAGGGTTCTGGAGAATGGCGACGCGACGTTCGGCCTGCTTGGCCGATATCAGGCCGCCGGCCTCGAGGAGCAGCGGGCGGATGTCGCGATCGAAGCTCCAACAGGCGGGGACGCACGCCGGGTGCGGCTCGGCAGGTACCAGTCGGCTCAACACCTCCCAGAGCGGCGCGAGGTTCTTCGCGTTCATCCGGGCGTATAGGTCCTGGAGTTCCTTCGAAACGGGCGAATGCCGAGCGACTTCCATATCAGAATCCTGCGGCCATGCCGCTCAGTGACTGCGGGGTGGGGCGTTCAGCGGCACGCACGTCTACCTCTATTGTCCCGATTCCATCGATGGTGGCAACCATCCTGTCGCCTGGCGCCAGGGGGCCAACCCCGTCGGGCGTGCCAGTGAACACGATGTCGCCCGGATGCAACGTGTAGAACGACGAGGCGAATTCGACGAGTTCCGCCACGCCAAGAATCATCCGACTGGTGTTCGACTGCTGACGGACCTGCCCGTTCACTGCGAGCCGGAGACCGAGGTTTCCCGGGTCGGGAATCTCGTCCGCCGTCACCAGCCATGGTCCAACGACCGAATAGCCGTCCGGCGATTTGCGAAAGCTCCGCTCTTCGGGTCCCCGCACTGTGACGTCGAGACCAACACTGTAGCCGGCGACGTATGCAAGCGCCTCCGAACGGGGCACGTGGCGCGCCCTCCTGCCGATCACGAAGACCAGTTCCACCTCGTGGTCTGTCCGTCGATCTGGTTTGTGGAGGACCACGCTCTCGGAAGGGCCGGCGAGAGAGCTGGTGGCCTTGAGAAACAACCCGGCCGTCCGGATGGTGTTCGTGCGCGCGGAACTGTCTTGATGGAGCGCGGGATCCGCGCGCACTTCATCGAGGTGCGTCTGGTAATTCACGGGCGCCGCCACGATCTTTCCGGGGTTGGCCACCGGGCTGAGCAGCCTGACGTCCGACAGCGGTCTCGAGACTGCCGACGAAAACAGGGTGCTGATGCGCGCGACGACCGCAGGCAGGTTCGCGATCAACGCATCGTCTCGGGGAAAGGGATACCTGGAAGCCGGCAACACATCGAGCGCAGGCGTCACGTCGAACACCGACGATCCGACCGCGACCCCCAAACGATCATCGTCAAACCGGCAAAGCTTCATCGCAATCGCGCAGTGTCTTCGCCTGCGGTGCGCTTGTCAACACCGATGCGGCGAGGCTGGGCCTGCGAGCCCGGGCCGCGCCAGATGCGAATGGCGGGCCGTCAGAAACAGTTCGTGGATAGAATGACGGCCGAAGGAGCCAGCTTCGTGGCAGCCATGGAGTTCCTGAACACGCGCGTCGTGCCGCTTGCGCTCATCCTCGTCATGGGAGGGATGGGACTGTCGCTGACGCCGGCCGATTTCAGACGGGTGCTGCTGTTTCCAAAAGCGGCCGCGGTCGGGCTGACGACCGAACTGTTCGGCCCACCCCTGCTGGCGTTCGCGCTGGGCTATCTGATGGCGCCATCTCCAGCGATCGCCGTGGGCGCCGTCATCGTCACCGCCTGCGCGAGCGGGGTCACGTCGAACGCCTACTCGTTCGCCGCAAGAGCGGACGTGGCGCTCTGCGTCACCTTGTCTGCGATCACGAGCATCGTCACCGTCTTCACGGTTCCGTTGCTGACGTACCTTGCGCTGCAATTCTTCTTCGAACGAGGTCAGATGCCGGCGCTGCCCGTCGCCCAGATGCTCCGGACGCTCGTCACCGTCACGATCATCCCGGTTGCCGTGGGGATGCTTGTCCGGGCGCTCGCTCCACGGTTTGCTGAACGCCTGCTGGAGCCGCTCCGGCGGATGGTCATGGTGCTGCTCATCGTGGTGCTGTCGGCGGCTGCGCTTTCGAGCTACGACGTCATTCGAAACAACCTGGCGACGGCAGGCACTTTGGTCGTCCTGATGAATCTCTTGACGATGGCGATGGGGTACGGCGTCGCCCGGCTGGCAAGACTCCCGGCCGCCCAGGCCGTGACGATCACATACGAAGTCGGCGTTCAGAACCTCGCACTCGCCTTGCTCATCACCTTGACCATCTTGCGCTCTCCGGACCTGGCGGTCCCGGCGCTGTTATACGCCGTCGTGATGCCAGCCGTGGCGCTCGCTTTTCTGCCCGTGGCACGACGAATCCTCGAGGCCGAAAAAATCCGGCCCGTGCAGGTCGGGTAACCTGATCGCTCAGTGGCTGCCGGCGAGCACGGCCACGATCTCGCACTGGATGAGAACGTTCCCCGAGAAGCCGCCGTACATCATGGTGTGGCGCGCGGGCCGCGAGTGCTCGTTGGGAAACATCGCGAGCCATTCCTTGTTCATCGCGTCCTTGAACGACTTGTCCTTGGTCCACACAACGAGCTTGATGATGTCGTCTGGCGACCCTCCAGCGGCCTCCATGACACGCCGGACGTTCTCGAACATCACGCGGCACTGCTCGGCGATGTCGTCCGGCACCCGTCTCGTTCCCGGATCCATCCCGAAGATTCCGCTGGTCATCATCAGGTTGCCGATGATGGTGCCCATGGGAATTGGATTCTCATGATGCAGGCCAGACACTTCGAAGCTACGGCGTCGGCTCATTCCCGGGCTCCTTTTCGGCCAGAACTGTAATACAGACCGCTCGCGCGACTCGCGGAAATCGCGAACGACCTTACGTATACTGTGCCTGTTCGTCCTACGCGAACCTGGGCGCAGGGGCAGGAGCGGCGGCGTCCTTTCCCCGAACCCTCGTTTGGCGCACCCAGAGGAGGAGGATGATGACGGCCATGAAAACCGCACTGCGCCTCGGGGTCCTCGTCGGGGCGATTGCTGTGCTTGCGGCCATCGCTATCTCGATGGCTTCGGCACAGAATGCGCCAGCCTGGATCGACCAGGACGAGAACTGGGCGACCAGCAAGCAGACGCTGCAGGCCTTCGGCGAGCGGTTCGAAACCTCCGAGGCTCTTTACGAGGCGCTCAAGCGTGCGGCCGGCAGCATCGAGCCGCTGACCTGGCAGCAGATGGGCGAACCTGCCTACGACTGGTCGGGAATCTACACGCGAACGAAGGGTGGATTGCAGTTCGATCCGGACATGTCGCAGGAGAGCGGGCCGGCGTCCGCCAAGCTGACACCGGCGGGTCAGCAGGTCCTCAAGACCAAGGCCGAGCAGCTTGCCCGGACCGGTGGCGAGTACGACCCGATCAGCGATTGCCGCCCGCCCGGTACACCGCGCTGGTTCACCGAACCCTTCTTGCACGAGTTCATCGTGACGCCGGCCCAGACGTGGTTGATCAACGAGATGGTGAACGACGTCCGGCGCGTCTATACCGACGGACGCGATCACACCCCCGCCGAGGATGCTTATTCGACCTGGAACGGCGACTCGATCGGCTTCTGGGACGCAGAAACGCTCGTGGTGCACACGAAGTATCTGCTTCCGGGACAATACCAGCGGGGCGTGCAGCCGAATTACTCGGACCAGACGACGGTGGTGGAGCGCTGGCACAAGGTAG
Organism: Vicinamibacterales bacterium; assembly: GCA_035537875.1. Classification (GTDB taxonomy): domain Bacteria; phylum Acidobacteriota; class Vicinamibacteria; order Vicinamibacterales; family CAVVIG01; genus DATLLJ01. Next base: position 9,182 of record DATLLJ010000043.1, on the reverse strand, counting down.
ACGCCAGGACACTACAGGCGGATGTCTGGGTTTTCGATGCGGTCAATCTCTCCGAGCCGTGGTACACCCGCCAGAGCTGGACCGAGCTCACGAACGACGACAAACAGCTGCGCATCCGCTACTGGGACTGCCGGGAAAACCCGAACAATGCCATCATCACGACCGACGCCGGCACGAGTCAGTTCCCCGATTTCACGTTCGTCCCGAACGATGGCGAAGTGAGCAGCGACCCGGCGGTCAAGCAGGCTCAGGAGGGACGGGGAGGTGTGCGATGAGGAGGGCCCTGTTGAACCGGTCGAACAGGTTGAAGAGGTCGAACAGGTTGAGAACGCTGGCGGTCGCGCTCGGACTGACCGCCTTCGTCGTGCCCCTTTTCGCCCATCATTCAAGCGCCATGTTCGATGACAAGAAGGAAGTGACCTTGACCGGTGTCGTCAAGGAATTTCAGTACACCAATCCTCATTCGTGGCTACTCGTGGATGTCAAGGGACCAGATGGGAAGGTGACGACCTGGGGGTTCGAAGCGGAGGGCCCGAGCACGCTGCAGCGCGCCGGCATTCGCAAGGGTGATCTCGCGCCCGGAATGCCCGTCACGGTCACCGGACATCCGATGCGGGACGGCCGACCGGCCGCGGCGTGGATCCGGGCTACCCGCATGACCGACAAGAAAGAGTTCGTGCCTCGAGCCGGCTTCGCGATTCGTTGAGGAGGCATCATGACCCCTGACTCGATGAAGAAGACCATGATCGTCGCGATGGCTGCGGCGATCGGCGTGATCGTGCCTGTGAGCGTTTCGGGGCAGGGCGGCGGAGCGCCGGCCCAGGATCCTGCTCTGCCGGACAAACCGGTGGCTGTATCCGTCCCGACGGTATCCACAGAGGTCAAGGGGCCCGGCAGCATCTTCGACTCGACGCCGTCGCTTCCGCCCGGCAACGGACTCGCGCAGTTCGGATACGAAGCCAGGGAATATTTCGTGTCTGGAACGGCGAACAAACACCCCTACAAAACGCGGATCGTCGTTCGCAAGCCGTCCGACAACACGAAATTCAGCGGCTTGGTGCTCACCGAGGCCATGCACCCGAGCGGCAACGCCCACATGTTTGAGTTCACGTCCACCTACGGCATGAGTTCCGGTCACGCCGCCGTGGAAATCGTGACGGCCGGCTTCGATGTCCTCGTCGCCCACAACAGAGAGCGCTACGCAGACCTCAAGGTCGAACAAGACCAGGTATCCGAAATCCTCGCGCAGGTTGGAGCACTGATAAAAGGCAACCGGAACGACGGTCCAATGGCCGAACTTTCTCCCAGGAAGATGGTTCTGGCCGGCACGTCCGCAACCGCAGCCGTGCTGATCCGATACCTGCCGGCGCACATGGTGTACAGGACGCCGGACATGAAGACGATCTACGACGGCTTCCTCCCGACTTCAACAGGCGCAACCGTGCGGCAGGTCGATGTGCCGTTGATTCAGATTCCGACGATGACCGAGGTCGGCACCGGGAACGTCACCGCACGCCAGGATGGGGACGCGTCGGGTGATCAGTTCAGGTTGTATGAATTCGCCGGCATGGCCCACGTGGACAGCCGGGACAGCGTGAGATTTCAGCCCGACCCGTGCAAATTCCCGGTCAGTCGGTTCCCGCTCCAGGCTTACATGTCCGTCGCGCTCCATCACCTTTTTGAATGGGTGGACAAAGGCAAAGTCCCGCCACGCGCCGAGCGAATCCTGCTGGATCGAAACGTGACGAACGACGGCTCGCTGATGGCATTGGATGACCACGGCAACTCGAGGGGCGGCATTCGCAACCCATACGTCGACGTTCCAACGACGAAACTGGGGGTTCGTAACGAAGCCGCCGAGCCGCCCATTCCCAAGCCGAGCGCGTGGATCGCAGCCCGTGGGCCGGCGGCCGCCACTCAGATGTGCGGCCTCGCGGGCTATCAGATGCCTCTCATGCAAGGCGAGCTGAAGAAGTTGTACGGCAGCAAGAACATCTACCAGGATCGCGTAAAACGACGGCTGGACGAACTCGAACGGGCAGGCTGGTCGCTGCCTGTGTACAGGGAGACGATACTGGCCGACGCCGCCAGAGTGGAATTCTGATCTATGGGCGAACGAGCGATTCGGGCTGCCCTCGGATTCCTCGTCGCGTCCATCAGTGTGACGACGCTCGCGGGTCAGCGCGGTGGAGGCGCTCAACAGCCGACGAGCCTCCCTGCCACCCCCGTCGTCGCTCCGATCCCGACAGTCTCCGCGCCGATCACCGGACCCGGGCCGATGTTCGAGTCGCTGATGGAGCTCAAACCCGGCGACGATCTGGCGCACTTCGGATATGAAAGCGCCGAGTACTTCGTCTCGGGCGTGTCCAACGGCGGGCCGTACAAGACGCGGCTCGTGATTCGCAGGCCGTCGGACACGAAACGGGTCAGCGGGCTTGTGCTCGCCGAATCGATGCATCCGAGCGGCAACGCGTGGATGTTCCATTTCACCCATACCTACTCGATGACAGCGGGCCACGTCGGCCTGGACATCCTGACTAGCACGCAGGCCCCGCTCGTCGAGTTCAACCACGCTCGGTACGGAGATTTGCGGGTGGCGCAGGGGCAGGCAAACGATATCCTCGCGCAGGTGGGAGCCCTCATCAAGTCGGGCGAGCCGGGCAACCCGCTCGCCGGCGTTCCCATCCGGAAGATGATCCTCGGCGGGACGTCGGCATCCGCAGCCGTTCTGATCAACTACTTGCCCGCACATATGGTGTACACGCTCCGGGGCGGTGCGCCGATCTTCGATGCGTTCCTGCCGACCAGCACAGGGGCGACGATCGGACAAGTGAAGGTGCCGATGATTCAGGTACCGACGATGACCGAAGTCGCGTCCGGCAACGCGACCACGCGCCAGGACGGCGACGAGCCGGGCAACCAATTTCGGGGGTACGAGTTCGCCGGCATGGCGCATATCGACACCCGTGACGCCGCAGCGTATTACCCGGACCCGTGCAAGCACCCGATCAGCCGGTTCCCCCTCGCCGCGTACATGTCCGTGGCGCTGGATTATTTGTGGAAGTGGGCCGACAAGGGCATCGCACCACCACGCGCCGACCGCATTCTGGTAGATCGCAACGCCGACAACGACGGCTCGCTCATGGCGCTCGATGAGGTCGGGAACGCGCGCGGCGGCATTCGAAATCCCTACGTCGACGTGCCGGCGAAGAGTTACGCCGTGCGCAACGAAGGAGCCTCGCCGCCCATCGCGAATGCACACCGTTTCGTCGCTGTCCGCGACGCAGCCGGCCGCAATCAGCTCTGTGGGCTGGCCGGCTTCGAGAGAGCGCTGCCGGCGCAGGAGTTGCGACGCCTTTACGGAAGCCCGCAGAAGTACCGCGCCAGGGTCGCGCAGCGGCTCGAAGAGCTTACGCGGAGCGGCTGGTCCTTACCTGTCTACAAGGATGTGATTCTCGCCGACCTGGCGGCCGTCGAATTCTGAATCTCCCGTTTCGATGTTCCTATCGCCGTCCACGCGGACTGGCTTATCATGGCGGCGCTCCTTCGGTGACTCAGGGCGCCCGGCTTTGGCGAAATTGGCGTGATCGGGCGGACAACGAACTCAAGCCTTACGGAGGCCGTTTATGCGCGGTACACATGGTGTGATGGCGGCGCTCGGCGTATCGGTGCTGTCGACGATAGGGCTCGCGGGCTGCGGTGCGGCGGAAGCACCTGCCCCAACCAGCAGCGCGCCGGCGTCAGCAGGAACAGCGACAACAACCCGGTGGAGTCATCAGGACTGGCCGACGGGCCCCTACCGCGTCGCGGAGAACTGGCCGAAGCCGCTGCCTGACACGCGGCATTCCCACAACGGGTGGACATGGGGATCGTTCGGCGGCGTCTATGCAGAAAACCCCGATCGAATCTGGATCGCCATGCGCGGCGAACTACCCCTCCCCGAGGGCGCCAAGCCCTGGACACCCTACGCGGCGCTCATGCCGACGCGCGGGAACACGACGGGGAATACCGATGGCCTCGGCGCCACCTGTGAGCCCGCGGACAAGCGCGGATGGGAACGACGGTTCGAGCACTCGATTTTCGTCGTGGACAGAGAAGGCAACCTGGTCCAGGAGTGGCCCCATCTCGACGAACTGTTCAAGAAGCTGCCCTGCGGCCGCGGACCCCATCAAGTCAAGATCAGCCCGTACGATCCCGAGAAGCACGTGTGGATCTTCGATGACCAGCTTCACGTCATCTACAAGTTCACGTACGACGGCAAGCTCGTGAAGACACACGGCCAGCTCGGGGTCCGCGGTCGGGGGCCGAACACCTTCGATCGTCCGACCGACATCGCCTGGCTGCCGGACGGAACGTACTTCATCACCGACGGGTACGGGGGAACCCGGGTCGCGAAGTTCGATGCCAACGACAACTTCATCATGGATTGGGGTTCGGCTCCGAAGGATCCCCAGAACCCGGGCCCGAACGAGTGGAACACGGTTCACAGCATCGCGATCAGCGCCGACCGCCGGCTGTTCGTCGTCGACCGCGGGCATCAGCGGATGCAGGTCTTCGACGAGAACGGCAAGTTCCTCGACATGTGGCCGCTCCGGTCGCCGCACTGGCCGGCCAGCCAGACCACGCTCATGGTCAATCACCTCATCGACCACACCGGGCACATCTGGGTCGGTGACGCGCCGACGGCCCGAATGCTCAAATTCGATCTGAACGGTAACTACTTGTACAGCTGGGGCGCTCCAGGAGGCCAGGCCGGGCGGCTCAACTGCTCACACGGGATCACGACAGATCAGCTCGGCAACCTGTATCTCGCCGACTGTTTCGCCGGGCGAGTCCAGAAGTTCGAGCCGATACCGGGCGCCCCGGCGGAGCAGATGGTGGGACAGATCACGACGAGAACATGGGACACCTGGAAGGCCGGAGCGAACTGATTCCCGACGTCTGACCCCGTCCGAGGCGCTGGCACGCGGCGGCCGCGTGCCAGCGCCTCGTCGTTCGCGGCAGCCCGGCAGAACTGCCGTATGATGGCGCCTTAGGGCGTCGGTCCAACAGCGGGGTCAGGCCATGACCACAACGACCAGATTGCTCGGAACTGGCGGGGCTGCGGCGCTTCTCGCCGCGGTCCTCTTCGGGACGGTGTCCTCACCTCTCACGGCTGCGCCGGATCAGCAGGGGCAGATCGTCAAACCGCTGCCCGTCGATTTGTTCACGACGAAGAACTACTACCTGGATGAAGCGCTGTGGAAAGACGCTCGCTATTTCCGGTGCAACACTCCACGTCAGCTCACCGACATCTGGACTCAGGGACGAATCGGCGGCAACCCGCCACGGTCGGCGGCGTGGGGTGATTGTGCCGCGGACTATCCCGTCGAGAACATCAAGAGCCGCTTACCGTACAAGACAGCCAAAGAGCATTACGACGCCCTGATGGCCGAGGCCGTCGCGGCCGGCGGCCCGACCGTGCACACGCGCGCCACTCTTCCGGCCTGGGACGGCGTCTACAACCGCTCGGCCCAGGACACCAACACGCAGTGGATCTACGGGCGCATCAACCAGACGAGCACGATCCTGTCGCTGCTCACGCCGGAATACCAGCAACGCATGGTCCAGATGAACTATCACGAGGCGGTGAACAACGCCCCGCAGTGGAATGCGGCCTTCTGCTACCCGGAAGGATTCATGCGCTGGTGGGCGCAGTTCGCGATCGGCCAGATCGAGGTCATGGCGACGCCGTACCAGGTTCAGTTTCTCGCGGGGATCGCGGACAACTTTCTGCGCCGTGTCCTCATAGGGCGCGCTCACGTTCAGGAAGTTCCTCAGTGGTACGGGGAGACCGTGGGGTTCTGGAAAGGAGACGTCCTGGTCGCGTGGACGGCCAACGTTCAAGGATGGACGCTGTCCCACTCCATGTTCGAGTACAGCAACTCGCTCGAAACGCTCGAGGTCTTCACGCCTCGCACCAACGCCGACGGAAGCTTCGCCGGGCTGACGATCGAGACGACGTTCTACGATCCCGAGGCGTTCGTCGCTCCGCTTCGCAACACCATCCGCTGGGATCGAACCGCCGGGCTCGATCACTCGTCGCAACGCTATACGTTCATCGAGTGTCTCAGCAACATCAAGAGCGTCAACGGACGCCCGACCCAACTGACGTCGGGCGACGATGACTACATCGATTATTACGGCCGGCCGTGGTCTCAGAACTGGGACAAGCTGGAAGCTGACTGGGAGAAGCCTCTCCCGAAGCTTCCCGGCATCCTGGGTCGCGAATGACGAAATCACGACGAGATAGCCCGGAGGAGAACGCCATGAGGGGACGATCGACGAAGGTGTCGGTGACCGGCCTCGCTGGAGTCCTATGCCTCGGCCTGGCTGCGCCCGCCATGTCGCACCATTCCTTTGCCATGTACGATCAGACGAAAGTTCTGACGTTCACCGGCGTCGTCACGCGGTTCGTCGCACAGCCCAACCACGCGGAGATCCACTTCGTCCCGCTCGGACAGGACGGCAAACCGATGCGCGATGCCGACGGCAAGTTCGTCGCCTGGGGGATCGAAATGGCCGGTTCGGCGGCCGTCGCCAGGGAGGACATCACGGTGAAGAGCTTCGCGCCGGGCACCATTTTGAGCGTGAACCTGAATCCTTTGAGGGACGGCAAGCATTTCGGATCGCGAACCGGGCTGATCTACAAGTGCCCCAAGGACACACCTCCCGCCGCGGGCAAACACTGCAACTCCGTGGAGGGGAGTACCCAACACGGGCGCGGGGAGTTCCGCGAGTAGTTGCATCGCGCACGCCCGGACTCATGCTGGATTTCGCCCGGTGGTTGGCTCAGACCAGAATCAGCCTCGCCATTCAGACCCATGCGTGGGTCATCCCAACGGTTCAATCCGTTCACATCGCCGCGATCGGCCTCGTGATGTCATCGGTGTTCATGGTGGATCTCCGCCTGTTCGGGTGGGCCGGCACCGACGAGACACTCCGCCAGACCACGCGGCGCTTCGCGCCATGGCTGTGGGGCGCGCTCGTGGTGCTGTTCACCACCGGCATGCTGATGATCTTGGGCGAACCTGTCCGCGAGCTGATGAGCCTGTCGTTCTGGCTCAAGATGCTCCTGATTGGCGTCGGCGCCTCGCTCGCGGTCGCTTTTCAGCTGACGCTCGGCCGCCACGACGGCGATTGGGAAGCAGCGTCGGCGCACCACTGGAGGGCGAGATGCCTCGGGACCGTGACCCTGCTGGTCTGGTGCAGCATCGTGATCCTTGGCCGACTCATCGCCTATGACCATGTGTGGGGCAGCTGGTCGCCGGCGGCCAACCTGGACTGAGATCGCGGCCTGAAGCGGAACGTCGTGCATGGACATCGTGGACACTCTTCGGTGGCTCGAGGGTTCGAGGCTGGCTTCCTGGCTTCGCGATTCTCTGTACGCGTTTCCGCTCATCGAATCGTTGCACGTCATCGGTCTGACGATGGTGTTCGGCATGATTGCCGTGCTGGATCTGCGTCTGCTCGGGCTGGCGTCGACGCGGAGACCCTTCCTGCGGCTCGCGTTGGAGACCCTGAAGTGGACGTGGGGGGCGTTCGGCTTGACCGTTTCGACCGGCGTGCTGATGTTCAGCACCAGTCCAATCGCGTACTACCAGAACGTCCAGTTCCGCTTCAAGATGGCGTTGCTCGTCCTGGCCGGCGTCAACGTGCTCGTTTTTAACAGGACGGCGGGCCGAAGCGTCGATCGCTGGGACCGCGACCCGGCAGCGCCGTTTGCCGGCAGGCTGGCGGCAGCGGTCTCGCTGCTGATATGGATCGGCGTCATCTTTCTGGGTCGATGGGTCGGGTTCACGAAAGCAACGGATCTCACGCCGGACATCGATTCGCTCATCAACCTCGAACGCTTCTAGTTCGCCGGGCGGTTGTCGAGTCGGCGGAGTAGACTGGTTGCTGCCGTTCTTGGGGGTTTGGATGAGACGACATGCGCGCGCGTACGTGATGGGCTTCATCATCGTTGCCGGCCTCCTGATGGCCACGATGCGCGGGCCCGCCCAAGGCCCTGACCCGACTCAGTTCCGGGCTCAGTCTCGCGAGTGGAGCGCTCGGATGGAAGCGACCGGGCTGTCGGCTCCTTTCACGGGGGTCACCACGAACGGCAAGGTCCTTCCGGGACTTTTCGAGGTCCGATCGACGGGCGTGTCGACGGCGCCCGTCGTGCAGGCGGCCGAACGTTTTCTCGAGGCGCTGACGACCGAGCAACGCCGCAAGACTCGCTTTGGCGAGAACGACTCGGAATGGCGCAAGTGGGCCAATCAGCACATCTACGCTCGACAGGGTGTGTCCTTCGACGAGATGAGCCAGCCGCAGCGTGAGGCCGCCAACGCGATGCTGGCAGCCTCACTCAGCGCGAAGGGGCTGTCATTGACCCGCGACATCATGCGCTTGAACGAAACGCTGGGAGAGCTGAACGGCCGGAACTTCGTCGAGTACGGTGAGGGCAAGTACTGGATTTCCGTGATGGGCGAACCGTCGGTCACCGAACCGTGGGGATGGCAGCTCGATGGCCACCATCTGAACGTGAACTACTTCGTCCTGGGAGACCAGGTGGTGATGACGCCGGCGTTCTGGGGGTCTGAACCCGCGGTCGCAACGTCAGGAAAGTACGCAGGCAGCGCCATCCTTCAGGACGAGCAAGGTCGCGGCCTCGACATGGTTCGTGCCCTGACTGATCGACAGCGGGCGAATGCGATTCTCGAGACCTCGAAGCGAGGGAACAACATCCTGGCGCAGGCCTTCAGCGACAATCTGGTTCTCGACTATGCCGGCGTCCGGGTGTCGTCCTTCTCGACGGCCCAGAAGCAACGGCTGCTCGCACTCATCCAGCTCTACGTCGGGAACATGCGGGAGGGACATGCCCGTGTGCGCATGTCGGAGGTCGAGACGCGCCTCGACGACACGTACTTCGCATGGATTGGGGGAACGGAGAACAACTCCGTCTATTACTACCGGATCCACAGTCCGGTCATCCTCATCGAGTTCGATCACGAGACGCCGGTGGGCCTCCAGCACCTGTATCCGCCCGGCGTCCCCTATCGAGAGCACATCCACTCGGTCGTCCGAACGCCGAACGGCAACGATTACGGCAAGGACCTCCTGCGTCAGCACTACGCGCAACACCCGCACGGGAGATAGCC
>DATLLJ010000042.1:0-17674 GCA_035537875.1 Vicinamibacterales bacterium | reverse complement strand
TTCCGAAGGAGCCCAACCCGACATGGCAGGGCTATTCGGTCGGACGCTGGGAAGGCGAGACGCTGGTCATCGAGAGCAACGGCTTCAACGACAAATCGTGGATCGGGCGGCCTGGTTTTCCGCACACGGAAGCGCTACGTGTGACAGAGCGCTACAGCAGACGTGACTTCGGGCACATAGACGTGCAGATCACGTTCGATGACTCGAAGACGTTCGTGCGACCGTGGACCGCAACGACAGAACTCCTCTACGACCCTGACACCGAAATGCTGGAATACGTCTGCAACGAGAACGAGAAGAGCGTTCAGCATTTCGTCCAGCCGCAGGATGTATCAGCGATCGACGTCGACTCGGCCGCCCTGGCGAAGTTCGCGGGTGTCTACCAGATGATGACGCCGCGCGGCATGGCAAACGCGACCGTCACGCTGGACGCCGGCCAACTGATGATTGACGTGCTCGGGTTCGGCAGCGGCCGCATGGTCCCGCAATCGGCGACGATGTTTCAATTCCGCGGCGCCGTGCTGGAATTTGTTGCGAACGACAAGGGCGAGGTGACACATCTCATCGCGCACGTCGTGGAGGGCGATTTCAAGGGACCGCGGATCAGCGGATCAAATCGTGCCCCACCGACGTCGGCCCTGGAGTTTATTTACTGAGGTAACGCTATGCCGAGAGACAGAAAGCTCGCAGAAGTCGCGAGAAGCATACACAGAGCTTCTGAGCGGCTCTGGGCTCGTGTCGTAGAGCGTGACAAATACGACGTGGCTTCTACGGATGTCGAGACTCTTCAACGACTGACCACCGAGTTAAGCAGGGCGATCACGAGACTCAAGCTAAAACGAAAGAAATAGCCATTCGCCCCTGCGTATTCGCGCCGTCGGTATCACGACAGAAACCTCCAGCGCACCACACGCAGTACAAGCAACAATGCCTTCAGAATGACCAGCGGCCATTGCGCGACACGGAACCATCCAACCGGTCGGCCGCCCGATTTGCGCTAGTCTGACGGCAAAGCAGAGGAGTTGCGTGGACTGGCTCAGAATCCTTCTCGAGACGTCGCCGATGACCACGCTGTTCCTGGTCATTGCGGCCGGTTACTTGGTCGGCGATGTCAACTTCAAGGGCTTCGCGCTCGGCTCGGGCGCGGTGCTGTTTGTCGGTCTGGCATGCGGCGCCTTTGCGCCGAAGGCAGCGCCGCCCGGCATGCTGGGCACCCTCGGTCTGCTGCTCTTCCTCTACTGCGTGGGCATTCAGTACGGCGGCGAATGGTATCGCGGACTCACGAGCCCCTCGGGACTGAGGGCCAATGCCGTGGCACTCTGCGGTCTGGCCGCCTCGGCGGCGGCGGCACTGGCGATGCAGCGCACGGGCGCCGCGGGCCTGCCGGAATCGCTCGGGATGTTCGCGGGCGCCACGACGAGTACCCCAGCACTGCAGGCCGTTCTCGACGCGCTTGGAAGCCAGGACGCTGCGGTCGGCTACAGCCTCTCGTATCCCCTTGGCGTCGCCGGACCGATCCTCTGCATGTACCTCTATCTCGCGCTCTTCAAGCCGACGATTGCCACTCCGGCGGACCGGTTGATGAAGCCGGCCGAGGTCCGTGTGCACAACGCGACGCTCATCGGACGCCGCTTCGTCGATTTTCAGCAGAGCCTGCCGAAAGGCGTGCAAGCGGTGGCCATCCGCAGCGGTGGGCAGAACCGCGTCCCTGATCCGACCACCATCGTCCGGGCGAACGATGTGGTCCTGCTCGTCGGGAGCGATCCCGCCGCGATTGGACAGGCGCTCGAGTTGGTCGGCGAAGCGGCCGCGTCGATTGCGGTGGATCGAACCGCGCTCGACTACCTCCGTGTCTTCGCGTCGAAGGGCGGCATCGTGGGGATGCCACTCGGCAGCCTGAAACTGCCCGGCGGCTTCGCCTACAGTTACGTCCACGTGCGTCGGGGTGATGTCGATCTGCTGCCAGACGACGACTTGGTCCTGGAATTCGGCGACCGCGTCGGCGTGCTCTGCCATCGCGCGGATTTCGATGCCGTGCGCCGCTTCTTCGGCGATTCGATCAAGGGCGTGGCCGACTTCAGCTACATTTCCCTCGGTGTCGGCGCGGCGATGGGCCTCCTCGTCGGACTGATTCCGTTTCCAGTTCCCGGAGTCGGCCGGATCACGCTCGGAGTCGCCGGGGTCCTGCTGGTTGCGCTCGGGCTTGGCCACATCCGTCGCACCGGGATCGTCTGGACGCTGCCGCTGTCGGCGAACCTGGTGCTGCGAAACTTCGGGCTCACGGTGTTTCTGGCGCAGGTCGGCCTCGCGTCGGGACCCCAGTTCGCCACGACGGTGGCGGAGAGCGGGCTCACGCTGCTCCTGCTCGGCGCCATCATCATGCTCGCGCTGATCGTGGTGACGATGATCGCGGGACGGCTGCTGGGAATTCCTGCCGACGATCTGTTCGGCGTCGTCTCCGGCGTGACCGGGAATCCCGCCATCCTGGCGTACGCGAGCCGCGCCATGCCCACAGATCGGCCCGACATCGGCTACGCGATGGTGTTTCCGTCGGTGACGGTCGCGAAGATCTTATTCGCTCAGATCGCCGCATCGGTCCTCGGCAGCTGAAGGCCGGTGACGCCCTCTGAAGAGGTCTGCCGGCGAGGCGCTCCCTCGCGTGCAACTGAATCCTCACGCCGTGTCCGTGATCACAAGGCGACCACACAGGAGCGATCATCGGGTTGGCGGACGTGATATAGCATCGTGGTTTGGGTGGGGATTTTCCGAGCGGCGTCGCTCCGGCACCTCGCGTGCCGGAGGTTGCGAACCTCGGGTTGGTTCGGCCTCCGTTCGTCTTGTAGCGGGGCGGCCGAACAAACGCTGGAGCGGCCGGACGCGGGTTCCAGCAGTCCGGACTGTTCTACTCGACACGATTCGAATATCACGGCCGATCCGTTGATTCTTTCCAGGTCAGCACCATCTTCAGCCATCCAGGACATCCACTCAGCGCACATTTCGGGGAAACACCGGCCGCGGCACGCCGCTACACTCTTAGTGCGGCCCCTGAAACAACCGGATACACTGGCTGCAGCACTCTCTGGCTGCATGACTGTCCGCTTCTCTCGAAGGCTCGCCGCTTCCCTGGCGTTGACCCTCGGCTCCGGGCTGACGATGGCGCAACCGCGAGACACGCCATCCCCCGCTGCCGACGTGCCGGTGGTGTACTCCGCCGAGGTGGACAGCATCATCCACCCGGTTTCCGCGGAATACATGATCCAGACGATGGATCGGGCCGATCAGGCGGGGGCGACGCTGGTCGTCTTCACGCTGCGCACGCCCGGCGGTCTCGTCGACTCCACTCGGTCCATCGTGTCGCACATGATTGCGGCGCGGACGCCAGTGGCGATCTTCATCGGCCCGGCAGGTGCACGCGCCGCGTCGGCCGGCTTCATTCTCACGATTGCCGCCGACGTGGCGGCCATGGCGCCGGGAACGCACATCGGCGCCGCCCATCCGGTCTCGGGCGGCGGCGAGAAGATGGACGAGACCCTGGCGAAAAAGGCGGCCGAGGACGTGGCCGCGTACGCCCGCACCCTGGCCAGCAAACGCCATCGAAACGTGGCGCTTGCGACACAGGCCGTCATCGAGAGCCGCGCCTTCACCGATGAGGAAGCGCTCGCTGCGTCACCGCCGCTCGTGGACCTGACGGCGTCCGATGTCCCCGACCTGCTGCGAAAGCTTGATGGCCGAACGATCTCACGGTTCGAGGGCGCGACCGTCGTCCTGAAGACGGCGGGTGCGCAGACCGTGCCAGTCGAAATGACCCTGCGGCAGCGCGTGCTCGGCGCCGTGGCGAACCCGAACGTCGCGTACCTGTTGTTGAGCCTCGGGACACTGGGGCTCACGATCGAGCTGTGGAGCCCAGGCGCGGTGCTGCCGGGAGTCGTCGGCGGGCTGTGCCTGCTCCTGGCGTTTTTCGCGTTCTCGATCCTGCCCGTGAACTACGCGGGGCTGCTGTTGATTCTGTTCGGACTGCTGCTCCTCGCCCTTGAAATCAAGGTCGTGAGCTATGGTCTGCTGACGGTGGGAGGGCTGGCGAGCCTCGTGTTCGGGTCGATGATCCTGATCGATTCGTCACTGCCGGAGCTGCAATTGAGCCTCCGCGTCGTCGTCCCGGTGGTGCTGGGATTTGCCGGTATCGCGACGTTTCTGGTCAGGCTCGGCCTCGCCGCTCAGCGACAGCCTGCGGTCACGGGCGCCGCGGGAATGATCGGCGAGAGTGGCCAGGCGTTGACGGCCATCGCACCCGGCAGCCCCGGTCGCGTCGCCACCCACGGAGAAATCTGGCAGGCGAAGGCCGCCCAAGCCATTCCCGAGGGTGCACGCGTCCGCGTGACCGACGTAGACGGACTGATGTTGACCGTTCGCATGGATTGAGGGTGTGGCATGCCGATTTCACCAGTGCTGATTCTGATCCTCATCGTCGTGGTGTATGTGATCAGCTCGATCAAGATCCTGGCCGAGTACGAACGCGGGGTGATCTTCAGGCTCGGCAAGCTCTTGGCGCGGCCCAAGGGTCCCGGGGTCATCCTCGTGTTCGCGCCGATCGATCGTATCGTTCGCGTGGGCCTGCGCACGGTGGTGTTCGACGTGCCGCCTCAGGATGTCATCACGCGGGACAACGTGTCGGTCAAGGTCAACGCGGTCCTTTACTTCCGCGTCATCGATCCGCGCAAGGCGATCATCGATGTCGAGAACTACCGTTACGCGACGTCTCAACTCGCGCAGACCACCTTGCGCAGTGTGTTGGGCCAGGTTGATCTCGACGACCTGTTGTCGCAGCGGGAACGCCTCAACCAGCAGCTCCAGCAGATTCTCGATCATCAGACCGATCCCTGGGGCATCAAGGTCTCGGCTGTCGAGGTCAAGCACGTCGACCTCCCTGAAAACATGCAGCGCGCCATGGCGCGGCAGGCCGAGGCGGAGCGGGAAAAGCGCGCCAAGATCATTCACGCGGCCGGCGAGCTGGAAGCTTCGGAAAAGCTGGCGCAAGCCGCCGGCATCATCGCCGCCCAGCCGGTCGCCATCACGCTCCGGTATCTTCAGACGCTGACCGAGATCGCGGCAGAGAAGAATTCCACCATCATCTTTCCGTTGCCAATCGAGATGCTGCATCTGCTGCGGCAGGTGACAGGCGGGGAACCCGAAAGCCCGGCACGACGCTCCTAGGCCGCTTCCTTCCCCTGACGAATCCAGGGGCACCGCCGCGGAAACGTCCCGCACTCTCCGGGAGCGGAGCGATCTCCTCAGGTCGAGATATTGCGAGAGGCCGCGTATGCAGGATCCGGACACACCGTTTGGTGAGCCTCCGACGCTCCGATCGTGGTTGGCAACGCTGCAACACTGGTTGTCGCGGACGTACGCAACCCGGTTCCCCCTCCTGCTCGGCGCTTTGTTGCTGTTGTTCGTACCTTTGAGTCTCTGGGGCCTGCCGGGGATGCTGCGGAACGCACTGGTCCTGAGCGCCAACGGGCTGACAGCGGTGTCGTGGTTCACAACGGTCGCGGCGTTCACCGTCATGGCGACCCGGCGGGTCGTTCTCCTGTACGCGCCAGTTCGATTCGAAACCACGTGGCAACCGGGAGCTCCGAGACTTCGAGTCGCCGAGCTCGTTAGCCACCTGCTCGTCGCCTTGCCGCTCATCGCGACGTGCGCTGTGCTGTCGGTTACAGAAGGAGGCGTGACGCGGACGGCCGCCATCTTTGGAGTGATGCTGGGCATCGCCGGGGGTTCAATCATCGTGTGGGTGGCGTGGCTGGGGCAGGCGTTCATTACGAACCGCGAGACCGACCTGCCCGACATGGTCGCGCCTCGAGACCCGGCGACCGTTCTGGCCCATCGTTCGACGGCCATTCCACCGCTCGAGCGTCAGTTCCCCCGCCTGCTGGCCTGGTTGCGACCGTACCTGGGGCCAGGTTATTTCACCGCGCGTGGCGATCTCCTGCCAGGCCACGTGTTTGCCATGACATTCCTCGGTGTTTTTGCCGTGGTGTATGCCTGGGGGTACGTCCGGTGGCAACCCGGCACGGAACGGGGCGCGGCGATTCCTGCGCTCGTGTTCGTGCTGGTCGTGGGAATTCTGTGGACCTGGTTCCTGACGGGGGTCAGCTTCTTTCTCGATCGCTTTCGCCTGCCGACGCTGCTGCCGATCGTGGCGTGTTCACTCGTCGTCTGGACAGTGTCGCGGTCCGATCACTACTTCGACCTTGTCGCCGCGAACGCCGACGTGAACCTCCTCGAAGCGCCGGGCGTTCTGGCAGCAAAGAGGACACATCCCCTGCTGACGGTCGTGGCGATCGATGGCGGTGGAATTCAAGCGTCCGGGTGGGCCGCGCGTGTTCTGACGGGAGTGCAGGCGCAATGGCCGGACTTCGCGCGCTCGACCCGTCTGATCAGTGCCGTGTCCGGAGGAAGTGTGGCGACGATGTACTTCGTCAATGAGCTGCGACCTGAGAGGGCGCCCACGGAGGAGGAGCTGGCGTATGTCAGGACGATGTCGACGCGCGCGAGCCTGAACGAAACCGCGTGGGGACTTGCGTATCCGGACCTCTGGCGTGCGCTCATTCCGATTCGATCGCGGTTCGAGAAAGATCGCGGCTGGGCGATGCAGAAAGCATGGGAGCGCGGGTGGACCGCTCCGGTGCCGACCCTCTCGGACTGGGTCCGCGGCGTCTACGAAGGGTGGCGACCAGCGATTGGCCTGAACGCCGTCGGCGTCGAAGACGGTCAGCGCTTCTCGTTTGCGACGTTTGCGCCGCCGTACGAATGGGGAATCTGGACGCCCGACGGACGATACCCGGGTCGTGACGTGAGCGTCTCGACCGCGGCGCGCCTTTCAGCGACGTTTCCCTACGTGACGCCGATTGCCCGGGCCCGACCCGAGTCACCGAGCACGTACGCAGGCCATTTTGCTGACGGCGGCTACTACGACAACACCGGCATGGGATTGGCCATGCGATGGCTCGATCGGGCCATCAGCGACAACCTCGAATCGTTTCGGCACCAGGTCGTCGCGTTCGTGCGTATTCGCTCCTCACCGGCGACCACCACCACGGCTTTCAAGGATCGCGGCTGGCAGTACCAGGTGGCGGGCCCCATTCAGACGTTGATGGCGGTTCGCGTCGCCAGTCAACGAGAGCGCGCCGAAACCGAGCTGGATTTCCTGCAGCGGCTCTGGTGTCGAGAGGGCGTGGAAGTCCGCGCCTTTGAGTTCGCGTTTGAGCGGGACCATCCGCCCCTGTCCTGGCAGCTCAGCCCGCGGCAGCTCGCTGACATCGAACGGGAGTGGCACGATCCCACGAAAGACGGCCACAGCGACAGGAACCAGGCCGCCCTCAAGGAGCTGTTGGAAACAGCCAGCGCTCCGGACAGGAGTCGTTGTTAACTGGGCGAAGCAGACAACGAATAGGGTCCCTCTTGTCTCCCAGTCCCGTCGTCACCTGGTGTGAGCAACCAGCTACCGAGCAAGAACATCGACAACAGGAATGCGACTTCCAGGAATAAGGCGGCTACAGGGTGCGTTCCTCTGCTCATCAGATCTCCTTATCCACACGCCCCAACAATAACCCGCGAGTACAGGTGCACGGTCGTGGATGGCCTCATGTTCGCCACTCGCGATGTTGTCTCAGGGCGCGGCATTCATCATGACGATATCGCTTGATGCGACGTCGTGTTTGCCGACGATGATCGCGGATCCATCTCGCGTCCATGTGATCCCGCGGAGGCGAGGTCCGCCGCTGAGATCGGCGACTTTGCGGTACGGACTCGATCTCTCGGCTTCGACAATCCAGATCGATACGGGCCCGGTACCCTGGGTCACGGCGGCGAGCCGTCTACCGTCTGGCGCCCAGGCCAGCGTCCCGTTCAGAAATCCACCAACGAGTGCCTCGGGCGGCGTAGGCAACGCGAGGTCAACCGGCGCTCCCAACGGGTCGACAAACGCCAGACGCGAGATCGAGGGTCCTGACGTCGTTGCAGAAACATAGGCGATGACATCACGCGTCGGGGACCACGCGGGCTCGCCTACTGCGTCGGTTCCGGGAGTGGGAACGTGACGGGTCCGACCATCGGCAACGGAGACAACCCACAAGCCGGGCCGATCTCCTGCGGGCGCGGCGGCGAACGCGATCTCCCGGCTGTCGCGCGACCACGAGAGGCCACCGATGGCCGCCGCGTCTGCCAGCTTGCGAGGCGTGCCACCATCCGGGTTCATCAGCCAGATGGCGCGCTGACCGTCGCGGTCAGAGACGAATGCGATCTGCGAGCCGTCGGGCGACACGGCCGGTCGTTCGTCGAGTGAGGTTCCCGACGTCAACGGCCGGGCATCGGTACCGTCGAGACGCGATGTCCACAGATGGCGATTGCCGCTCCGAGACGAGGAGAACACGAGTCGCTCCTCTGCAGGCAAGACGCTCGGATCGAGATCCCCTGTGTACCCCTCGGTGAGGGCCGTTGTTCCACCAACAGTGGGAACCGTAGAAATGCGGATGAGCGACTGGTGCACGTCGTAAAGGGTGCCCACGAGGATCCGACCGTCGGCGGAAATTCTCGGCTCCGCGTACTCGCCGATCCCCCACGTCAGCTGGCGGTCGGTTTTGCCGTCGTTCGCGCGCCACCACAACCCCAGCTCCGCCGTCGTCGGATTCGCCGCATAGAGCAATCCGTTTCCATCCGGCATTGGCAGCGGGAAGATGGCGCGGCGCGAAGTTGTCACTACAGGCTCGATGACTCCGATGTCCGGGTTGACCCGAGAAATGCCCGACGGCTCCATGTTGAGCAGCTGCGTCAAGGTATCGATGAAATACACGTACCCATCTCCGGACCACGTCGGCCAATGGATGTGCCTCCCCGCCTCCAGCTTGATGATTTCGCGACGGCCGGTTCCATCGGCGTTTGCGACCCACAGCGCGTCACCAGCAGATCCTCCGGAGCGTACGTAGGTGATCCGGCTCCCGTCGGGCGACCAGCGCAAGCCGACGAAGCCAGGGTCGAGCAGCTTGTGCGGCGCGCCCGGAAGCGGTGCAGGAATTTCCCAGGTTTCGAAGGGCGTGGAAGTCCCACGCATACGCGCCATGATCGCGATGCGGGTGCCGTCTGGCGAGATGTCCATTCCGCCGATACCAGTGCCCGGCGTCACTTCGAGGCCAGTCGGTTCGGTGAGATTCGCGGCCTCGCCCCCGGCAACAAACTTGACCCAGACATCGGTTGGTCCGCGGGCGTTCGACAAGTAGGCGACCCATTTCCCGTCCGGTGAGATGGCCGGAGCCCATTCGCGTGCGGGACCAGCCGTCAACCTGACGATCCGCGAGAAGCGGGGGCCGCGGTCCGCCGTCGGGACAGCGATGCGACCTGAACCCATCAGGATCGTCATCGCGGCGATAACGGCGGCAGCGACCGACCAACCCCAGGACATGCGCCGCCAACGCACTGAGATGGGTGGTGGCTGAGCCTCCACTGTCCCGCCGCTCGAGGCGTCGTCGATCTCGAGTCGCGCATCGCCGATATCCTTCAGACGCCGTTTGGTGTCTTTCTCGAGACACCGGTGAAGGAGTCGACGAATCGCGGCCGGTGTTGCCGCCGGCAGGCTCGCCCAGGGCGGATCCGCAGCGAGCACCGCTGCAAGCGTGCCCGAAACGGTTTCCCGCCGGAAGGCGTACTCGCCCGTCAGCAGCTCGAACACGACACAGCCAAACGCCCAGATATCGGCCCGCTTGTCCACCGCGTCGCCACTCGCCTGCTCCGGGCTCATGTAAGCGGCAGTGCCCAGCAATACGCCTGATTCCGTTGCCAGCGATACGGTCACTGCTGTGGCATCCGCATCACCGGCACCATTATCGGGGTCGAGCACCTTCGCGAGCCCGAAGTCCAGCACCTTCACGGTGCCGTCCGGCCGCAACTTGATATTCGATGGCTTCAGATCCCTGTGAACGATCCCCTGCTCGTGGGCCGCTTCGAGTGCGTCTGCAATCTGCTTCGCGATCGACAACGTCTCGTTGATCCGGATCGATCCAGCGGCGATCCGGTCAGCCAACGTCACCCCTTCGACCAGCTCGAGTACCAGCGCCTGTCGCCCATCATCCGTTTCCTCCAAACCGTACACGGCGCCGATATTGGAGTGATTGAGCGCGGCGAGAATCCGGGCTTCACGCTTGAACCGCGCCAGACGCTGTGGATCGACAGCGAAACGTTCGAGCAGCACCTTCAGCGCAACGTCACGATTCAGCTTGGTGTCGCGGGCGCGATAGACCTCCCCCATGCCACCGGCGCCGATGGCGGCCTGAATCTCGTACGGCCCCAGGAGGGTGCCGATGGTCAACATGGTGGGACGTCGCGATGATACACCCGCGCATAGGAGTCGGCCCGCGCAGCGCGATTGCACCGCCAGGGCGCACGTGGCTCACAAGCGGTGTTGGAGAGGATCGGATGATACAAGGCTTGCAGGCCGATACACACCGACGGATACTGGCGCCGACCTGGCGCTTTCCGTGTCGCAGACCGCCACAGCTTGACGCGCCCTCCACTCGCTGCATTCGCCCGTTCCCGCTGGCTCTTTCTCCGGCTGCTCGGCGTCGTCTACCTCATCGCGTTCGTGTCGCTGGGGTCTCAGATTACGGGACTCGTCGGCGGACACGGCATCCTGCCGGTTGGGGAGTTCCTCGATCAGGTCCGCGAGCTGTACGGGTTTCGCGCCTATTACTACCGGCCGACGCTCGTCTGGCTTTCGCCGAGCGACACGCTCCTGGTCTCGCTGTGCTGGGGCGGCGCCGTCGCGTCCCTGCTTCTTATCGCCGGGATTGTCCCCACGGCGACGACCGCCGTGCTCTGGCTGCTCTATCTGTCACTGACCACGGCCGGCCAGCTGTTTCTCGAGTTCCAGTGGGATGCCCTGTTGCTCGAAACGGGGCTGCTGGCCGTTCTCTACGCCGCGCCTGTGTGGCGATCGCGGCTCGGCGTCGACCCCGAGCCGCCTGCCGTCGTGCGCTGGACGCTGTGGCTGCTCGCGTTCAAACTGACGTTTCTCTCGGGCGTCACGAAGTTACTCAGCGGGGACGCCACGTGGGCAAGCTGGAGCGCGCTGAGCTATCACTACGAGACCCAGCCGATCCCTGCGTGGACGAGCTGGTTCATGTATCAGCTGCCGCAGGGAGTGCACTACTGGTCTACCGCCGGCATGCTTCTCATCGAGCTCGTCGTTCCGTGGTTGATCTTCCTTCCACCGCGTTTCGGCCGCGCACGGCTGACGGCATGCGTGCTGATGATCCTGTTGCAGCTGGCGATCGGCTTGACGGGCAACTACGGCTTCTTCAATCTCCTGACCGTCGTTCTGTACCTGTCGCTCCTCGACGATCGGACGCTCAGCCGATTTCTGCCGCACGGCCGCGCGCACAATCCCGCGAGTCACGAGCGACGACACGGACCGGCTAGTTGGCGCATCGGTGCGAATATCGTTGCACTCGGCATTGCTGTGCTGAGCGTGATGACGCTGTTCCGCGAGATCGACAGAACGCGAGGACGACGGGGGCCCTTCGACCTGAATTGGCCGGGAGAGCTCCTCGCGTGGGTCTCGCCGCTCGACTCAATCAACGGCTATGGCCTCTTCCGCGTGATGACCACCGAGAGACCGGAGATCGTGATCGAGGTAAGCGAGGACGGTGCCGTCTGGAAAGAGCGCGAGTTCAAGTGGAAGCCGGGCATCGTGACAGGACGGCCCCGGTTCATGGAACCTCACATGCCGCGGCTGGACTGGCAGATGTGGTTTGCGGCGCTCTCCCCGCGCTCGGCCCAGGACTGGCTCCTGCGGCTGGTCGCGCGCGTGCTTGACGACGAGACGGCCGTCACGAGACTGCTGGGACCAAACCCACTCGAGGGCCGGCCGCGCTACGTGCGGCTCGCGTATTACCAGTATCACTTCACGTCCGCTCCAGAACGCGCGAAGACGGGCGCGTGGTGGAAGCGGGAGTTCGTCGGTTACCTGACGGGGCCGATCGAAGCGGATCGACGGCGTGACCGCGACACGGAGGAGAAGTCATCGCCTCCAGGCAGGCAGTAGTATCCTGTGGCTGACCAGATGGCGTTCTCTCCCGGCGACATGCTCGGACCCTACGAGATCCTGGGCCCCATCGGCAGCGGTGGGATGGGCGCCGTGTATCGCGCGCGCGATTCCCGGATGGGGCGCGATGTCGCGATCAAGGTTTCCTCCGAACGATTCAGCGATCGATTTTCGACGGAGGTGCACGCCGTCGCCGCCCTCAACCATCCGAACATCTGCACGCTGCACGATGTCGGCCCGAACTATCTGGTCATGGAACTGGTGGAGGGCCCGACGCTCGGCGAGCGGATGCGCGAGGGCGCGCTCCCGCTCGACGAAGCGCTCGCGATTGCCCGGCAAATCGCCGACGCGCTCGAAAGCGCTCATGAAAAGGGGATCGTTCACCGCGATCTGAAACCCGACAACATCAAGATCAAGCCAGGCGGCGTGGTCAAGGTGCTCGACTTCGGTTTGGCGAAAGCCACCGCTTCCCCTGCCCTCGGCAGCGTCGACGACTCTCCCACGTTCACCGCCGGCAATACCGAGGTCGGCGCGATCCTCGGCACCGCGGCGTACATGGCCCCTGAACAGGCCAAGGGCAGACCGGCCGACAGGCGGGCCGACGTCTGGGCGTTTGGCGTCGTGTTGTACGAGATGGTCACCGGCCACCGGCTGTTTCCCGGGGACACCACGACGGAAATCCTCGCGGCGGTACTGAAAGAAGAGCCTCAGTGGCATCGCGTGCCGCCGCAGGTACAGCGTCTGTTGCGCCGGTGTCTCGAGAAAGATCCGGAACGGCGGCTGCGGCATATCGGCGACGCCATGGATCTGGTGGACCCCGTGGCTCCGGCGGTCGCCAGCGGCGCAGACGGAGGCGGTCGACGCCGGTGGTTATGGGCGGGGGCGGCCGTCGCGCTGCTGGCGATCGGCGCGGGCGCGGCTGCCTGGTGGCGCGCGCCGTCACGGACCCCGACGCCCGACGAGGCGCCGACCCGGTTCCAGGTGCCCTTGCCGGGGAATCAGACGGGTACGTTGACGATCTCGCCCGACGGCCGTCGGCTCGCGTACTACGGCCTCACCACCGACAGCGGAACGAGTCTGCTCGTCCGCGACATGGGCGACACCGAATGGCGCCCGCTCGCCGAGGTCGAGAGCATTGGCTCCGGTACGAACGCCGTCTGGTCGCCTGACAGTCGATTCATCGCCTTTCCGGCCGCCGGCGCACTGAAGAAGGTCGCTGCGGCGGGAGGCCCACCCGAAACAATCTGCAGCCTGCAGGGACAGTTTCTCGGCGGCGCGTGGAATCGCGACGGGATGATTGTCTTCGGCACTCCTCAAGGTCTGATGCAGGTGGCAGCGGCCGGCGGCACGGCGCAACCGTTGACCGCGGTCGACCCCTCACGGAAGGAGACGGCTCACGTCGGTCCGTCATTTCTTCCCGACGACCGCCACTTCCTGTACAGACGCAACGCGAATCCCCCGGAGAGCGGCGGCTTGTACGTGGGATCGCTGGACCTAGGCCCGGCAGAACAGAGCAGCCACGCGATCGCGAATCTGCCACCGAGCGTGTATGTGCGCTCCAGCGCCAGCGACAGCGACGGTGGCCATCTCCTGTTCCTGCGCCAGGGAATGCTCGAGGCGCAGGCGTTCGATCCCGCGAAGCGGGAAATCGCTGGTGAACCGATTCGGATCGCCGAACAGGTCGGTCAGTTTGCCGTTTCTCAAGCCGGCACGCTTGCGTACAGAACACCTGGCGCCGGCCGCGACCTGCAGCTGACCTGGTACGATCGGCAGGGCAAGGTTCTCAGTACCGTCGGAAGGCCGGCTCCCTTTCAGTTCCTGACGCTGTCACCCGACGCGAAACGGGCGGCCGTCTACATGAACGATCAGGGCAACACGGACATCTGGCTGATCGATCTCGAGACGGGCGCCCGCACGCGGTTCACCTTCGATCCCGCCCAGGAGAACAATCCCGCATGGTCGCCGGATGGCGCATATGTCGCCTTTACCCGCGCGAGCGGCGTGAACAGGATTTTCAGAAAGGCCGCCAATCTCGCCGGCGCGGAAGAAGAGCTGCTGACGTTCGACGGTGGGAGACCCGACGTCGGCAACATTTCTCGAGACGGTCGGTTTCTGACCTTCAGTCCGCTCGATGCACGCGGCCAGGACCTGTGGGTGTTGCCCTTGACGGGCGCGCGCAAACCGCTCTCCTTCCTGGCCACGCCCTTCGCCGAAGTCGGCGGCCGATTCTCGCCGGACGGACGCTGGATCGTGTACATCTCGAACGTGTCCGGCAGAAACGAGATCTGGGTCCGGCCGTTCGACCCGGCGTCGCCGGCGGAGTCCTCACCGAGCGGCGGGCAGTGGATGGTTTCACAAGGCGCCATCGGCATGCCGCGTTGGCGCAGCGACGGCCGGGAGCTGTTCTATCTGGCTGCGGACGGTACGATCGTGGCCGTTGACGTCACGACCGAGCCGACGTTCACGTCCGGGCCGCCGAGGCCGCTCTTCCAGTTGTCTCGCGTGTTTCTCAGCGCCTCCGCGGTCGGCACTCCTGGAACGTTGGCGGACGTGACCGCCGACGGCAAGCGCTTCCTGATTGCGATGCCGGTCGCCGAGAGCGCCCCGGAGCAGTTCACCGTCGTGCTGAACTGGCCCGCCTGGTTGAAGCGCTAGCCTGCTTGCCCGGACGCTCGATCACGCGGGAGGCACTCCGACAACCGCTTTCAGTTAGCACGCTTAGCACTGCGAAGAACACGAAAACAGAAGCGCCCGACGCGTCGCCAGCTTCAGGCTGCGAGGGTCGCGCGCCGCAACGTGGCAGTGCGACCTCCCGGTTTCGTGTTTTCGAGCTTTCGTGGCGGTATTGACGTTGCCCCGCAGTGGCGGGCGTCACTCGACAGCGACGAAAAACGGCGCAGTATCGTGTCAGTTCGTCGGGACCGACGGCTTCAGATCGATCAGCACGATGTCCGAATTCTCCCGGGCTCGATCGAAGACGATGCGTCCGCCATCCGGACTGATATCGAAGCTCCACATGGCTCCCTGCGGATTCAGTCTGGTCAGCTGCCGAGTTGCTTTCGTCGTCAGATCGAGCAGCCAGAAATCCTGGGACAGGGCGAACCCCTGCATGTAGATGAGACTCTTGCCGTCGGGCAGGAACCGGGCACGGCTCCCGCCTCCTTCACGCCGCACCTGCAGGGCCGGGAGATCGAACGTCGTCCCCTCAGCCGTCACGGCGAGGAGCGGAGCGTGCGAACCCACGTTGGCGCCTGAATAGACGATCAGGCCCCCGTCGGGCGACCAGACAGGATTGAGCGCCTGGCCTGCGACCAGGCGCACCGGTGCGCCTCCGTCAAGCGGGATCTTGAACAATCCTTCGCCATCGATGTCGCTGCCGCCGGTGACAATCCATTCGCTATCCGGCGAAAAGCTGGCGGTCCCTCGCACGTCAATCGCCTCGGTCAACGGATCGAGCTCGGCGCCATCTGCCGAGAGCAGGTGCATACGCAGCTTGCCGTTTCTGCGCAGCGCCATCGCCACTCGACTGCCGTCCGGCGACACCGCAGGCGCATCGAACAGCGCATCGTCGCCACGCCAGATTTCAACTGCCTGACCATTCTGATAGTGCCACAGGCTGTTCCCGCTGCCGCCGGGCGACAGGTAGAAGAGCGATGTTCCGGCAAAGTGGGGCGCCGTCACGTTCACGTTAGGGACCGAAAATGCCGCGACCTCGCGCTCATCGGCGAGTCGATCCAGGATCGGCACCGTCCACAGGTTCGCGCTGGGATTCGCAACGGTGGCAACCAGCCGAGTACCGTCGGCACTGGCCGACACCGATGTGTATTTCTCCACGCCGAGGCTCACGCGTCGCGTGGTTCCGCTCTCCACGTCAAGAACCCAGAGCCACGGTCCGCTTCCATCACCGCTCCGCGCGACGTACACCAGGGTCCGGTCGTCGATCAGCGCCGGATAAGCGACCTCGCTGTTGTGATGCGTCAACCGCTCGGGTGTCGCGTCGGGCGACGGAGCCATGCGCCATAAGTCCATTTCGCGGGTCGCCGGACTGCCCCCGGCGAAATAGATCCATCGACCGTCCGCAGACCAGACGGGGAAATGGTTGTGTTCCCCGGCGTTCGCGCCTACGAAGATCTGCTGGGCGTCTGAACCGTCGCGGTTCGCCACGAACAGAGGATCGCCCGCATCGCGCGTGTGATAGGCGAGGCGTGAGCCGTCCGCCGACCACGAGATGTTCACGACGCGGTCGCTCAAGAATGCGCGTGGTGCCCCTCCCATCAGCGGGATGAGCTGGAGTCGTCTTCCCTGGCCGCCGCCCAGCCAGATCAGCGAGCCATCGCTTGAGAACCCGGGGGCTCTCACCGGGGCTGGCAGCTCCGTGTCCCTGCCCTCGGTCAAGTTACGAAAGACACCGCTGCCGATCTGGCTCAACCACACATCGAACTGTCCGTCCTTGTCGGAGACGAATGCGACGAATCGGCCGTCTGGCGAGATGGCCGCATCGAGCTCCGCTCCTTCGAAATCAGTCAACCGGGTGAAGCGGGCGCCCGCCAGTGGGTTCTCCACAGCCGACGGGCCGACCAGCCAAGTCGACGCGCCCAGCGCCCACGCCGCGCCGACGGCCAGCACGATTGCCGCAGGCCACGTCCACCGCCGCCATGTTCGAGCGACCAGCTTTGCCGCGGGAGTGTGCAGCGCGCGATCGTCCGGGGACCCGCCCGGAACAACAGTCGAGTCCTCGGGAGCGCGGTGACCGTCGACGATGCCGTCCTCGATGGCGAAACGGACATCGGCGACGTCGCGGAGGCGCCGCTTCGGGTCTTTTTCCAGACAGCGTTGGATCACGCGCCGGAGACTCGGCATTGCCATTGGCGGCAAGGCTTGCCAGTCTGGCGCGCGCTCGAGGATGGCTGCCATCGTGTCGGCAATGGTGTCCCGTCCGAATGCGGCACGGCCCGTGAGCATTTCGTAGAGCACACAGCCAAACGCCCAGATGTCGGTGCGCTTGTCGACCGTCCGGCCACGCGCCTGTTCCGGGCTCATGTACGCAGCGGTGCCGAGAATGACGCCCATCCCGGTCATCGCCGGGCTCATGACCGTGGGCGACTGGGAGACATCGACCGCCAGAGGCTCCAGCTCCAGCGCCTTGGCCAGCCCGAAGTCGAGCACCTTGACCACCCCGTCGAGTCGCAGCTTGATGTTCGAAGGTTTCAGATCGCGATGGATGATTCCCTGTTCGTGCGCGGCTTCCAGCGCCTCCGCTATCTGCTTCGCAACCGGTAACGCTTCATCCAGCGGAATCGGCCCTCGTGCGATCCGATCCGCCAGCGTCGGCCCCTCGACCAGCTCGAGAACAAGCGCGAGAGTCCCGCTTTCCCGCCCGTCCCGTCCCTCCAGCCCGTAGATCTGTGCGATGTTCGGATGATTCAGCGAGGCGAGAATCTGCGCCTCCCGTTTGAAGCGGGCGAGGCGATCAGGATCGAGCGCGAGATGGTCGGGAAGGATCTTGAGGGCGACATCCCGCCCCAGCGTGGTGTCGCGCGCTTTCCAGACCTCGCCCATGCCGCCGGCCCCGATGGCCGATTG
>DATLLJ010000041.1:0-11397 GCA_035537875.1 Vicinamibacterales bacterium | reverse complement strand
TAGAGCTCGGCGGTCATTTCTCCTCCTTGTTCGCGAGCAGCTTTGCCATCGCGCCCGCAAAGGCGTTCCATTCGTGTCTGAGGCGGACGAGCTCGTCGCGACCGGACGCGGTCAGCCGGTAGTACTTCCGCGGCACGCCGCGTTCAGGCGTTTCCCAACGGACGGAGACGAAGCCCGCGCGCTCCAGCCGGTACAGCACCGGGTACAACGTGCCATCGGTGACGCCGAGGACGCCGTTTGTCCGGGCCGTGAGCTTCGCAACGATTTCGTATCCGTAGGCCTCTCCAGCCTCGAGCAGATGGAGCACGATGAGCTCGAGCGATCCCCGCTTCAGCTCCCGATCGATGCCTGCCCGGTCATCTGGCGGCGCGTTCGGTTCCCTGGACACGGGAGAATGGTAGCGCAATATACCTTGTGATACAAGGTATATTGCGCGACATAGGTTACGCCCTGACACGTTTCTGCCTGTCACAGGCTCCCGCAGTGGCCGATACGATAGGCACTCCAGGTGACGCCGCCTATCCGCTCGATCTTCCTCGCTGTTGTGCTGCTGACCGGTCCGCTTGCGACCGTCCCCGCCGCCCAGGGAAACGCGGCCACTGGTGCGGAGACGGACGGCATTCTTCCCGAAACGCTGCTTCAGGCAACGTTTCGTAAGTACGTGCCTCCTGCCAACGAGTTCTCGCCGTTCTATTCCTGGGACGCCTACCTGGGGCTAAATGCGACGGCTTATCGAAAAGGCGCGCACGGAATCGACGTGGCGGCCATCATTCAAACGATCGGCACCGAAAACCTGGGCAGCAAGGTTGGCGTTGCCGCGACCGGGTACATTCTCGGGCTCGGGTACATCCGCTCGTTCGCGGCTGTGAATGTGGCGACCGGGCTCCGCCACCTGAGCTCGCACCTCACCCGTGACCTCGACGACAAAGAGGAAGAGTTGAGGAACCAGGGCCGAAATATCCCGACGGTCGAGGATCCATCGGAATACAACGTGGTCTACCTGAAGGCCTCGGGGACCCTGTCCAACGTGCCGCTGACGCCGGAGATTCTCGTGGTCCTCGTCCCGATCAGCTTTCGGTTCGACGGACGCGCTGCGAGCCCGGTGCGACCTCTTTACGTGGAGACGAACTGGCGGCTCTGGCAAGGGCGGGCTTCGGCCATCTTCGTCGAGACTCAACACGAACTGGGCGCCAATGCGTTCGACACCTACGCGCTGCAGGTCGATCTGCTCAGGCGAGGTGAAGCGAAGGGACGATTCCAAGTCGTCCTTTCGATCTCGCCCGGGGACGACTTCCACGTCAGCCCCAACGTCGGCGGCGTCGTCGACGGCGTCGCGCTGGGCATCCGCATGAACTTTCGTTCGTGAGCATCTGCACATCCCCGAGTCGATTTCGTCAGAGACGCTGAGATCAGGCGCTGGATGAGAGGCCGGCTCCTGACAGATAGCGCTCCTGCAGAATCCTGAGATGGTGTGCCACATGTCCCGCGGTAGCGAACGCCAGCGCGTTGACCGAGATTGAGGTGCCGTTCGCCATTCCGCGACGCGCCCACGCGTCAGGCGGGAGGTTCTGAAAAAAGTGGAGCGTCGCCGCCCTGAGCGATCGAAACTCTTCGAGGTGGCTCGCCCAGGACCGATCGTCCGCTGCCGATAGGGATGCAGCCACCCTTTCGTCGAAACCCGGCAACGGCTGCTCCAGCCCCCTGGCGAACCAGAACGCGCGAAACACGAACAGTCGCTCGACGTCGATGATGTGACTGGCCACCTGGCGGATGCTCCATTTACCGGGGGCGTACCGGTGGAGGGATCGTTCCTCGGAGATCTCGTCCCGCAACTGAGCGAACCTTCCCAGCTGAGTCCGGAGGACACCGCAGACGTCGTCGCCATCGATCTGGTCGATGTACGTGAAGTAGAACGCAGCCGCCTCAGCGCGGTCGGGACGTGCCATTTGCAAGCCTCCTGACTTCCCTCGCGATTGAATGATAACTGGTTCGCGGGGCAGCTATAATCTCTGGGTCACTTGGCTGTCGCGCCGGCAACCCATCAGAGCCGTTTCTTCCTCACGCTGACCGCTATCGGCGTCGTCTACGGCGACATCGGAACGAGTCCGCTGTACGCGTTGCGTGAGTGTTTCTTCGGATCGCATTCCGTCCCGCCCACGCACGAGAACGTCCTCGGCGTCCTCTCGTTGATCATTTACTCGCTGCTGCTCGTCATCTCGATCAAATACATCGTGGTCGTCATGAGAGCCGACAACCAGGGCGAGGGCGGCATCCTCGCGCTGACGGCGCTCATTCCCCCGAGGCCGGTCACCGGCATCGGAAGCCCGATGCTCGTCCTCCTCGGAATTTTCGGAGCGGCGCTCCTGTACGGCGATGGGATGATCACGCCGGCGATCACGGTCCTCGGCGCCATCGAGGGTCTGAACGTCGCGACGCCGCTGTTTCAACCTTACGTGGTTCCGGTCACCGTGGCTATCCTGATCGCCATCTTCGCCATTCAGCGGTATGGGACACATCGTGTGGGCAACCTGTTCGGTCCCATCATGGTGGCCTGGTTCTTCACCATCGCGCTCCTCGGCTCGATCTGGATTCTGAAAGAGCCGATCGTGTTGACCGCGATCGACCCGCGACACGCCGTCACCTTTTTCGGCGAGAACGGCCTCCACGGGTTTGCCGTGCTTGGCGCCGTGTTCCTGGTGGTCACGGGCGGTGAGGCCCTGTACGCGGACATGGGCCACTTCGGAAAACGTCCCATTCGCATCGCCTGGTTCGCGCTGGTGTTGCCGGGACTGGTGCTCAACTACTTCGGTCAGGGCGCCCTGCTCCTGCTCGACGCGACGGCCGCCCAGCAACCCTTCTTTCTCCTGGCTCCGACCTGGGCCCTGCTGCCCCTTGTGGGCCTCGCCACCGCCGCCGCAATCATCGCGTCGCAGGCGCTCATTTCTGGCGCCTTCTCGCTCACGCGCCAGGCGATTCAACTCGGATATTCCCCGCGGCTGGATATCGACCACACTTCATCGTTCGAGATGGGGCAAGTCTACGTGCCTCAGATCAACTGGGCGCTCATGGTCTGCACCATCCTGATCG
Organism: Vicinamibacterales bacterium; assembly: GCA_035537875.1. Taxonomy (GTDB): domain Bacteria; phylum Acidobacteriota; class Vicinamibacteria; order Vicinamibacterales; family CAVVIG01; genus DATLLJ01. Next base: position 8,310 of record DATLLJ010000041.1, on the reverse strand, counting down.
TGGTCGGATTTGGTTCGTCGAGTGCGCTCGCCGCCGCCTACGGGATCGCCGTGACTTTGACGATGGTCATCACGACGCTGCTGTTGTACGTGGTGGTCACCGAACGCTGGAAGTGGGCGCTGACCCCTGCCCTTCTGATCACGGGGATTTTCCTGGCCGTCGACATCGCTTTCCTCGGTGCGAACGCCTTGAAGATCATGCAGGGCGGATGGCTTCCTCTGGTGATCGGCGCCACGCTCTTCATCCTGATGACCACCTGGAAGACCGGACGGCGCATTCTGGCCCAACGCCTCACCGAGCGAGCGACACCCCTCGAGCAATTCATGGAGCGCGTCATCCTCAATCCTCCGCTGCGGGTGCCGGGCACGGCGGTCTTCATGACCGCGCAGCCGCGGGGCACACCGCAGGCTCTCGCACACAACCTCCGCCACAACAAAGTGCTCCACGACCACGTCGTCGTGCTGATGGTAGCCACCGAGCCGATTCCCCACGTGCCGCTCGAGCAGCGTGCCGACGTGCGCTCGCTCGGCGCCGGTGTGTTCTATGTCGCGGTGAAGTACGGATTCATGGAAGACCCGAACATTCCCGAGGCGTTGACCGTCGCGTGCGAAAAGGGCCTCGAAATGGATGCCGACGACGTGACGTACTTCCTCGGCCGCGAAACGATTATCGTCACCGAGCGGCCAGGCATGGCCTCGTGGCGCGAAAAGGTGTTCGTCCTGATGGCCCGCAATGCCGTTCGTGCCACGGCGTTCTTCCGCCTTCCCGCCGAACGGGTCGTCGAACTGGGCGTGCAGGTCGAAATGTAGCCTGGCGCGACGCTCGGCCAGGGAGACTGTCGCGCGCGCCGTCAAACTGATTTAGTATGGACAGGGTACTCTGAACGCGCGTAAAGTCCCCTCGAACACCGGTTCGGAGGTTGATATGGTTCCGCGCTTGGTTCCGCGCTTTATCGTCATCACCGTCGGCGCCATCGCCCTGTTGCCGCTCCTGTCGGGCAGCATGCTGGCCCAGGACAACGAGGTGTTCCTCGGCCCATCGTCGAGACAGACCAAGCCGAAGGTCACCAGGCCGCTCCCACGGATGCCGAACGGCCGGGTCAATCTCGGGACCATCCCGGGCGAAAAAGGACACTGGATCCGCACGAGGCGCGAGTTCGCCGTCGAGGACGATACGAAAGATCTCCTCCCGACGGATATCAAGGTCGGCCAGATCCCGTTCCAGCCGTGGGCAGCAGAGCTCTTCGCGTACCGGCGCATGAACACCGACCGCGACGCGCCGCACGCGCGTTGCAAGCCATCGGCAGGCCCGCGGCAGATCCAGACGGCATACGGGTTCGAGATGGTCGATCTGCCCGAGTTGCAGCAGATCATCATCTTTGAAATCGGGGGACCGCACTCGTTCCGCGTCGTCCACATGGACGGCCGGCAGCACCCGAAGGATCTCGAGCCGAGCTATTACGGACACTCGATCGGGCGCTGGGAGGGCGACACGCTGGTCGTGGACACGGTGGGCTTCAACGAGAAGCACTGGCTCGACACGCTCGGCCTGATGCACACGGAGGACTATCACCAGATCGAGCGATTCACGCGCGTCGACTTCAACACGCTCAAGTACGAGGTGACGGTCGACGACCCGGGCGCGTACACGAAGCCGTGGAGCGGCGGCATCATGCTGCGCTGGGCGGAGGGCGACGAGGTCTTCGAGTACATCTGCCAGCAGAACAACCAGAATCCCGAGATGGTCACCGGCGACGACGGCAATCCGTTGTCGCGGGACAACGGCATCACGCCGTAAGGGGCGTTCGACGTCTCGACGCCGCGACAATCCTATCGTCAGGCCGAGGCGAAAGCCTACTTATGCTCCAGCAGCGGAGTCACACCATCGGGATCGATGCGAACAACCGTGTAAGCGGTGAACTCGTCGGCCATGAGCCAGCGGTGAGGGGTCCCCGCCGGGATAATCAGCACGTCCCCTTTCGCTATCGTGATTTCCTTCGACCCTTCCGCCTTGGTGCCACCGCTGCCGCGTCCGTTGCCGGCGCTCGTCGGCCGGCGCTGCCAGTCGAGAATCTTCCCTCCCAACAGCATGCGCCCCTTCCCTTCGAGCACGTGGTAGACCTCCGCGACATCGTCGTGAACAGCGAAGTTCGGGTTCGATTGTCCCTTCTGCCTGGTCACGATGCTCAAGCCGACCTGGTGTTTGTCGCTGCCGCCCCCCGCCTTGACCATGTTCATCGGGACGTCGTCGTCTTTGTCGGCGACCATCTTCGCCTGGTGCGCGGCCAGTTGGGCAGCGGTCAGCAAGGTCGCGGGCAGGTCGTATCGGTGATTGGGCAGCTGCAGCGGCTCGTTGGGAATCGCTTGCGGCGTCTGCGCTTGAACGTTCACGTCCCTCGAGAGACTTTGAACCACGATGACGGCGCACGCGACAAGAAGCAGAATGCCGACGGATACATGTGAGCGCTGGCACATCGTCATACCCGCGTCCCCTTTCTGGTCGTTATTCGGGTTCACATTCAATCCAAGTCAAAGGGCTCCATTCTACGCCTGCGACCCACCCGTTTGCGGGGTGAACCTGGATGTCCGAGGCGCGTCGGAATTCGGCGGCCCGTCGACTCAGGCGGAGATCGGGAGTTCCTTGCGCCGGGGAGGGCCGCAGAGGTCGGCGCCCTCGCGTGCCAGCCGCTCGAGCTGTCGCGTGGCGTTGATGCGGCCACTCTCGTGGTAGGTATGCCAGTTCCGTGAAAGGTTCGTTGGGTAGTACACGTAGTTCGCCGTCAGGCCGAACGACCGCTCCAGACCCGCTGCAGTCATGTCGCTTCGCCAGTTGAGCCGTCGCAGCCGGGCGCCGTTTGACAGGTGAAACCGGGCCACAGGATCGGCGGGTTCGCTGCCGCTTCTTGCGTGCAACAGATAGTGAGCGCCAAGCGCCATGAGGTGATGTTCGAACTTCGCGGCAGCGGCCGGATCGGAGCACCAGTCGCCCCTCTTCGCAGCCGCCTGAACTTGGGCGACACAAGATGGGTTCTCGAGCGTTGAGGCCAGCCCCGAAAGCCACCGGCGAAATCCGGGAATGGGCGACAGCGTCGCGATGGTTCGCAACCTCGGCAGTCGGGCGAGCAGATCGTCGGTCACGCGCCCGATCAGATCGTTCCCAAGCGAGTATCCCCGCAAGCCTGGCTGGCAGTTTGAAATCGAGTAGAGGATTGCCGCGTTACAGCCATCCGGATCGACCACGGGAGAATCCGGATCCAGGATTGGCCCCACCTGGCTGCCTATCCCCACCGTCAACGCCACCTCGGCAAAAATCAATGGTTCATCCGCCCAGGCCGGGTGGAAAAGCGCGTAGCAGCGGCGGTCGGCTTCCAGGCGGCGACGCATGTCCCGCCAGTCGCGGATGGCGTGGACGGCCTCGTACTGCATCAATTTCTCGAGAACGGGGGCCGGCGTCTCCCAGTCGATCTGCTCGAACACGAGCAGCGACCGATTGAAAACGGCTCGCAGGACTTGTGCAAGGTCGTCCTCGAGCACTTGCCACGACGGATGGTCGCGCAGACCTTGGAGGAGGTGCTCCCGCATATGCACAAGGAATGCGGCACCCCCTCGCGAAGCATTCAGTCGATGGAAGAGCTCCTGCAGACGCGATTCGCTGGCGCGTTTCAGCCCCGTTTGAGTGGCCTCATCGGGGCACCTGATGTAGCTCTCGGCAGCGTGGAGAAGCACAAGGGGGTCTGACGTGAACTCACGGGCCAGGCTGTCGAAGAACGCAGCGCGGCCGGTTGCGGCCAGCGACGTGTAGCCTGCCATCACGTCGTTGGCGAGCCGTGCCGCACCGGGACTCGGGTGGTCCGAGAGAAGGTCGAGACAGCGAGCCACCGTCTGACGGGCAGCAGCCGCCTCGTCAGTTGCTCGCTCCGCCGCGGACACACGCTCAGTCTTGTAGGGGAGTCGAGACGGTCGATCGGCCGGAAGGTGGCTTCCCATACGACCGGAATGCATGAGATCGTGCAACCGGCGTACCGCGCGAGTCGCTCGATTTTCGTTGGCTTTGGTCGATTCCTCGGAAAGAACTGCCAGCGCTGGAAGAGTTTTGGGCGACACCTGGTGACCCCGGGCGACAACCCGGGGTCACTCGGTCTCCGTCAGGATCTTCAGTGCAGTGGCGCAATCCACACGGTCTTGCGGTACTTGACCGCGTCTGCGCCCTTCACGGCGGGACGGAACTGCCATGCCTTGATCGCGCTGAGCCACATCCCGTCGCTCATATGGCGCGCTTCTCCAACCAGCCGAACAGAGTCCACCCTTCCCGCCTCGGAAACGATCAGCTCGACTTCAATCAGCGAGTCGCGCCTCATATTCGGCGGTAATTCGGTCGGCAACTGCGGGCGAACGGCAATCGGGGGCTCGACTCCCGCCGACTCGATGGAGTAGACGGCCAGATCCTGGCTCTGTCGCGCCACGGCCTGCCCAACAGGAGCGGCCGCTCGCGGCGATCGGTCGATGGCGTCCTGAACCAGGGGGTTCGCGCGCGAATTCGGTTCGAGATCGAACGCCAAAACTTTTACCGCGTCGCCGGTCGAGGCCGGCGGTGGTGCGGGGAAGGCTTCCGCCGGCGCGCTCGCGGCGACACTTTTCTCGACAATCCCCGAGGACCGTGGGGAAGCCGGCTCGACTGCCGGCGACCTGGGCGAACTGGTCGACTCGCTCGAAGCGGCCGATGCGGTCCTCGATGGCGTCGTGGGCTTCGTTTCCGCCTGTGCGGGTGTCTCGACGGCAGTGGCTTCGCCGTTCTGCGAAACGAGCCGTCCCATACCCGCCCGCTGCGTGAGGGCCGACAGACCCGACAGCAGCTTCGATCCAACGGTGCTCGAGACACGCTGCGCGGCGGCAAACACGTCACGGGGGCGCAAGCCGACCGCAGCGCTCGTTCTGCCGTACTCTACCCACGCAATCGCTGCGGCGACGAGCGCAGCGGCGGCCGCTAACCGTGCGATCCGGCGTTTCGGTCGCGACTTCGCGGCGGTCGGTGCAGGCGAAGGGGACAACAACGGTGCGACCGTGTTCAGCGTGGCTCCGGAATGTCCGTCGTCGGACACCGGCAACGCAGCCATCCGTGCGAACAAGGCCTGAAGGACCGCGGTGCGGTCGGGCCGCTCGAAGTACTCGAGCGCCTGATCGTACTCGCGGAACGACGCGTATACAGGACTCGGCGCCATGGCGTCCGCGATGACCAGCCGGAGCTTGACTGGTGGATCGGAATTTCCGATCGTGGCGTGAAGCAACTGACCCAGCCGACGGACGGGCTCGTTGGCCTTCGATCCGCGAGTGACTTCGATTTGCCCGGACGAAAGCACCTGAATCTGATCGAGGTCCGGGGCCACGTTCGTCGTACCGCGCGTCGTCAGGCACTCCATCACGCCGCGAACGATGGCGACTCCTTCGTGCCACTCGAGCGGCACGCCGCGGCTTAGTATTTGCGACAGCGTTAAAGCATCGGTCATATGTCTAGCACTCACTGTACAACGTCCCGCGTCGTCCAGCAGCTCAGAAATGGTCGGTCCCTGCACAGAATTGCACTCGACGGCGCGCCGAACTATTTGCAGTTCAGCACGCGATCGGATGAGACAAGCGGTGATGACGCCGTCGATGATCGCGGCTGCACGTCGTGCAACACGCTTTCGTGTTACCGCGACGGGCATGGCCGCGGGGTGAGATGACCGCCTCGGACTGCGGCCTGACGCGTTAATATCGTGTGGAGCCTGATGTCGGCTACATCCGCTCGACTCGTCCTCAGCGGTCTCGTGCTGGTCATCCTTCTCGGTGCCTCGCCTTTCTCCTCGCCGTCGCCTCGACGAACGCCGTCCCCGGGTGCGGGAGACACGATGCTGCACCTGGCCACGATCGAGCGCGTTCGAAACGGCGAGAGCTATTACGTTGCGGCTGGAGAGGAGCTTCGGGGTCGGCACTATCCAGCCACGCGAATCTTCAACTGGCGAACACCGTTCCATCCGATCGTCGTGGCCACGTTGTCCGTTCCGGTGGCCAGAGGACTGCTCGCAGCTCTCGCGCTGGCGGCGCTCATCCTGACTCCGCTGGCGCTCCGCGAGGAATCGAAGCCGGTGATCCTGTTTGGAACGACGGCCCAACTCGGTGCCGTCGGATCGGGATTCATTCCGCTTTCTGTGAGCGTGGCGGAAGTGTGGGCCGGTGCGCTGATTGCGCTTTCGCTGATCGCGTACTACAGACGGCGTTGGATCCCTGCTGCCGTTCTCGGTGTCTGCGCGGTCTTCGTCCGGGAGCTGGCCGCTCCGTACGCGCTCGTGTGCGGCGTGATAGGGCTTCATGCCAGGCGTCGAAGCGAGAGCTGGATCTGGGTCGCCGGGGGGCTGGCGTATGCGGCGTACTTCTGGATGCACGCGGCGAACGTCCAGGCCCATCAGCTCCCTGGAGACCTCGCGCAGGGCGCCGATTGGCTGCAGTGGAACGGCCTGGCTTTTACGTTGACGACCGTCAAAGTGAACGGATTGCTCGCGCGCGGTGCTCATGCCGCATCCGCGATCTACGTGGGCATCGGGCTGGCCGCCGTCGTCGCACCCCGCACGCCTCCACAGGTCGCATGGCCGCTGCTGGCCTATTGTCTGCTGTTCGCCTTCGCAGGACAGCCCTTCAACTACTACTGGGGATATGTGACGGCTCCCGTTTGGGCGTTCGCAGCCGCCCACGGACTGGTCGGCATCACCTCGCTGGTCGCGGCGGCGCGGCGATCAACTGGCCGTTTGGAGGCGCAGCCCTGACACGCGAGCCGCGAACGTCGGATCGCGAGACCTCCGTCGATCTCGGACCGCTCATGTGGGCGACCTGGGCGGCCCTTGCGACAATCGCGCTGACGGCGACCCGTGCCGACCCAGATCTCTGGGGCCACGTTCGTTTCGGGATGGATTGGCTGCGGACCCGCTCCCTGCCGGCCGTCGATCCCTATTCGTTCACGCAAGATCGTCCGTGGATCAACCACGAATGGCTGAGCGAGGCGATCATGGCGGCCGCCTACACGGCCGCCGGCCACGCCGGGCTGATCGCGCTGAAGATCGTCATCGTCGGCGTGGCACTGTTCTTCGTGGCGAGGCGACTTCGCGGCTGCACGACGGCCATCACCACGACGGCGTTGGGAGTGGTTCTCGTCTGCATGCTTCCGACCACGCTCACCGTTCGCCCACATCTCTGGACGTTGTTGGGCCTCGTACTGCTCTTGACGCTGCTCGATCGCGACGACGCGCCGACCTGGTCGCGCGGGCTTGCTGGCGCGCTTCTGTTCGCATTTTGGGCCAACCTCCACGGCGGGTGGATCACGGGAGCTTCCGTCCTGGCGACGTATACGGGCGTGCGCATCGTCACCGAACGGCGCCATCTTGCGCGCTGGGCCGTCTTCGCTGTGGTCTCAATCGCCGGCACGCTTGCAAACCCATACGGCGTCGGCTTGTGGCGCTTTCTGGCCGCCACCGTGAGCTCCTCGAGACCGGACGTCATGGAATGGGCGCCGCTCGGCCTTGCCTCTCCGCTGATCCTGTGGACACCGCTTGTGGCCACCGGGCTCATATCCATCGCACTCAGCTGGCGGGCCGTCACGCGCCCGCGACCTGAAGTGTGGGCAGCCTTGCTGCTGCTGATCGCCGGAGCCGTACGAGTGGAGCGGGTCGCCGGTCTGGTGGCGCCGGCCTCACTCACCCTCCTGGCGCCCTACATACGGCGCGCGTGGGGACACCGTGGACGCTTTACCGTGGCTGGACGAGGACCGGCGCTGCTCTTTGCGATCCCGGCGCTCGTGGCCTTCGCAGCCGTCGCCGCGCCCGCTGCCAGACCCTTCAACTGCCTGACCTTCGCGGGCGACTGGAGTCCTGATCGACAGGGCGCGGCATATCTCGCCGGAACGAGCGGCCGGCTGCTGACGACCTTCGACTGGGGCGAGTACGCCATCTGGCATTTTGGACCGCGTCTGAAGGTGTCGATCGACGGGCGCCGCGAGACCGTGTACTCGAATGCCGTCATCAACTGGCATCTCGCGTTCGAGCGTGGCGATGCGGAGGCAGCCAAAGTCGTCGCGGGGCTCGCACCCGACTACGTCTGGCTGCGATCGGAGAGGACGGTCGCGAAACGGTGGCTGATGGAGAATGGGTATCGCGTCGATGCGGACACGGGTGCGTCCTTCGTGGCTTCCCGCCGGGATCTCCCGCAGCTGACGACTCCCGGGCGGCCCCTAAGCGCCTGCTTCCCCTGAGTCCTTGACGATCGGCGTGAAGTACAGGTTGCTGGC
>DATLLJ010000040.1:0-22766 GCA_035537875.1 Vicinamibacterales bacterium | reverse complement strand
CCGGTCATCGGCTTCGCAGAGTCCGCTCTGCGCCGCGTCGCTGGCGCTGGTGGCGCGACGCCCGCCGCCTGGTGGGTCACGATTCTGACGATCGGACCGATTCTCGGCTCGTTGATCACCGAGCCGGCGGCGATGACGATTTGCGCCCTGCTGCTCGCCCGGCAGTTCTACGACCTGCAGCCGTCAACGCGATTGAAGTACGCCACGCTGGGGGTGCTGTTCGTCAATGTCTCCATCGGAGGCACGCTCACGCAGTTCGCGGCGCCACCGGTGCTGATGGTGGCGCGGTCGTGGGGATGGGATATCCCGTTCATGGTGCTCAACTTCGGGTGGCGCGCCGTCACGGCCATCGTGGTGTCGACCGCGGTGTACTTCGTCCTCTTCCGGCGCGAACTGCGAAGTCTGGTGCTTCGACCGCCTGTTGCCGATGTGGACCAGCCCGACGACGAGGCGGCGGCGCCCGCGCTACTCCCCGCGCCGCCGTGGGTGGTAGCTGTTCATCTGGCATTCATGGCGTGGACGGTCTTCACTGCGCACGATCCGGCGTTGTTCCTGGGCGGCTTTCTGTTCTTTCTGGGATTTGCACGGGCCACCGCCCGGTACCAAAGCCGCATCGAGCTGAAGACGCCGCTGCTGGTGGGGTTCTTCCTCGCCGGGCTCGTCATCCATGGGGGACTGCAGGGGTGGTGGATCGCGCCGGTGCTCGGCAGGTTGCCGGAAAGCCCATTATTTCTTGGCGCCACCGTGTTGACGGCCGTCAACGACAACGCGCTGATCACGTATCTGGCGACCCTCGTTCCGAATCTGAGCGACGAGCTGAAGCTGGCGGTGGTTCAGGGGGCCGTGGTGGGCGGCGGGTTGACGGTCATCGCGAATGCGCCGAACCCTGCCGGCCAGGCGTTGCTGGGACGCTTCTTCGATGGTGCGATCTCGCCGCTCGGCCTGCTCGCGGGCGCGCTCGTGCCAACGCTGATTGCGGGGGCCGTCTTCCGTCTGCTGTGACGCTCAGGGCCTCCGCCTGGAGTCGACGCCCGGCGCTATCATGTCGCTTCATGGCCCGTGGTCCGTCAGACGTAGTACGGCTCGCCGTCGGTCTCGGTGCGGTCGCGATCGTGACGCTCATCTACGTGCAATCGCTGCACGTCTCGAACGCTGCCATCGTGTCGACGACATTTCTGATGGTCGTCCTCGTCCTGGCGGCCACGTCCCGCCTCTGGATTGCGGTCGTGGTGTCAGTCGTCGCCATGCTGTGTTTCAACTTCTTCTTCTTGCCGCCGGTCGGTACGTGGACGATCGCCGACCCGCAGAATTGGGTGGCGCTGTTTGCCTTCCTGGTCGTGAGTCTCGTCGCCAGCAACCTGTCCGCGGTGGCTCGTGCACGAACGCAGGAAGCGGTCGGGCGACGCGACGAACTCGCGCGCCTGTTCGACTTGAGTCGTGATGTGCTGGTGATGACCGACAGTCGCGAGGCGATTTCGATCCTGGCGCGATCGATCGCCCGTCGATTCGACTTGGAGTTCGTCGCCATTGCTCTGCCGCGATCGAGCGACTGGGACGTGTTCGAAGCGGGACCTCGGACGACTGATCTGGACACGCGTCAGCTGACCGGCGCTTTCGCGGCGGCGCAAAGCTCGCTCGAGTTCGACGCGTACGCCCGGACCTACGCGGGCCACCGGACCATGACGGTCGATGGCCGTGTGATCCGGCTCGTGCCCCTTCGGGCCGGCACGAAGCCGATTGGTCTCCTGGCGGCCGCGGGACGTCCGATCGAAGCCGGCACGCTCGATGCGCTCGGGGGCGTCGTGGCGATCGCGATCGAGCGCGCGCAGTTTCTCGAAGAGCGCAAAGCGGGAGAGCTGACGCGGCAGAGCGAGGAGCTCAAGACGGCGCTGCTCGCTTCCGTTGGACACGATCTGCGCACTCCGCTCACCGCCATTCGTGTCGCGGCCACCAACATCCAGGCGGCGTCGCTGACGGCGGACGATCGGTTGGACCAGAGCAACCTGATCCTCGCGGAGGTCGAGCGCCTGACGCGGTTGTTTCAGAACATTCTCGAGATGGCGCGTATCGACGCGGGAGGCATCACTGCCGAACGGCGATGGACCCATCCCTCAGAAATCGTGGCCGCGGCGCGCGGCCACGTGGAACAGACGCTGCACCGACACAACGTGAGCGTGAAGGTGGATCCGGACGTGGCGGTGCAGCTCGATCCGCGTCTGACCGCTGCGGCCCTGGCGCACCTGTTGGAGAATGCCGCGCAGTATGCACCATCCGGTTCGACCATCGACGTTCACGCGAGTATCACGGAGGCAGGCTTGGTGATTCAGGTTCGGGATCACGGCCCCGGAATCGCGTCGGGCGACCTCCCGCACCTCTTCGAGCGGTTCTACCGAGGTGACGCGGCACGGGCGCGCGCGTCGGGCACGGGTATGGGGCTCTGGATCGCGCGGGGCCTGCTGGCCGCGGAACAGGGTCGGGTGTGGGCGGAGAATTGTCCGGACGACGGCGCGCAGTTCACCATTCTGGTTCCTGCAGCGATAAAGGAACCGACGACCTCGCCCGGCACATGACGCCACGATCACGCATTCTGCTCGTCGACGACGAGATCGCCATCCAGCGCGCTGTGGGGCCCCTCCTGCGCTCACGCGGGTATGACGTCGACATAGCCGGTACCGGCGCGGACGCGCTCAAGATGATCGCCGAACAGACGCCGGACTTGATCGTGCTCGACCTGGGGCTGCCGGATCTGGAAGGCACGGAAGTCTGCCGGCGCGTCCGAGCGGGTTCCAAGATACCGATTGTCGTGCTCTCCGCGCGAGGCGCGGAGGCGGATAAAGTCAACGCGCTCGATCTCGGCGCAGACGACTACGTGACCAAACCGTTCGGCCCCGAGGAGCTGCTCGCGCGCATTCGAGTGGCGCTGCGCCGCGTTGCCTCGGAAGACCAGACGGAGACTGGTCACTTCCGCGCCGGCGACCTGACGATCGACTATGACCGCCGGCGAGTGCTCCGGCACGAGACGGAGATCCGGCTGACGCCCAAGGAATTCGAGCTCCTCTCGTTGCTGGCGCACAATCATGACCGCGTGCTGACGCACCGCTCCATCCTGAAAGCCATCTGGGGACCGAACGCAGTCGAACAGACAGAGCACCTGTGGACGCTGGTGGCCCAGCTTCGCAAGAAGATCGAACCGGATCCTGCCAACCCGCAGTACCTGATGAGCGAACCTTGGGTCGGGTATCGGTTCGCGACCGGTGACTCCGGGACTCCAACATGATCCAGCCAGCGTCCGAACCTGCCGAGAGAACGCTGTAGGAACCGGCGTCCCCCAATTCAACGCCCCGGCTCGGAGCGGGAAGTGCCGATGCCGCCGCGAGATATGTCCCGCCTTCCCCTTTTACAGGGACTTTTCAGGCACTCTTTGGCACAACTTCAGGCGGCCGTCCTTATGCTGTGAGGATGTTGATGCTCGGAATGATCCTTCTCGGGTTGGCCACATTCGCCGCGATGCTCGGCTTCGTCACGCTCTGTGACCGCGTGTAGGTGAAATCATGACTCTCCTGTCGTTGTTCCTGAGCGTTGCAGCCTTCGTGTACCTCGTGTACGCCATGCTGCGTCCAGAGAAGTTCTGAGGCATCTGTGGCCACGGAATTCACCGCCGTCGGTTTCACCGTCCTCTTCACGATCGCCACGAGCCTGCTGCTTGGCCGGTACATGTTCCACGTGTTTACCGGCCGGCGGACGCTGCTGGATCCGATCTTTGTCCCGCTCGAGCGGCTCGTGCTGCACCTGACCGGTGTCGATCCCGGCGAGCAGCAGGACTGGAAGCGGTACTCGGCGTCCCTGTTGATCTCGAACGTGGTCATGTGGCTGGCGACGTTCGCGATCGTCTCGCTTCAGAGGATCCTGCCGCTCAATCCTGACGCCATCGCGAACATGGAGCCGACGCTCGCGTTCAATACCATCTCGAGCTTCACGACCAACACGAACCTGCAGCACTACAGCGGTGAGACCGGCCTGTCGTACTTCTCGCAGATGTTCGTCATTACCTTCCTGCAGTTCGTGACCGCGGCGACCGGCGTGGCGGCCTGCATCGCGATCATTCGGGGCCTGGCTGGCAATCGTCTCACTCAACTCGGCAACTTCTACGTCGACCTCACGCGAGCCGCCGTTCGGGTCTTCCTTCCGCTCGCCCTGCTTCTCGGCACGATTCTGATCTGGCAGGGCACGCCGATGACATTCGAAGGGGCCGTCAAGGCGACCACGGTAGAGGGTCAGGAGCAGGTCATTGCTCGTGGCGTCGTGGCGCCAGAGGTTGCGATCAAGCAGCTGGGCACGAACGGCGGAGGATATTTCGGATCGAATTCGACACACCCGTACGAGAACCCAACGCCGATCGCCAACTTCGCGGAGACATGGTCCATAACCATAATCCCGATGGCGATGGTCTGGACGCTCGGCTATATGGTGGGTCGCCGGCGTCTGGCGGTGGTCGTCTTCGCCACAATGCTCGCGATTTACATTCCCATGGTCGTCTTCGCTGTCGCTCAGGAGGCGCAGGGTAACCCCGGGATTGTGACCATGGGCGTGGATCAATCCACCGGTTCGATGGAGGGCAAAGAAGTCCGCTTCGGCGTGGGGTTGTCCGCCCTGTGGGCCGTCACGACAACGGTCACCTCCAACGGCTCGGTCAACGCGATGCATGACTCGCTGACGCCCCTCGGTGGCTTGATGCCGTTCGTCGGCATGTGGCTCAACAACATCTTTGGTGGCGTCGGTGTCGGTTTCATCAACATGCTCATCTTCATCATCGTCGCCGTTTTCATCGCCGGCATGATGATCGGCCGGACGCCGGAGTTCCTCGGCAAGAAGGTCGAGGCCAAGGAGATGAAGCTGGCGAGCCTCGCGCTGCTCTGGCACCCGCTGGCGATCCTCGTTGGCACGGCCGTCGCCTGCTATGTCTGGGCGACAACGGCGAATCCCGGTTCGGCACTCGCGTGGTTGAAGAATCCCGGAGCGCACGGCTTCTCGGAAATGCTCTACGAGTTCAGCTCCGCGGCGGCCAACAACGGATCCGGATTCGAGGGGCTGGGCGACAACACGCCCTTCTGGAACATCAGCACCGGCCTGGTGATGCTGCTCTCGCGCTACATCCCGATCATCGCGCCGCTGGCGCTGGCGGGTGCGCTCGCCGCCAAGCCCGCGGCACCCGAGACCGCTGGCTCGCTGCGCGCTGACAGCGGCACGTTCGGATTCACCTTGTGGGCCGTTATCGTCATTCTCGGTCTGCTCATGTTCATGCCGGTCGCCGTGCTCGGCCCAATCGCCGAGCATCTGGCACTGCGGTAAGGGCGGGCATCGTGGTCAAGGAAATCAAGCAAGCCATTCTGTTCACGATCGTCACGATGGTGCTCCTCGGGGGCGGATACCACGTCGTCCTCTGGGCGATCGGTCGCGTAGCGTTTCCCGCACAGGCGGAGGGGAGCCTGATTCGGCGAGGCGACGGGACGATCGTGGGGTCGCGGCTGATCGCGCAGAAGTTCACGCGGCCGGAGTACTTCCAGCCGCGCCCTTCGGGCGTTGACTACAACGCGGCATCGACTGGCGGCACCAACTATGGGCCGTCGAACCCCGACCATCTGAAAGCGGTACGGGAGCGCCTCGAGGCCGTCAGGAAGCAAGAGGGAGCAACGGCCAGCCAGGTGCCGTCGGAAATGGTGACGGCCAGTGGTGGAGGCATGGATCCGCACATTCCGCCGGCTGCCGCAGAGCTGCAAGCCCCGCGGGTCGCATCCTCTCGAGGAGTGCCTCTCGACCGCGTGCGGGATCTCATTCAGGCTCACTCCGAGCCGCCGACGCTCGGGTTTCTGGGCCGGGCACGCGTCAATGTGCTGGAACTGAACCTTGCCCTCGACGAGACGCTCGGAGTGCCGAAGCCGGCCTCGGGCCGGTAACCAGGAAGACTCACATGTCTGATCGCGCACACACTATCTCGATTTGGGATCCAGGCATCGTCCGCCAGGCGGTCGTGGATTCGTTCCGGAAGCTCGATCCCCGGGTTCAGGTCAGGAACCCGGGGATGTTCATCGTGGAGGTGGGCAGCCTCCTCACGACGATCGTCTTCATTCAAGAGCTGGCTGCTGGAGGCGGGCGATCGCTTTTCACGGGACAGGTCGCCTTCTGGCTGTGGTTCACGGTCCTCTTCGCCAACTTCGCTGAGGCGATGGCGGAGGGCCGCGGTAAGGCGCAGGCAGACACGCTGAGAAGGACGCGGACGGAGACTGTCGCGAACCGCCTGACGAGCGGCAACGGCATGGAAAAGGTGCCCGCAGCGAGCCTCCGCAAGAACGACATCGTCATGGTGCATGCCGGGGAATTCATTCCCGCCGACGGCGAGATCATCGAAGGCGTGGCATCGGTCGATGAGTCGGCCATCACGGGCGAATCGGCGCCGGTCATTCGTGAATCCGGCGGCGATCGGTCCGCGGTCACCGGCGGCACACGGGTGATCTCGGATTGGATCAAGGTGCGGGTGACAGCCGATCCTGGCCACAGCTTCCTGGACCGGATGATCGCCCTGGTCGAGGGCGCCGAGCGCCAGAAGACCCCGAACGAAATCGCGCTCAATATCCTCCTGGCGGTCCTGACGTTGGTGTTTCTCCTCGTCGTCGTGACGTTGCAGCCGTTTGCCTTCTATGCGGGAACAACGATCCCGATCCCCGTTCTGATCGCGCTGCTGGTGTGTCTGATTCCGACGACCATCGGCGCGCTGATCTCGGCGATCGGTATCGCCGGGATGGATCGTCTGGTTCAGCACAACGTCCTGGCGATGTCCGGGCGCGCCGTCGAGGCGGCCGGCGATGTCAACACGCTCCTGCTGGACAAGACAGGCACGATCACCTTGGGCAACCGGCAGGCGACGGAGTTCGTACCGCTCTCTGGCGTTACAGAAGGCGAGCTCGCCGACGCGGCGCAGTTGGCATCGCTGGCCGACGAAACGCCCGAAGGCCGTTCGATCGTCGTGCTGGCGAAAGAGAAGTACCACATCCGAGGACGCGAATTGTCGGACAAGGATGCCGTCTTCGTGGCCTTCACTGCGCAGACGCGCATGTCCGGCATCGACCTCGACGGTCGGGAGATTCGGAAGGGCGCGGCGGAGTCGATCGCCACATACGTCAAGGAGAACGGCGGTGCCGTCTCACCGGAGCTGCAGACCATCGTCGACCGGATCGCGCGCGCCGGCGGTACGCCGCTCGTCGTTGCGGAGCGGATGCGCCCCCTTGGGGTGGTTTATCTCAAGGACATCGTGAAGGGGGGCATGCGGCAGCGGTTCGCGCACCTGCGCGCCATGGGTATCAAGACGGTGATGATCACCGGCGACAACCCGCTGACGGCCGCCTCGATTGCCAAAGAAGCCGGGGTGGACGATTTTCTCGCGCAAGCCACACCCGAAGACAAGATGACCCTGATCAAGCGCGAACAAGCCGAAGGGAAGCTCGTGGCGATGACCGGAGACGGTACGAACGATGCCCCGGCACTCGCGCAGGCCGATGTCGGCGTTGCCATGAACACGGGGACGACCGCCGCGAAGGAAGCGGGCAACATGGTGGATCTCGACTCGAACCCGACGAAGCTCATCGAGATCGTCGAGATCGGCAAGCAGTTGCTCATGACCCGCGGAGCCCTCACGACGTTCTCGATTGCCAATGACGTGGCCAAGTACTTCGCCATCATCCCCGCGATGTTCATCCTGGCGTTCCCGCAACTCGCGGTGCTCAACGTGATGCGACTGGCGACGCCGGAGTCGGCCATTCTTTCAGCCGTGATCTTCAATGCGGTCATCATCATTGCGCTGATTCCGCTCGCGCTGGGGGGAATTGCCTACAAGCCGCTCGGCGCTGCGGCGATCTTGCGTCGAAACATGCTGATCTATGGCCTGGGCGGTATCGTGCTGCCGTTTGTCGGAATCAAGGCGATCGACATGATGCTGGCGGCTGTCGGTCTCGCTTAGGCAGCAACCGGTGGGAGGCAAGGTCACGCCGGAATGGGGCTTCGGAGACGGGGATCTGAATGACGGCCTTCTGCAGGATTGATAGTGGCAATGCCCGAACAGCGACCCACGGCTGACGCGCTGTTAGCGCGCATCAAGGAGGAGGATCGAGCGCGTTTGCGTATCTATGTCGGCGCCGCACCCGGTGTTGGCAAGACATACGAGATGCTGCAGGAGGCGCATGCGCTCCGAGCCCGCGGCCTTGACGTGGTCGTCGGGTACGTCGAGACCTATGGCCGTCGTGATACCGAAGCGCAGCTCAAGGATCTCGAGGTCATGCCCCGTCGAAAGATCGAATATCGGGGTGTCACGATGGAGGAGATGGACGTCGATGCCATCGTCCGTCGGAAACCACAAGTGTGCGTCGTGGACGAGCTCGCGCACACGAACGTGCCAGGCAGCCGCCACGCCAAGCGCCATGAGGATGTGCTGGAGATTCTCGAGGCCGGCATCCATGTGATGACGGCAGTGAACATCCAGCATCTGGAGACACTCAACGATGCGGTCGCCAGGGCGACCGGCGTGCGGGTGCGAGAAACGGTTCCTGACACGTTCCTTGACCGAGCCGACGAGGTGATCAACGTCGACGTCACGGTTGAGGAGCTGCGCAACAGGCTGCGGGAAGGAAAGATTTACAGGCCGGAAAAGGTCGAGCAGGCGCTGTCGAATTTCTTTCGTAAAGGCAATCTGTCCACGCTGCGCGAACTGGCGCTGCGCGCGGTGGCCGATGAGGTCGGCGAGAAGGCGGCGAGCTATCGGGCTCGAGAGGGTCTGGAGCCCGCTCTGATTCCGGAGCGGGTCATGGTGTGCATGAGCTCGAATACGCTGGCCCCGCGCGTCATCAGGACCGGCGCCCGCATTGCCGGCCGGCTGGGGTCGAAGTGGTACGCCGTGTATGTGGAAACGCCACGGGAGAAGCCGGACCGCATCAACCCGCGTGATTCGGACGCGCTGCAGCAGAACACGCGCCTCGCGGAAAGTCTGGGAGCGACAGTCGTTCGGGTTCGGGCCGACCGACCAGCTGATGGCCTGATCGCGTTCGCCCAGCGTGAAGGGGTGACGCACGTCATCATCGGACAGAGTGCGAGGTCCCGGTGGGAACTGCTCTGGCGCCCATCCACGCTCGACAGGTTTCTCAGCGCGGTTCCAGATGCGGCCGTGCAAGTCGTGCCGTTGAACGACTCGTAGTCGTGAGGTGCTGTCATGAGCCTTCAGTCGCCATCCGGTCGGTGGGTTCGATCCCCTGCATTGTCTTGCGCCAGAGAGGCCATCGGCTCGATCTCCCTCACCGTAATTCTGCTCGGTGCGATCTCCGGTTGCGTTACGAACAGCGCGCTGGAGCGGTTATCAGAGGCGCGCCGGTTGTCTGCGGATCTTCTCGTTCAGTTCACCAAAGCCGCCGATGCTGGAAACCGGGCCGTGATGGCGGACACTGACGAATCGTCCGTCGCATTTGCGGGCGAAGCCGAGCAGGCGAAGCAGGCGGTCCAGGCGAACATCGACGCGCTGGGGCCGATTCTGCAGGACCTTGACTACACCGACGAAACCCGCCTCCTCCAGGAGTTCGTCAGACGATTTGCAGAGTATCGAGAGTTGGACGGTCGCATCCTCGACCTCGCTGTCGAAAACACCAACTTGAAGGCGCAGCGGCTCTCTTTCGGTCCTGCTCAGGAGGCGGCTGATTCGTTCCGGGATTCCCTGGAGTCGGTCGTTCCCGCAGACCCGGCGAAGGACACGTGGCGCGTGAAAGCGCTCGGGGCCACGGCCGTGGCGACGGTGCGCGAGATGCAAGTGTTGCAGGCGCCGCACATTGCTGAAGCCGACGATGCGGTGATGACCCGCATGGAAGAGCGCATGGCGACCTCGGAGGCGGCTGCGCGGGCCGCGCTGAAGACGCTCGCGCCCCTCGTCCAGCCTGCGTCACGAGGACGGCTCGCCGCCGCCACCGCCGCCCTCGACAGCTTCGTTGGCCTCAACGCTCAGATCATGGCCCTGTCCCGCCGCAACACCAATGTGCGTTCCCTCGCGTTGGCCCTGAACGAGAAAGGGAAGGTCACGGGCGCGTGTGAGGACAGCTTGCGCGCGCTTGGGGACGCGCTGGCCAAGCGAGGGTTCACCGCCACGCGATAGCGGCCATCCACTTCCGCATCCCCGCCACTGGAACGGCAAGCGAGAGGAGGGCGACGGTGGTCGGTCCGGCCGGCAGGTCGAGCTTGTACGACACGACGAGCGCCAGCGACGACATGGCCACTCCCAGGCCGGCCGCGATCACGAACGTCACCCGCATGCTGCGCGTCTGCAGCAACGCCGCCGTCGAAGGCAGCGTGAGAAGAGCGAAGGTCGACAACACGCCGATGTGGTCCACGGCGGTTGCGACGGCAACGCCGGTCAAGAGGTACAGCAGCAACGACCAACCCCGCGCATTCACGCCGGCCACGCTGGCGGCTTGCGCGTCGAAGGTCACCAGGAGAAACCGCCGCCCGAACAAGATCTGACAGAGCAGGGTCGCCGCGGCAATGAGGCTGAGGACGCCGACGTGGAACGTGTCGACCGTCAGCACGTTGCCGAAGAGCAGATGATAGGTGTCAGTGCTGCCTCCTGGTGCGAGGGCCAGGATCAGCACCGTCGCCGACGAGGCAGCCGCGTAGGCCCACCCCATGACCGACTCCGGCGACACCCACGTGGACGCCCCAGTGCCACCAAGCACGAGCGCCGCGCCGATTGCGGCCGCCAGGGAAGGCCCCTCCGGCGCCCAGCCAAGTGCCTGTGCGATCGCGGCGCCGACCGTGGCCACGTTGGCAAGCACCAGGCCGAAGAACACCATGCGGCGGATGATGAGGTAAACGCCAATGATGCCCAGCGATGCACCTGTGGCGATGGAAGCTGCCAGGGCGAGGCGCATGAAAAGGGGCTCAAACATCGTGGCGTTCTCCCCGCCCCGCGACGAGCGTCCGGTGACCGGCCAGCTGACCGACGTGCACCGGGACGCGGTACAGCTCGCTGAGCCGTCCCTCCTGAAGGACTTCGCCGACTGGCCCGTGCAGAATGCCTCGATCGCCGACGAGGACGATCGACGTCGCGAGATTCAGGACGATGGGCAGGGCATGCGTGACGATGAGAATCGTGGCGCTGCGCTTGCGGCTCAGCTCCCTCAAGAACTCGAGCGTCGTGGCTTCGCCTTCGATGTCCATCCCGGCCGTCGGCTCGTCGAGCACGAGCACGTCGGGATCGGCCGCCAGCGCGCGCGCCAGGCGCACGCGCTGCTGCTCCCCTCCTGACAGGCTGCGAAACAGGCGGTTCGCAAGGGCCTCAACGCCCAGCAGCGCCAGCACCTGGCGCGCCGCTTCTCGATCGTCCGCCCGGATGCGATGCAGCGCGCCGGCTCTGGCCGACCGCTCCATCAGGACCACGTCGATCGCCGTCAGCGGCGCGATCGTGTCCAGCCGCTCACGCTGCGGGGCATAGCTGATGCGAAACCCTGGTGCGCGCGCCGCGCGTCCTTCGATCGGTGCGAGCAGACCGAGCAGCGTGCGGACAAGGGTGGTCTTCCCTGAGCCGTTCGGGCCGACAATCCCCAGGATCTCGCCCTTGCCGACCACGAGGGACAGTCCCCGAAAGAGCGCGTGGCGCCCGTATCCAATCGTGAGGTTCTCGGTCCGGAAGATCCAGTTGCCCGTCACGGCCTGGCTGCGGGCTGACCGGCGAAGACCTGCTGGGCGGCGCCGGCGATTTCGCCGATGTTGTGGTCGAACAGCTGGAAGTAGTCGGTGATCGCCTTGTCCCCCCCGACAGAAGGCGGGACTACCAGCACGCGGGCGCCGGTCTCGCGGCCAATCGCGTTCGGCGTCTTCAGATCGAAGTACGGCTCCACGAGCACCAGCTTGACGTTCAGCCGCCTCATTTCCTCCATCAGATCGCGCGTGTGCTGTGCCGACGGCGGAATGCCCGGTCGTGGCTCGACGTACCCGACCACGTCGAGCCCGAACCGATCGGCAAAGTTGGTGTAGGACTGATGGTACGTCACCACTTTGAGCCCCTTATAGGGGGCCATGGCAACCAGCCAGCGCTTCTCGGCCTCGTCGAGCCGGGCGGAGAACTGCGAAAGGCGCTGGGCGAAAAAAGCCTGGTCTACCGGCCGAAGCTCGGTCAGCTTACCGGCAATCGCGCGGGCGATGATCTTGCCGTTCTCGGGATCGAGCCAGTAGTGCGGGTTACCCAGGGGATGGACGTCGCCCATCGCCCGCGTGATCTGACCCTGGGGAATGTCGAGAATCCGTGCCTGCAGCGACGCATCGAGATAGCCGTTCGCGCCCGGCTGGATCCGGGCGTTCCGGCTCTGCTGCACGAGCGCGGGCAGCCAGCCGGCCTCGAGCTCACGGCCGACGACGACGAGGAGGTCTGCATGTTGGAGCTTGAGAATGAAGCTGGGCTTCGCCTCGACGAAGTGCGGGTCCTGGTAGCCGCGGGCGATGAAGTCGACCGCCACGCGATCGCCGCCGATTTCCCGCGCGATCGCCGCCAGATCCTCGGTGGTCGTGACGACGGTCGGCTTGCTCTGCCCGGCAGCAGGCGCGCTCCAGGCCGCCAGCGCGATCATGGCCGCGACGGCACAACGTGTCATGGTGGTCTCCATCGACGCCCGAGAGTCGGCGCCAGCCTCGAAGCTCAGAAGGGGTGCGCGCCGTGCGCACCGATGTTGAACAGGACTTGAAACAGCAACTCCGTTGCGGTCGGGCCCTCCGCGTAG
The DNA here is from genome assembly GCA_035537875.1 of Vicinamibacterales bacterium. Taxonomy (GTDB): domain Bacteria; phylum Acidobacteriota; class Vicinamibacteria; order Vicinamibacterales; family CAVVIG01; genus DATLLJ01. The sequence continues at coordinate 9,969 of DATLLJ010000040.1, read as the reverse complement.
CGCGTGCGCCGCACCTGCCCGCGAATCTGACTGAACTCGCTCGGCCAGAAGGTCAGCGTCCAGGATCCGCCGGTGTCGTGGAGCGCGCGGTCGTCGGCGCGATCCGAGTGGTCGAACCTTGCGCCGGTGAACCAGCGCCGGCCCAGCTGGTAGTCTCCCGAGACGAAAAAGCCGAGCGCGCGCTGTCGGCCGTCCGGCTGATCACGGTGGCTCCAGACGATTTCCGAGCGCCCGATGAAGGACCGATAGATCGAGCGCTGCAACGGCCGCCACCGGAACGTGGCATCGATGCCGTAGAGTCGGGTGGAGAAGTCGATCCCTTCCTCCAGTCCGGAGCCGTTGTGCCCGAAGGCATAGGACGCTCCGAGGTCCAGGTTCGCCGATTCCGTCAAGTCATGATACCCGCGCAGATGTCCGGTGAAGCTGACATCGCTGCGCCGGCTCGAGACGAACACATCGTTGGCATCGCCGCGGAAGAGCTGTCCCGTCGCTTCCATGAACACCCACGGATTCGGGATGAGGCGGGCGACCGACAGTCCGGCGTCACTCAACCCCTCCTCGCCGCCGACCAGGTTGTCGGTGACGAGCGGACGATCGACCCACGGCATCACGTGCGTGTGGAACGTGTTGACCTTGCCGAACGCCGACCGCATCTTGCCGGCCTTCGCGAGCAGGCCGCCGGGGAGCGTCGGGAACGTGACGTAGCCCTCTTCGAGATCGACGCCCTCCTCGCCGAACGCCAGGAAGAAATCGGCACGGGCGTATGGGTCGACGATGGCCTGCAACGACACCTCTGATTCGGGCATCTGCAGCACTGGCTCCGGCCTGATCTCGTTTGGCCCCACGGCACCAAGGAAATTGCCGATGACCGCGATGTCCGGGTTGAAGATCTTCGATGCCGCCGTGACGTTCCCGTACACGGGCAGCGTTCCCGTCGGACCGCCGGCCGCTCCCGGCGGAACTCCGGCGGCGGGTTGAGGCGCGGCCTGCGCGGGCGTTCGAAGCGCCTCGATCTCGCCGAGGCGAGCTTCGAGCGAGGTGAGCCGCGCCTCGAACTCCTTTTTCAACTGGTCGATCTCCTGACGTATCGCCTGCGCTGCCGCGGCATCCTGCTGCGCGGCAGCATCAGGCGATCTCAGACCCAGAACGGCGAGGCAGAGTACGGTCGTCTGAAGACGTGACATCCGCATTGTGCCTCCTCAGTCCGCACACCGGGTGTGCACGGACCTCTCCCACTCGAGCAGCGACGCGACGTCCCAGCCCGCATTGTATTGCAGCAGAACGTGATTCGCGCCGCGCTCGGCGTCGCGACGATCGCGCTGCATGGCCGCTGCGTTGGAGCGTCGCGAGGTCCACGTGACGAGCTCACTCCGAGCGTACGCAGGACCCGCGCCTGCTGGCGCAGTGGCCGCATGCACGGGCCCGGACCGCGAAGAATGCGCAGACGCTCCGATCACATGTCGCGAATACCTTGACCCTGGAACGATTCCAGGGTTGAGAATGAACGTTGAGGCTTCAACATTGCTGCCTCCGGAGGCTCTTATGACGCATCGATTTCGGAATGTGATCGCCGTCGTTGCCGCCGCCGCGTGCTTGTCGGCCGCGGCCGGAGCGCAGCAGCCACAGCAGGGGCAAGCGCACGATCAAGACGCCCATCACCGCGACATGCTCACGCGCGGGGCTCAGGCCATGGGCTTCGATCAGGAGCGCACGGTCCATCACTTCCTGCTCTACGAAGACGGCGGAGCCATCGACGTCGCCGTGAAGGAAGCCAGCGACCACGCAAACCTTCACGCCGTTCGCCAGCACCTCCAGCAAATCGCCGGATTGTTCAAGGCTGGAGACTTCGGCAAACCGGCGCTCACACACGCGCAGGAGGTGCCCGGCACCGCGGACATGACGCGGCTCAAGGACGGCATCACCTATCAGTACGAAGAGACACCTGCCGGCGGGCGGGTGCGGATCGTCACGCGTGATGCGGCAGCGCTCGCCGCCGTACACGCCTTCCTGCACCTCCAGATCGAGGATCACCGTACTGGGGATTCGGGTGTGGTGGAGCGATCGGCGTCAGGACGCATGATGGACGGCATGGGCTCCGGCATGATGAGAGGAAGCCACGACGCCGCCACGATGGCCGAAATGAGCGACATTCACGAGCTGTTCGTCAACCACGATCGCATCACGCGCACGGTGACGAATCTCCCCAACGGCATCCGGACGGTGACGGAGTCGGCCGATCCGCGCATCGCCCAGCTCCTCAAAGATCACGTGACCAGCATGGGGCAGCGCGTCGAGAGCGGGAACGATCCCGGGCTGCCGATCGAGAGCCAGGCCCTCGGTTCGATCTATCGCAACCACGACAAGATCCACACCACGTTGGAGCCAACGGCGACGGGCATCGTCGTTGTCCAAACGTCGACTGACCAGGAGACGGTGGCTGCGCTTCAGCAGCACGCCTCGGAGGTGACCGATTTCGTCAAGGCCGGTATGGCCGCGATGCATATGGCGATGATGAAGAACGGCGGAATGATTCAGCACGGCATGCGCGGTAGGATGATGGAGACCGCGCCACAGAGCGAGACGACGCCGAGCACCAGGTAATCGCGCCAACGCCGCATGGCAGAAAGAGCGTCACCCACACGACCGCGCAATAGGTCTGTCGCTCTCGAAGGGCGCGCCACGCTCAGCTCGTCAGAGCTCGCTCGTCTGACGGGCGTCAGTACGGATACGTTGCGGCACTACGAGCGCAAGGGGGTCCTCGGGATCCCGGCTCGAAGCCAAGGCGGCTATCGCCTCTATTCACCCGAAGCGGTCGGGCGCGTACGACTGGTGCGGCGGGCGCTGGCGATTGGTTTTGCGCTGGATGATTTGGCGGCGGCCCTGTGGGAGCGCGAGCGTGGCGGCGCCCCGTGTCGGAGCGTCCGCGCGCTGGTGGCTGAGCGGCTCGCCGAATTGGAAGCCCGACTCCGCGATCTGGCCGAGCTGCGCGACGAGCTGCGCGTGCTCCTCCGGGACTGGGACGTCCGGCTCGCGAAGATTCCTCAAGGAGCACAGGCTCGGCTCCTGGATGTGCTCGCTGACCGGCCTGTGGTCGATCGCGCTGTCGCCCGTCAGCAACGCACAATCGGCAGTGCCAACCTGCGCCGACGACTCGACCGCCGCCAGTGATCCGGAGTGAGGGCCCCCCCTGCCCGGTCATCCGTCGCTTAGGCAACGGTTTGCTAATCGTCGGTCAGCCTCTCGGCCATCTTCGTTTGTCCAACAACCGCTGGTGGATCGCAGACTCAGAAGATGTCGCTGCGCCAGTAGAGCACGTCATCCCCAGTCAGCCGCTGATGCACGACCATCGATCCGAGTGCCCGCACCATCAGCACTTCTGTGGGGGGCTTCGCCGACATAATCGTGACCTGCGGAGGGACGAAGCCGCCGGGGAGCCAGGCGCGGATCGTCGGGCGGCGCTCGGCTGGTTCACGTGCGATGAGCGCTTGTAGAATGGCGCCGACTCGCGCTCCAGAGGGGTCACGGTCGCCGCACTCCTCGATCGTCCATGTGCGTCCGACGATGCTGACGACGACATACGCAGCAGCGGTGATGCCTTCCTCAGCGATGAAGAAATGCAGCTCACGGGCCCCGGCCTGGCCGAGGCCCGCAAGCAATCGCTTCTTCGTAATCGCGTACTGCACAAAGTCGACGTCTCGATCGAGATGGAACCGAAAAGGGTTGGCCCGGACCTGTCCCATGGCGACGATGGCCGCCAGGTCTCGGCCCTCGCCGCCACGGATCAGCGTCATGGGGGCGCCGCGACGTGACGGTTCCGCCACGGTGAGCTCCGACTCGGCCGTTGGAACCACCTCGAAGCCGTGTGGCTCGCAGTTGTGCTGGCTCGTGTCTGAGAAGCGGAGCGCCATCACCGCTCCGTCGCGCGCGGCTTCGTCGAGCAGGCGATCGACTAACTCCCGCGCAGGGCCACCGTCGCTGTGCGCGGGCTCCCAGGAGATTGAGCCGATGCCACAAACTCGCACCGGCTGTTGATCGAGGACCGCCGCAAGGTCGTACTGCGTGGCGCTGGCAAGCACGTCGGCTCCATCCACCAGCGCAAATCGTCGTTGATGCTGGCGAGCCCACGCGGTCTTCATCTGAGCGGTGTCAAATGTCGAATAAGCCCGGCGACTCAGGCCCTCGGGCGAGAGCATGTGCATCGCCTCTCGAACGCGCTCAAGAATGACGCCTTCGGCCGGAACGACAGTCGCCACCTGACGGATTATCGTTCCGGACCGGAGACCAGAGTGTGCCGCTTGTGTGCGTGGCCGGTCATATCGGCGTCGAGGGGCTGCGTCGCACGCTCGGCAAATGCCGGGAGCCGCGGCAGGTCGACGGTGAAAACGCATCCTCTACCGGGGAGGTTGCGTGCGTAGATCCGGCCAGCGTTCGCTTCAGCGCCCCATCGGCTGAACGCGAGACCAAGACCCACGCCGGTTCGATCGGCGCTGCGCTGCTCGAACGGGCGAAAGAGCTCGTTGACATCCCCACTCGGCAGACCGCCGCACTCGTCCTGGATCTCGATGAGCACGCGCTCGGCGCTCGCGCCAACCCTCAGCGTGACGGTCGTGCGAGGCCGGGTGAACTTGATGGCGTTCTGCAGGAGGTTTCCCACGACCGCGGCGAGGATTTGTCGGTCGGCTTCGATCGCGACACCGTCTTCGACCGGCGTGACGGTCAGTCTGACGCCACGAGCGTTCGCACCCAGTGTCGAGGCCGATGCGACTTCGTCGATGAACCCTGCAATGAGGAATGGCTCCCGGTTCTGAATGCCCTGTGTGAGACGGACCTCCGCGAGCGAACGTGTGACGAGCGCGTGTGAGGCCATGAGGCTGCGATGAAGCACGGTGCCGGTGCTCCCCGCCACGCCAACATTCCCCGTCTTCAGCACCTCGAACGCCATGATCGCCGTGTTCATCAAGTTCCGCAATTCATGGGCGAAGAACCCGAGGCGTTCGTTCCCGCGCGCGGACTCTCCATCGATGCCGGACTGATGGCGCTCACGCCCGTACTCGGTCACCGCGCCGGCGATGGCATCGTCCAGGCATCGGTTCAGCGTCCGAAAGTCGTCGGTGCTGATCGGTGCGTTCAGTTCCACCGCCAGTTCGGTGATGGCCTGACAGACATCGCCATAGTCGTGCACGACCTGCGACACGGTGAACCCCTGACGCAGGAGGTCGTGTCCGTGTTTGATTGCGCTCCTGCTGATGTCTGGGCTCGTAATCTCGCCAAAGCGTAGCGCGTTCCTCAGTTGATCCAGGAACACCGGCACGCCGTGATCGATCTCAGCTTCGGTGGGCGGCGGAACCGACCGCGTGGCCACCTTGGCCCTGCAACGCCTGATGATCTCTGCGCGATTGACAGCGACGAATTCATCAAGCACCGAGCACCTCGAATCGCGTCCGATCGTCGTCCGTGGGGTGGGACACCGTTAGCCAGGCGGTCGCGCCATTTGCCAACCTCCGTCATCATCCAGGCGAACGAGATCGAGCGCGTCCTCCACGGTGTTCCTGTTCGCCTCGTCGGGTGTGCGCACACACGTGCCGCGAACCATCGAGATTGCCGCACTTCTCCTATGCCGCGGTCTGTGTGAGACGACGTGGGCAACCGACCGAGCAGTACGCAACGACGGAACCAGCCCTCCTAGCGTGAATGCGATCACGGCGATCCCAAGGACCGCTATCAGGAATGGGCCGGCGGGCAGTGATGCCGTGAGAGCAACTGTGAAGAACACTATCGCCCATAGCGGTAGCGCCAGCCGACGACGGAACACGAGCGCCATCTCGCACTTCCTCTCTTGATCCGAGTCGCTCAACGGGGGCTCGTCTTGAACGCTTACCGGGAGTGCGACGTCCGTTGTTCGGCGAGCCATTGCTCGCTCATCCGGCCGAGTGCGCTCGCGTTCACGCCTCCTGGCACCCGCATTCTGGGGATGATGACAACCGCGAGCAACACGATGACTGCGCCGACGATGAGCGGCATATGGTTCTCGATCTGGCGCCACTACGGGCCATCGGACAGACTGTACTGAATTGACCTGCTCTGCGCTGTTCTCTATCGAACAGCGCAGGTGCCCTGTTCTTTGGCGCCCGGGGTGGGACTGGCCGTGGGGTGATCGCGATTGGTGGTGTGATCCGGCTTGCAGGAAGCAAGAGGATCTGGCCAATGGCCAGTCGTAAAGGAGAACAGAGGAGTCCGGAACGTTATTGTCAGCTAGCCACGGCCGCGGCGCCGGTTCGTCTTGACCATCGTCTTTGCCGTCCGCATTTTGGCGGCCTGACTGGCCCCCCTGGTCGGGCCCGCATCGGTCGGCATCGGCTTACGGTGTTTCTTGCCGGGGGCGTCGACCACGCCGCCGCTTCGCCCCTTGGTGTCTTTTCGCGCCGCTGCGGCGGCCGGGTTTCTGTGCGAGGCCTTCGTCGCGCCGCCTGCGAGTTGCTCGAGCAGTTCGGCCGCGCCGTCACGCACGCTGGCGATCTGCTTGGTCAGCGCCTGGCGGTCCATCCAGCCTTCCGCTTTCGCTTGAAAAGCGCCGGCGATCCGGCCGAGGTGCTCCGCAAACGCCATCACTCGCTGCTCCATCGCGTCGGCCGTCGTCGTGCCTGGCGCGTCGGTCGTCGTCGTGCCACCGTTCGTTCGTGTCGTTTCGTTGTTGCGCTTTGCCATGCGAACTCCATTCCCGCGTTCAGTCGCCACATGAGTGTACCGCAGCCTACGGCATCTCTGGATGAATCGGGTGGAGGGCGCAGCCCGGAAGCCCCGGCCCTGACTATGATCGTGTGGATGCTGGCACCGTTCTGGTCCGCTCCGATCGAGACGATTCTCGCCGAGCTCGTTGCGCGGCCCGACGGCCTCACCCAAATCGAAGCCGACCGGCGGCTCCTGCGGCTCGGTCCCAATCGCCGATCCGATACTCGGGCGATCACGCCGCTCGGACTGCTGCTGAACCAGTTTCGGAGTCCGCTCGTCCTCCTGTTGCTCTTCGCAATGACGCTCTCTCTGTTTCTGGGGGAGACGACGGACGGGGTGATTGTCCTGGCGATCGTGCTCGGCAGCGCGCTGCTCGGATTCTTTCAGGAATATCGAGCGGGCCACGCGGTCGCCAAGCTCCTGGCGGTGATCCAGACAAGGGTGACGGTGCTACGCGACGGCCGCGAGGTCGATCTGCCGCAGGACGTGCTCGTGCCCGGTGACGTGGTCGTCCTTGCCGCCGGTGCGGCCGTCCCGGCCGACTGCCGGATCCTCCGTTCCACCGATCTCTTCGTGGACGAATCCACGTTGACAGGAGAGAGCTACCCCGCCGAGAAGGGCGCCGCCGATCTCCCCGGCGATACGCCGCTCGCGAAGCGATCGAACGCGCTGTTCCAGGGATCGCATGTGGTGAGCGGTACGGGCCGTGCCGTGGTGGTGCAGACCGGCGCGCACACCGTGTTCGGCGAGATCGCCGAGCGGCTGCGGCTCCGCCCGCCCGAGACGGAGTTCGAGCGCGGGCTCCGGCGCTTCGGCGGGATGCTGATCCAGATCACCATGCTTCTCGTGATCGCGATCTTCGGCATCAACGTCTATCTGAACCGGCCGGTCGTCGACTCGTTCCTCTTCGCGCTCGCGCTGGCCGTCGGCCTCACCCCGGAGCTTCTCCCTGCCATCGTGAGCCTCACGCTCGCCCGTGGCGCGCAACAGATGGCCGCATCCCACGTGATCGTGCGCCGTCTCAACTCCATCGAGGACTTCGGCAGCATGAACGTGCTCTGCTCCGACAAGACCGGCACGCTCACCGAGGGAGTGGTCAGGCTGCACGCGGCGCTCGACGTCGATGGCCACGCGAGCGACGAGGTCCTGCTCTATTCGCAGCTCAACGCCGTTTTCGAGTCCGGCTTCCCGAACCCGATCGACGAGGCGCTCCGGCGTCTGCCATGCCCGGACCTTGCGGCGTACGCCAAGGTGGACGAAGTGCCGTACGACTTCATCCGCAAGCGGCTGAGCGTGGTCGTGGAGCGTACGACGCCGTCGGCCGACACCTGCCGGCACACGATGATCACCAAGGGCGCGCTGCGGAACGTGCTCGAGGCCTGCGTCGACGCGCAGACAAACATCGGTCCCGGCGGAGCCCGCACCGTGCCCATCGCCGAGGTGCGCGCTCCCATGCAGGAGCGCTTCGAGGCCTACAGCGAACAGGGCTATCGCGTGCTGGGCGTCGCGGTCCGAGACGTCACCGATGACCCGATCATCGACAAGGACGACGAGCAGCAGATGACCTTCATCGGGTTCCTGCTGCTTGAGGACCCGCCCAAGGCGGGTGCGCTCGACGCCATCGTGGAGCTCAGGCAGCTCGGCGTGGCGCTCAAGATCATCACCGGGGACAACCGTCTCGTCGCCGGCAGGATGGGTCGGCATATGGGGCTGGAACGCCCGACCGTGCTCACCGGCGAGGAGCTTCACGCCCTGAGCGACACCGCGCTGCTGCAGCGCGCGGGCGAGGTGGACATCTTCGCGGAGATCGAGCCGAACCAGAAGGAGCGGATCCTCGCGGCGCTGCGCAAGGCCGGCAACGTGGTCGGCTACCTGGGCGACGGGATCAATGACGCGAGCGCGCTCCATACCGCAGACGTTGGGATCTCGGTGGAGAGCGCGGTGGACGTCGCCAAGGAAGCGGCCGACATCGTCCTCCTGGAGCGCGACCTCGGTGTCCTCGCGCAGGGTGTCCGCCTCGGCCGGCAGACGTTCGCCAACACGCTGAAGTACGTGTTCATCACCACGAGCGCGAACTTCGGCAACATGGTGAGCATGGCGGGCGCGTCGCTCTTCCTTCCCTTCCTGCCACTGCTGCCGAAGCAGATCCTGCTCAACAACTTCCTGTCCGATGTTCCCTCGATGACCATCGCCACCGACCGCGTAGACCGCGAGCAGGTGGATCGCCCCCGGCGCTGGGATATCCGGTTCATCCGGAACTTCATGCTGGTGTTCGGGCTCGTGAGTTCGGTGTTCGACTACGTAACGTTCGGCGCGCTGCTCTATTGGCTGCGAGCGACTGAGCGGGAGTTTCAGACCGGCTGGTTCCTCGAGTCGCTCATGACGGAGCTGTTCATCGTGCTCGTCATCCGGACCCGGAGGCCGTTCTTCCGCAGCCGGCCTGGCACGGTGCTGCTCGCCGCCACGCTCGTTGTGGCAGGCGCGACGATCTTTCTGCCCTACACGCCGCTCGGGGCGCTGTTCGGATTCGTGCCGCTCTCCCCCCTGTTGATCCTGCTGCTGCTCGGGATCTCCGGCGGTTACCTTGTGGCGAGCGAGCTCGTCAAGGGATGGTTCTTCCGGCGATTCGGCTAGGGTTGGTCGTCGCCGCCACTCGTGAAGTGCTCTTGCCCCATCTTTTCGCCTCGCGGTTCTCTGTCCCAAGGGCCTCGAGTGCGCCTTCGACCTGTTCGAGCGCGACCGGAGGTGCGTGCAGGACAAAGGTAAAGATATAGGTTCCACGAGATGGAGTTCACGTTCGATCCTGAGGAGGACGACTGACTGGCACGGCCGACGCGGATGCCGGAAGCCTGAGGCCTTGTTGTGCCGTTGACGACGGCCTGCGTGACGAGGAGTAGGATCGGCTCAGTACTCTTGGGTAACGGAGGATGTGATGGCGGACATCAACACGGCACTCAACGCGAGCAACGAGGCGATTCAGCAATTGCTCCTTGCCGGCGAGCGCACGAGGGCTGCATGGACTTCGCCCCGCGCGCCAGGAAAGTGGTCGCCCAGCCAGATCGTGGAGCACGTTGCCCGCTCGCTCGAGGAGTCGGCCAACATGGCGGCTGGCCGTCCCTCCAAGTTTCCAAAGCTTCCCGCAGTCGTTCACCCCATCGTCCGGGGCCTCCTGTTCAAGCGGGTACTGAGGAAGGCGGAGTTCCCTAAGGCGAAGACGAACAAGGCGATGAATCCCGCGAG
>DATLLJ010000039.1:0-5665 GCA_035537875.1 Vicinamibacterales bacterium | reverse complement strand
GGACGTGACACTAATTCGCCAGAACACCGCGGGGAGATTCACCGCTGACGGCATCACCGTCTTCAACCTGATTCAGCAGGCACATGGAGTGTTCGGCTTTCAGATCGTCGGCGCTCCTGATTGGTCGCACCGTGATCGTTTCGACATCCAGGCGATTGCTCCGCCAGGTACCGGCACGACGCGGGCCGAGATGGGTGCCCTTCTCCGGCAGCTTCTCGAAGACCGCTTCATGTTCCGCGCGCGGCGTGAGATGCGAGAGCAGGACGTCTATGCCCTCGTGATCGCACGTGCCGACAGCCGGCTCGGCCCGAACCTCCGGCCATTCACCGGGGACTGCGCGGCACCCGCTGGCGGCCAGTCGCCCTGCAGGATGCGAAACGGGCCGAACTTCACCGATGCGGCCGGCATGCCGTTCAGCATTCTTCTGGGTCAGGTGGTCGGAAACGTCAGCCGGCTTGTCGTGGACAAGACCGGACTGTCTGGGCGGTTCGACTTCAAGTACGAGTGGACGAACGACCTCCCGAATCCGGCAGGCGATCGCGTCTCGTTCATCACCGCGCTTCAGGAGCAGCTTGGGCTGCGGCTCGTCCCCGACCGCGCTCAGGCGGAAGTGCTGGTCGTTGAGTCCGTCGAACGCCCGGCGGCGAACTGACCACGACGGATCTCAGTTTGCGGTTGGCTGTTCGACGTAATCGACGACCAGGACCGTAAGCGGAACCTTCTGCGGCTCGAGCTTCAATCCGAATTGTTCCTCGATGACCGTAAACAGGGATGCGCCAGTCGTGTCCTGGGAAATCGATTCCGAGGTGATCCTGAAATCGTAGTCACCGGTAATCGACGTCCTGTTGACGACCGGACGCCCGAGGCGCGAGGCAAGAGCATTCGCCAACGTGTCTGTGTTCGTCGCGCGAAGCGCCAGGGCGACCGCCTGTGCGGGACCCTTCTGTTCCCCGATTTTCTTCAGCCTCGGGCCGCCCTTCGAGGCGATGAGCGCATACCCGTCAACCCTTTTGACTTCCTCGTGCAGCCTGAGCCTGAAGCGGTGGGCCAGAAGCTGCCGCAGCATCAGCCTGAGCTCGGCTTCGGGAGCGGCCGCGTTCTCCGCTTTGGCGTTCAGATCGAATCGCGTGCTGCTGGCCCAACCGGACAAGCCGGAGACTCGCTGCGCGGCCGAAAACGAAGGAAGGCCGTACGCTTGAGCGATGAGGTGAAGCAGCGATACATTCGTTCCGACGCAGTGCCCCGCGGGGATCTTGCCGACCGGTCCTCCATTCGCGCATCCCATAGCCCAGGCGCTATCGGCCGATCGGCTTGGCTTGAGCGACGCAACCTCGAAGGCAGGAGGTCGCTGCTGTGCCGTCAGAACCGTGCTGAGAACCACCACAACGATCGCGACGATACGACTCATTCCCGCCTCCCGCGCATTGTAGCTACGCCGCCGGAAATTTGCGCAGGACGTCCTCAACGGCCTTCAGGACTGGCGCTGCGAAAAAAATGTTGTGGCCGAGCCCCGGAACGACGTCGACCGACACATCGATGCCGCGCTTCTGTAAGGCGGCCGCATAGGACTGCGAGTACGCCGGGGGCGCAACGTCATCGTCCTGGCCGACCACCATTCTCACGATAGCGCCGGGTGCAACAGCATCCGCAAGTTCCAGTGGCAGCAGGCTGCGGGTGGGCCCGTCGAAGATTGAATTGCCGGTTTCGGCCCTCCGCCTCGCGCGCCATCTTGAGGGATCGCAGCCGCACCCGACGAGCACCGCGCCGTCAGCGACGCCTGGATGTCGCCCCAGGATGTTCGCGGCTATTGCCGCTCCTCCGGAATGGCCGACCATGAGGATGGCATGCGCATGATGATCCGCGGACAGGTCACGGGCTGCACGTGCCACAGCATCGACTACCTCGGGCGTGTAGTTATCCGCGACGGCGCGTCCCATATCGCCCGATGATTGAGCTCCTGTTGGATCGCGGTAGCCGGGCCGCAATACTCCTGCGGCGACGACGTTCTCGAATCTGTCGGCGATGACCTTGGCGAATTCGTAGTGGTAAGAGGGCGGCGGTTCAGGCAGGTCGCCGTGCAGCACCAGCACGAGGATGGGCGCCTTCGATGTTGCGCTTCCCGTGTATACGCGCGTCTTTAACCGGCCGCCAGGAACGTCGATCGAGCGCGTCACGCCACCGTCGTTCTCGGTCCATTGCGGCTGCGGCGACCGACATGAGCCTGCGCAGGCTGCCACAACAAGGAGCGCCAGCGACAGCCATGTGCGACTCTGACCGAGGCCTTCAGCGCGCATCCGACGCGCCCGACTCGTTCAGCGCCATACGGCGGGCGGCCCGTTCCGCTATCGCCCGACGAGCGGATTGAGAACCCTCACGCGTGGCGATGACCTGTTGCACCACGTCGGCGGGCGCTGTCTTTGGTGAACCGCTGTCGAAGGGCGGAACCGGCCAGTACTCGAGTGATAACTGGATTTCCTGAGCGACTCTCGGTCCGAACAGTTCGGCAGCGATGGTCAGGCCGAAATCAATACCTGCAGTCACACCGGCTCCGGTGATTCGGTTGCGATCGACGACCACGCGCTCGTCGACAGGTTCGGCGCCAAAGAGGCGCAACATGTCGCGCGACAGCCAATGAGTTGTCGCTCGGTAGCCGTTGAGAAGGCCGGCCGCACCCAGCACGAGCGCGCCGGTGCACACGGATGTGACGTAACGCGCGTCGGTCGCCCGCTGCTGAAGAAAATGCAACAACACGTCATCTTCCATTGCGGCGTCGACGCCAGGGCCGCCAGGAACACAAATGATGTCGATGGCTGGTGCGCTGTCGAACGTAACGTCCGGGGAGATCGTCAATCCGCGCTCGGTGCGCACTGGTGTCAACGTCTCGGCAACGAGACTGACCTTTGTCCGCGGTAACCGGGCGAAAACCTCGTACGGGCCGGTTAGATCCAGCTGCGTCAGATTGGGGAACAAAAGCATTCCGACTCTGAGGGTTGGATCTTCAGGAATGGGAGTCATCACCATCTCGTTGTGTAGAAACAGCACTCCCGACAGCGGCGACGAGGACCGCACTGAAGACGACGAGCGCTACAATGCGTGCTTGTAGAGGAAGTGTCATGACTCGCCTCGGACCGCTGCTGATCCTACTCCTCGCCAGCCTGCCGCTCACCGCACAGCAACCCGGTCCTGCGTTCGAGGTGGCCTCCGTCAAGCGGAATACCGACGGCGGTGGCAACACAATGATGGGCATCGCGCCAGGCGGGCGCTTCGTTGCGCGAAATGTGGTGCTGCGCGAGCTGATTGGGTACGCTCACGGCAACAGCGATCCGTTTATACCGCTGCCAAACAACCGCGTGATCGGCGGTCCCAGTTGGGTAGACAGCGAGCGATTCGATATCGAAGCTGTGGCGAGCGGCGCCGCCAGGCCTGGCGCGTTGCAGGTCATGCAGATGCTTCGCTCGCTGCTGACCGAGCGGTTTCGCCTTGCCGCTCGTAAGGAACAGCGGGAACTGCCCGTGTATGTCCTTACCGTGGCGCGGGCTGACCGAACGCTTGGCCCAAAGCTACTTCGCTCAGCTGCCGGTTGCTCGGTGCCTGCGGAGAAACGAGCGGGAGCGTCATCGTGCGGGATGCAACGCCGCCGTGGATACATCGAGGCGCACGGCATGACGATCGACACCATCCTGCTTCATGGCCTGATGCCCAACCTCGATCGTGTCGTCTTCGACAAGACCGGCCTGACGGGAGAGTTCGATTGGACGCTCGAGTGGGGCGACGAGCAAGGCTCGAACGATGCGGCTCCACTGGGGCCGTCGATCTTCACAGCGGTTCAGGAACAACTCGGCCTTAAGATGGAGCCGGCCCGTGGCCCGGTCGAGGTGCTCGTCATCGATTCGGTAGAGCGCCCGACGCCGGACTGAGCTGCGGCCGTGCGCGGTACTCGCCGAGCCACCAGGCGGCGAGCGCCGTCTTCATGTCGTTGATCGCCCCGCGCCTGGCCAGGTCGATGAACTCGGCGGCGGGCAGAATGACGGTGCGGATCTCCTCGTGCTCGTGGACGTTCCCATGAACGCCGCCGGCCATCGAGGCATCGACGAAGCCAAAGACAAGTGCGATTTTTTCCGACGTGCCGCCGGGGCTGACGTATGCGCCGGGATGGACCAGCCTCGGCTCACGCAGGTCGAGACCGCTTTCCTCTTTCATCTCGCGCACGGCGGCCTCGATTGCCGTCTCGCTTCCATCGATCATGCCGGCAATGAGCCCGTCGCCGAACGGATGTTCGCCGGCGGCCACCATCCCCGGCCGCAGCTCGTTGCCGAGGACGACTTCGTCGCGATCGGGGTCGTAGGCCAGCACGCCGACAGCATTCCCGCGTTCCACGACCTCGCGCCGCACCACGACGAGGCGTCCGTCGTGTGTTTCAACTTCGATCTCGTAGGCGTTGACTTTGAGGAATCCATCCGCGAGCAATGTCACCTTTTTCGTGACAGCAGTCGGCCGTTGCGCGCTCATCGGCTGACCATAGCATGGCATCCCGGCTTCGCACTGAACACCGTCGTGCCGCCCGACGTAATACGCAAGCATGAAAGCCCGCCTTGTCCTCACTCTGACGGCGATGATGGCCTTCAGTGCGGCGGCATGCGACGTCCGCGTCGGTGACAAAGGCGGCGTCTTCGTGGATGTCGACCCGCGCGGCCGGGCCGAAGACCAATCGACTCTCACCTTCCCGCTGGCAAAGGGCGGACAGATTGAGCTGCACACCGACGACAGCAACATCGAGATCGTCCGCGCTGCCGGGACCAGCGTCGAAGTCCGCAGCCGGCGGGTGATCCGCGCCGGCACCGACGCCGAGGCACGGAAGCTTCTCGGGCAGCAGCCCGTCACCGTCGAAGCCACACCCGATCGCGTCGTCATCCGCACAGTGAAAGCCGACGGCCCGGAGGCGCGGCGCCGCCGCGGGCGCGTCAATTACCGCCTCGCTGTGCCGGTTGGTTCGATCGTCACCGCCAGGAACGAGAACGGCGGCGTGACGCTGGATAACGTCGAGGGCCGTTTTGTCATTCGTTCGACCAACGGCGGCGTCGAGGGCAAAGCCGTATCGGGCGGTTTTGATATCGAGATCGTCAACGGCGAAGTGGTGCTGCAGGTGAATTCGCTGACCAGCGACCTGCGCGTCAAGACCGTCAACGGCGACATCGTCCTCGGCCTCCCGAAGAATGTGAACGGCACCATCGAGGCCACGAGTGTCAACGACGCGCTGATGCTGGACGATGGGCTTCCGGTCGTCAGCCCGACACGCGACCGGGGGAGCCTTTTCGCCAGGCTTGGAACGGGTGCCGGTCCCCGTATCGACCTGCAGTCGACCAACGGCGCGGTCCAGCTTGGCGTTGGAAGGCCGCCGGGTTGAGCTGAACCGGCGCTACAATCGCTGCGAAGAAAGAGGTGCCGGGATGGGTCGTCTGGCGCTTGCAGCCGTAGCTCCTTGTGCGATCGCCGCTACGCTCGCGGCGCAGCAGCCGGCGCCGGTATTCGAAGTCGTCTCCGTGCGGCGGAACACCAGCACGGACGGCACGATCAACATTCCGCCGACCCCGCCAGACGGTGTTGTTCTTCACAACCGCGCGCTTGCCGAGGTCGTTCGCTACGCATATCAGCTGCCGCCCTTCCT
>DATLLJ010000038.1:0-4299 GCA_035537875.1 Vicinamibacterales bacterium | reverse complement strand
GGTGCACAGCACTGGCCCCAGTTCCGTGGCACGATGGCCGGCGTCGCCCCCGATCACCCGAACCTTCCAGAGACGTGGAGCACGACCGAAAACGTGGCATGGGTGGCCGACATCCCCGGAATCGGCTGGAGTTCACCGATTGTGTGGGGTGACCACGTGCTGCTCACGACAGTGGTCAACAGCGGTCAACAGGAGCCACCGAAACCGGGTTTTTATCTCGGCGATTGGCCGGCATCGACGGCGCCCCACCGCTGGATGGTCTACGACATCGACTACAACACCGGAAGAGTGCGATGGGCACAGGAGGTTGGCAGTACCCCGCCGGCGAAAGCTAAGCACCTGAAAAACAGCTACGCCTCAGAGACACCGGTGACCGACGGCGAGCGTGTCTACGCGTACTTCGGCAACCTCGGTCTCTTCGCACTCGACCTGACCGGCAAACTGGTCTGGTCGAAAACGCTCGGGCCGTTCAAGACGCGCAACAACTGGGGGACTGGTTCGTCGCCCGTTCTCCACCAGGGACGCATCTTCATCGTCAACGACAACGACGTCCAATCATTCCTCGCCGCCTACGATGCTCGCACCGGTGCGGAGGTCTGGCGGGTGGAGCGCAAGGAGGGAACTAACTGGGCTACTCCGTTCGTGTGGCAGAACGAGCTGCGCACCGAGATTGTGACCTCGGGCTCGGACAAGGTGAGGTCGTACGATCTGTCCGGAAAGCTGCTCTGGGAGCTCTCGGGAATGTCGACGATCTCGATTCCCACGCCATTCGAGCGCTTCGGTTTGCTCTACATCAGCTCGGGGTACATCGCTGACCCGTTGCGTCCGACATATGCGATTCGCCCGGGCGCGTCCGGCGACATCACGCTGAAGACCGGTGAGACGACCAACGGATACATCGTCTGGTCGGCGGCGACCGCGGCGCCGTACAACCCCACCCCGTTGGTCTACGGCGACACCTACTACACGCTCTTCGACCGCGGTTTCTTCACGAGCCATGACGCGCGGACGGGCAAGGAGATCTACGGGCGTCAGCGCATCACCAGCGAGGCGAGCGGCTTCACATCGTCGCCCTGGGCCTACAACGGCAGGATCTTCGCGATGAGCGAAGAGGGCGACGCGTACGTGATTCAGGCCGGGCCGGAGTTCAAGGTGCTCGGCAAGAATTCACTCAACGAGATGACACTGGCCACGCCGGCTGTGGCCCGGGGAAGTCTCTTCGTCCGGACCGTTTCTAAGCTGTACCGGCTCACGCGACCACAGTAGTGTCAAACGACGAGGCGCGCCCCTCGCGATGTTAGGATCTGTCGCTGAGGAGAGAACCAATGCGCCGAACACGGATAAGCATCGCGGCTCTCGGCATCGCTGCCCTCGTATCAGTAGTCGTGTCGGGCCAGACGAACTCGAAGTCTGCCTTCCATGACTATCGCGTCGTGACAGTGGTCGACGGACTCATACAACCCTGGTCGATCGCCTTTCTTCCTGGCGGAGACACTCTGATTACCGAACGGCCGGGCCGACTGCGGATCCTCCGCCAGGGCAAATTGCTGCCTCAAGCCGTGGAGGGGATTCCCAAGGTCTTTCACTCTGGGCAGGGCGGACTGCTCGAAGTGATGCCACACCCCGACTTCGCGTCGAACAGGTTGCTGTACGTCAGCTACTCGAAACCCGGCGTGACCGACAGCGACTCGAGGACAGCACTCATTCGCGGGCGGTTCGAGAACGATCGACTGACGCAGGTACAGGAGATCTTCGACGCCGTCTCGAAAGGCCGTGGTCACTACAGCGGTAAGATCGCGTTCGACAAGAACGGACATCTGTTTCTCTCACTTGGCGATCGTCAGGTCCCACCCGAAGGGAATCTCGAGGCACATCCCGCACAGGACCTCTCGAATCACCACGGCAAGATTGTCCGCCTGCACGACGATGGTCGGGTACCTGCCGACAACCCGTTCGTGAATCGAGCCGGCGCCCGACCGGAAATCTGGAGTTACGGCCATCGCAACGTGCAGGGGCTCGCCATTCACCCGGAGACGGGCGATCTGTGGGCCGACGAACATGGTCCGCAGGGAGGCGATGAGCTCAATCTCATTCAGCCAGCCAAGAACTATGGATGGCCGGTGATTGGGTATGGTGTGAACTACCAGACCGGCCTCGCCATTCACAGCGGCACACACCGGCAAGGGATGGAGCAGCCGATTCGCGTATGGGTCCCGTCGATCGGCATTTCGGGTCTGATGATTTACAACGGCGATCGATTCCCGCAGTGGCGCGGAAATCTATTCATCGGAGGCATGGCTGGTCAGCAGCTCTCGCGGCTGACGTTGAATGGACAGCGCGTCATCAACGAAGAAACGCTGGTGCCGCAGCGTGGTCGCATCCGCGACATCCGTCAGGGACCGGATGGCTACATTTACCTCGTGACCGACGATCGCGACGGCAAGCCGACGCCAGTTCTTCGAGTGGAGCCGGTTGAACGATCGACAGAGTAGAGCCGGGCAGAGCGAATAACGGCGGGTCCAAAGAGCAGGACCCGCCCCGCGCTAATCCATCGCCAACCAGCCTCGCCTGATTCCCGAAGCGAACGCGCACGGCGAACGTAAGCGCGTACATCGAGTTCGCCGCCGCGCTGAGCCTCCAGCTCGACGTCTGTGAGCAACGGTGTAGCAATTTTCCCGTCCGAATGGCTATCCCCCTCGTGGACTTGAGCGAAACCTGAGGCGCGATTAGACTCGGCCACGGAGGAAACTGCGATGAAGAGACGTCTGTGGGTGCTTGTCATTGCTGTCGTCGCCGCTGCCTCGGTCGGCGTTCATTCTCAGCAGCAGCCCTCGGCCCCTGCGAGCGCGCTTCCATCTCCACCTCAGCGCGAGCCGGCGTGGGCGTTCCCGGTGCAGGCTGGATCTCTGCCTGCCGAGTCGCCGGAGCCAAAGTCGATCGAGGGCAGCACGAAGAAGTACACGCCCAAAGAGATCGACGATCTGATGAATCCGCCCGACTGGTTGCCCGAGGCGCACAAGCCTGCGCCGGGCATCGTGCAGAAGGGCCATGGCGCCGCGCTCGCCTGCGGGTCATGCCATCTCATGTCGGGTCTCGGGCATCCCGAATCGGCAGACCTGACAGGGTTCACTGCCGACTACATCGTTCAGCAGATGCTCGACTTCAAGAACGGGACGAGGAAGGACTACGCGCGGATGAACGGCATCGCGAAGGAAGTCTCCGACCAGGAGTCGCGTGAGGCCGCTGAGTGGTTCGCGTCGCTGCCGCGGAAGAAGTTCTCGAGGGTCGTCGAAGCGGCGATGGTCCCGACGACGTTCGTCGGTCAGGGACGCATGCGGTTCGCCGATCCGAAAGGTGGCATGGAGCCGATCGGCAACCGCATCATCACGCTCCCCGAGGATCAGGAGAAGGCACGCTTGCGCGATCCGCGATCGGGCTTCGTGTCCTACGTGCCGCCCGGCAGCATTGCCAAGGGGAAGTCACTCGCCGAAACCGGCGGAGGAAACAAGACGATCGCGTGCAACATCTGCCATGGCGACGGCATGAAAGGGCTCGCGCAGGTGCCGCGCATCGCCGGATTGCATCCGATCTACGTGGCGCGTCAGCTGCATCTCTTCAAGGATGGCGGCAGGGCCGGCGCTGACGCGGCGCTGATGAAAAAGCCGGTGATGCAGCTCACCGACGAGGACATTCTGAACATCTCGGCGTACGTCGGATCCCTCTCGCCCGAATAGGAATGGGTCTATTCGCTCGCAAGCCCATTTCTGATCTGCAACCTGTCGAAGGCGCGCACTCACTGAAGCGCGCCCTCGGCGCCGGCGACCTGATCATGCTCGCGATCGGCGCCGTCATCGGCGCCGGCATCTTCTCGTCGATCGGAACAGCGGCGGCCGGAGAAATTCGTCCCGACGGCACGATCATCCGCGCCGGTGCTGGTCCAGCGCTGATTCTTTCGTTCGTGTTACTCGGCTTCGTGTGCGGCCTCGCCGCACTGTGCTACGCAGAGCTGGCCGCGATGATCCCGCAGGCGGGCAGCGCCTATGCGTACTCCTACGCGACGCTCGGCGAGCTCGTTGCATGGGTGATCGGCTGGGATCTCATCCTCGAGTACGCCGTCGGAAACATCGCTGTCGCCGTGGCGTGGGGCGGCTACTTCGGGTCGTTCATGAGCGGGTTCGGCGTGACATTCCCGGGATGGCTGACGCACGGCTACAGGGCGGTGACATTGAGCGCCGATCCGGCTGTGCAGGCACTGCTCGAGACGGCCCCGCGAATCGGCGGCATTCCCATCCTTCTCAA
>DATLLJ010000037.1:0-212762 GCA_035537875.1 Vicinamibacterales bacterium | reverse complement strand
GCTTCGGCGACCGTCGCGCACGTCAGCCCCGTGCACGACCCACCCGCGAGTTGACGGCGGGCGATCTCCGAGCATTTGTGGGCCTTGAAATGGGGTCGAAGCTGGCATCGCCGCCCGGCGAAGAATACAGCCATCCGCGCGATGTTGCGCTCCATCGCGGCCACGTCGACGACCAGCGCCGGCGTCGCGATGTCGGCGACCGTTCGAGGGGCGCTCATGGCTGTTCGCGACCCTGGCTCCGCTGAACCGCGAATGCCAGACCGATGGCGAACACCCCCGTGAGTGCCGAGTACGCGAAAAACACGGCGTAACCAGTGCCAAGAGCGGCCGGGCTCACTCCTGATCGCTCGAGAGCCGCAGCGAAGCTTTCCGGGGGAAGTGACGCGAACCAGCCGCTGAGACCGGACAACGACCCGCCCGAATCGGCGGCGCTCGCCGCGCTTTCCACGATGCGCCCCGATTGCGAAGCGAGGATCTTGCCGGGAATCGCATAGAGCGACGAGAAAAGCGCGTATTGCGTGGCCGTGAACGCCGCGGACGTCAGGCTCGACATGTAGGCAATGAGACACGTGCCCGCGAAGCCTTGCGTGACGTTCTCGATGCCGATGGACACGAACAGCGCGAATAGATTGTGGCCACGCATGGCCAGCCAGATGTAGATCAGATTGCTCAGCGGCCCCGCGAACGCACCAACCACGAGAGCCCGCATCAATCCCCAGCGCGCCACCGCGACGCCTGCGGCCAGCACACCGGCCATGGTCATCGCAACGCCGAAAATCTTTCGCACCTCGGCAATCTCCACCAGGCTGAAGCCGAGGTCGAGATAGAAGGGGTTCATGATGTTCAGCACGAAGTCCGGGATCCGGTAAAGGCAGATGAGCGCCAGAATCAGAATCGCGGCAGAGCCGTACCGCGCGATGAAATCGCGGAGTGGATCCCCGAGCGCTGCGGAGAGGTAGACGCCCGGTCGCGTGCGGACGCCCGGCAACGGCAGCGCCGCCAGCAGAACGAGCCCGAAGCCGAGCGTCACGGCCAGCAGTTGGAACCAGAGGCCAGCCGCTGACGCCCAGGCCGACAGGACGGCGTCGCCGGCCCCCGGTGCACCCAGTGCGTTTAGAACGCCCGCGAGCACGCGAGCGTTCGCGGCAAGCCCCGAACCGAGAAGAAGCGCAGCTGCGATCAGGATGGCGAAGCGCAACACCCACTCCAGCATCTCGCGTGTGGGAGCAGACGGGATACCTTCGGCGTGCAGCGGGCGGATGGCGTGGCGTTCTTCGCGGGGCGCGGTCAACACCGCGAGCGAGCCGACGAGCATGAGCGCGGCCATCACGGCATAGGAGAAGTTCCAGCCGTAGGACTCGGCCAAAAGCAAGGGGGCCGCCCCGGCCGCGATGACCGCTACCCGGTACCCCCATTGATACGCGGCGGCCATGGCGCCCTGTCCCGAGGTCTCAACGGCCTCGATGCGCCAGGCGTCCATCGCGATGTCCTGTGTGGCGGACGAGAAGCCGACCAGAACTGCCAGCACGGCTATGGCCCCAAGGTTCACGGCGGGATCCGTCCTCGCCACGAGGAAGAGGCCCAGCATGATCGCGACCTGACATACAAGCATCCAGGAGCGGCGATGCCCGAGCCAGGATCCGAGACCGGGTATCCGGAGCCGGTCGATGAGCGGCGCCCAGAGGAACTTGAAGCCATAGATCATGGTGACCAGGCTGAAAAAGCCGATCACCTCGAGCGACAGGCCGGATTGGCGCAGCCAGGCTGACAACGTGTCGAAAATCAGCAGGTACGGCAGCCCGGACGCAAATCCGAGCGCCAGCATGACGAGCACCCGCCGGTCGGTGAGCAGGGCCAGGACCGATAGGAACGTCGGGTTCGCTGGCGCAGAATCAGCCCGAGTGGTCATGCGACCTCACACGTCATGAATTGACACCGACGCAGTCGGGAACTAGCATCACACAAATTATCGAGGGATCGGTACTGGAGGTGCATCGTGAGACTGAAATTGCTCGCCGCAGGCGCGCTTCTGGGCGGATTCCTGGGCCCGGCGCCGATGGACGCCCATCACTCGAACGCGGCGATGTACGACGCGGACAAGCGGATCGTCATACGAGGGCAGGTCACGAAGGTTCAATGGACCAACCCTCATAGCTACCTGTATCTCGACGTGAAGGACCCGAGCGGAAAGGTCGTGAACTGGGCGCTTGAAGGGTTTCCGCCGAATACGTTGCTTCGAACCGGGTGGAAGACCAGCATGATCAAGACAGGCGACACGCTGAGTGTCGAGGGCGCTGTCGCGCGAGATGGCTCGAGTCACCTGCTCGCTCGAGAAATCACGTTGCCGGATTCACAAAAACTGTACTGGGGACCAGAACGCTAGTTACTCGAGGAGCATGAACATGTTGAAGCGATTGCACCTGTCGATCGCGGTGCTCCTGTTGTCGGGAACCGTGTCTGCGCAGGCTCCCGCCACGGCCGTTCCCCGCACGCCGGATGGGAAACCCGATTTCTCCGGCGTGTGGCAGACGGGTGGCATCAGCCTGAGCGGCACCCAGGCCAACGTGGTCGCCGCAGCGCCCGCCGCTCCGGCACCGGCCGCACCGGGTGGTGGCGGCGCCGCCGCGAAACCTTCCGGCGAGTACGCTGCACTGCCGACTCAACCCTCACTGCAACCGTGGGCCGCCGAAAAAGTGAAGGGGTTGACCGCCAAGGACGATCCAACGGTGCGCTGCTTCATGCCAGGGGTGCCCCGCGCGTTCACCATGCCGATGCCGTTCGAGATCGTGCAGACGCCCAAGCAGATCGTGATCCTGTACGAAGCGTTCCGCGCGTTTCGCATCATCCCTATTGACGGGCGCAAGCCGGTGGGCGAAACGCTGCCTGGGTATATGGGCGACGCGAATGGCCGCTGGGAAGGCGATACGCTCGTCGTCGAGGTGAAGAACTTCAACGGCCAGATCTGGGGGCCGGGGAACATGCGCGTCACGAGCGATGCGTATCAGGTGACAGAGCGGTACACGCACCGCGGCGACACGATCGCGTACGAGGCAAGAATCGAGGACCCGAAGGTGCTGACCGGACCGTTTGTGTTCCGGACGACGATGCGGCGCCCGCCGGAGACTCGCGTGGCCGAATACGAGTGCCTCGAGGGTAACAACGACATCCCTCACCTGGTCGGCCAGTAGCGGCGGACCTGCTACGAGGACTTCCCGACGCTGTGACGATACAGCCGCCCTCGCCAAAGGGGGCGGCTGGCGTGACATCTGGTAGAGGCAGCCCTCGGATCATCGTCGCAGCATGATCGGAACCAAGCTCGCACATTACGAGGTCACCAGCCACCTGGGCACGGGCGGCATGGGCGAGGTGTATCAAGCCACCGATACGAAACTGGGCCGGAGCGTGGCGATCAAGCTTCTTCCCGAAGCGTTCAGTCACGACAGCGACCGAGTAGCACGGTTCGAGCGCGAGGCACGCGTGCTGGCCTCACTCAATCATCCCAACATCGCGGCAATCTACGGCGTAGAAGAGTCTCAGGGGCGGAAGTTCCTCGTGATGGAGCTGGTTCCGGGAGAGACGCTGGCCGACCGTTTGAAGCGTGGCCCGTTCACCCTGGACGAAGCGCTGGAGGTGTGCCGGCAGGTGGCCGAGGCGCTCCAAGCCGCTCACGCGAAAGACATCCTGCACCGGGATCTGAAGCCGGCCAATATTCAATTCACGCCGGAAGGGCGCGTGAAGGTCCTGGATTTCGGATTGGCAAAGATGATGGCTTCCGACGACCAGGCCGTCGCGATGTCGCATTCCCCGACAGTGATGAGCCCTGTGCATACGGGCGGCGGCGTCATCCTTGGGACCGCGGCCTACATGAGCCCCGAGCAGGCAAAAGGCAAGCTGGTGGACAGGCGCGCCGACATCTGGGCTTTCGGCGTTGTGCTGCACGAGATGCTGACTGGGCGCCGACTTTTCGACGGTGAGACCGTGTCGGAGACAATCGCCTCCGTCCTCAAGCGGCCTGGGATTCGGTCCCGGTCAAGGTGCGGCGGCTCCTGCGAAGTTGCCTGAAGAAGAATCCTGCCGAGCGTCTGCACGACATTGCTGACTGGAGCCTTCTGCTGGACGACGCGCCGCAGGCAGCGTCGGAGGCGCCTCGGACGATCGGCTGGCTGTGGCCCGGCGCCGCCGCTTTCTTCCTGCTCGCCGCCGGTGCGCTTGCCTACACCCATTGGAGTGAGCGGCCGCCCGCACTCCAGATCGTGCGCTTCCAGGTAGCGGTGCCGGAGCAGGTGAGCGTGGTGAACAGTGCCCCATTTGCCATCTCCCCGGACGGCCGCCACCTCGCTTTCTTGGGGTTTGATACCGGGAGCTTGGGCTTGCGCATCTGGGTTCACTCGTTGGACTCACTCGACTCGCACCCCCTGCCGGACAGCGAACTCGCAAACACGGCCCGCCCCATCTTCTGGTCGCCCGATAGCCGGTTCATTGCATTCGACGCCGCTGGAAAGCTGCGAAAGATCGACATCGGCGGTGGGCCGCCCCAAGCCATTGGCGACCTGCCGGCGGCCGCCGTGGGTGGTAGTTGGAACCAGGACGGCGTCATCATCATGGGTTCGACCAACGGGGTGATGCGCATTCCCGCCGCCGGCGGGAATGTCTCCCCCGTGACCGTTCTGGGTAGCGGAGAGAGTGCTCACACGTATCCGGTGTTTCTGCCGGACGGGAGGCATTTTCTCTACGTGCGGGGGACGGCTCCAGGTGTCGGAAGCATCTACGTCGGTTCACTCGACGCGAAACCGGAGGAGCAGGCCACGAACCCGCTCTTGCCAACCGGCTTCGGCGTCAACTACGTGCCATCCTCGGACGGGAGCAGCGGACACGTGCTGTTCGTGCGGCAAGGTTCGCTGCTTTCGCAGGCCTTTGATCCCGAGCGGCTGGAACTGGTCGGCGACCCGGTGCAAGTCGTCGATCAGGTGGGGGCCGCCGGCTCATTCGCTCTCGTTTCCGCATCGGCCAGTGGCCATCTGATCTACCGGACCGGCCCGGCTCAGGAACTTCAGCTCACATGGTTCGACCGACAAGGCAAAGTGCTGGGCACGGTTGGCGAGCCTGGCCGCTACAACTTCCTGGCGATGTCCCCGGATGCAAAACGAGCCGTGGTTTCCCGGATCGAGCCGCAAAGCGGCAACGCCGATTTATGGCTGATGGACCTCACAAACGGAGCGAGCACGCGGCTGACCTTCGATCGCGCGACCGGCACCCGGTCGGCGGCGTGGTCGCCGGATGCCAGCAAGATCATCTTCCTGTCCAATCGAGACGGCGCCCCGGGTCTGTATCTGAAGGCCACCAACGGCGCGGGGAGCGACGAGCTGCTGTTCAAGGGGGAGGGATTGGCCGTGAACCAATGGTCCCGCGACGGCCGCTTCCTGATTTTCGGGATCGGTGACCCGCGGACAGGGAACGACTTGTGGTTGCGGCCGGCGAACGGCGAGCGGAAGCCGATTCCGTGGAACCGCGCGCCGTTCGCGGAAACGGGTGGCCGCATCTCACCAGACGGCCGCTGGGCGGCGTACCGCTCGAACGAATCCGGCACGAACGAAGTGTACGTCCAGCCCTTCAGTCCGGCCGAGGACGGCGCAACCACGGCAACTGCGGGTAAGTGGATGGTGTCCCGGGGCAGCCTGGGAATGCCGCGCTGGCGCGACGACAGCAGGGAACTCTATTACCTGACGACGGACGCCAGAGTGATGTCGGTGGCCGTCGCCGCAGGTCCCGCTTTCCAGGCCGGTCCCCCCAATCTGCTTTTTCAGGTGCCGGCAGTCTTCTTGCGAGGTGCGGCGTTCCCGGGAACGCTCGCGGACGCCACCGGTGACGGGCAGAGGTTTCTGTTCGCCATGCCAGTGGCGGAGTCGGGCCGCGAGGAGTTCACCGTGGTGCTGAACTGGCTCGCCGCTTTGAGGTAGCGTCCTGTCTCCCCCTTGCCGGCGGCGACTCGTCCAGCAGGAGGACATCGGGATGGTGGCGCTGGAAGTACTCCAGCTCCCATTCCGATCCGAAGAGGAGCACCCGCCGCTCCTGCCGGTCAACGGCCGCGATGCTCTGCCCTCCGGGCGAAGGCGTCGGCCCCGCCGGGTTCCCGAGCCATCGAGCCGCCGCGTACCCCGCCGGCTCGACTTCAACAGTCACGCCGTACTCGGTCTGAAGGCGGCTGGCAATCACGTCGTACTGGAGTGCGCCGACCACGCCGACGATCGGCTCGCGCCGGCCTGATGCGTCGTAGAACACCTGCATCAGACCCTCTTCTTCCAGCTGCCTGACACCCTCGTCGAACTGCTTGTAGCGGGCGTCCCGCAGGCGAATCCGCCCGAAATGTTCTGCCGGAAAACGGGGCAGATCGGGAAACCGCAGCGGTTCCCCGCTGTGGAGCGTGTCGCCGATCGCGAAATGTCCCGGGTTGACCAGACCGATGATGTCCCCCGCGTAGGCGACGTTGATCGTCTCGCGGTCGCGGCCGAAGAACCGGTACGCACGCGACGCCCTGAGCGACTTCCCCAGCCGGCTGTTGGACATCACCATGTCCTTCGTGAAGCAGCCGGAGCAGACGCGGACGAACGCGACGCGATCCCGGTGGCGCGGATCCATGTTCGCCTGGATCTTGAAGACAAAACCGGTAAAGCGCTCGTCCGTCGGGTCCACGATCCCCGAATCGCTCTGGCGCGGCTGCGGCGGCGGCGCGAGCTCGACGAGCGCCTGAAGGAACGACTCGAGGCCGAAGTTGGTCAAGGCGCTGCCGAAGAAGACGGGCGTCTGATGCCCCGCGAGGTAGTCCTTCACGTCGAACGACGCGCCCGCCTCGCGGATGACGTCCAGCGACTCGCGGAAATGTGCGTAGACGTCCGAGCCAATCGCCTCCCGCGCTTCCGGATCGTCCAGGGTCGAGATGTCGACCGGAGCCCGATACTGCCCTTGCGCCTCGCGTTCGTATCGATACAGCATCCGGCGCTGGATGTCGTACACGCCACGAAGCCGTTCCGCGCTGCCTGCCGGCCAATTCACGGGTGCGGCGGCAATCCCCAGCGTGCGCTCGACATCGTCCAGCAGCTCCAGCGGATCGCGTGACGGGCGGTCGAGCTTGTTGACGAACGTGAGAATCGGCAGCCGGTGGCGCCGGCACACCTCGAACAGCTTTCGTGTCTGGTCTTCGACGCCATTGGCCGCGTCGATCACCATCACGACGCTGTCAGCGGCAATGAGCGCACGGTACGTATCCTCACTGAAGTCGTTGTGACCAGGCGTGTCGAGCAACGACATCCGGCGTCCCTGAAGCTCGAACTCGAGCGCCGCGGAAGTGATCGAAATGCCGCGCTTCTGTTCGAGCTCCATCCAGTCCGAGGTGGCGTGGCGCCTGGCGTTGCGTCCTCGGACAGCGCCGGCAAGCTCAATCGCGCCCGCATAGAGCAGCAGCTTCTCGGTCAGCGTCGTCTTGCCAGCGTCCGGGTGGGAAATAATCGCGAAGGTGCGCCGCCGCGACACTTCCCTCTCGAGCTCGGCGAACGCGGGCCGGGCTGCGAGGTTCTGAACTTCCGGCGGAACAAGCTCCGAAGCGAGGCTCACTCTTCTACTTTACTCGGTCGCCTGTGCCAAATCGTGAAATCCCAGGGATCCGTCAGGTCGGGATCTGTACGACGGTCCTGGAGCTGCGGTGTGTGCGGATCGTCTCGGCGGCCAGTTTCTTGCTCAGATAGACCTTCGATTCCGCGTTGTCACCGTCGTTCCGCTCGTATTTCACCACCTGGAATCGGAGGTGATCGAGCGTGCCGCGCATGTCGTACAGCTTGTTCTTCGTCTTCACGACGATCTCGTCGAAGCCCTGCTCAATCGCCCAGAGCTCCTGCTGTTCCGTCAGAGCGCGAAAAAATCCCTGTCCGCGCCAGTCTCGACGCGTGCCGCCGATCCAGCTGTAGAGCACCCGGCGACCGGCGAACGTGACCTCCTGTCGCAGTCGGTTCACCAAATCGCCGAGCTTGGGCTCGGTTTCCGGCACCCGGATTTCGTGCGCAACTTTGAACGAGACGGGGACAACGGTTCCGGGATCGTCTGGCAGCGGTGCGTTGGCGAGCAGAATGAGATGAGCACGCCCGTTGAGGCGTCGGACGATTTCAGCGGCCGTTTTTCTGCGTGAAAACTCTCCGAAGAATTCCTCGATGTACTGAATTTCGAGCGCACCCTGCTCGAGATCGTACTGCGTGATGTGGTACTCCACGGCCTTTGGGGAACGCATTGTACATCGATCGGATGAGTTGGCTACGGTCGTGATGTTGGTGGTGCCTACACGGTTGCCGCGAACCCGGTACCGAGCCCGCGCTCAGGCGCGCTGGTCGTCTGAACGCAGGCCGTGCCGTCCCTCAGCGTGCCGTGTGTTTGCCCGAGATTCTTGCCCAGCTGTCGCGCAAAGAAACGGTCCGGTTGAAGACAAGCGCGCCCGGTCGGCTGTCAACGGTGTCGAGCGCGAAATACCCGAGACGCTCGAATTGAACCTGCGCCCCTGGGCCTAGAGTTGCCAGGCCGGGCTCGACGGGACAACCGGTGAGAATTTCGAGCGAGCCGGGGTTCAAATGGTCGATGAACGATCGGCCTG
The DNA here is from genome assembly GCA_035537875.1 of Vicinamibacterales bacterium. Taxonomy (GTDB): domain Bacteria; phylum Acidobacteriota; class Vicinamibacteria; order Vicinamibacterales; family CAVVIG01; genus DATLLJ01. The sequence continues at coordinate 204,130 of DATLLJ010000037.1, read as the reverse complement.
CCTCCGCGCGCTCAGGATCTTCAACCGAAAACAGCCGATCGTAGAGCCGGACGGTCGCGGGCACCGCGTGCTGAGCAGAGACCCAGTGGAGCGTGGCCTTTACGCGGCGCCCGTCCGGTGAATCGCCGCCTCGCGTGGCCGGATCGTAGGTGCAGCGGAGCTCGACAATTTCTCCCTGTTCATCCCTGACCACTTCGTCACAGCGGATGAAGTACGCGCATCGCAGACGGACTTCGCTGCCTGGGGAGAGCCGGAAGAACTTCTTCGGCGGATTCTCCATGAAGTCGTCTTTTTCGATGTACAGCACGCGTGAGAAGGGCACCTTTCGGGTACCGGCCGACTCGTCTTCCGGGTTGTTGATGACGTCGATCTCCTCGACCTGGCTCTCGGGATAGTTGGTCAGAACCACTTTGATCGGCCGAAGCACCGCCATGACTCGCTGAACGCGGCGATTGAGATCTTCTCGCACGCTGTGTTCGAGCTGTGCGACGTCGATCACGTTCTCCTTTTTCGCCACCCCGATGCGGGCGCAGAAATTTCGGATCGATTCCGGCGTGTATCCCCGGCGCCGGAATCCGGAGATCGTGGGCATGCGGGGATCGTCCCAGCCCGACACGTGCCCCTGCTGAACGAGCTGCAGCAGTTTGCGCTTGCTCATGACCGTGTAGTTCAGGTTGAGGCGCGCGAATTCAATCTGCTGCGGGCGCTCGGCCGGACCGGCGGGAATGAGGTTGGCAACCAGCCAGTCGTACAGCGGTCGGTGATCCTCGAACTCCAACGTGCACAGCGAGTGGGTAATGTGCTCGATCGCGTCGGACAGCGGATGGGCGAAATCGTACATCGGGTAGATGCACCACGTATCACCCGTCCGATGGTGATGGGCGTGTCGAATCCGATACAGCGTCGGGTCGCGCATGTTGAGGTTCGGCGACGCCATATCGATCTTCGCGCGAAGGACGTGCTCGCCGTCAGGGAACTCCCCTGACCGCATGCGCGAGAAAAGGTCCAGGTTCTCATCCACCGGACGATCCCGATAGGGACTGTTTCGACCCGGCTCGGTCAGCGTTCCGCGGTATTCCCGGATCTGGTCCGCGCCCAGGCTGTCCACGTACGCCTGGTTCTGGCGGATCAGCTGCGCGGCGAACTCGTAAAGCTGCTCGAAGTAGTCGGACGCAAACCGGAGCTCGGTCCACGTGAACCCGAGCCACGCCACGTCCGCTTTGATGGCCTCGACGTACTCCACATCCTCCTTGGTCGGATTGGTGTCGTCGAACCTTAGATTGCAGGTGCCGTTGCGTTCTTCGGCGACGCCGAAGTTCAGGCAGATGGACTTCGCGTGCCCGATGTGAAGGTAGCCGTTGGGCTCAGGAGGAAAGCGCGTGGCGACGCGGCCGCCGTGCCTTCCGGCGGCAAGGTCTTCCTCGACAATGGTGCGGATGAAATCGACGGGCGCGCCAGCCGTCGTCTCCGCCTGCTGCTCGGCCATAACGTGGGGCCTATTCTACAAGTTCGGCTGGGGTGCGACCAGAAGCTGCTCTTCCGCGAGCCGACAACTATAATCGCGTCGGATACGATCGATGCCGTACAAGACGATTATCACAACCGATGCCCTGGCTGCCCACCTGAGCGACCGGCATTTCGTGCTCGTCGACTGCCGCTTCAAACTCGATGACGTCGGCTGGGGGGAACAGCAGTGGAGAGTCGGCCACATACCGGGTGCGGTGTATGCGCATCTCGATCGAGATCTGTCCGGACCGAAGACCGGAACCAACGGACGCCATCCCCTTCCCGATCCTGACGTCTTCGCCCGGACACTTGGTCGTTTCGGAATCGGCGACCATCAGGTAGTCGCCTACGATCAGGATACGGGCATGTTCGCCAGCCGCTTGTGGTGGCTGCTGCGGTGGATGGGCCACGACGCCGTCGCAGTCCTCGACGGCGGCTTCGCCAGATGGGTTGAGGAAGGTCGTGTCGTCTCTGAGTCCGACAGCTCCCGTCCCGCGGCCGAATTTCACGGATCAGCCCGATCCGACATGACCGTTACCGCCGACACCGTCGCGACCGTTTCGGCCCGGTCGGACTGGCGCGTGCTCGATGCGCGCGCACCCGAGCGATACCGTGGCGAGGTCGAGCCGATGGATCTGGTGGCGGGCCACATTCCTGGCGCGGCGAGTTACTTCTTCCAGCGAAATCTCAACGACCGGGGGGGGTTCCGCACGCCCGAGGACCTGCGCGAGAGGCTTCGCGCCGTCACAGGCGATGTGTCCCCCGATCACATCGTCTCCTACTGCGGCTCGGGCGTGCAGGCCTCTCATAATCTGCTCGCGCTGGAACATGCCGGGATCCAGGGGGCCAAGCTGTACCCCGGATCGTGGAGCGAGTGGGTCAGCGATCCTTCGAGACCAGTCGCCACAGGCAGTGAGAAGCCAGACGCGTGACAGACGGCCCTCTCAGCATCGAGCAGGCCCGTATGAGAGGTTCGAAGAGAGCCAGCTCTCCACCTCTTCAAGTGGCTTCCCTTTTCGCCGGGCGTAATCGGCGATCTGATCGGGACCGAGCCGGCCCACCGTGAAGTACCTGGCTTGCGGATGCGCGAAGTACAGCCCGGAGACACTGGCGGCCGGGATCATCGCCGCATGTTCGGTCAGCGACAGACCTATTCGCGTGGCGTCCAGCAGGTCGAACAACTTGAACTTCTCGCTGTGATCGGGGCAGGCGGGGTATCCAAACCCGGGCCGAATTCCACGATGTGTCTCCGCGACAATCTGCTCGGCGCTCAGCGTCTCGTCGATGCCCGAATCGCGCCGCGCGCGCGTGTGCAGATATGCGGCGAACGCCTCGGCCAGCCTGTCGGCGAGCGCCTTCACGAGAATCGCCGAGTAGTCGTCGTTCGCCGCTTCGTAGTCCGCCACCAGGCTGTCGGCACCAAGGCCTGCCGTCACCGCAAACGCTCCGAGGTAGTCCGGGCATGGCGGTTCCTCGCTCCGTGGCCGGATGAAATCCGCGAGCGACAGATTCGGCTTTCCGTCAGGCATCAGCTCCTGCTGTCGCAACATGTTGAAGCGGACGATCTCGCGGGACCGGTCGGGGTCCGAGTACACGATGATGTCGTCGCCTTCGCTCGAGGCGGGCCAGAAGCCGTACACCCCGCTCGCTTTGAGCTGCTTTCCGGCGACGAGCCGATCCAGAAGCGATCGGGCTGTGGCGTAAAGGTCGCGGGCGGCGCTGCCGTACCGTGGATGGTCGAGAATCGCCGGAAAGCGCCCTTTCAGCTCCCAGGCTGCGAAGAAGAACGTCCAGTCGATGTAGGGGATCAGCTCTTCGAGCGCGACGTCGCGCAGCTCACGGCGTCCGACAAAGGCGGGCACGGCCACTGGAACACTCTTCCAGTCGCTGCGGGCCCGGTTGGCCAGCGCCACGTCGTAGCCCAGCAGCGGCCTCTCGCGGCGCGCGGCATGCTGTTCTCGCAGGCGCAGCTGCAGGGCGCGATTTTCCCCTTCGAAGGCGGGACGCCGCTCGTCGCGCAGGAGGCTGGAGACCACGTCCACCACACGCGACGCATCAAGGACGTGCACCGTGGTCCGGCCGTACTCCGGCGCAACCTTCACCGCTGTATGCTGCGGGCTCGTCGTAGCGCCCCCGATCAGGAGCGGGACGCGGAGCTGCTGGCGCTCCATCTCCTGGGCGACGACCACCATCTCGTCGAGCGATGGCGTGATGAGGCCGCTCAGTCCGATGATATCGGCCCCTTCGTCACGGGCCGTTCGAAGGATGCGCTCGCACGGCACCATGACGCCCAGGTCGATGACCTCGTAGTTGTTGCATCCGAGCACGACTCCCACGATGTTCTTTCCGATGTCGTGAACGTCGCCCTTGACCGTGGCGAGGACGATCTTTCCGTTTGCCCGCTGCCCGCCTCCCTTTTCCCGTTCCATGAAGGGCTCGAGATACGCCACGGCTTTCTTCATAGCCCGCGCGCTCTTGACGACCTGCGGCAGGAACATCTTGCCCGCCCCGAACAGCTCGCCGACCACTTTCATGCCGTCCATCAACGGCCCCTCGATGACGTCGAGCGGCCGCGGATAAAGCTGACGCGCCTCCTCGACGTCGGTGTCCAGGAACTCGGTGATGCCGTGTACCAGCGCGTGAGATAACCTGGCCGCCACCGGGCCCGATCGCCACGCCGAATCCTGTTCCTTGCGTTGGGCGCCGCCCTTCACGGTCGCGGCAAACTCGATCAGCCGCTCGGTCGCGTCGCTTCGACGGTTGAAGATCACGTCTTCGACGCGCTCCAGCAGGTCCGGCGGAATGTCCTCGTACACCACGAGCTGCCCGGCGTTGACGATCCCCATGTCCAGGCCCGCTCTGATGGCATGGTAAAGAAAGGCCGAGTGCATCGCCTCACGTACTGGCTCGTTGCCACGGAACGAGAACGACAGGTTGCTGACGCCGCCGCTCACCTTTACGCCCGGACACGTGGCCTTGATGACGCGCGTGGCTTCGACGAAGTTGACGGCGTACGCGTTGTGTTCTTCGAGCCCGGTCGCGATCGCCAGGATGTTGGGATCGAAGATGATGTCCGACGGATCGAAACCGGCCTGTCGGGTCAGCAACCGGTACGCGCGCTGGCAAATTGAGACCTTGCGCTCGATCGTGTCGGCCTGGCCCTGTTCGTCGAACGCCATCACGACCACCGCCGCCCCGTACTGCCTGATTACGGCCGCCTTGCGAAGAAAATCGTCTTCTCCTTCCTTCAGGCTGATCGAGTTGACGACGGGCTTACCCTGCACACACTTCAGCCCGGCGACGATGACGGACCACTTGGAGCTGTCGATCATGAACGGCACACGCGCGATCTCCGGTTCGGTCGCGATGTAGTTGAGAAACTCCGTCATCGCGCGCTCGGAGTCGAGCATGCCTTCGTCCATGTTGATGTCGATCAGGTTGGCTCCTCCCCGGACCTGGTCCAGCGCCACCTGCGCCGCCTCGGCGAACTGTCCGGCCCGGATCAGCCTCGCGAACCTCGCCGAGCCCGTCACATTGGTTCGCTCGCCGATCATCTGGAAATTCGAATCGCTGCGGATGGTCAACGCCTCCAGCCCCGACAATTGGGTATGGCGAACGGTGCCGTCCGACTCGGCGCCTGCTCCCGGGCCGCCGGGCCGACGAGGTCTCGGCGCCACGTCGCGTACAGCGCCGGCGATCGCCGCAATGTGCTCGGGAGTCGTGCCGCAGCAACCGCCGACGATGTTGACAAAACCACTGAGCGCGAATTCGCGAAGATACGCGGCCGTCTCGTGTGGTTGCTCGTCGTACAGCCCGAAGGCGTTCGGAAGGCCCGCGTTCGGGTGGCAGCTGACGTAACAGTCGGCAATCCTCGCGAGCTCGGCGAGGTACGGCCGCATATCGCGTGCGCCGAGCGCGCAGTTGACGCCAACAGAGAAAGGCTTGACGTTGGAGATCGAGATCCAGAACGCGTCGACCGTCTGGCCCGACAGGGTGCGTCCACTGCGATCGGTGACCGTCACCGACACCATAACGGGCGGCCGGGTCTCAGGGTCGGACAACGTCGACTCGAAGACCTCCTGAATCGCCACAAGAGCGGCCTTCGCATTGAGGGTGTCGAACACCGTCTCGACCAGGAGCAGGTCGGCACCACCGTCAATCAATCCTCGGACCTGTTCGGTGTAGGCAATCCGAATCTCGTCGAACGTCGTCGCCCGGAACGCCGGGTTGTTGACTTCTGGCGAGATCGACAGGGTCCGGTTCATCGGACCGATCGCGCCCGCGACGAACCGCGGCTGCCCTGGGGTGCGCGCCGTCCACTCGTCGCAGGCCTGCCTGGCCAACCGCGCACCCGCCACGTTCAGCTCGTACGCCAGCGATTCGAGACCGTAGTCCGCCTGAACGATCGACGTGCTGTTGAAGGTGTTGGTCTCGATGATGTCGCTGCCGGCTTCGAGATACTTCTGGTGAATCCCGCTGACCACGTCGGGTCGAGTGATCACCAGCAGGTCGTTGTCGCCCTTGAGATCGCGCGGGTGGTGTCTGAACCGCTCGCCGCGAAACTCTTCCTCGGTGAGCCGTTCGCGCTGGATCATCGTCCCCATCGCCCCGTCGAGGACGAGGAGTCGCTTCGCCATCAGGACGTCGAGCATCCCGCGGACGCGACGGCTCATTGCGGCTTCACTCCGCACGCGACCAGAACGACGAATGGATCGCCGCTCTTCCGTGCGCCGACGGAAATCCTGACGTCTCGGAGACCCGCCGAAACCAGCAGGCGCCTGAGCTCCCCGTCGGAGAACCCGAGAATGCGATCGCCGAGCTTGGCGCGGACCCAGGTCTCGCTGTGCGTCCGAAGATCCAGGACCAGAATTCGGCCGCCCGGCACCACGACACGCACCGCCTCGGCGACCGCACGCGACGGATCCTGCGCGTGATGCAGCGCCTGCGATAACAGCGCCACGTCCACTCGACCGTCTCGAAGGGGAAGCTTTTCGAGTTCCCCACGCTTCCACAGAATATTCTTGACCGCCCGCCGCGCTGCGAGACGGCGCGCACGGCTCAACACCGCCTCGGACCGATCGACCCCAATCACCGTGGATGCCCAGCGCGCGGCTTCCAGCGTCAAGTACCCCTCGCCACAGCCGAGGTCGGCAACCTTCAGCGGCGGCAGCAGCAGGCCGAGCGCGCGCGACCAGGCCGCCCAGCTGCGGCCGGGCACGAGCTGCCGCGCATCGCGGGTATCGGGGCCAGCATGCGCCTCGAAGTTCTCCTGCCGCACCCGCAATACCTCGTACAGCCGCGCATCGTCGGCCCGCAGTACCGGATCGCCGGCCGACGCGATGAACTGGCGATCGAGGAGCGCACGGAGAGGGTTGTCGCCATCGGAGGCCAGGGGCACAGCGAGCCGGTAGTAACTGAATCCCCCGTCCTTCTCTTCCTCGACGAGCCCGGCGTCTTTGAGCAGACCGAGATGGCGTGAGACGCCCGACTGCGCCAGGCCCAGAATGCCCGTCAGCTCGGTCACGTTGAGCCGCTCGCGGGACAGCAGCCGCAGCAGACGCAGACGCCCCTCGTCGCCAAGCACCCGGTACAGGGCGGTGACGCTTCTCACATCTATGAATCTACATTCATTGATTAGAGTTCGTCAATCGAGCGCGGCCAGTCCTCGCGAAGCAACCTCGACAGCGACCGATCGGCCAGCAGCCGTCCGCCGGTCTGGCACCGCGCGCAGTAATTGCACTCGTTCGAGGCGTACACAATTCTTTGCACCGGCGTGCCACAGTCGGGGCAAGGCAGTCTGAATCGCCCGTGGACGGCCATCTGATCGTGGAAGGCGGTGACTTTCTCCGGGAACCGACCGGACAGTTCCGCACGCAGCCGGTCAATCCACCGCTGGAGCGTGTCCCGCGTGGCGTGGTACAGGCGACCGCGCTCCGCCTCGGTGACCGCCCTTGTCTGTTTCAGCGGCGACAGGCGGGCGGCGTGCAGAATCTCGTCCGAATAAGCGTTGCCGATGCCGCTGAACATTCGGGGGTCGGTGAGCGCGCGCTTGAGCGTATGGTTTTCGCGGGTCAGCGCTTCGTGAAACGCCTCGGGCGTCGCCTCCAGCGGCTCGATGCCGCCGCGGTCGAGAGCGCGAAAGGCGGTCTCGCCACGAAGCAGCTGGATGGACGCGCGCTTGTGGGAGGCAGCCTCAGTAAACAGGAGTGTGCCATTCGACATCTCAAAGGTCGCCAGGAGCGCCCGCGGAGCAATTCGTGGCTTCTCACCCGGTTCGCGCCAGCGTAGCCGCCCCGCGATCATGAGGTGCATCGCGAGGAACACGTCTGGATCGAACTGGAGCACAATCCGCTTGCCCGAACGGCGGATACCGGTGACCGTCTCTTTCACAATCGAGTCGATGCCGGGTTCCACGGATCGGAGAACGAAAGGGCTCGAGAGGCTGAGACGCTCCAGACGCTGTCCGACGATACGGCGCTGCAGGGCGTCTATATAGAGGACAACGTCGGGAAGCTCGGGCACCCGGTTCCTGAACGATTATTTTATGCGCCCGATGGCGTTGGTCGTGCAAACCTGGAGGCTGAAAGGATAGTCTTAACCTAAGAGTATGCGCGGGGTGGCTCTGCTGTTGGTAGCGCTGGGGACGACGGCCACCGTTTGGGCTCAGGAAGCCGCTGCGCCCGAGGCTCCTCCACCGGCACCGACGGCCCCCGTCCAGACGTCTTCCCCGTCCACCAACCTGGCGCCGGCCTTCGAACTGCCCGTCTCCCTCGACCGCATTCGAAAAGAGCTCGAGCGACCGCCGTTGTTTCCCATCCAGGGCCCGCGCGATCTGCCAACGTTCCGCGTGGAGGTGCAGGAGCGCAACCGGCTGCAGGATATCCTCTCGACTCTCGATTTCTCGGGCGGGCCGGTTCCAGCCGGCGGTCTGTACGCAGCCGAAATGCAGCGGGTCATGTTCCCGTCGGTGTCGAACCCCTTGCGGCAGCCCTATGCCGCGTTCAACCAGCCGGAGCTGATGACCATCATCATCGAAACGCTGGCGGGGACCTACCTCGTCAAGAAGGCCGTGGCATCCGCGACCAAGGCCGAGCGTGGAGCGGCTGAGGCGGCGGCGCGGGACGACCTGCGCCGCGCGGTGCTCCAGTACTGCGCCGGCCAGCCCAGCAATGGCGCCGGCATCGCCATCTGCGAGAACCCGCCGCCTCCCGCCCCCGACTAGTTGACGGCCGCTGCGGCGGCTCTTGCGTCGAGCGGGGCACCCAGTGTATCCTTCAATCCGGTTTAACGGATGAATGAACGCGTCCCCGTAATCATCGATCACCTCGCGTCGCTCGCCGACACGACCCGCAGCCGTCTCCTGCTGCTGCTCGACCGCCACGAGCTGACGGTGTCCGAGCTGTGCACGATCACGCAGCTGCCTCAGTCGACCGTGAGCCGCCACCTCAAAGCGCTGGTCGACGGCGGATGGATCGCCTCACGTGCCGAAGGCACGAGCCGGCTGTACGCGATGTCGAAAGACGAATTGGATCCCGCACAGCGGCGGCTCTGGCTGCTCGTCCGGGATCAGGTCGGTCCGACGGCGGCGGCCGGGCAGGATCAGCGACGCCTCGTGGCGGCGCTGGCGGCCCGTCGTACGACATCGCTGGATTTCTTCTCCTCGTCCGCCGGACAGTGGGACCGCCTGCGCGACGAGCTGTTTGGCGACCGCTTCCACCTGGCCGCGTTCGCGGCGTTCGCCGATGCGGCGTGGACGGTCGGTGACCTCGGCTGTGGAACGGGACAGGTCGCCTCCGCCCTGGCGCCGTTCGTGGCGCGGATTATCGCAGTCGACGGCTCGTCGGCCATGCTGCAGGCGGCGAGGAAGCGGCTGCATCGTTTCGACAACGTCGAGTTGCGGCGCGGCGAACTCGAGGCGCTGCCGATCGATCCCGTGAGTCCTGGCGGTGACGGCGCGCTCGACGCGGCGATGCTGATGCTCGTGCTCCACCATGTCGCAGAACCGGCACGCGCGCTCGCCGAAGCGGCGCGCGTCCTGAAGCGTGGCGGGCGTATCGTCATCGCCGACATGCTGCCGCACGATCGCGAGAACTACCGGCAACAGATGGGTCACGTATGGCTTGGCTTCTCGGAGGAGCAAATCACCGGACTGCTGACTGGAAGTGGCTTCGAACAATCGCGCGTGACACCCCTGCCGCCAGATCCCAAAGCGAAGGGGCCCGGACTCTTCGTGGCGACGGCACAACGAGCGAGCTAAGAGCGCCTGGCGAAGCCAGGCCCTGAATCCAAGGAGAGAGAGATGGCAACTGTTGTTGAGAAGCTTCACCCGTTTGACGCGGCCACGGCAGCGGGACGCGACCCGTTCAAGGTCCGGGATCTGACGCTGGCCGATTTCGGCCGGAAGGAAATCCGCCTCGCGGAACAGGAAATGCCCGGGCTGATGGCTCTGCGGCGTCAGTACGGCGCGGCGAAGCCGATGGCCGGAGCGCGCGTGATGGGCAGCCTGCACATGACGATCCAGACGGCAGTGCTCATCGAGACACTGACCGAGCTTGGCGCCGACGTGCGCTGGGTGTCGTGCAACATCTTCTCGACACAGGATCATGCCGCGGCGGCAGTGGTGGTCGGTCGGCCGGAAACGGGCGGGACGCCGCAGAGTCCGAAAGGCACCCCGGTGTTCGCCTGGAAAGGGGAAACCCTCGAAGAGTACTGGTGGTGCACGAGCGAAGCGCTCGAGTGGCCGGACGGCTCAGGGCCGACGCTGATTGTCGACGACGGCGGCGATGCCACGCTGGTCGTTCACAGAGGCGTCGAGTTCGAGAAAGCCGGCACGGTGCCGGCGTTCAATCCCGAGAAGGACCCCGAAGAGTGGGGTGTCATCCTCGAGTTGATTCGATCGTCGATGGCGAAGGACAAATCGCGGTGGACGGGGCTCGCGAAGAGCATTCGTGGCGTCAGCGAGGAGACCACGACCGGCGTTCACCGGCTCTATCAGATGATGGAGGCCGGCACGCTGCTCTTTCCGGCGATCAACGTGAACGACTCGGTCACCAAGAGCAAGTTCGACAACATCTACGGCTGCCGTCATTCCCTGCCCGACGGTCTCGCCCGCGCCACCGACGTGATGCTCGGCGGCAAAGTCGCGATGGTGTTCGGCTTCGGTGAGGTCGGCAAGGGGTGCGCGCAGGCGCTTCGCGGCCAGGGCTGCCGGGTGATCGTGAGCGAGATCGATCCCATCTGCGCGCTGCAGGCGGCAATGGAGGGCTACGAGGTCAGCACGATTGACGAAGTGGTTGAAACCGCGGACCTCTTCATCACCGCGACGGGGAACTTCAACATCATCACCGTCGAGCACATGAAGAAGATGAAGGACAAGGCCATCGTCGGCAACATCGGTCATTTCGACAACGAAGTCGACATGGCGGGACTGAAGAAGCTCGCCGGCGTCGAGCGCATCAACATCAAGCCGCAGTATGACGAGTGGCGCTTCCCTGACGGCCACAGCATTCTCGTGCTCGCCGAAGGACGGTTGCTGAACCTCGGATGCGCCACGGGCCATCCCAGCTTCGTCATGTCGGCATCGTTCACCAACCAGGTGCTTGCGCAGCTGGACCTGCAGAAGAACGCCGATATGTACGAGAAGAAGGTGTTCATGCTGCCCAAGAAGCTCGACGAAGAGGTCGCGCGCCTGCATCTCGACAAGCTCGGCGTCAAGTTGACCACATTGACGAAGGAACAGGCCGACTACATCGGGGTGCCGGTCGAGGGACCGTACAAGCCCGATCACTATCGGTACTAGAACGGCGGGACGGACAGGTAAGTCCGGGAAGGCAGGAAGGCTGGCCTGCCCTTCCGGACCTCTGAACTAAGAGTGCCGTGCTGCTTTCCTACTAATCGCACCGGAGCGAGGCCATTGGATCGATCCTGGTCGCTCGTCTGACCGGCAAGTACGCGGCGATAGTGGCCACAATTCCGAAGGTCAGCGATACGCAGACGAACGTCCACGGATCGAGCGGCGTCACTCCAAACAGCAGCGCATCGAGATATCGCGTCACCGCGGCCGACACGGTAAGCCCGAGCGCAATTCCGGTCATCACGACGATGGTGTTGTGCCGGAGTACCAGCCAGACGAGGTCAGCGCGCTCGGCGCCGAGCGCCAGGCGGACGCCAAATTCCGCCCGACGCCGTGCCACGGCGTATGACGTCACACCGTAGAGCCCAAGACCCGAAAGAAACAATGCCAGCAAGCCCAAAAACCCGCACAGCATCGCGAGGAGACGTTCCTGCAACAGTGATTCGTCCACGCGATTGGCCAGTGGTCGAAAGCTGAACGCGACGTCGCGATCTACAGCCGTCAGCGCGACGGCAATGCCCGGCGCGAGTGACGTTGGCGAGCCGGTTTGTACTCGGGCGCTGAGGACGATACTCGTGCGGCCTGGCGGCTCGACTCCACCTGCCTGTGCCAGAGGCAGGTAGATTGTGGGCGGCGCAGGATCGTGCAGCGACCCGTACGGTGCATCGCCGACAATGCCGACGGCGGTTCTGCCCTCGAGAAACGCGCGATCGGACCCGACAAAGGTGTGACCGATGGCGGTTCGGCCTGGAAAGAAGCGCCGCGCGAATGCCTCGTTGACGATGACCACAGGCGGCGATTGCGCCGTGTCGCGATCGGTTAGGTCGCGACCGCCACGGAGGGGGATCCCGAACGTCGCGAACCAGTGTGGAGTCACGACGTTCGCGATCAGCTGCCCGGGGAAGGCCGCCCTGCCACGCGCATCGACCATGAGATTGGCAGCCCCGCCCCCACCAGGCGTAGACATCGAGCCCGCGGCTTCGGAGACGCCGGGAACGGCACGAACGGCGGCGACAAGTTGATGATAGAAAGGGTGTCGATCCGCAGGATCGATCCGCACACGTGCCGTCTCCACGTTGACAAGCAGAACGCGGTCGCGGTCGAACCCCAGCGGGACATTCGCAAGCCGCTCGAATGTTCGTACGAAGAGCCCTGCGACCACCACGAGCACGATCGATACCGCCACTTGCGCAATGACGAGAGTCCTCGAAGGCATCATGTGGCGGCTTCCGCCGCGACCGCGACGGATTGCGATTCCTTGAACGGAGATGCCCGATTCCTTCAGTGCCTCGATAGGTGTGACACGCGCCGCCTGAAGCGCGGGCGCCAATCCAAGAATCGCGACTGTCGCTATGGTGACCGTCCCAGTAAAGACGGCGACACGCCAGTCGAACGATAGCGGCAAGGCCACGTGATCGGCCATGGCCGACAACTGCGCGGCGAGAAGAGCACTGCCCCATGACGCGAACATCAAACCGACAACCGCCCCGCTCGCCGCGAGGACGAGACTCTCGACAAGAAGCTGTCGAGCCAGTTGCCACGTGGTGGCACCCAGCGCGAGACGCACGCTCAGCTCGTGCCGACGCGCCGACGCACGCGCGAGCAAGAGGTTGGCGAGGTTCACACAGGCAATCAAGAGTACGATCCCGACCACGAAGAGGATGGTGATGAGCGGGCGCTCGTACTGCTGGCGCAATCCGGGCATGTGGGTGGCGCCGGAGGTCCCGAACCCAGCCGGCGTGAGCGTAAACGGCTCCTTGAGAAACGGCGGCAGCTCCGGCGCATCGCCAAGAATTTGCGATTGCATCGTGCGCAGCGTTGCTGTCGCCGCGTCACGCGATTGTTCACGTTTCAGCCGCAGCACGATGATCAGCGAAAGCCTCCGCGGCTGATCGATCGCCGCACTCCTCCCGTTGATCAGCGGTTCTGTCCCAAGCGGCAAGGTGACATCGAATACCCGGCCAACCTCGATTCCGAAGAAGTCAGGCGGCGTGACGCCGACAATCGTGAATGGAGCACCGTCGACGAGGAGCGGCGACCCGATGACATCTTTGGCTCCGCTGAAGCGCCGCTGCCACAGCCCGTAACTGATGACCACGACCGGTCCGTCCCGTCCGCCGCCGCGCACATCGTCAGCCTCGGTGAATGCACGTCCGAGGAGCGGCTGAACCCCCAGCACGCGGAAGAACTGCCCTGAAACAAAGACGCCGTCTACGGGTTGAGTCTCTCCCCTCTCTGCCAAATTGAATCGCTCGGTCGACCAGGCAAAACCGCCGTCGAAGGCGTCTGCCCGCTGCTGGAGACGGTCCCACATCGCATAATTCCAGCCGACGCCGGCAGTGAATCCGCGGCTGCTGGCGAAATCTGACGAAATGGTGACAAGACGTTGAGGGTCTCTTACCGGCAGCGTTCGCAGAAGCAATCCGTTCACGAGGCCGAAGACGGCGGTATTCGCCCCGATGCCGAGACCGAGTGTCGCGATCGAGACCGCTGCAAAGCCAGGCGACCGAAGCAGCGTCCGGATCGCGTGGCGCGCGTCCCGCCAAAGGATGACGACGAGAGACTCGCGGGTGAAGGTCATGACATGAAGCCGCCGACCACACTCAGGCCAGTCCAGGTAAAGCCGGCTACGTTTTGTCCCGAGCTCGACCTGTTGCGTCGTCGTCACCGCCCCCAACGAGCCTCTCCTGCCTCAAGGCGGCCGCGCCCATGAGCCCGCCCATCCCCATCGATTCGACGGCACTGCTCGGGATGAGCATCAGCGCGCCTTTTTCCTTCAGTCCTTCGTAGAGCATGTTCATCGCGCGAAGATGAAGCGCAACTGGATTGTGTTGGTACGCCTTCGCCGCCTCCTGAAACGAGCGCGCGATCTCCATCTCCGCCTGACCCAGGATGATGCGGGCCTGTTTCTCCCGCGCCGCCTGCGCCTCCCGCGACATCGCGTCCTGCAGGGCGCTGGGAATGACGACGTCCCGCATTTCGACCGACTGCACGGTGATGCCCCAGGGGTTGGAACGGACGTCGATGAGCTGTTGCAGCTCGGTCTCAATCCGCTCGCGACCGCGCAGCAGATCGGTCAGCGCCGTGCGGCCGATGATGTCGCGAAGCCCGGTCTGCGCCGCCCAGCTGACCGCGCGCTCGTAGTCCTGCACTTCGAGCGCAGCCTTCTCCGCGTCGTGCACCATCCAGAAGAGCACCGCGTCCACGTTCACCGGCACCGTATCCGAGGTCAGCGTCTGTTCGGCCGCGAAACTCGTCGTGATCGTGCGCTGGTCGATCCACGAGGAGACCGCATCGACAAAAGGCACGATCCAGAAGAGACCCGGGCCTCGCAGGCCCGAGAAACGTCCGAGCCGCAGCACCACCGCGCGTTCCCATTGCTGTGCCACCTTGGGAGACTGCATCGCGATCGCCCCCACGACGCCCATCACAATCAGAGCGATGGGGCTGCGGATCGCCCACGACACGAGCGCTCCCCAGACGAGCGAGCCGAGCAACACCGCGATGGCAACGACGTTGACCTGAGAGCGATTCGAGCTGTCGATCGTGGAAGCCACGGTCATGCTCCTTTCTGTCGATGGGTGGCAAGCTCGGCGAGCACGTCGCCGATGGTGAAGCCGGCCGCCTCTGCATCCGCGAGAACCCGCGTCGCAAAAGCACGAAGCCGTCTGGTACGCTCCTGCGCAGGCCTCGCCTCGCTCCGGGCCGACGCGCTGATGAAGGATCCGACGCCGCGGCGGGTCTCGAGCACCCCACCCCGTTCGAGCTCGGCATAGACCCGAGCCACCGTGTTCGCGTTGATACGAAGCTCCACGGCGAGCTGCCGGACGGTGGGCAGCTGATCGCCGGGCCTCAGCCGGCCCGACGCCACGGCCGCGCGCAACCCCCGGTCGAGCTGCGCGTAAATCGGCGTCCGGTCGCGCGGGTCGATGGTTACCACGCTCACACCCGTCATTATACTAATGTACTAGTACAATAGTCAATACCACCAACTGACCGATGCGACGACTGGTCCGCACGTGGCCGGCACCCACCACGCGCATCATCGCCCGCCCCTCGCTCGAATCGCCCTAGCCGTTGCGTCGCTCGAGCGGGCACGTCGTTGACACAACATCGGCCGATGCACTACGCTCAGGCGTTCGATGTTCACACCTCACCACCACGCAACCCATCACCATCACGCCGCCTTCGGGCCGGCCGTGGCGGAGTTGCGCGTGGTCTAGGGTCCTCGGTCGATCAGGACGAAACGACATGCCACCCCGCCGAAACCGGCGGGGTTTTTGTTTGTTGGGCAGGTTTCTTTATGGCAATCGACTACTCGAAACTCGCAGGCCTCATCCCGGCAGTCATCCAGGACTCCGAGACCGGCGAGGTCCTCATGGTCGGCTTCATGAACGACCAGGCGCTGGCCCTGACGCGGAGCAGCGGCTTCGCCACCTTCTTCAGCCGAACGCGCAATGCGCTGTGGGTGAAGGGGGAAACATCAGGGAACCGCCTGCAGGTCGTCGACATCCTCGTCGACTGCGATGAAGACACGGTCCTCGTCAGGGTGAAATGCCTGGGCGACGAAAAGGTGTGCCATACCGGAGAGCGCACCTGTTTTTTCCGCCGCATGACGGCTGAAGGTACCCTCGTATGAAACTCAAACTCGGCATCCCCAAGGGGTCGCTTCAGGACGCGACCGTTCAACTGTTCGCGCGCGCCGGGTTCAACCTGTACGTCAGCTCGAGATCGTACTTCCCCACCGTGGACGACCCCGAGATCGAATGCATGCTGATCCGGGCTCAGGAGATGGCGCGCTACGTCTCGGACGGCGTGCTCGACGCGGGGCTGACGGGTCAGGACTGGATCGCCGAGCACGAGCTCGGTGACGGCACGACCGGCGTGCTGACGAGTATTGCCGATCTCGTCTATGCGAAACAGAGCTTTGGAAAAGTCCGGTGGGTGCTCGCCGCACCTGAGGACTCATCCCTGCGATCGCCGACGGATTTCGGCGACAAGACGATCGCCACCGAGCTGGTGCGCGTCACGCGCGCCTACTTCAAGCGTCACGGCGTGAAGGCGCACGTCGAGTTCTCCTGGGGCGCCACCGAAGTCAAGCCACCCGTGCTCGCCGACGGCATCGTTGAAGCGACGGAAACGGGTTCGACGCTGCGCGCGAACCGGCTTCGTATTCTCGACACCGTGATGGAATCGAACACGCAGCTCATCGCCAACCACACCGCGCTCGGCGACATGTGGAAGCGCACCAAGATCGAAAACGTGGCCCTGCTGCTCAAAGCCGCAATCGAAGCGCACGGACGGGTGGGGTTGATGCTCAACGTGCGGCGGCAGGATTTGGCGATGGTGCTCTCGTTGCTGCCGGCGCTGCAACGACCGACCATCTCGTCGCTGAGCGACGAAGAGTGGGTGGCCGTCAACACGATCATCGAGGAGCGGACGGTGCGCGATCTGATTCCGAAGCTCAAGGCGGCGCGCGCGCAGGGCATCGTCGAATACCCGCTCAACAAGATCGTGTTGTAGGCTGCGTTGGGTCGCGGGAAAGAGACACACCGATGAGTGAGCGCGGCAGGAAGGGAGCCACGTGAAGCGGTTGACCATCGTCAGGGCCGGCGACACTCGCGCGGTCGAACGCCTGCTGACGCGCCGCGCCGCTGGGGATCACGCCCTCGACCGGCGGGTGCGGACCATCGTGGACCGGGTGCGCGCAGGCGGCGATCGGGCGCTCGCGGCCTTTGCGCGCAGGTTCGACGGCACCTCGCCCCCGTTCGAGGTGACGCCGGACGAGATGCGCGACCGCGCCCGGCAGGTCGATCCACGCGTGCGGCGGGCGCTGCAGGAGGCCGCCCGAAACATTGCCCGCGTCGCTTTCAAGCAGATTCCCCGACACTGGGACGTGCAGGTGACACCGGGAGTAACCGTCGAGCAGCGGGTCGAACCTATTGCGAGCGTCGGCTGTTATGTGCCCGGCGGGCGCTTCCCGCTCCCCTCGTCGCTGCTGATGACCGCCGTGCCCGCGCGGGTCGCCGGTGTTGCGGAGGTCATCGCGGTGTGCCCGCGGCCCGAGCCCGTCGTGATGGCGGCGGCGCTCGAAGCCGGTGTGAGCCGACTCTTCCGCGTCGGCGGCGCCCACGCGGTTGCCGCGCTCGCGTACGGAACGGCCACCGTACCGCGTGTGGACAAGATCGTCGGCCCCGGGAACAAGTACGTCGCCGCTGCGAAGTCTCTCGTGGCCGGCGACTGCGCCATCGATTTTTATGCCGGGCCGACGGAGACTGTCATCGTCGCCGCCAGCGGGGACCCGGCCTGGATCGCCGCCGATCTCGTGGCGCAAGCGGAGCACGATCCCGACGCCCGCTCGATTCTGATCACGTGGAGCCGCCCGTTTGCCGAACGCGTGTCCCGCGCCGTCTCGCGTCAAGCCGCAGGTCTGGACGTCGTTGGGCGTTCGCTCGCTTCACATGGCGCGATCATCGTCGCCAGTTCCGCCGAAGACGCCGTCGCTCTGGCGAACCGTTTCGCTCCGGAGCACCTTGTCCTCGACCGTGAGTCGCTCACGCGCCAGCGTCTGGTTGCCGGCGCTGTGTTTGTCGGCCCCTACACGGCGCAGGCCGCCGGCGACTATGCGACCGGCTCGAATCATGTCTTGCCGACCTCCGGTGCCGCCCGTTTTCGTGGAGGCTTGAGCGCTGCCGATTTCATGCGGGTCATGCTGGTTCAGCGCGTCACCAAGGCTGGTCTGACCCGGCTGCGCCCGACCATCGTGCCGCTCGCGCGCGCGGAGGGGCTGACTGCGCACGCCGAATCGATCGAGGTACGTCTGCGATGACCGCTTACGACAAGCCTCCAGAGCTGTACGACGGGTTGCGGCTCCACCAGAACGAGAACACCGCAGGCTGTTCGCCGCGCGTCCTCGACGCGCTTGCCCGACTGCGCGCAGACGAGATCGGCTTTTATCCACCGTACGCCGCAGCGACCAGTGCCTGTGCGCATTACCTCGGCGTCGATCCCGGGCGGCTGGCGCTGACCAACGGGCTCGACGAGGGAATCATGGGGCTGGCTGTCGCGTATCTGCGGCCGCCGATCGGCGGGCCGATCCCCGAAGCCGTCGTCCCGGAGCCCGCGTTCGAGATCTATCGAGTCGACACCGAGGTTGTGGGAGGGCGCCTGGTCCAGGTCATGCCGCGCGATGACTTCAGCTTCGCGCTCGACGAGGTCCTGTCGGCGATCACGCCGCGCACACGCGTGGTCTTCTTGACCAATCCAAACAATCCAACAGGGGTATCGATGCCCCTCGGGGCGATTCGAGAGGTGGCGCGGCAAGTACCGTCAGAGGCGGTGGTGTTCGTGGACGAGGCTTACCATGAGTTCTCGGGAGTGACCTTCATACCCGAACTCGCGGCCTTTCCCAACGTGATCGTCGGGCGCACCTTTTCCAAAGCCTTCGGCCTCGCCGGCTTGCGCATCGGCTGCCTGGTCGGCGCTGCGGAGGTGTTGAACCCGGTGCGCGCGGCGATACCGGTCTACAGCGTCAGTATCGCGGCCGTGGCAGCGGTGCAGGCGGCGCTCGCCGACCAGGATTACCTGCAGGACTATCTGCGCCAGACCCGTGAATCGAAGGCCCTGCTGTACGCGGCCTGCGAGCGACTGGGATTGCGGTACGTGCCGAGCGACGCGAACTTCGTCCTTGTGTGCCCGGGGGATCGCCTGAAGGCGCTGGTCGAGGGAGTGGCTGCCCGAGGGATCTTCGTTCGCGATCGATCGTCCGAGCCTGGCTGCGCCGGATGTGTCCGGATCGCGACCGGCATCGTCGAGCACACGCGCCGGTTCATCGCAGCCATGGAAGAGGTGTTGTGCGCCGCGCCCTGATCGAGCGACGGACGAAGGAAACGCAGATTGTGGTTCGCCTCGGGCTCGAGGGCCGTGGCCGGTACGCCATCCATACTGGCATAAGGTTTCTGGACCACATGCTCGAGCTCTTTGCGCGGCATGGCGGATTCGACCTTCGCGTCGACGCCCAGGGCGACCTCGATGTCGATCAGCACCATACCGTCGAAGACATGGGTATCGCCCTGGGCGAAGCCGTCGCGCGCGCCGTCGGAACGCGGCGCGGCATCAATCGAGCCGGCTACTTCGTCATGCCCATGGACGAAACCTTGGCCGTCGCCGCCGTGGACCTCGGCGGACGACCTCATGCCGTCGTGGATCTGAAGGTCAGAGTCGTGCGTGTCGGAGATCTCCAGACCGAGCTCGTCCACGATTTCTTCGACGGCTTCGCGCTCGGCGCTCGCGCGAACGTGCACGTGAAAGTTCTCTACGGGCGATCCAGCCATCACCACATAGAGGCGGTCTTCAAGGCCTTCGCGCGCGCGTTACGTGTGGCGTGTTCGAAAGACAAACAGCTCGCACGGATGCTGCCGAGCACCAAGGGCCTGCTGTGATCGCGCTCATCGACTACAAAGCAGGTAACCTGACCTCGGTGCGCAAGGCATTCGCCGCCATCGGCGCCGAGCTGTATGACCCTGGCGCGCCGGGCGACCTCGATATCGCGGATGCCATAGTCGTTCCGGGCGTCGGGCACTTCGGCGCGACCTCGGCGCTCGATCGTGGATGGGTTGAGGCCATACGAGGGCGTGTCGCCGCAGGCCGTCCCCTCCTTGGCATCTGCCTCGGTCTGCAGTGGCTGTTTGCGGGCAGCGACGAAGCACCTGACTGCCCGGGACTGGGCCTGCTGCCCGGCTCGTGTTATCGACTGTCAGGCGGCTCGGCCGAGAACGGAGGCGCCGTCAAAGTTCCACATGTCGGATGGAACAATATCCGCATCCAACGCGACGCGCCGATCGTGGCTGGAATCCCCTCTGGGGCGCAGGTCTACTTCACGCACAGTTACGTCGCACCCGTCACGCTTGACACGGTTGCGGTGACCGAACACGGCGAGCCGTTCGCATCCGTCGTCCAGCGCGGCCACGTGGCGGGAGTGCAGTTTCATCCGGAAAAGTCGGGCGAAGTGGGTCTGACGATCCTGCGAAATTTCGTCAGGGCGTCTCGAGAGCCCTGCTGATATCCCATGCTGTCCAAGCGGATCATCGCCTGCCTCGACGTTCGCAACGGTCACGTCGTCAAAGGGGTGAACTTCGAAGGGCTGCGGTCGGCCGGCGACCCGGCTGAGCTCGCGCGCCGGTACAACACAGAAGGCATCGACGAGCTCGTCATCCTCGACATTACCGCCACGCTCGAACAGCGTCGCGCGCTCGCCGAGACCATCCACGCCGTCGCGCGCGAGTTGTTCATTCCACTCGCCGTAGGCGGCGGAATTCGGACCGAGGCCGACGCCGCCGCTGCGGTCGAGGCTGGCGCCGACAAGGTCAGCCTGAACACGGCTGCGCTGTCGGATCCTGCCCTGATCACGACATTGGCCGAGCGGTACGGCAGCCAGGCGGTTGTGGTGGCCATCGATGCGAAGCGGGCGGGCGAGGGATTCGCCGTGTATGCACGCAGCGGCCAGAGCGCGGCGGGACGCGATGCCGTGGAGTGGGCGCGCGAGGCCGAGGCGCGCGGCGCAGGAGAGATTCTGCTGACCTCCATCGATCGTGACGGCACCAAGGTCGGTTTCGACTGCCCATTGACCGCAGCCGTGTCGGCAGCGGTGTCGATACCAGTCATCGCGTCGGGCGGGGCGGGATCCCTGGACCACTTCGTCGAGGTGTTCACAGCGGGACGAGCCGACGCCGCGCTCGCCGCGTCGATCTTTCATTACGCCGAAACCAGTGTTCGCAGCCTCAAAGAACACTTGCAAGGAAGGGGCATTCCGGTCCGCCTCTGAACTGGCGGAGCGGTCACGTCGATGCTGATCCCGTCGATCGATCTGAAAGAAGGCGCCGTGGTGCAGCTCGTTCAGGGCGAGCGTCTCGCCATCAGAGACGACGATGTGTTTCGCTGGGTTCGGCGGTTCGCGCGGTTTCCGAAAGTCCAGGTCATCGATCTGGACGCCGCGATGGGGGTCGGGGACAACCTCGACCTCGTGCGCCAGATTGCTGGTCGCCTCTCCTGCCGGGTTGGCGGTGGGATCCGCACTGTCACGCGCGCCCAGGACGTGCTGGCGGCGGGCGCCAGGCAGGTTATCGCCGGCTCATCGCTTTTCAAAGACGGGCGGCCCGATCTCGTGTTCGCCCGCTCGCTGGCCGGGGCGGTCGGGCTGGAGCGGATCATCGCGGCCGTCGACAGTCGCGGGGGCCAGGTCGTGATCCATGGATGGAAAACGTCGCTGCCGCTGACGGCCGTGGATGCCGTCCGCGCGCTCGAGCCGTTCTGCGGGGAGTTCCTCTATACGCACGTCGACGCGGAAGGTCTGATGGGCGGGACCAACATGGAGGCGATTAGGGCTGTGCGCCAGGCTACCAGCCGGCCCATTACGGCGGCGGGTGGCATTACGACCCAGCGCGAAATCGACGACCTTCACGAGTTAGGCGTCGACGCGGTGGTGGGGATGGCCCTCTACACGGGCAGGTTGGCGGTTTCCGCTGATGCTCCTGAAAACTAGGCCTAACGTCTTATACAATAGATATTTGCCGCATTATTGGTTGCGCGGCCTATATCTGACGGATCTGATTTGAGCATCGCCGTCCAATCCAAGCCCGGCGTTCCGGCCACGCGAATCCGAGTTCCCCCGGAACCGGCTGCGCGAATCGCCACAGACGGCAAGTTCCTGCGACAGGCCGGGTTGCCACACGAGCTCGAGAGTGTCGGCGAGCGGTTCCTCGTCAAGGGTGTGACGTACGGAACCTTTGCTCCGGATTCGGACGGCTATCAGTTTCCCGACCCGCAGCGCGTATCAGAAGACTTCCGCTTGATGGCCGAGTTCGGCATCAACACCGTCAGAACTTATACGCCGCCCAGAGAAGACCTGCTGGATGAAGCCGCCCGGCACGGCCTTCGCTTGATGGTCGGGCTGCCCTGGTCACAGCACGTTGCGTTCCTCGACGACCGGAAGCTGGCCCGGAGGATCCGCCGCGACATCGTCAAACAGGTGGCGGATCTGGCACGTCATCCAGCGGTCCTGCTCCTCGCCCTCGGCAACGAAATTCCGCCCGGGGTCGTCCGGTGGCATGGCAGAGTGCGGGTCGAGAATTTTCTGCGGGATCTCTATCATGCGGCGAAGGCGCAATCGCCCGAGAGCCTCTTCACCTACGTCAATTTTCCCCCCACCGAATTTCTCGATCTGTCGTTCTTCGACCTCTGCGCGTTCAACGTGTACCTCCATCGCGAGCCCGAGCTTCGCGCGTATCTCTGCCGTCTCCAGCACATCGCCGGCCACAAACCGCTGCTTCTCGCCGAGGCGGGTGCCGACAGCATTCGAGAGGGCGAGTCGGGGCAGGCAGAAATCACGGCGACTCACATCCGCGCCGCCTTCGAGGAAGGGGCCTGCGGAGCGATCGCCTACGCGTGGACGGATGAATGGTGGCGCGGCGGGCATCCGGTCGAGGACTGGGCCTTCGGCCTGGTCGATCGCGATCGCAATCCCAAACCGGCGGCGATCGCCGTATCTGCCGCATTCGAGGACGCCCCGTTTCCGCCGGAGGCTCGCGCGGCCTGGCCTCATGTGTCCGTCATCGTCTGTGCCTTCAACGCGGCCGCCACGCTGGACGACTGCCTGGAGTCGCTTGGGAAGCTGACGTATCCGACCTACGAAGTCATTCTCGTCAACGACGGCTCGAGAGATCGAACCAGCGAGATTGGTCGCGGGTATCCGTTCGTCCGAGTCATCGACACACCGAATCGCGGGCTGAGCGCCGCACGCAATGTCGGCCTGGCCGAAGCGACCGGCGAGATCGTGGCGTACACGGACGCCGATGCGCGCGTCGACCCCGACTGGCTCACGTTTCTCGTCCAGCCGTTCCTGACCTCCGACGTGGTCGGCTCCGGCGGACCCAATGTCGTCCCTGATGACGATCCGCCCATGGCGCAGTGCATTGCCCGGGCGCCGGGCGAGCCGACTCATGTCCTGCTCGACGATCGCACGGCCGAGCACGTGCCAGGGTGCAACATGGCGTTTCGCCGCGATGCCCTCCTGGCGATCGGCGGCTTCAACCCCGTCTATCTCCGCGCCGGCGACGATGTGGACGCGTGCTGGCGGCTGCAGGCGCGGGGCTGGAAGATCGGCTTCGCTGCGGCGGCCCTCGTTTGGCACCACCATCGCTCGTCCATCAGGGCGTATTGGAAGCAGCAGATCGGCTACGGAGAAGGCGAAACGTGGCTGATGGCACACCACCCGGAGAAGTTCCTCGATGGTCATATGCTGTGGCGGGGACGCATCTACAGTCCGCTGCCGTTCGTGCGATCGCTGTCAGGCACGAAGATCAACGCGGGGGTCTGGGGGTCGTCTCCGTTTCCCTCGGTCTACCGGACCGATGTGCATCCCTTCGCGTTTCTGCCGCACTCGATTCGGTGGCAGGCCCTCTCGTTCCTCCTGACGCTCAGCGGCCTGGGCGTGGCAGCGGTCGGAAATCACGACTGGGCGGCCGCGCTCCTGCTCGCCACCGGCCTGATCGGCGTGTCATCGACGATCGTGAAGAACCTCACGTACGCGATGCGGTCGCAGGTGCATTCGCTGCCGGGAAGCAAGCTGTGGTACCGCGCGGCGGTTGCCTACCTGCATTTCATTCAGCCGCTCGCGCGCGCCGTCGGCAGGGTCCGCGGAGTCCTCTCGCCTCCGGAAGTCCCCCTGCCTCATCCGGTGGCGCAGAAGAGCGGCGGTCCACGACCGTCGGTGGCCGAGGCGTGGCGCGCAATTCTCCTCCTGCTCGGAACAGTCATCGAGGATCGGTTCTGGAGCGAAACGTGGACCTCGTCCGAGCGGGTGCTGTCTCAACTCGTCGACTGGCTACGGAGATCTCGCGCCGTCCGAACCATCGAGATCGACGAGGGATGGTCGGACGATCGCGATCTGAGCATTCCCGTCGGGCGATGGGCCTGGATCGACGCCCGCGCCCTCGTGGAGGACCACGGCGACGGCAAATCGATGCTTCGCGTCAGCACGCATCTCCGTCCCGCAATGCTGGGTGTGGTGAGCGCCCTCGGGCTGGGACTCGCCCTGTTTGTCGCCGCGGCATTCGGACTGGCGCTCAGATGGCCCGCCGCCGGCGCGATCTCGGGTGCCGCGACGATCCTCATCGTCGGCGCGGCGCTCTGGCACACGGCTCAGGCCGCTGCGGTGTTGAAGCGCAGCCTCAACAAGGTGACCGTCGAACAGGGCATGCACCAGATGCCCTCTGGTCCGGTCCGGCCTCCAATCGTCACCCCTTCGCTGCTTCGAATGTACGGTCTCCGGAGCGCGACGATCTTCGCGTTGATGATCCTTTCGCTGGGCGCGAGCACGTTCATGCTGCGCGACGCCGCGACCGGTCCGGTGATTGGCGGCCAAAAGGGGTATGCGGGCGACTACGGACCGGCCATCGAGGCATGGCTCGATACACCAGGCGGTGTCGTTGTTGCGTCGAACGGGGACGTGTACCTTGCCGATACCAACAACCATCTCGTCCGTCGAATTGGGGCGCTGAACAACAATATCGAGCCGGTGGCCGGCAATCACGACGCCGGGAGCGGATTCTCGGGTGACTACGCCGCGGCGACTGCCGCTCAGCTCGACACCCCCAACGGCGTCGCGATCGCACCGGACGGCGATCTGGTCATCGCCGATTCCCACAACAACCGGATCCGTCGCGTCGATCGACCGACCGGCGTCATCATGACCATCGCGGGCTCTGGCGAAAGCGGATATGACGGCGATGGCCGTCCCGCGCTGATGACTGCGCTCAACACGCCGAGCGCTGTCGCCGTGGCGTCGAGCGGGGACATTTACATCGCCGACACCCTGAACTATCGAGTCCGGATGATCGACGCGAAGACCGGCCTCATCTTCACGGTGGCGGGCAACGGTAAACCTGGTGACGCGATGGAGGTCGGTGACGGCGGTCCGGCACTGAACGCCACGCTGAACATGCCGAGCGACGTCGCCCTCGATCCCATCAGCGGCGACCTGTACATCGCCGACATGCATCACAACCGCGTTCGCAAGGTAGATGCCCGGACGCATCACATCACCACGGTCGCTGGTGGCGATTGGGGCTATTCGGGAGACGACGGACCGGCCACCGAGGCACGTCTCGCGGGCCCGGCCGGCGTGGCTGTGGTCCCAGACCCGACAGGCAAGGTGACCGTCTTCATCGCCGATTATTACAACGGCCGCGTCCGCGCAGTTGGCCCGGACGGAATCATCCGCGACATGAGCGACGACGGGCGCCTGGCATTCACGGCACCGTCCCGCGTGGCCTTCGCGACCAACGGTCCTCGCCGCGGCTGGCTCTACGTCGCCGACTCGGGCCAGGACACAATCGTCCCGCTCATCATTCCCCGGATCGCTCCCAACCTGGTGCAGGCGCCGCCGGCGCGTCCTTCCGCCACCCGACGGGTCGGGGGGTGAGCCGGTGACGGAGCCCTACTCCCTGGTCCGCTGGTCGCTCTCCTTTCTCCGGCCGTACCGCGCGCGCATGGCATTCGTGGCCTGCCTCCTGCTGCTCGAGGTCGCGCTCGGCGCGCTCGAGCCGTGGGTGTTGAAAGTTGTCATCGACTACGTGCTCGTCGGCCAGCCGGTCCCTCCCTCGTTGGCTCAGTGGCTGCAGATCGACCGCTTTGGCAGCCCGCTGGGCCTGCTCGTTTCGCTCGTCGGCGCCGGCGTGGTGCTGCAACTCACCCACCAGGTCGTGTCCGCGTACAGCACGCAGCTGCAGGTCGATGCCGGCCAGCGCATGGTTTACAACCTGCGTTATCGTCTGTTTCAGCATCTTCAGGCGCTCGGTCTTCATCATCACGTCAGGACGAGCACGGGCGACTCCGTCTACCGCGTTGACGTGGACGCTTATGCGATCGAGAACCTGCTGATCGGCGGGTTTCCGCTCGTCACTTCCGTCGCGACGCTGGTGGTGATGTTCGCGATTCTGCTGAAGCTCGATCTGACGGTGGCGCTCTTGTCGCTCGCGGTGGTGCCGTTCCTCTATCTCTCCATCCGGTACTACATCTCGACGCTGATGACGCGCGAGGAACAGGTCAAGGAGCTCGAATCGAAGCTCGTCGGACGGCTCCACGAGACGTTTACCGCGATTCGACTGGTGAAGAGCTTCGCCCGCGAGGCGTTCGAAACAGCCAGATATGCGGTCGCCGGCGACCGCACCATGCTGGCGCGGATCGATCTCACCTGGCGCCAATCGGTCTTCTCCATCGTCATCAGCTCGATCACCATCATTGGGACGGCGGTCGTGCTGCTCGTCGGCGGGCTGCGCGTGCTGCAGCAACAGATGACCATCGGCGATCTGACCGTCGTGATCGCTTATCTTGGCGCCGTTTACGGCCCTCTGTCCGCCATCGCCTACACCACCGGTCAGCTTCAGGGCGCTCTTGCCGGCGCCAAGCGCGTCAGGGCCATGCTCGCCGAGATTCCGGAGGCTGTCGATCGGCCAGATGCGGCCGACAGTTCCGCCATTCGCGGTCAGATCCACTTCAAGAACGTCGATTTCAGTTATCCCGACGGGACGGCCGTCCTGCACGACATCACGTTCCAGGCATCGCCCGGCGAGATGGTTGCGCTCGTCGGGCTGACCGGCGCCGGCAAAACCACGCTGGTCAGCCTGATTCCGCGCTTCTACGATGTCACGGCTGGCGGGGTTTTCGTCGACGGTCTCGACGTGCGGCAGTACGAGCTGCGATCGTTGCGCGAGCGAATCGCCATCGTGCTCCAGGAACCGGTGCTGTTCTCCGGGACGATCGCCGACAACCTCCGGTACGGTCGCCTCGACGCGACGCGCGAGGACATCGAAGGTGCTGCTCGCGCGGCTCATGCGCACGAGTTCATCTCGCGTCTGCCGAAAGGCTACGACACCGAAATTGCCGAGGCAGGTGGAAGCCTCTCCGGAGGCGAACGTCAGCGCCTCAGCGTCGCCCGCGCCATCCTCAAGAACGCGCCGATTCTCATTCTCGACGAGCCGACCTCGTCGCTCGACGCGATCTCCGAGGAAATCGTCTTCGCCGCCCTCCGACGGTTGAGGGCCGGGCGAACGACGATCGTGATCGCTCACCGGCTGTCCACGGTCAGAGATGCCGATCGCATCTTGGTGCTGGACAACGGCCGGATCAGCGCCATCGGTCGACACGACGACCTCTTGAAGACGAGCCTGCTCTACCGACGCATGTGCGCACGGCTGTCGGTCGGCAAATCGCTCGACGAGCCAGAGACGGTCGACGAGTTGATCGAGGCGGCGCGACGATAGCCCTCCTGGCTCCATGAAGATTCTCTTCGCGGGCATCATCGCGCGATACCCTTTCGGCGGCGTGACCTGGTGTTCGCTGATGTACCTCCTCGGCCTTCGAGCGCTGGGACACGAGGTCTTCTACATCGAAGACACCGGGGAATGTGTCTACGATCCGGTGCAGAACACGCGCGCCACCGATCCCTCGTACGGCACCTCGTATATCAACGCCACGCTCCATCCCCATGGCCTCGGCGATCGCTGGTCATTCGTGAACTACGACGGTAGCTACCACGGGCGCTCCGCGGAGGACGTTCGTCTCTATGCCTCGGACGCCGACCTGTTCATCAATCTTTCCGGCGGATCCTGGTTCTGGCGCGACGAATATCTCAGAATCCCACGCAAGATCTTCATCGACTCGGATCCGGCCTTCACGCAACTGGCCATCGCGAAAGCCGAACCGTGGTACGTCGCGTTCTTCGAGCGCTTCGACCACCTGTTCACGTTCGGGTCGAACATCGGAACGGAACGGTCGCCGGTGCCCACCGGCACCTTCACCTGGCACAAGACGTGGCAGCCGGTCACGCTCGATGACTGGCGGACGAGCCTGCCCCCCGGCGACCGGTTCACGAGTGTCATGACGTGGCAGATCGAGAGCTTCACCGACGTCGGCGGCAACAAGGATCAGGAGTTTCTCAGATTCATCGACATGCCATCGCGGACACCGCAGCGGTTCGAGCTGGCGATCAACGGACCGCAACAGCTGCTGCGCGATCGGGGTTGGGACACGGTGGACGCGATGAGCGTCTCTCGCACGCCGGCGGCGTACCGTGACTTCATCCATCGCTCCAAAGCCGAATTCGGAGTCGCCAAGCATACATACGTGGCGACCCGCTCGGGATGGTTCAGCGATCGGACCGAGTGTTATCTGGCCTCCGGACGACCCGCTCTCGTGCAGGACACGGGCTGGACGGACCATCTTCCGTCCGGGCATGGTCTCCTCGCTTTCTCGACGCTCGAGGACGCACTGAGGGGGATCGACGATCTGAACCGCGATTACGACCACCATGCGAAGTCTGCGGCCGACCTCGCGCACGCACACTTCGATTCGGCCACGGTGCTCCCGCGGCTGATCGAGCAGGCTGGCGAATGAGCCGCCAGCGGCAGGCCCGCGATCGGCAGGTTCTGCGGATCGCGCACATTGCGCCGGTCTCGACGACGATTCCTCCGCCACGTTCGGGCTCTGTCGAGACCATGACGTCGCTGCTCACGGAGGGTCTCGTCGCGCGCGGTCACGACGTCACGCTCTTCGCGACCGGCGACTCCTTGACCCAGGCCCGCCTGCACGCCATCTACCCGCACGGGTACAGCCACGATCCGCAGATGTGGCCATGGGAGTTCTATGAGCTCTTGAACCTCGCCGCAGCGATCGAACGATCGGCGGACTTCGACCTCGTCCACTACGAAGCCGAGTACTACCCGATGGCGCTGGCATTCGTCCGGCTCGCCCGCGCTCCCGTCCTCCAAACGCTGCACTACTCTCCCGCGCCCAACGAAGTGGGTTTGTGGTCGAAATATCCGGAAGCGGCCTTCGTCGCGATCTCATCGGAACAGGCCCGGCTGATGCAAGGCCTCAACATCGTCGGCACCGTTCTGCATGCGGTGGACACGAACGCGCTCGCGTTTCGGCCAGACCCGGACGACTACCTGCTGTTTCTCGGTCGGTTCACCGAGGGCAAGGGGGTGCTTCAAGCCATCGACATCGCGAGGACCACTGGCACGCGCCTGATTCTGGCTGCGGCCGAGAACGAGTATTACCGCACGGTCGTCTCGCCCCTCGTCGATGGCGCGCAGATCGTCTTTGCCGGAGAAGCGGATTACTCTGCCAAGGTGAATCTGCTCGGCGGCGCGCGCGCCTTGCTTTACCCGGTCCAGACGCCCGAACCGTTCGGGCTCGTCCTGGCGGAAGCCATGGCCTGCGGGACCCCGGTGGCGGCACTCGATTGCGGTGCCGTGCGCGAGATTGTCGACGACGGGGTCACGGGGATGGTGTTCGAGAACGAGGAAGGGATGGCCGCCGGGCTTTCGCGGGTATTCGGACTCGATCGCCGAAAGGTGCGCGATCGCGCGGTGGCCCGCTTCGGCGTCGATCGCATGGTCGAGCAGTATGAAGCGGTGTACCGGCGGCTCGTGGGGGCGAATCATGGCCGCGGCTGATTTCAGCGGCCGGACCGTGCTCGCCGTGTTCGCGCATCCAGACGATGAGTCCCTCGCGTGCGGCGGCACGCTTGCGCGTCTGTCGGATGCCGGAGCCCGTGTGGTGCTGCTCTGTGCGTCCTACGGCAGACGGGGATGGGTCAGCGACCCGGCGCTGGTGCCAGACGGCGACCTCGGACGGGCACGGGCGGCGGAGCTTCACGAAGCCGCAAGAGTGCTTGGCGTGGCCGAGGTGATCATGCGCGATCACCCCGACGGCGATCTACGATGGGCCGACGTGCCAGAGCTGCACGCTGAGATCGTCGCAGCGATCCGTGACTACGGCGTCGATGCCGTCATCACCTTCGCTGAGGACGGACTGTACTGGCACCTCGATCACATCGGTGTGCACGAACGGACGATGACTGCAGTCCGGTCGCTCGGCGATGCAGCGCCGTCGCTCTATTACGTCACAATGCCCAAAGGGGTCATGCACGGCATCGTGGAGGCGGCCGTCGCCGGCGGCTGGTCACGGCCTTCATCCGGCTTCTGGAGTATCGTGCCAAACGCATTCGGCATCGTGGCACGGCGCCCTTCGTTCATCGTGGATGTCACCCCCTGGGTCCCGCGGAAAGTGGCGGCGCTGCTGTGCCATCAGACGCAGGTGGGCGCCAGCGATCCGTTCGGTCGGATCAACCAGGCGGACGCGCAGCGGCTTCTCGGGTCGGAGCAGTTCCGCCGGGCGCGTCCACACTCGGGGTGTGCCTTGCTGGAGCCTCTCGGTGAACCTTTGATCAAGAGACGGCGGAGCTGAGATGCACCTGGCCAGCCTGGAGATTCTCCGGTGCCCCTACTGCGGCGGTCGGCTCGGTCTGGTCGACTCGCTGTTTCACCGCCGCGACGGTGACGAAATCCTCGACGGCATCCTCGGCTGCCACTGTTGCATCTTCGGCATCGTCGACGGCATTCCCGTCATGCATCTCGAAGGCACGTCGGTGGCCGCACGGGCGCACATCGAGTCCGGCCGTCCAGAGCTCGCGCGCCGCCTCATGCTCAATCTCCAGACCGAGGAGCGCGCTGCGCGCTTCGATGAGATGGCCTTGTCGGAGACAGTGACGTTTCGCGAACTCGTCCAGGCGCTCGACCCCAGCCCCGAAGGCGGATACTTTCTCTATCGTTTCTCCGACCCCAGTTACGTTGTCGCCCACTCACTCGTTCGCGCCGTGGCCAAAACCGCCCTTCGCGGAGGAGGACGGGCCATCGATCTCTGCGGAGGGACGGGACACCTGACGCGTTCGCTGGCGGATCTCTCCTCGCCGTTGCCGGTCCTGGCCGATCTGTATTTTTCCAAGATCTGGCTCGCGCGGCGATTCACCGCGCCCGGCTGCGAAGCGGTCTGCTGCGACGCCAACGGGCCGTTGCCGTTCGCGCGCGGCGCCTTCCGCTTCGCCATGTGCGCCGATGCCTTCATGTTCATTTGGACGAAACGACAGCTTATTCAGGAGATGGCCCGACTGATCGACGCTCCCGATCCCACGGTCCCTGGAGCCGTGGTGGTCAGTCACGCGCATAACGCGGCGGTGTGGAGCCCTTCTCACGGAAACCCGCTGCCGCCGGTCGGCTACCTCGACCTGTTCGAAACGCTGGACGCCCGCCTCTTCGCCGAATCCGCCCTCTTCGCCGACGTCGTCAAGGGTGGTCCGCTCGATCTTGGCCGCCGCGACCCTCCGGCCGTGCTCGACGGCGATCCGGCACTTTCGATCGTGGCCGGACGAGGCGCGGCGAGCCTGGAGATCTTCAGGGCTCACTCGGTCGACGCCGGCCCTGGAACCCGCGGCGAGCTGCGCGTGAACCCGCTCTACACGGCTTCCCCCGACGGCAGCCGCGTCCGCCTCCGCCTGCGGTTCCCGTCCGAAGACTACGCGGACGAGTTCGGCGCCTGCCGTGAATACCTGCCCGACGAAGCCGTCGTCGACGCTCGGTCGCTCGCCCGGCTGGCCGCGGGCGAGGTCCCGCCCGATCTGGCGGAGCTGGTGCGACGCCGCGTCATTCTCGATCTGCCGCCGCGGTATTACTGACGTTACGGTATAATCCGTATCGGTTATAGCTATTACCGTAATGCAGAATCCTTTCGTGTACGGCGAAGTGGTGCCGGCGCCCGCCTTCGCCGACCGCGTCGTCGAGCTCGATCGGCTGGTCGCCGATCTCGCTGCGGGACAGAAGGTGTTTCTGATTTCTCCTCGGCGGTACGGCAAGTCCTCGCTCATCCGGCACGCCCTGGCGGCGATGACGCGCCGGGGCGCCCTCGCGATCGACGTGACCGTCAGCAGTTTCAGCTCGTATGTCGCGTTTCTCGAGGGATACGCGCGCGCGATCGCTTCGGCCGAGACGAGGCGCGACCAGGCGCGCGACTGGCTGCGCACGGCCGTCCGATCGGCCCGCGCCGAAGTGCGGACGGAAGCTGGCGCGCTCGGCGGCCTCTCCGTGTCCTTTCCGACGGCCCGCACCGACCGGGAGATCTCGAGGCTGGCGCAGGAGGTCTTCGCGCTTCCCGCCCGGCTGGCCGACAGCCGGGGGCAGCGGGTCGTCGTCGCCCTCGACGAGTTCCAGGCGATCGGCGGCTTCAACGGCGGCACGGTCGAGCACGCGCTGCGAGCCGCCGTGCAGCACCAGCGTGAAGTGGGCTACGTCTTCGCCGGCTCGGAACCAAGTCTCATGGAGCGGATGCTCGGTCCCAGGCGACCGTTCTACAAAGCAGGACCCGTCCTCCGTCTGGCGAAGATTCCCGCCGACGAATTCGCCGCGTTTCTCGACTCGCGATTTCAACGTTCTGGTGTCAAGCCTGAGCCCGGGCTCGGCGCAGCCATCGTCGATCTGGCCGGGAATCTTCCATATGACGTCCAGCGGCTCGCGCACGAAACGTGGGACGAGGTCCGCAGCGGCGGCCGGCGCCGCGCCACCCTCGACGATCTTCACCAGGCACTCCGCCGCCTGCTCGTGGAACACCAGACGATGTTCGAAGCGGCGTGGCAACGGCTGACGCTGCCTCAACGCGGCGTTCTACGCGCGGTCGTGCTGGAGGAAGGCACGGAACTGCTGTCCGCCGACGTGCGCGAACGTCATCGGCTGGGCGGCGCGTCGAGCGTGCAGTACGCCCTCAGCTCCCTGCTCCGAGAGGATCTGATCAGCCGCGAAGGCGATCGTTATCTCGTCGTCGATTCCCTGCTGCGGGAGTGGGTGGCGCGGCGCACGTTCTGAAGCCAGCCCTCCAAGCGCTGCCAAATCCTCGAAAATCGCATACCCTACGAGCAGAGCCACGACGTGAAGGTCGTCATCGCCGGTGGAACAGGATTTCTGGGCCGACCTCTGGCGGCAAGCCTGACTGCTGAAGGGCACGAGGTCGTGGTCCTCACGCGAGGCGACCAGCCGAGGCAGGCGCAGCACCGCACGATCACCTGGTCACCGGACGGCAATCCCACCGGCTGGGTGGGCGAAATCGACGGGTCAGACGTGGTCGTCAATCTCGCCGGCGAATCGATCGCCGGCCGGCGCTGGTCCCCGGAGCAGAAGCAGCGGATTCTCGAGAGTCGTATCCGTGCGACGCGCAGTCTCGTCGCGGCAGTCGAGCGCGCCTCGCGGCGTCCGCACACGTTCGTGAGCGGATCAGCCGTGGGGTTCTACGGGCCGCATGGGGACGACATCGTGACCGAGGAGACGCCGGCCGGCTCGGATTTTCTCGCAGACGTGTGCATGCAGTGGGAAACCGAAGCTCGCCGGGCTGTCAGTTCCAGGACCCGCGTCGTTTGCATTCGCACGGGGTTGGTACTCGCCCGCGACGGCGGTGCGCTTTCGGCGATGCTTCTGCCTTTCAAGATCGGCGCCGGCGGACCACTCGGTTCGGGCCGGCAGTACTGGCCGTGGATTCACCGTGAGGACTGGCTCGGCCTCATCGAGTGGATAGTTCGACATGACCAGGTCACCGGGGCGGTGAACGCGACGGGGCCGGAGCCGGTGACAAACGCCGTGTTTGCGCGCGAGCTCGGCCGCGCGCTCCACCGGCCCTCCTTGATCCCGACGCCGGCGTTCGCGCTGCGCCTGATGCTCGGTGAGATGGCCGACGGTCTGCTCCTGACCGGCCAGCGCGCCGTGCCGTCCAAAGCCGACGCGCTCGGCTTTTCATTCAAGTACCGCCGGGTCGAGACGGCCCTCGCCGCGATCTTTGGCTCCGGGCCTGGATAAGGCCAAGGGACCAGCGACGATCCGTTATGCGGAACTGGACACCGCTCTGGACAGGCAATCGGCACTAGTACGCGGCGAGCCTGCGCAGGGCGGTGGTTATCTTGTCGACGTCAGGCAGATTGTACGACTCGAGGACATGCGAGAACGGCTGATGTGTGTCGGGATAGGTGAGCCGCATCACCGGTGCGTCGAGCGAGTCGAACCGCTCTTCGGTGATGACGGCCGACAGCTCAGCTCCGATCCCGAGCGTCCGCACGTCCTCATGGACAACGAGCGCACGACTGGTTTTCTCGACCGATTGCAGAATCGCATCCTTGTCGAACGGGGACAGCGTCCGCAGATCGATCACTTCGACCTCTACGCCGTCCTTCGACAGCCGGTCAGCTGCTTCGAGTGACGGAGCGACCATCGCACCGTACGTCAAGAGCGTGATGTCGTCCCCCTCGCGGCGCGTGGCGGCCACGCCGATGGGCACAATCTCATCGCCTTCGGGCACGGTACCCTTCGCGCGACGGTAGAGGTACTTGTGCTCGAAGTAGATGACGGGGTTGTCGTCGCGAATGGCCGCCTTGAGCAGACCCTTCGCGTCGTATGCAGTGGAGGGGGCCACTACCTTCAGCCCGGGACGATGAATGAACCAGGCTTCCGGATTCTGTGAATGATAGAGCCCGCCGCCCACGTTCCCGCCGCTCGGCGCGCGGATGACGATGGGCACGCTTGTCCGTCCGCCGTACCGGTATCGGAGTGTGGCCGCCTGATTGACGATCTGGTCGAAGCCGCACGAGATGAAATCGGCGAACTGCATCTCGGCCACGGGCCGGTAACCGCGCTGCGAGGCGCCGATGCTGATCCCGACGATCGCCGACTCCGATATCGGCGTGTCGATGACCCGGGCATCGCCGAACTCTTCGAACAGTCCCTGTGTGACGCCGAAGGCGCCGCCGTACTCGCCCACGTCTTCGCCGAGCACGAATACTTTCGGATCGCGCCGCATTTCTTCGAACAGTGCCTCGCGGATGGCTTCGAGGTAGGTGAGCTCCTTAGGCATACAGATCCCTCACGGCCTCCTCGGGCGCAGGATCCGGTGCGTTCAGCGCGAACTCGACGGCCTCGTCGATGGTCGCGGTCACGCGTTGCTCGACCTCCTTCAACTTCTCGGTTGACAGTACGTTCCGCGCCAGGAGGAACGTCGTGAAGGTTGGAATCGGATCGCGGCTCTTCCACATCGCCAGCTCTTCGTCCGTCCGATAGAAGGCCTTGTCGTGCTCAGAATGGCCGTGCCACCGGTAGGTCTTGCACTCGATGAGCGTGGGCCCGTGACCGTTTCGAGCCCGGGCGAGCGCACCCTGCGTCGACTGATAGACGGCCAGCACGTCATTGCCGTTGATGGCCACTCCCTCGAAACCGTAACTCTCCGCCCGATCGGCAACGTCGTCGATTGCCATGCTCCGCTCGACCGGGACCGAGTAGGCGTAGAGGTTGTTCTCGCACACGAACACAATCGGCAGATGCTGCACGCCGGCGAAGTTCAGCGCTTCGTGAAAGTCACCGACGTTGCTCGCGCCTTCGCCGAAATAGGCGACGACGACGTTGTCGGTCTTTTCCATCTTGAAGGTCAGCGCCAGGCCGGCCGCAACGGGGAGATTCGCACCGAGCATGCTCGTATTGCCGAAGATCCCCAGCTCGTTGACCCCGCTGTGCAGCGCAGAATCACGCCCCTGCGACAGGCCGGTGGTCTTGGCGAACATCTGGGACATCATCACCTTCGGGTCCACTCCTTTCATCAGGAACGAACCGAGATCGCGATGCAGGGGGCAGATGTAGTCCTCGCGCCGCAGCCCGAAGCAGGTGCCGACGATGATGGCTTCCTGACCGATACCGGTATAGACCCCGCTGCGGACCTTGCCCTGCCGGACGAGGATGCTGAGACGCTCGTCAAACGCCCGAATCAGCTTCAGCCAGTAGAACATCTCGAGCAGCTGCTCGGAGGTGAGCTTGAACTTCGTACGCTTAATAGTCGGCATACGTGAATCGGGTAATTGGGTAATCGGGTAATTGGATAATTGATTGGATGATTGGCTGCGAGATTGTGTGATCAGTCGCGCTCAATCGTCCAATCAATTACCAGATTACCCGATTACCCGATTACCCAATTCCCAGGTTCCGTTGCGTGCGCTGCCACAGGAGCCGCGCCGCCAGAACCGGCACCCTGGCAAACATGCGGCGGCGCACGTCAGCATACGATCGCCGGCCGATGGCTAAATCGAGAATGAGCTTCGTCATCGAGCGCTGGCGCGGCGCCGCCGAGATGGCCGCGGCGATCCGTCGCCGGTCGCCGAAAAGATAGCGCTGGACGAGCACCGAATCGCGCAGCTCGGCCCCCATTTCCCGGTCCACGGCGCGACGGTACGGTTCGCACAGGTCGGCGGCCGTCGATGGCCAGGAAGCGGAGACTGTTCTCGCAGCGAGCTCTCCGGAGACCATCGCGTAATAGATACCCTCGGCCGTGAATCCGTTGACGAATCCGCCCGCGTCGCCGGCCAGC
The DNA here is from genome assembly GCA_035537875.1 of Vicinamibacterales bacterium. Lineage (GTDB taxonomy): Bacteria > Acidobacteriota > Vicinamibacteria > Vicinamibacterales > CAVVIG01 > DATLLJ01. Next base: position 167,493 of record DATLLJ010000037.1, on the reverse strand, counting down.
AGCACGCGGCGGCGCCCGGGTCTGCGCAACGGACCGCCAACCGGAATGAGAAACGGCGTGAAGTTGGCGCGAACGGAGTCGCCCACGACGACACCGCGCGTGCGGAGGCGATCGACGAAATCCCGCTGCAGCTCGTACGGGGCCTGGTCCACGGAGTCTTTGAAGTACGACAGCACGTACCCGATGCCGATGTTGACGTGATCCCGCTTCGGGAAGATGTAAGCATACCCCTCGGGCGCCTCGCGTTCGGCCGACCGGCGCGAGGTCGGCGGCGCCCCTGCCTCATGCGGCCTCGACTGTGAATCCTTTGGCGCGAAGCCGTACGCCACCCACAGCGTGGACGGATCGACGTCGCGGAGCAGGCCGCGCGGCGTCTCCTCCATCATGTCGAGCGCCACGGACGTCGACGGCCATCCACGATTCAAACCGAGACGCCGTGCGACGACGCTGTGGACGCCATCGGCGGCGATCAGCGTGGACGATTCAAACCGCCGGCCGTCCCGCGCCGTCAAGGCAATCCGTCCGCGGCCCCGACCGTTGGCCGGGCCCTCGGCGGCCTGCACAATGTCAACACCGGCGATCAGTTCCGCGCCCGCCTCGACCGCCAGAGAGACGAGCAACGCGTCGAACTCGAGCCGGCGGATCATCAACGCCGCCGGCACGTCGGATTCAATCAGCGCCGATTCGCCGTCAGGGCCTTCGAGGTAGAGCCGCGACAGCTCGTGAACCGGAATCCGACGCAAGGCATCCTGCAGATACGGGAACCGGCGACGAACGCGCACGCTGATTCCGCCACCACAGGGCTTGTTCCGTGGGAAAGACGCCCGGTCGATCAAGCGGACCGGCACCCCGGCCTTCGCGAGGCTGAGCGCTGCCGTCGCGCCGGCCGGGCCGGCGCCGACGATCAACACGGGATCGGCAGACATCAACGCACGGAGGTCGCCGGCGCGGGGCTCCGTGGCGACACGGGCGCTTTCCCCAGGCTGATGAGGTTTGCCAGGATGGGATAGGCGCCGTCGACGCCGGCGGGGAGTTCCCGCCACAAACCGAGCGCGACGTACAGCCACCGACCTTTTCCGTGCTCGGCTTCGACGAGCGCCCCCCGTTTCGGCCCCGGATTATTCGGAAACGGATCGGTCAGTTCCACGAGATCGCGATAGCGGGCGTCCTTGTCCCCGAGGAAACTCAGGCCGCGCTCTTGCACCCACCCGCTCCACGCAGCCTCGGTCAACCGGTTCGGTGTCGTGAACACCGGGTGAGCCGGCTCGAGAATCCGCACCGGGGCGTTCTCGTCGGTGATGCGATTATTGGTGATCTGTGCCGGATACGGCCCGTAGGCGTCATTGATCATGGCGCGGTTGTACTGCACGATGACCGTCCCGCCATTCTCCACGTATTCGAGCAGCCGGCTGTTGTTGGCGCGCAAGTCGTCGCGCCGCTCGTACGCGCGCACGCCGAGCACGATCGTGTCAAACCGCGACAGGTCCCCCCAGGCAAGCGCGTCGGCGCCGAGCATCTCGACGCGCGCTCCCAGCTGCTCGATGAAAGGCGCGACGTCGTCGCCGGATCCCATGACGTAGCCGACCGTCAGATCCGGCGCGGTGCGGACATCGAGCACTTTCAACCGCGCGCTGGCGGTCGCGTAGATATGCTGACGGCGGATGTGCGAGTACTCGATGATGTCGAAACCACGGTCGAAGGTCTGTGCTCCCGACTGCGCGAGCGCGCGCACGCGGAATTCGCCGGCCGCCGCGGTTGCTGCAGGCGTGATCTGGAACCGGACGGTCCGCGATTCGTCGGCTCTCGTGAACGTCACCGCCTGCTCTGCCGGCGACGCCGACCAGCCCATCGGCAACTCGAGCCGTACCGCACCTGCGGCTTTTCCCGGGTTGTCGTTCACGACGGTGACGCGGAGCTCGCGCGTCGCAATGGGCCGTCCAGCGGCCGCAGGGCGAACCGATTCCGAGGGAATGATGGCGATGTCAGGCGTCACCTTGACCGAGAACGCCGGCGTGACCATCAGATCCATGCGCTTCTCGCCGCTGAAGATATCGCCTTCATACCGGTACTGCACGGGCAGGCTCTCGATGATTTCGTCCCCGGTCGGCAACGCCAGACTGACCTGCATTCGAAACGGCGTCGGTCGGAACGGCAGGCCGAACGGCGCACCGGTGTCGAACGTGTAGCGGCCGGCCTCGCCGTCTCGATGCCAGTAAGGCTCGGTCACCCTCGCATCTGCGGGGATGGTGCGGGCAGGCGTGCATCGAGCGACGTCACCACGCTTCAGCGTCGAGATAGGCGGACCGGCCTGAGCCGCTCCGGCACCTTGACCCCCGGGCCCACCTCCGGCGACGGCCGCGGTGAGCCGACACGCCTCGTCACCGGCGAACCCGTCGATCTTGACGTCCTTGACGGTTACGTCCATCACGCCGTGATTGGCGATGATCGTCGTGATCCGTACACCTTGCCCCGGAACCACCACGCCGTCGTCGGCGAGCGCTTCAACGCGCAGACCGTTGGCCGCGATCACGGCCTGCTGGAACTCGCGCTCTTTCTGGTCCAGACGCACGTCGATCTCATAGCGCGCGACGCTCTCCATGGCCATCGCGGGCAAGCTGCTGCGCAAGGCGCGGACGGCTCTCAGCCCCGATAGGAGCGGCGGCAGCGTCATCGCGTCGCCCTCCGTGTCGAATTTGATCTGCGCGGTCTGTACGCTGGTATCGATGCCCTTGAGGGCTTCGACGAGAGCGGCTGATGGAGCGGAGCCCGCGAACTTCGCCAGGCCGACGATGCTCGTGTCGACGCCGTCGAAGAGCGTCTTCTCCTCGAGGTCCATCTGGCCGGGAATCGACGTGCCGGCGAGCGTGAAGGTTCCAGCCGAGGGGCCTGGAAGCGCGAGCAGCTGCGCCTGGCCCTGGCATTTGTGCATGCTCCGCGCCTCGGTTCCTATCTCGGAGAAGGTTCGTCCGAGCAGCGAGTCGTAGACAGCCAGATCGATCCGACACACGCGCGCGGGCACGTTTGACGCGCCGCCGCCTGGCCCGCCGACGGTGAAGTAGAACTTTCTGGGCTGCCAGGGCCGCAGCCCTTCACTGATCTGCTCGGGATACCTCGTCGGATCGCCGGCAACCTTGTACGCCTCGTGCGACAGCATCGCAGCCAACGCGTGATGGGCGTGCTGGCCCGGACCGACCGCGTTTGGATTCTGGGCGCTGATGACATCGGGGCGGATCGTCCGGATCAGGCGGACGTAGTCGCCGATGATCTCGTCGCGTCCCCACAGTCGGTTCGTTTCTGCCAGATCGATCGTGTATCCAAAATCGACCGCGCGTGTGAAGTACTGCTCCGCGCCGTCGAACCTGTGCAGCGCCGCCAATTCCTCGGTTCGTAACACTCCCAACGCTTCGAACAGTTCGGGGCCGATTTCGTTCTGCCCGCCATTGCCGCGCGTCGCGGTCGCCAGCGCCGTGCGATAGCCGAGGCCGCGATTGAGAAGGACGAGCAGCCCGTTGTTCTCATCGTCGGGATGGGCCGTCGCCATCATGTAGATGCCGGTGTTCGAGAGATGGCGGAGGACGAGACCGAGCGCGACATGCCCCTGGTCGTAGTCGACCGGGGCCACACGCAGCTGCGCCAGAGCGAAGGGAGCAAGCGCCACCAGCACGGCCGTCAGGGCGAAAGAGCGCTTCATAGCGGCAATCTTACAGTCTGGAGGGGCGGCTGGGGCGCGCCTTTCCAGATCCCACCCGTGCCCAGACTTCCTCGTAGAACCCTTCGTAAAGCGGGACGATCTTCTCTTCGCAGAAGTGTCTGCGGACTTTCGCGAGGCCTGCGGCCGCCATCTGATCATGAAGGTGGCTGTCGGTCAGCAACCTTACGGCGGACCGGGCCATTCCGTCCAAGTCGTCCATCGGGTGCAGAAAGCCGGTCCTGCCGTGGTCGATGACCTCCGGGAGTCCCCCGACATTGGACGCGACGACCGGCACCTCGCATGCCATCGCCTCGAGGGCCGCGAGCCCGAAACTCTCCTGCGCCGACGGGAGCAGGAACAGATCGGCGATCGAGAGCAGCGGCAGCACCTGGTCCTGTTCCCCCAGGAAATGCACCTGACCCTCCAACCCTCGCTCCTGCGCCAGCCGGGACGCCGCATCCAACTCGGGGCCGTCGCCCACCATCAGCAGGTGCGCGGGCACTTCACGTCTGATGCGATCGAAGACGTCGACGACGGCCATGACGCGCTTCACCGGCCTGAAATTGGACACGTGAATCGCCACTTTGGCCTCATCGTCCCCGATCAGCCGCTTGCGAACGCCTGACGCGTCGACGCGGTGATGCGCCGCGCAGTTGAGAAAATTCGGAATGACCTTGATATCGGTGCGGACCGCGAGCTCCCGGCACGTGTCAGCCCTGAGACTTTCCGAGACCGCCGTCACCCCGTCGGACTCGTCGATACAGAAGGCGACGGTCTCCGAATACGATCGGTCGCTGCCGAGCAGCGTGATGTCGGTGCCGTGCAGCGTCGTAATCGTCGCCGGGACCGGCCCGTGCCCCGCTCGCAGAATCTGACGCGCGAGGTACGCCGCGGTGGCGTGCGGGACCGCATAGTGGGCATGCACGATGTCGAGCTGCTCGTGACGCGCGACCTGTACAATCTTGTTCGCGAGCGACAACAGGTATTGCGGCTCGCGAAAAAGCGGGTACGCGGGCGTTTCGACGCGATGAAATGTCAGCCCCGGCTGATAGCCCGACAGCCGAAAGGGCGTGTCGCTGCTCAGGATGTGAACGTCGTGGCCGCGCGCCGCGAGCGTCTTCCCGAGCTCGGTCGCGATGATGCCGCTTCCACCGACCGAGGCATAGCAGACGATCCCAATCCTCATGTCACGTCGCTTCTCTGAACAGGGTTCGCCGCACGACCGGCTCCCGGACGACGAAACCCTCTGCCCACGCCACCCCTGCCAGGGCGCCGAACTGGGCGTCGCGACTCTCGATGAGCTGCCGGAACACCGGTGTATTAAGACGCGTCCCGACGGCCTGGGGTCCCGCCTGAAACTGGCTGATGTGGCAGTCGAGCGCCCGGCGCTTTCGAGCATAGTGCGGCGTGACGTCAACGACAAACGAAGGCGAAGCGCTGTCGTTGATGAAGTAGTAGCAGACCCACTCGACCTTCCACGCTTCCCCGGCCTCGGCCCGATATCTTCTCAGGCCGCTGTTGAACACCGCCTCCGTGACCAGTGCGCTGGCCGCCGCATGATCGGGATGTCGATCGGCCCAGTACGGCGCAGCCACCACGCGCGGCTGGTGCCGCCGGATGAATGCGACCACTGCATCCAGATGCGCCGGATCTTTCCCGATGTGCCGATCGGGCAGATGGAGGTTCTCCCGCCACGAGGCGCCCAGAGCCTCGCGCGCGGCTTCCGACTCCTTCAACCGCTCCTCCACCGTGCCGTTGCTCCCCATCTCGCCAACCGTGAGGTCGCACAAGCCCACGTCGAACCCGAGTGACACGTGCAGCGCGACGATACCGCCCGCGCCGATTTCGATGTCGTCGGGGTGGGGACCGAAGACGAGGAGATCAATCGCCATGACGCGTGAAACTGAAGAAGCGGTCGACAGGCTCGAGCTCGTCCAGGTGGTGGCGCAGCAGCGCCCGGCTCGCCAAAAACGCGCCCGTGACGCTGTGGCTCGAGTCGCCGAAGGCGAACAGATGATGTGGAAAATTCCGATGGGGTCCGATGTACGGCAGGCCGTCCGACGTCCGCGCGTACGGGGCGTCCCACCCGTATTGCGGAAGAATACCTGAGATGTCTGGATAGAGCGTCGAGAGCTCGTACATCAACTGTCCCGTCCGCTGCGGGATGATTCGTTCCCGTTGACGATCGGGCGGCGTTTCAAGGTCTGCTCCCCCGACCAGCAACCGGTCATCGCCCACCCATCGAACCACGTGCGGCGGGCTCGCGAGGTCGCGGACGATGGCGTCGCGGCGCCCGAGCTGCTTGCGGATGACCGCCGGCACTCTGTCGCTCATCGCCAAGTAAGCGGTGCGGAACCAGAAATGTCTCCGCAGCGACTTGAACAGAGCGGTCGGAAAACCCGTCGCGACGACCACTCGGTTCGCGCGAATCGAACCGCCAGCGGTGATGACATCGACGATCCGTCGCGTGAAACTGATCTTGCGGACCTCCGACTTCTCGAAGATGCGCACGCCTCGCGCCGCCGCCGCGGCAGCCAGTCCGAGACACGCACGATAGGGATCCACCACACCGCTGGCGTGTTCTCGAATGGCCGCGACGCCATCGAGGGCGAGCTCGGCCCTGACCGCCCGCGCGTTCAGCAGCGGCGCCTCCAGGCCCGCGTCTCGGCGAATCTTCTGCTCTCGACGAAGGCGCGTCGCCTGATCGGGGGTCAGCGCCACGGTCGCCGTGCTCCCAGCGCGCAGATCGCAGGGGATCCCGAGGCGCCGCACGAGCGCGGTCAAGTCGAGCGCCGCCCGCCGCCACGCGCGAAACGCATGTCGCGCCGCCGCACGCCCGAGCGATCTGTCGACCTCGACAAAGGACACACCCGGATCACCGGCGATCCATCCCGTCGCCAGCCCCGTTCCTCCGCGGCCGATGCGCGAGGCCTCGACCAGCACGGCATTCACGCCGGCGGCGGCGAAGGCATAGGCAGTCGCGCACCCCGTGAGCCCGCCGCCGACGACGACGACGGAGGTTTCGAGCGGCCCGCGTTGCTGCGGGTACGAGGGCACGCGTGACTTCGGCGCAAGTTCGATCCACGGCGATCGACCGTACTTCGTCATGCCACGGCATTCTACTTCGATCCCACCGAGGGGCTGGGCCGGCGAGAGCCGACCGGGACCCGTACTACAATCGCCGCGTGAGTATCGGCGTGTTCGATTCCGGCCTCGGCGGCCTGTGTGTGCTGCGCGAGCTGCGAACCATCCTGCCTTATGACACGCTGATGTATGCCGCCGACTCGAAGTATGTGCCGTACGGCACCAAGCCCCCCGAGATCATCCGGGAACGATCGCTGGCGATCGTGCGATTCCTCGTGGAAGAGCGCCGCGCGGAGGCCGTCGTAGTGGCATGCAACACCGCCACGACGCACGCCGTCGACATGCTCCGCACGCAGTTCGCGCAGGTGCCGATCGTCGGCATGGAGCCGGCCATCAAGCCGGCCGCTCGCGCCACACGCAGCCGCGTCGTGGGCATTCTGGCCACGGGTGCAACGCTGGCCGGCGAACGCGTCGTCAACCTCATCGAACGCAACGCCGACGGCATCGAAGTGATCACGCAGCCGTGTCCCGGACTCGTTGAGCAGGTCGAACGGGGCGATTTGACGGGCCCGCACACCATCGAGCTGTTGAAAAGGTATACGGCGCCCCTCATCGATCGCGGCGCCGACGGCATCGTGCTCGGCTGCACGCACTACAACTTCCTGCAGGATGCGATCAAACAGGTCGTTGGCCCGTCGGTCACCCTCTTCGACAGCGCGGCAGCCGTCGCGCGGCAGACCGCCAGAGTGCTGGCTGCCCGACGTCCGGTCGCTGACGACGGCGCAGGCGCGATCGAGCCGGTCGAGTTTTTCACGAGCGGCGAACCCGACGCCGTCCGACCCGTCCTCATTCAGCTGTGGCGCGAGCCCGTAGAGAAGCTCCTGCCGCTGCCGGCCTGACACCGTAGAATTCCCCCATGCGAATTGCCATCGTCGGCAGCGGCGGGGTGGGCGGTTATTTTGGCGGCCGGCTCGCGGCGGCGGGGGCCGACGTCGCGTTCGTGGCGCGCGGCGCTCATCTGGCAGCCTTGCGCGCCAATGGCCTGCGGATCGAGAGCCCGCAGGGGAATCTCCATTTGGAGCGGCTGACGGCGACCGACGATTCGACGACCATCGGGCCCGTGGACGCCGTGTTCGTCGCGGTCAAGCTCTACGACACCGTGTCGGCGCTTCCGCTCCTGCCTCCGCTCATCGGGAGCGAGACCGTCGTCATCTCGTTTCAGAACGGCGTGGAGAGCGTGGACATGATGGCGGCTGCCGTCCCTCGCCGCCATCTGGCCGCTGGGACAACGTACGTCCAGGCGTCGATTTCGGAACCAGGTGTGATCCGCCACGTTGCGCTCGATCGGATTATTTTTGGCGAGCTGGACGGCGCCCGCACGCCGCGACTCGAGCGGCTCCTCGAAGTGTGCCTCGACGCGGGTGTCAGTTCTACGCTGAGCACGCAGATCGTGGTGGAGATCTGGTCGAAGTTCGTGCACCTGTCCGCCATGAGCGGCATCACCGCGGTGACGAGGTGTCCGGTCGGCGTGATCCGCGACGATCCGGACCTGCTCGCGATGTGGCAGGCGGCAGTGGTCGAATCGATGGCCGTCGCCCGTGCCAGCGGCATCGACCTGGCGCGCAGTTACTTCGACGACCTCATGCGGCTCATCCAGCAGCTGCCCCGGCAGTCGGAGTCGTCGATGCTGGCGGATCTCGAGCATCAGAGGCGGCTCGAACTTCCCTGGTTGAGTGGCGCCGTGGTTCGAATGGGACGCGCGCTCGACGTGGAGACTCCCATCCATCGCTTTATCACCACCGTGCTGGGTCCCCATGTGAACGGGGCCGGGCGGCAGGGGCCGCCGGTGTCCAAGACGCGCGAAATCAGGCCTTAAAGCTTCCGAGCCAGGCTTGGCGCGGACAACTCCAAGGGAACAGGGACCGTAGGCCCCCGGGTGAACTCCTGCTACGATGGCAGTTGGAATGCGCCGCTTTTGCGTGCTGGCTGTCGCACTGTGCACCGCCGGGTCCACTCTCCTCGGCCAGGAGTCCGGAACCGACCGCATCACCATCGAGCTCCTCCTCGGGCGCGCTGGGTGGTATGTGCTCGATTTTCTCGACAAGTTCTCGAACGTCGTCGCCGAGGAAACATACCTGCAGGATTCGAGCGTTCCGATGCAAAGCCCGGCGCTCATCGGACGACCGGGTGCGACGGCGCGGAACCGGCGGCTGAAGTCGGACTTCCTGCTGGTGTCCGTGAGCACGGCGCAGGACTGGGTGCCATTCCGGGATGTGTTCGAAGTCGACGCGCAGCCGGTTCGCGACCGCGAACAACGGCTGGCGAGGCTGTTCCTCAATCCGTCCCTCAATTCGCTGCAGCAGGCCAATCGCATTCAGGATGAGAGCGCCCGCTACAATCTCGGCAACATGAAGCGCACCGTCAACAACCCGGTGCTCGGCGTGGTCGTCCTGCAGGCCGACATGCAACAGCGTTTCAAATACTCGCTCGGCAGGATCGACCCGAAGGTGGGGCCCGACGTCTGGGTCATCGAGTACCAGGAGGATGCGCGACCATCCATCGTCAGGGGGCGCTCCGATCTGGATTTGTTCGCGCACGGCCGCGTCTGGGTAGAGGCGGAGACCGGCCGCATCCTGAAGACCGAAGTCCTGCTCGACCAGCCAAGCCTCCGTGCGCGGATCACATCGTTGTTTCGATATGACGAGCGGTTCGAGATCGCGGTGCCGTTCGAAATGCAGGAAGAGTACAAGTTCGACAACGGCACGCGCGTGACCGCCATTGCAACCTACGAACGATTCAGACGATTCGACGTGTCCACCGACGAAAACATCAGGAGCGACGAGATCAGCCCCGACGCTCCGGTCAAGGATTGAACGCGTACTGCAGCTGATCGGTGATCCGCCCGTCCTTGATGGCGCTGTTCCGAAGCCGGCCTTCGAGCACGTACCCTGCTTTTTCGAGCACGCGGCACGAAGCCGCATTCCAGGCGAATGGCATCGCGTAGACGCGGGTCAGCCCGTGGGCGGCGATCGCATGAGCGGTGACCGCAACGAGCGCTTCGGTGATGATGCCCCTGCCCCAGAACGGTTCGCCGAGCCAGTAACCGATCTCGGCTGACACCCGTTCGACGTCGGCTTGCAGTTGAAAGCCGATTCCACCTGCCGCTTCGCCGTTCACCGCCACCGCGAACGATGTCAGCGGCAATTGCTGCTGTACGTGCTGGAGAAAGGCGCGGCCGTCCCGCGTCGTGTACGGGTGTGGAAAGCGGTCGCGAAGGTTCAGCCAGATGCGGCGGTTGTTGGCGTACTTCACCAGGGTATCGAGATCACTCGACCGCCAGGGCCTCACCACGCAGTTCTTCAACGACAGGTTCATTGACACACGGGTGCGCGACTCGTATGAGCCATTTTCGCTCCGATTGTCGCATTCATATCAGGGGGAGGGTCCGGCTGTGCTTGACGGGCACGTGCACGACTTCGATCCGATTATCCTCTCGGTCTTGGGCATCCACGTGTTGGTGGTACGGCCTCACTTACTCACTCGGGTTCCTCAACGCCCATCTTTTCCTCAGACGGAACCGCGCGAAGCTCGGGCTCTCCCTGCGGTCGGTCTACGACCTGACGCTGTTCCTGGCGGTGGGCACGCTCATCGGCGGCCGCTCGCTCGTCGTGTTCAACAACGAATGGGATTTCTACCGGGAACATCTGGCTCTCATTCCAGCTGTCTGGATCGGCGGCCTGGCGACGCACGGCCTCATTGTCGGCGGCTTCGCGGGCGTGCTCCTCTTTTGCTGGATTCGGCGTGTGCCGTTCCGCCCGGTGCTGGACGCGCTGGCCATCCCGGCCGCCGTGATCCTCGGATGCGGCCGAATCGGCAACTTCATCGACGGCCAGATCGTCGGCAGCCTGACCGATGTGCCGTGGGCCGTGAAGTTTCCAGAAGCCGACGGCCTTCGTCACCCTGTCGTGCTCTATGACGGGCTCAAGAACTTCACGCTGATTCCAATCCTGATGATGGTGAGGCGTCGGGATGTGCCTCCCGGTCGACTCGGGGCGCTCTTTACCTTCTTGTATGCGAGCCTCAGAATTCCGATCGATCTGTTTCGGGAGTACCCGATCACGCTGTTCGGGTTGCCGACGGGCCAGACGTTCAATATCGCCATGTCGGTTTTCGGGGCCGCCCTGCTGGCGCGCAGCTGGATGCGAAAGACGGTTGATGAGGCCACGCCGCCGGCGGGAGCCGATCGGCAGCTGTCTTCAGGCCCCGACTGGCGAAGGCTGGCCTTCGCCGTCACGCTGACCCTTGCGCTCACAATCCCGAGCGATGTGACTCGGGATGTCCCGGCCGTGTACGGCAAACGTCATGCTGGATTGAAGCACTCGGCGATGTATCCGCAGATTGAGGAACACGACGGGCGATGACGAGTACGAACCGTCGGTCACGCCTTCGAGAGGAGTGCGTCGCGCGCGCGCAGCACTAATGCTTTGGCCTCGTCTGGCGATGCGGCCAGCGCCGTGAGATGCCCCATCTTACGGCCGGGGCGCGGCACCGTTTTTCCGTACAGGTGCAGTTTTACCTCCGGGACCGCCAAAGCCGCCCGCCAGTCGGGTTCTCCGTTCGTCCAGAGATCGCCGAGCAGATTGGCCATGGCCGCCGGCTGCAGCAGCTCGGACGATCCCAGGGGCAACCCGCAGATCGCTCTCAGTTGCTGTTCGAACTGGCTCGTCCGGCACGCGTCGAACGTCAGGTGGCCCGAGTTGTGGGGCCTGGGAGCCAGCTCGTTGATCAGGAGCCGGCCGTCCCGCGCCACGAAGAACTCCACGCACAGGATACCGATGTAGTCGAGCGCCTCGAGCACGCCGCGCGTCAGGCTCACGGCCTGGCGCGCCGTCTCGGACGACACGGGGGCGGGCGCTACCGAAACGTCGAGGATGTGGCGACGATGCGTGTTGCCAAACGGAGTGAAGGGGACGATTGCGCCGTCGACGCCACGGGCCGCAACCACTGAGATTTCGGAGTCGAGGTCGATGAACGCCTCGAGGACGGCCTCGCGACCCCCGAGCGCCTGCCACGCGCGCGCCCCCTCCGCGGGGCTCGCGATCGGATGCTGCCCTTTTCCGTCGTAACCGAAGCTCGCCGTCTTCAACACCGCCGGACACCCGATTCGGGCGACGGCCTCGTCGAGGTCCCGTTGGGACGTCACCGCCGCAAATGGCGTGACTGGCAGCCCGCGGTCGGCGAGAAACGTCTTTTCGCGGATGCGGTGCTGCGTCAGGAAGAGCGCGCGGCCGCTCGGGCGCACGATCGCCTGCTCTTCCGCTGCGGCGGTGGCCGCTGCTGATACGTTTTCGAATTCGAACGTCACGACGTCCACGCCCTTCGCGAACGCGCGGACGGCGTCGAGGTCATCGTACTCGGCATTGATTTCCACGTCGGCGATCTGTCCCGTGGGGGTGTCGTCCTCCGGCGCAAGCGTGTGAACGCGGTAGCCGAGACGCCGGGCGGCGATGGCAAACATGCGACCCAGCTGGCCTCCGCCGAGCACGCCAATCGTCGCGCCGGGAAGTATCACATCGGACATTGAAATGGCAGCTCGACGAGGTCAGATGACAGCTTGAAACGGCGGTAGCCGACTCTCACGAGAGCGACGCGCGACCGACGTCGGCTGCCATTTCGTCACGGTAGGTCTGTAGCTTCGTCCGAAGCTCCGGGCGCGACGTGGCGAGGATTGCCACGGCCAGCAGGCCAGCGTTCGCCGCTCCCGACGCGCCAATCGCAACCGTGGCAACCGGCACCCCTTTCGGCATCTGCACGATCGACAGCAGGGAATCGAGCCCGCTGAGCGCGGCGCTCTGCACCGGTACGCCGATGACGGGCAGGAGGGTATGCGAAGCGACCATACCCGGAAGATGGGCGGCGCCGCCCGCACCGGCGACGATCACCACGAGCCCTCGGCCGGCGGCCGTCGATGCGTACTCGGCCATCAGGGACGGCGTGCGATGGGCGGAGACGACCTTCGTCTCGTGGGGCACGCCGAAGCGCTCGAGCATCTCTGCCGCGTGACGCATGGTATCCCAGTCCGACGTGCTGCCCATGATGATGCCCACGAGAGGAGCCGGATCCGGCATGCGGCTATTTCATCACGAACGGCTCGACGGACACAAAGGACCAGCTGAAACGGCGGGCGGCTCGTTCGGCGCCGGAGTAAAATCGCTTCCATGAAGGTCGCTCCAGTCCTGCTCGTACTGGCCCTTGCCTCGTCGGCCTTTGCCCAGGCGCCACCCCTCGAAGTCACGTACTCGCAGTTCACCCTGCCGAATGGACTGCGGGTCATCCTGCACGAGGATCACAGCGTGCCGATCGTCACCGTCAACACCTGGTACCGGGTGGGGTCGGCAAACGAGCTCCCCGGGCGAACCGGCTTCGCGCATCTGTTCGAGCATCTGATGTTCATGGGGTCAGGCCACGTCCCGTATGGTGAGTTCGATACGCGACTTGAATCGGTCGGCGGCGGCAACAACGCGTCCACGGCCAACGATCGGACCAACTACTACATCGACGTCCCGTCGAACGCCCTCGAGCTCGCGCTCTTCCTCGAATCGGATCGCATGGGATTTCTGCTCGACGCGATGACCCCGAAGACGGTGGACCTGCAGCGCGACGTCGTCAAGAACGAACGGCGTCAGAGCTACGAGAACCGACCGTACGGCCTGGCGGAGATCGCCTTGAACGAGATGCTCTTCCCTGAGGGCCACCCCTACCACTGGCCGGTGATCGGATACATGGAGGACTTGAGCGCCGCCAGCTACGAAGACGTCGTCAATTTCTTCCGGTCGTACTATGCCCCGTCGAACGCCAGCCTCGTCGTCGCCGGGGACATCGACCCGGTGCGCACGCGGCAGCTCGTGGAGAAGTATTTCAGCGACGTCAAATCGGCGCCGCCTCCGAAACCGATGACGATTCCGGGCGTGTCGCTGACGCGTGTGCAGCGGAAGTTGATGACCGACCGCGTGCAGCTTCCGCGCCTCACATTGGCGTGGCTGACGCCTCGACACTTCGAGCCAGGAGACGCGGCACTGGACATCGTCGCCGACGTTCTCGCGGGCGGCAAGAACTCGCGCTTGTACAAGCGTCTCGTGTACGAGCTGCAGATTGCGCAGGACGTCTCCGCCTTCCAGGGATCGATGGATCTGGCCTCGACGTTCGAGATCGTCGCGACACCGCGCCCCGGCCACACCGTGGAGGAGCTTCAAAAGCTCATCGACGACGAGATTGCCACGCTGCAGCAGGAAGGCCCGACCGCACGCGAGATCGAGCGCGCGATCAACCAGTTTGAAGCGTCCTTCTACAACAGGATGGAGCGGGTCGGCGGGTTCGGGGGCAAGGCCGATCAGATCAACGGATACTTCGTGAAGACCGGTGACCCGGATTACTTCAACGAAGATGTCGCCCGCTACCGGGCCCTCTCGGTTTCGGATGTTCGCGCGGCCGCGGCGGCATTCCTGCCGCTCGATCGACGCGTCGAGCTTATCGTTCAGCCTGAAAAGTGACGTGAGATGAAGCTGCGCCGATACAAAGATAGGAATAAGGTCAGGCTTCTCGCCTCGGTGGCGCTCCTCGCGCTGTCGGCCGTGCTGACGGCTCAGCAGGCCCCGCCCGACCGCTCGCGACCACCACAAATCGGCACACCTCCGCCGGTTCGGCTGCCGACGGTCCAGAAGCGCCAGCTGTCCAACGGCGTGCCCGTCTGGCTGGTCGAGCTGCACGAAGTGCCGGTCGCCCAGGTCAACCTCGTGGTTCTTCGCGGCAGCGCCGACGATCCCGCCGACAAATTCGGCGTCGCAACGTTGACGGCCTCGATGCTGCTCGAGGGCGCCGGATCGCGTTCTTCGCTCGAGCTCGCCGATGCCATCGACTTTCTCGGCGCCGACGTCAGTGCGGCCGCTGGAATCGATTCGTCCGCGGTTCGGCTCCACGTTCCAGTAGCCAGGTTGGCCGACGCGCTGCCGCTCATGGCCGATGTGGCGCTCAGGCCGACCTTCCCGGATGACGAGCTCAACCGACTGCGTCAGGAACGGCTCACGAGCATCCTGCAGGCCCGCGACAACCCCGCCACGATCAACGCCACGGCGTTCAATCGGGTGTTGTACGGCTCCGCCCATCGCTACGGAACCTCGGTCAACGGCACGGCGGCCACCCTGAAGGCTTTCACGACCTCAGACCTCCGCGCTTTTTACGCGACGGCATTTCAGCCCGCAAACGCCGCGCTGATCGTCGTCGGTGATGTGACCATGGAGAAGGTGCTGCCGCTGCTCGAATCGAGCTTCGGCGGATGGAAGACCGAGACGCCGGCACGTCCTTCGCCGACGATGCCGGTCGTGCCCGAGCTGCAGACGCGCACGGTTTACATTGTCGACAAGCCTGGCGCGCCACAGTCCCAGATCCGCATCGGATGGGTTGGTGTCGCCCGCTCGACGCCGGACTATTTCCCGATCCAGGTCGCCAACACCATCCTCGGCGGCTCGTTCTCGTCGCGGCTGAACTTGAACCTGCGGGAAAGGAACGGATACACCTACGGAGCGAGCTCGGGATTCGACATGCGCGCCTCTGCGGGCCCGTTTCTCGCGGCCGCCGGCGTGCAGACCGACAAGACGTCGGAATCGCTCACCGAGTTTTTTAACGAGCTGAACGGCATGCTCAAGGCTCCCCCGCCAGAAGAGCTCAGCCGCGCCAAGAACTACATCTCCCTGCGGTATCCTTCCGGTTTCGAAACGACGACTGCCATTTCCCGGCAGATCGAGGACGCCATCGTGTATCGGCTGCCCGACGACTACTTTTCGAAGTACGTGCCCAGCATCGAGGCGGTGACTGCCGCCGACGTCCAGCGCGTCGCCGACAAGTACATCCACCCGGCCCGGGCGGTGATCGTCATCACCGGCGATCGCAAGGTCATCGAGCCGGGAATTCAGGCGTTGAAGCTCGGCGAGATCAAGGTCTTGACGATCGACGACGTATTCGGCCCCGCGCCGGCTCTTTAGGGGACGAAGGACGTCCGCCGACGGTCGATCGCGCTCACGGCCAAACCCGCAATCACCACTACGACGGCACCGATGACGTTGTGCCAGAGGAACGCGACTCTGGTGAAGCTCGCAAACCAGGCCACCGAGGCCATGCCCGCGAAAAGACCGACGAACGCCCCATTGCCGGTCGTCGAGCGAAAGGCGATCGCGAGGATGAAGACGCCGAGGATCGATCCGTAGAAGAAGGATCCGAACCGGTTCACGACTTCGATCAGTGAACCGAGCTCCGCCGCCCAGACGCCAACGAAGCACGCAAACAACCCCCAGAAACCGGTCGCCGCCCGGGAAATGGCCAGGTAATGCGCGTCGGAACCGGTCGGGCGCAGCCACCGCTTGTAGAAATCGATCACGGTCGCGGTGGACAGCGAGTTGAGCTCTCCCGCGATGGTATCCGTTGCCGCCAGAATGATCGCGACAATCAGCAGGCCGACCAGGCCGATCGGCAACTGGGTAAGGATGAACGTCGGAATGATGTAGTTCACGTCCGTGAACGAGGAGTCTCCGGTCGTTTCCTTCACCATCGTCGCCGCACGGGTGCGGAGCTCCTGCACCTCCGCTTCGCGCTCGAGGAAAGCGGCCTCAGCCGCAACGATTCGTCCGTGGTCGGTGCCCCGACGGGCGGCGGCCAGCTCGCCCGCCGACGCCCGGCGGGCCGCAAAGATCCCTTCAAACCGAGCCTGCAGCTGCGCATACTCGGCTGCGCGCGGTCCCTCGCGCAGCCGTTCCTGCTGAACGCTGCTGAAGAGGAGCGGCGGTTGATTGAAGGTATAGAAGACGAAGACGAGCACACCAAGGAGAAGCACGAGCACCTGCAGCGGAATCTTCCAGTACGCGCTCATCAGCAGCGAATGCCGAGCCTCGTCCACCGACCGGGCCGTCAGGAATCGCTGTACCTGGCTTTGATCGGTCCCGAAATAGGAGCAGAACAGAAAGAGCGCGGCGATCGTGCCAGACCAGAACGTGTACTGATTGGTCAGATCGAAGGAGAACTCGAAGACGCGTAACCTGCCAGCCGCCGCCGCCACCTCCAGTCCACCGACGAGGCCGATGTCCTGCGGGTAGCCGCCGATGGCCGTGACGATGAGCGCCAGCAGACCAAACACGATCAGCACCATGATCTTCACGTCGGTCCATGTCACCGCCTGAACGCCCCCGACCATGGTGTAGATGACGGCGGGCACGGCGATGGCCAGCGTCGTCAGCGTCAAATCCCAGCCGAGAATCAGCGACAGGACGACAGCCGGAGCCGAGATAACCGCTCCACACGACATGCCACGCGAGATGAGGAACAGGAAACTGGTGAAGGTCCGCGTCTTGGCGTCGAACCGGCGCTCCAGATACTCATAGGCGGTGTACACGCCCGCCCTGTAAAAGAACGGCACAAGCGTCAGCGAGAGGACGATCATCGCCAACGGCAGGCCGAAATAGAACTGGATGAATCGCATCCCGTCCGTGTAGCCCTGCCCGGTGGTGCCGATCATGGTGATGGCGCTCAGCTGGGTGGCCATCACCGAGAGCCCCGCAGCCCACCACGGAATGCTCCGCTTCGCCAGGAGGTAGCCGTCGAGCTCGTGGCTGTCCTTGACCCGTCTGAGACCGTCGTAGACGATCCAGACGATGAAGCTGACGAGGACGAGCCAGTCGAAAGGGTGCATCGAGGATCAAATGAAGGCTTGCTGCAACCACCAGAGGGCGGCCAGCACCACGAGCTCGAGGAGCAGCACCTTGACGTAGCTGGATGTCATGAACGGAGTAACTGCTAGAGCGCCCGGCTCCGCGCCGCGAGAAGGTCGGCTGCCGCCTGGATCGCGTCACGTCGCGCGCTCAGCCAGAGGCCGTCATGGACCAGCGCCTCGCGCGAGGCGACGAGGGCTCGACTCGTTTCAGAAGGGGCCGGCCCGCCAGGCGTTTGTCGAACGTCGACGAAGTGCCGGGGGCTGAGGATCTCATTGAGCCGCTCGGTCGTGTAACTCGACGCCACCCGGGGATCGATCTCCAGCTCGCTCACCACTTCCTTCAACAGCTCGGCCACAGGCCGCTTGGGCGGCCGCTCGCCGGCCGTCACGAGCCGGGCAGACACCGCATGGGCTTTCGCAAACGGGAGATTCCAGTCACGCACCAGCGTGTCGGCCAGCTCCGTGAGCGTCGTCCAGCCTTCGCCGGCCCGCTGTTCGAGACGTTGCGCGTCGAACTCGGCGCTCGCCATGACGGCCGCCATGAGTCTGACTGACCGACGTGCATCGTCAAAGGCGGCAAAAACGAGAGGTTGCAGATCGTCCTCCGTGTCGACGATGTCGCCGAACGGCGTGTTGTGGACGGCCATCACGATTGCCTGGCTTCGTCCGACCCCCGTGCTCGCGATCGCCCGCGCGTGCTCGAGCGCGACCGGGTTCCGTTTCTGCGGCATGATGCTGCTGCACTGCACGAAGCCGTCCCCGATCCGCATGTAATTGAACTCCGAAGCCGACCACAGCAGCAAGTCCTGGACGAAGCGGCCGAGGCCGACGAGCAACACGGTCATCGCCGATACGCTCTCCAGCAGGTAATCGACGGTGGCGATGCTGCCGAACGTATTCCCCGTAGGACCATCGAAGCCAAGGAGCTCGGCCGTAAGGTGCCGATCAATCGGGAATCCGGTGCCGGTAATCGCACATGAACCGAGGGGACATCGATTGGTTCGCTCGAAAGCGCCTTTCAGTCGCATGCCGTCCCGCTCGATCTGCTCGATGACACCGAGCAGATAGTGCGCCACCGTGGTCGGCTGGGCCCGCTGAGTATGCGTATGCACCGCGAAGACGGTTTCGAGATGAGTCCCGGCCAGCTCGACGAGCGAGCTCCGCAGGGTCAGCGTGGCTTCCAGCAGATCCAGAATCAGGTCGCGCTGCCGCATCCGGTACATCGTCATGTCGATGTCGTTGCGCGACCGCGCGGTGTGGAGCCGGCCCGCGACGCTCTCCCCGCACCGCTCGACCACGAGCCGATTGATCAGAAAGAACAGATCCTCGAACGAGCCGTCGAATGCCTGTTGCCGAAGGTCCGTCTGCGAGACGGCATCGAGCGCCTCGCGCAACGCATGCGCGTCCTCGGAGGCAACGATGCCCTGCGCAGAGAGCATCACGAGGTGGGCGAGCTGGATCGCCATCAACGGCGACAGAAACTGCTTCTTCGCATCGTCGAAGTTCTCGCCGAGGACCAGCGCGACGTACTCGGGCGCGAAAGGCACGTCGGAGGAAGTATATCGGCTTCGCGGTTACCATGGTCGCCGATGTCCACCCACCGCATCCTTGCGCGGCCGCCGAAAGGCGCCGCGCGTGCGCCGGATAGAATTACCGACTCCGATCGGCTCCTGTCGGTCAGTGAAGATGCCGCCCACGTGCGTGGGCACGCCTCGGCGCTCGTCGTCCCCACCACGGAGGCCGAAATCGCTGCCGCTCTCCGATCGTCACGGACCGTGCTCCCCATCGGCGCCCAGTCATCGCTGACGGGGGGCGCGACCCCCGACGGCGATGTCGTCCTGAGCACGGCGGCCTTTGGTCGGATCATCGATGTCGGCACCGACCGCGTGATGGTCGAAGCGGGTGTTTCGCTCGCGGAACTGGACGCAGCTCTCACGGCTTCCGGGCGTTACTACCCGGCCGGCCCGACGTTTTCGGGCGCGTTCGTCGGCGGAACGGTGGCAACGAACGCCGCCGGCGCCGCCACATTCAAGTATGGGAGTACCCGCCGGTGGGTCGAGGCGATCACGGTGGTCTTGCCGACTGGCGACGTCCTCGAGATCGAGCGGGGTCGCGTCCACGCGCACCCCAACGGCTACTTTGAAGTCTGTCTGGACAGCGGTCCGGTCCGCGTACCGGTCCCGAACTATGCGATGCCGAATGTGCCGAAGGTCTCGGCTGGCTACTTCGCCGCTCCTGGTATGGACCTGGTCGATCTCTTCATCGGCGCCGAGGGCACGCTCGGAGTCATCGTCAACGTCAGCTTGCGCGTCGTGTCTCCGAGGCCCGCCTGGTGTCTCGCCTTCGTGCCGTTCGGCGTGCGGAACGCGGCGGTCTCATGTGTGCGGCGCCTGCGCGACGCGGCGCGGGAAACGTGGCGCACCAAAGACCCCTCCGGAATCGACGTCTCGGCGATTGAGCACCTGGATGCACGTTGCCTCGAGCTGGCGCGTGAAGACGGCATCGATCGGAAAACAGGCGTGACCTGGCCTGACGGTACCGCCACTGCCCTGTTGATCACGCTGGAGCTCCCGCCCATGGCGAGCGCGCTGGCGTACGAGCAGATCTCGAGCGCGAGCGAGACCGCACGGATCGACACGCCGCTCGGGCGATTCGTCCGGATGCTCGATGCCGCCGGAGCATGCGGCGACATCCTGATCGCCGTACCTGGCGATCGCGCGAGGATGGCGCAGTTTCTTGCACTGCGCGAACAACTTCCGGCCTCGGTCAATGCGCGCATCGGACGAGCCAAACAGACGGTCGATGCGCGTATCGAGAAGACCGCGGGCGATTTGATCGTCCCTTTCGAGCACATCGAGGAATTCCTCGGCTGTTGTGACCGGGAATTCGGGAGACGCCGGCTCGACGTGGCTGTCTGGGGCCACATCTCGGACGGGAACCTGCACCCGAACCTGCTGCCGCGTTCGTTCCCCGACGTCGAGGCCGGCCGGATGGCAATCCTGGAGCTCGGACGGAAAGTCATCACGCTCGGGGGATCTCCACTGGCCGAGCACGGCGTGGGTCGGAATCGCGGCAAACAGCGTCTCCTCGAGGAACTGTTCGGTCGGCAGGGCGTGGAGGAGATGCGCGCCGTCAAACGGGCGCTCGATCCGGAGTGGAAGCTCGCTCCCGGTGTACTCTTTCCGCGTACGTGAAACAGGTTCGCCGCCGGGGCGAGCTCCTTCGCGTCCGGCACACCGGCGGCCGTGACCGTCGGGCGGGCCGGCGTCTAGAATGACCCCATCGTGGCGTTGACTGACCATGCTGCCTGATATCGGACAGGTTGTGCTGTATTCGCTGACCGAGGAGCAGGCGGAAAGGATCACTCTGCGCCGGCAGGAGAGCTCGGCGGCGGGCGTCGGACCGCTTCCGGGTGTCCTGCCGGGCGATGCCGTCCCGATGCTCGTGGCAGCCCGCGCCAGCGGGTATGGCGATGGAGTTCTCGCCGTTGCCGGACGACTGCTGCTCGATGACGAGGACGAATGGTGGGTCACGTCGGTCACTGAAGGTATCGCCCCCGGCGCCTGGCGCCTCATCTAGGTCACCCCTGACGCCCGGCCCTCCCTAATTTGACAGCCCTGGGGGAGGGTGTGCTAAACCAGCCTTCCTTTTCGGCTCATCAGCCCGCCACGCCGTCTCCCCAGCGAGCCGGGAGAAGGCGCGCTCCGCAACCGGCTCTTCAGAGGGAGGCATCACGATGTCATCACTCGTCGCTCTGTCGGTGAGCATTGGGGTTCTTGGCGCGATCGCTACGACTCTGTACCTGAACACCAGCTTGCTAATCTGGGCCGGATTTCTCGCGTGGGCGTGCTACTTCCATGCCGGCGGCAACGACGCTGCCCTGAGGAACACCATCGTCTGCAATACGTTCGGTGCGTTCTGCGCCTGGGTGGCCGCCGTCGTCATCCTTTCGGTCCCGATGGCGAACTCGCTGACGCTGCCGGTCTGGGCAGGCATCGTGGTCGGATTGACCGTGCTGGGGATGTGCCTCGCGGCCCAGATTCCTGCGCTGTCTGCCATCCCGGCCAGCGTCTACGGGTACGCCGCAACCTTTGCCTACCTGCTGCAGACGCAAGGCGCTCTCACCTTGGACAACCTCTTCTCGGCGAGCCTGGCGAACGCCTTCCTGCTCGTGGCTATCTCGATGGCGCTCGGCGCTGTATTCGGGATGGCGTCCGGCAAAGTCGCGGCGGCGCTGACCGCCAAGGCGCCGGTTCCCGCGAGGGTCTGACCGATCGTCTCTTGAGGGGGCCCGCGCGCCCCCTCAACCGATCAACACAGCCAGCCCTATCACTGCCAGTCCGAGGACAATGAGCCACGGCACCATCGCACCCAGAGGGCCAGCCATCAGTTCGTCTCGACGCATTTGAGCGGCTGTCTCATCCACGCGGGCGAGCGCGCCGCTGATCCGACTTTGAGCGGCGAAGGAAAACGACAGCGCAGCCAGAAGCAAAAGCCATCCGACACCCAACATCACGCGTGCGCCGACCGGACCACCCATCAAGCGGGTCGAAAACAGCAAAGTGCCCACCCAGCTGCCCACCGCGACCCCGGCAAGCAGACGCAGCCGACCGATCTCCCGATCGCCGGCCTGACGCCACAATTCGAGCCTGAGCAGCCGTTCGGCGCGAACACGCTCGCGCTCGGCCTGTTCGCGCTCGAGTTCCAGCCGGCTGGCGTCGCGATCGAACGCCTCTTTCAGCGCCGCCATGACGACGCCGGTCAACCTCGTTTCGAGGTGGCCGAGCGCCCTGCCAGGCAGGGTTTGCGGTTCGGCGTCTTCCTGGGGACGACGCGACTTCCGGCTCAGCGCCAGACTGGTGAGATCGAGCAGCGTATCGACGACGGAGAGCCACGGCAGTGCCATGTGATCGACCTCTTACCTTGTTTTGGGGCCAAGCCAGTCCCGGCGAAACGTCTGCTGCGATGCCGTGAGCGATCCGCCCGTCATCTCAATCGGAACGACCTCGAGTCGCCCGCGCGGAGCTGGTCGCACCAGGAATCCGGCCGGCGCGAGCAGGCTTCGATAGTCCGCTATCTCGTATCCCTGAATGTAGCGACCCACGAAATCACGGGCAAACCCGGGATCGCCCGTCACCGATGCGAGCGTGGCTTCCACATCGGCCGTCGTATAGGGTCGATCGACGTAGCCGGGTCTGGCACCGCCGGGCTTGCCGAATCGCACCCACATTTCACGCATGAAATCGTCGAGGCTCAATTGCGGTCCCCGGCGGCTCCGCAGCGACAGATCGAGCGCCAGCGCGATGGCTGCGCCGAGCGGATAGTATGAAACCACTCCTGATGGTGGGCGCCCGTTCGGATCCTCGTCAACCGCTCGCCGGCTGACCTCCTCTGCAGAGTGCGCCAACCGGCCGGCGCCGGCCGATACGGCGTTCAGGACCGTGGTGAACATTCTCGCCGTATCGCCGACCTCCAGCAGGCCGACGCGCTGTAACGTGAGCGGACCGTAGTACTGGGTGAAGCCCTCCGCGAGCCACAGCTCCCCCGACGGGTTCGGCCGCTCGAGATCGAACGGTTCGAGGCTTCGAGGCCGGATGCGCTCGACGTTCCATACGTGAAAGAACTCGTGGGATGCGGAATCCAGCAGTTCCCGCCGCGCATTCCCGATCGTGCCAGGCGACGTCATGACGGTGCTGTTGCGATGCTCCATCGCGTCGCCGGCGGCGTAAGACAGGTAGTCGGCGATGAACGTGTACGTCCCTGTCTCGAAGACGGGGAATTCCCCGAAGATCGCACTCTGCTCCGCCACGATGTCCGCGACATCCTCGACCAGCGACTGAAGCTCCATCCTGGTGCCGGTGTGGTGCGCCGCGAAGCGAAACATCCGTGGCCCGACGACGAACGGTTCGAGCATGATGGGGCCGAACTCGACCGGGCTGTCGATCAAGTACTGGAGGTTGGGCGCCGTGAACTCACCGGGCGTCGCACCCGGGTACAGTTGTGTCGCGACATCCCAGCGCGTGTTCCCCGGCGCTTCGAACGTCAACGTTGCCGGACGATCGGCGAGTCCCCGCGCCCACAAGAGCGCGGCCGGCATGTTTATATGCGCGTGGGTTCCGTCGATCGCCAGGTACGTACCGTCGAGTCGATTGCCGTACACCTTGTATCTGAGCGTCACATTGCCCGAGTGCGTCGGCACAACCCACTCCGAACGGCCCCCGCGCTCGATTCGCAGCTCGCGGCCGTCGACCGCGTAGGCGTGCACGTCATATACGTTTCTCGCGAAATCGTGCTCGGCGTAGCGTCCGGGGGACGACCGACTCATCACGAGCTCGAGAGGGTTCTCTCCCAGCTCGGCGAAACTCCCTTCGACCTGCATCCATTGCTCGGCCGGCCTGGGAAAAGTGAAGCGGTAGCGGATCGCCTCTGCGGCCCTGAACGGCGCGACAACTGTCGCAACGGCGAGGGCCAGAGCAAGAAGCGAGCGTCTCACGACAGCTGATTCGAGGAAGCCGACAGTGTCTGCTCGATGAAGTCGTCCTGCGGAACCGCTCCAAGAATCTCGACCGGCGCGGCGCCGGCCGAAGCCGTGACCACGGTCTTCGGCACCCCGGTCACCATGTAGCGCCGGGCCAGATCCGGAAACTCCGTCGCTTCGACTGCGTAGGCCGTAATCGCGGGATTCGCGAAGGCCATTTCGTGTGCCAGGCTCACGGCCCTGGGGCAGTGCGGTCAAGTCGGTGTCGTGAAGACGTGCATCGTGATCGGGGTCGTCATCCCAGCCACCCGGATGCGATTCTCAGGCGTCAGGATGGACTCGCGTCCGCCCGCCAGCAATATGGCGTGCACGAGTGAAATGAACTCGTACCCCGACGGGGTCCCCAGAAACCTGATCCGAGAGTCCGTCACGGCGCCGTCGATGTCGTAAGCAATCGCAACGGCCGGCACACGGTCGATGCCGTATTCTTGCACCCGTTCCTTGTCGAGAACGAAGTTCACTTCTTCGATGATCACGTTGTCGGTGAGCGCCGGCAGCTCGTCCAGTATCTGTCGCGTCTGCAGGCACGTCTCGCAGTCGAGGGTCTGGGTGAAGAACAGCAGCCGGACCCGCCGCGTCATCTCTGCAAACGATTCACGGAGACGTTGCTGGTCGGCCGGAGAAAGCAAGGACATTTTTGTTTGACCCCCTGACCTCTAACCTCTGACCTCTAACCCTAACCTCTAGCCCCCAACCTCCGACCTCCCCCTACTTGAAGAGATCGTCGAACGCCTGGCGCGCGCTCGTCGGTCCCGGCGTACCGGTCTGACGCTCGACGGTCATGCGGGCGGCGAAGAGCGTGCACGCGTTGCGCGCATCTTTGGGAGTCACGCGGGCGGGGAGACCGGCTTGCGAGCATTCGAACCGTGCGCCGGTGTCGAACGAGACGCACTGAATGCAGCAATGAAGATCGACGCCGCAGCGGCCGCACCGCCCGTCGAGTGCGACTGGCAGCGTGAGGAGGTTTCCGCAGCGCGCGCAGCGGAACACCTCGTGTGATGCCATCAGGTTGGGGGTGCGAGGACCAGCGGCGTCCTGAAGTTGTCGACCCGGGGCGCGCGGCGCGCGCTCGGCCGGCTGGCTGCGCCGGGGTCCGCTTTCCTTGGGCGTGTCCTGGTAGCCCCGTTGCCGATATTTTCGATCGCCGTCGCTCATGCCTCGCGTCCTCTTCCTGCCTTGCTGGCGCGGCCGTTGGCCGCGCCGCGGGCCGGCGGCTCCGCCGCTTCTCCTTTCTTATTATGGCGGGACCGGGGGGCGATCTACTGCTCAGGTGGCGCGATAAGTGAAATGTTTCACAATTTAGTGTCGCGATCGCGCCCGCGCCGGAGTAAGCTCGATCTGTTTCGTCGACCGACGCGCCTCTCCTGTGGCGGCAGTCTGCCGACGCCGCGCCGCTCGCCTCGCACCGATCGCATCGACCGATGTCGCAGATCTTTCATCGCAGCGCGAATACCATCGCGAAGGTCACGATTTTCGGCGCGATCTTCTTCATCGCCGGCCTGCTCGGCATCTTCGACAAGGTGAACCGTTCGTCGTGGATGACCCAGGCCCGCGTCGCGCGCGAGCAGCCGCTGCAGTTCAGCCACGAACGTCACGTCGGCGGTAACGGCATCGACTGCCGCTACTGCCACACGTCGGTCGAAGACTCCTCGTTTGCCGGCATTCCCCCCACCAAGACCTGCATGGCGTGCCATTCGCAGATCTTTTCCAACAGCCCGTTTCTCGAACCGGTCCGCCAAAGCTTCCGATCGGGCCTG
This sequence comes from Vicinamibacterales bacterium, assembly GCA_035537875.1. Lineage (GTDB taxonomy): Bacteria > Acidobacteriota > Vicinamibacteria > Vicinamibacterales > CAVVIG01 > DATLLJ01. Next base: position 141,667 of record DATLLJ010000037.1, on the reverse strand, counting down.
CCCATTGAGTGGACGCGGGTTCACGACTTGCCGGACTTCGTCCGCTTCGACCACAGCATCCACGTCTACAAGGGAGTGGGCTGCACGACCTGCCACGGCCAGGTCGATCGCATGCCGCTCATGTACCAGGAACAGTCTCTGCAGATGGACTGGTGTGTCGATTGCCACCGGCGGCCAGAACAGTACGTCCGGCCCCGGGAGGCCGTCTTTCGCGTCGACTACGTGCCCCCGCCCAACCAGCTCGAACTAGGCGAGGAGCTCGTGGCTGCATACCAAATCCAGAAGCTCACGAGCTGTTCGACGTGTCACCAATGACGTGCGAGGGACGAGACGTGTCGCCGTCCGGGCTGCGCGATGGACAGGGAGAGTGGTGGCGGACTCTCGACGAGCGCGCGGGCGATCCCGCATTCCGTGAACGACTCCAGAACGAGTTCCCCAGTCTGCTTCCCGACCTCGACGCGTTGGCCGATCCGGTTGCGCGGCGGAAGTTCTTGAAGCTGATGGGTGCTTCGGTGGCTCTCGCGGGCCTGACGGCGTGCACGCGCCAGCCCGCGGAAAAGATCGTCCCCTACGTGCGCCAGCCTGAAGAGATCGTCCCCGGCAGGCCGCTGTACTTCGCCACAGCCATGACCCTCGGTGGGGTGGCGACCGGCCTGCTCGTCGAAAGCCACGAGGGGCGGCCCACGAAGATCGAAGGCAATCCGCTGCATCCGGGCAGTGTGGGAGCGACAGACATCTTCGCGCAGGCCGCGATCCTCGACCTCTACGACCCCGATCGCTCGCAGACCTTGCTGAATCTCGGGGAGATCCGCCCATGGCCCCGGTTTCTTGGCGCGATCCGTTCGATGCTCCAGGCGCAGAGCCCCATCGGCGGAAGCGGCCTCCGGATACTGACTGAAACGGTGAGCTCGCCGACTCTTGCCGCGCAGATTCGCGACCTCCTCGCACGGTATCCCAACGCGAGATGGCATCAGTGGGATGCGGTCAGCGACGACAACGCGCGCACGGGAGCACGTCTCGCGTTCGGACGGTACGTCGGGCATCAGTATCGCTTCGAGAACGCCGACCTCGTCCTCGCCCTCGACGCCGACGTGCTCTCTCGCGGTCCCGGCTGCCTTCGCTACACACGCGATTTCTCGGCCCGTCGACGTCCGGAGGCAGCCGCCGGCATGAGCCGGCTGTACGCGATCGAAAGCGCGCCGAGCTCCACCGGAGCGCGCGCCGACCATCGTTTGCCGATGAGGCCCCGCGACATCGAAGTGGCCGCCAGGCTGATTGCCGCCGGGGTCGGGGTGGCGAACCTGGCGGCCGATTCGTCGACGTTGTCCGAATCCGCGCGTCGCTGGATCGATGCGGTCGTGCGAGATCTTCGGGCACAGCAGGGGCGGAGCCTCGTCATAGCGGGTGAGGGGCAGCCGCCGTCGGTCCATGCCCTCACCCATGGGATCAACGCGGCGCTCGGCAACGCGGGGCGGACGGTTGTCTACACCGAGCCGGTTGAGGCGGAGCCGACCGATCAGCTTCAATCCCTTCGCACGCTGGCCGCTGACATGACGGCCGGCCGTGTCGACGCGCTTCTCATCCTGGGTGGGAATCCGGCTTACACGGCGCCGGCGGATCTCCAGTTTGCGGCGGCGATGAGCAAGGTTCCCTTCTGTGCTCACCTCAGCTTGTACGACGACGAGACGTCGGCCCTGTGCCACTGGCACATTCCGGAAGCGCATTTCCTCGAGTCGTGGAGCGACGCGCGAGCGTACGACGGCACGGTTTCCATCGTGCAGCCGCTCATCGCTCCGCTTTACGACGGCAAGTCTGCGCACGAGTTGATGGCCGCGACGAGCGATCGACCCGGGCGCTCCGGGTACGACATCGTTCGGGAATACTGGATGCAGAAGACGGGATTGGCCGCGAACAGGACGACGGCAAACGATCGGACGGCGTTGGAGTTCGAAGCGACGTGGCGGCAATGGCTCCACGACGGGGTTGTCCCCGACACGGCGTTCACTCCCGCCGCCTTCCCGCTGGCCGCACGCGAAGCGGCTATCCCAAGCGAGCGGCTATCTTCCACGGACCTCGACCTGGTCTTCCGAAACGATCCGTCGGTGCTCGACGGACGCTTCGCCAACAACGGCTGGCTTCAGGAGCTGCCCAAACCCCTCACGAAGTTGACCTGGGACAACGCGGTGCTCGTCAGCCCTGCGACTGCTGGTCGCCTGATGGGTGAATACGCGGAGACCTTCGAAGGCGGTGAGCTCGTCAGCGACGTGGTCGAGATTCGCCATCGCGGCCGGATGGTCCGCGGCCCGCTGTTCGTGGTGGTCGGTCATGCGGACGACTGCCTGACGGTCCACATGGGGTACGGACGCACGAGAGGTGGGCGTCACGCCGTCGGCGCCGGCTTCAATGCGCACGCCATCAGGACGACTGACGAACCGTGGTTTGCCACCGATGTGCAAGTCGTCAAGACCGGCGATCGCTTGTCTCTCGCCTGCACGCAGTATCACCACCTGATGGAGGGTCGAAACATGGTGCGCGCCGCGACCCGTGACGCGTTCCTGCGCGATCCGCAAGCCGTGCACGAGAGCCCCGGCATCGAGGCCATGCCGCCCCGTACGCTCACGCTCTATCCGGAGTGGAAATACGAGGGCTACAAGTGGGGCATGGCGATCGACATCAACGCCTGCACCGGGTGCAACGCCTGCGTGATCGGCTGTCAGGCCGAGAACAACATCCCGGTCGTCGGGAAGGCGGAGGTGCTGCGCGGCCGGGAGATGCACTGGATCCGCGTTGACAGCTACTACCGAGGCTCGGCGAGCAATCCCGAAACGTATTTTCAGCCGGTGCCCTGCATGCACTGCGAGAACGCGCCGTGTGAGCTGGTCTGTCCGGTGGGCGCGACCGTGCACAGCCACGAAGGGCTCAACGACATGGTGTACAACCGCTGTGTCGGCACGCGCTACTGCTCCAACAACTGCCCGTACAAGGTGCGCCGCTTCAATTTCCTGCTCTATCAGGACTGGGAGACGCCGAGTCTGAAGCTCGTCCGCAATCCGGACGTCACGGTCAGGAGCCGCGGCGTCATGGAGAAGTGCACGTACTGCGTTCAGCGGATCAACGCCGCGAAGATCGAGACCGAGAGACAGGATCGACGGATCCGCGATGGCGAGGTGGTCACCGCCTGTCAACAAGCCTGCCCCGCCGAAGCGATTGTCTTCGGTGATCTCAACGACCCGAATAGTCGTGTCGCCAGGCTGCAGGCGGAAGTCCGCAATTACGCGCTCCTCGGTGAGTTGAACACGCGCCCGCGTACGACGTACCTGGCGGCGATCCGTAACGTCAACCCGGAGCTGGTGGACTGATGGAGTACTCCACCAGCGGCTCGCCGCCCGTCATCGCCCCCGGACACACATTCGGCACGGTCACCGACAAGATCAGCTCGATTGTCCTGACCCGCAAGACGTCAGTCGGCTGGTACGCCGGTTTCAGTGTGGCGTTTCTGCTGACCGTCATGCTCGCCGTGTCGGTCACCTACCTTTTCGTGAAGGGGATCGGGATCTGGGGAAACAACGTTCCGGTCGGCTGGGCGTTCGAAATCACGAACTTCGTGTGGTGGATCGGCATCGGCCACGCGGGCACCCTGATCTCGGCCATCCTCCTCCTCCTCAGGCAGACGTGGCGGACGTCGATCAATAGATTTGCGGAGGCGATGACGCTCTTCGCGGTCGTGTGCGCGGGCCTGTTTCCCGCCATCCACACCGGAAGGCCCTGGCTCGATTACTGGCTGCTGCCCTATCCGAACACCATGGGAGTGTGGCCGCAGTTCCGCAGCCCGATCATGTGGGACGTGTTCGCCGTCTCCACCTACGCCACCGTGTCGCTGCTCTTCTGGTTCGTCGGGCTCATTCCCGACCTGGCCACGCTCCGCGATCGGTCGCAATCGAAGACCGGTCGGGTGATCTACGGCGTGTTCGCCCTCGGGTGGCGCGGCTCAGCCCGCCATTGGCACCGGTACGAAACGGCCTATCTCCTGCTGGCGGGCCTCGCGACGCCGCTTGTCGTGTCGGTTCACACGGTGGTGAGCTTCGATTTTTCCATCGCGATTCTGCCGGGATGGCATGCCACCATATTCCCCCCGTACTTCGTGGCCGGCGCGATCTACTCCGGCTTCGCCATGGTGCTCACGCTCGCCATTCCGATCCGCGCGATCTACGGACTCGAGGATTTCATCACACTTCGCCACCTGCAGAACATGGCGAAGGTCATGCTCGTGACCGGGCTCATCGTGGCCTACGGGTACATGATCGAGGCGTTCACCGCGTGGTACAGCGGAGACAAGTACGAGATCTTCGTGCCCTGGAACCGGGCGACGGGGCCCTACGCCACCGCGTATCTCGCGCTCATCTTCTGCAACGTGATCACGCCGCAGGCGCTCTGGTTCAGATGGGTGCGTTCGAACGTTTATGCGCTGTTCGTGATCGCCATCATCGTGAACATCGGGATGTGGCTCGAGCGATTCGTGATCGTCGTGACGAGCCTGCACCGCGATTTTCTTCCGTCGTCCTGGGGTAACTACAGCCCGACCGTGTGGGACTGGAGCACCTACATCGGCACGATCGGGTTGTTCCTGATGCTCCTGTTTCTGTTCGTACGGTTTCTGCCGATGATTTCCATCGCGGAGATGCGCGCCATTCTTCCCGAAGCGAAGGTGGACGAGGATCTGCGAGAGGACCTGCGCGTCATATGAACCACTCCCCAATCGTGACCCGATGACCAGATGACCCAATGCTGAACCCTCCGGTATACGGCCTGATGGCGGAATTCGACGATCCCAACGCGCTCGTCGCCGCAGCTCATCGCGCGCGGATTGAGGGCTACCGGCGCATGGACGCGTACTCGCCGTTTCCCATCGAGGAGCTCCACGAGGCGCTCGGACTGTCGCACACGCGGCTTCCGCTCATCGTGCTGCTCGGGGGACTCGTCGGGTGCCTGGGCGGATACGGTCTGCAGTACTGGGCGGCCGCCTACGCGTACCCGCTGAACATCGGAGGCAGACCGCTTCACAGCTGGCCCGCTTTCATTCCGATCACATTCGAATGCACGATTCTCGTCGCGGCTCTGGCGGCTGTGTTCGGAATGCTGGGGCTGAACGGGCTGCCGATGCTGTACCACCCGGTTTTCAACGTGTCGCGTTTCGCATTGGCCAGCCGGAACCGCTTCTTTCTGTGCATCGAGGCGAGGGACGTCCACTTCGATCTGGAGGACACCCGAAGCTTCCTCCAGACGCTCAATCCCAAGGAGGTCTCGACCGTTGTCGACTGATGCCAGGCTCACGACGGTCATCGTCGTCGCCTCCGCTCTGTTGGGATCGGCGGGATGCCGGCAGGACATGCACGATCAGCCGAGATACGAGCCGCTCGGCCAGTCGACGTTTTTCGCTGACGGGCGCTCGTCACGGGCGCCGGTCGAGGGCACTGTGGCGCGCGGACAGCTGCGTGACGACCCGCTTCTGTACACCGGCAAGGTAAATGGCGCGAATGCCGCGATGTTTCCTTTTCCGGTCGACGAACGAGTCATGGCCCGCGGGCGTGAGCGATACGACATCTACTGTTCGCCCTGTCATGCCCGCACCGGCAGAGGCGACGGGCTGGTCGTGCAGCGCGGGTATCGGGAACCCCCGACCCTCCACTCCGACCGGCTGCGAAGCGAGCCGGTCGGACACTTCTTCGACGTCATCACGAGCGGCTTTGGCGCGATGCCCGACTATGCCGCTCAGATTCGTCCGGAAGATCGCTGGGCCATCGTGGCCTATATCCGCGCGCTCCAGCTGAGCGGCCACGCGGCGCTCGAGGATGTTCCGCCGTCCGAGCGCGGAGCGCTTCAATGAGACCGTTCCAGGAAACCGCCGGTACTGCGATTCCCGACCTCGGACCGTTACAGCAGCGCCTGTTTCTGGCCGGGAGCGGTGGCGCCCTGGTGTCGCTCGTCGGGTTCTTCGTCGATCGCGCGCAGTTTTTCCAGTCGTATCTCCTGGCGTACATGTGGTGCCTCGGTCTGACGCTCGGTTGCCTCGCCCTCGGCATGGTGCACCAGCTGTCGGGGGGCGCCTGGGGAGTCGTCATACGACGTCCGATCGGCGCCGCGGCGCGTGTCCTGCCGGTGATGACGGCCCTCTTCCTTCCGGTCGCGCTCGGCATGGGGAGTCTGTACGAGTGGACGCACGCTGATGTCGTCGCCAAGGACGAACTGCTTCAGCACAAGCAGTTGTATCTGAACACTCCATTCTTTCTCGTGCGCGCGGGCGTGTACTTCTTGACCTGGAACCTGGTTTCTCACTGGCTCAACCGGTGGGGGCGCGAGCAGGACCGCACAGCCGATCCGCGGCTTGCGCGCAAGATGCAGCTGCTCAGCGGGGGCGGGCTCGTTGCCTACGGGCTCACCATCACGTTTGCATCGTTCGACTGGCTCATGTCCCTCGAGCCACATTGGTTCTCGACGATGTACGGAATTCTGATCATTGGTGGTCAAGGCCTGTCGGCATTGGCCTTCCTCATTCTGACAACTGTATGGCTTAGTCGGCGGCCGCCGTTGGATCGGATCGTCGTGGCCTCCCACCTCCACGATCTCGGCAATCTGATGCTCGCCTTCGTGATGCTCTGGGCTTATTTCTCGTTTTCTCAGTACTTGATCATTTGGGCCGGCAACCTGCCCCACGAAATCACCTGGTATCTGCATCGCGTTCAGACGAGCTGGCGCTACGTTGGCGTGGCGCTGATCGTGTTCCACTTTGCCCTGCCGTTCGTGCTTCTCCTCTCGCGCGCCGTGAAGCGCAGAGCCGAAGGCCTGGCCAACGTGGCGGTCGTCATCCTGACGCTCCGCGTTGTCGATCTCTGGTGGCTGATTGCGCCGAATTTTCACAGGGACGGCATCGAAGGCAGCTGGATGGACCTCGTCCTGCCGCTGTCGATGGGGTCGATCTGGCTCGCCTGCTTCATCAGACAGCTGCGAGCGCGCCCCATTCTGCCGATCCACGATCCGCAGTTCGACGAGGCCCTTGGCGACATCATCGAGCGCGGCGGCGAAGAGCCGCGGCCGGCGCACTGAGCGATGAGCATGTCTTCTCCTGATTCGATGCCGCGGGCTGGTGGTGGGGGCAATCCTGATGTCCATCACGAGACGAGCGACGTCAACTTCAAGGCCATTCTGACGTTTGGCATCGGCCTGACGGTGGCAGCAGCCCTCATCCACCTGCTGTTGTGGCTCCTCTTCATGTACTTCCAGAACCGCGAAGCGCGGACCGACGTGCGCCTGTTTCCGCTCGCGGCCGAGCAGCAGAACCGGCTGCCCCCGGAACCGCGCCTGCAGACCAATCCGCGTCAAGAGCTGAGCGAGCTGCGCGCCGGCGAGGAAGCCATCCTGACCACGTACGGCTGGGTGGACAAGACCACGGGCGTCGTACGCATCCCGATTGATGAGGCCATGAGACTGACGATCGAACGGGGGCTGCCGACTCGACCTGCGGGGCAGCGATGAGCTCGGCGTCAGCCTGCATCCAAGGCATCGTGCGCTGCGCGGCCTTGTCGGCCCTGGTGCTGTGCGGCGCCGGCCAGGCGTCCGTTTTCGCGCAGATGACCGGCGCCCCCGCGGCCGGCTACAAGAGGGAGCCGGGAATGCCCGCATCAGCCGTTCCGGCGCTGCTGCGTGACATCGGTTTCGACCAGTATCTCGATCAGCAGCTCCCGCTCGACGTGCCCTTGATTGACGAGGCGGGCGGCTCTGTGCGTCTGGGCACGTACTTCGGTGAGCGGCCCGTCGTCCTGGTGTTTGCGTATTACGAGTGTCCGATGCTCTGCACGCAGGTCATCAACGGTCTTTCACGGGCCCTCGGCGTACTCTCGCTCGAGCCTGGACGCGATTTCGAGATCGTCACGGTCAGCTTCGATCCCCGCGACACACCGGCGGCGGCCGCCGCCAAGAAAGCGTCGTATCTGGAACGCTATCGGCGGCCGGGCGCGGCGGCGGCCTGGCACTTCCTGACGGGAGAGGCGGCTTCCATCGAGCGATTGACGAAAGCCGCCGGCTTTCGGTACGCCTGGGACGAGCGCACCGGGCAATTCGCGCATCCGAGCGGCGTCATCGTCCTGACGCCGGACGGCCGATTGGCTCGGTATCTCTTTGGCATCGAATACGGGCCGAGGGATCTCCGCCTCGCGCTTGTCGAAGCCTCGGCGGGTAGAGTCGGATCCGCCGTCGACGCCATCCTGCTCTATTGCTATCACTACGATCCCCTCACCGGCCGCTACGGTCTCCTGGTTAGACGGGTGATGCGGATCGCCGGCGCCGCGACCGTCCTGGCGCTCGCCCTTTTCATCGTCGTCATGCTCCGAAGAGAGCGCTCGGGGCCTCGCTCGCCTGCCAGTCACCCGGCGCCCAGGATCTCGTAATGGGCACCACGCCGCTCTTTCCTGTCAGTGCTTCGACGATGGCGCCCCGTGTGGATGCCTTGTACTTCTTCCTCATCGGCGTCACCGTCTTCTTCTCGCTGCTGATTGCTGGTCTCATCGTGTATTACGCCGTGAAATACCACCGGCGTTCGACGGATGCGGTCGGCGAGCGAATCCACGGCAGCTTGTGGCTCGAAGTCACCTGGAGCGTCGTGCCGTTCCTGATCACCATGGTCATCTTCGTCTGGGGCGCCAGCGTCTACTTCGCGATCGCGAGCCCACCGGCCGAGACGCTCAACATTTACGTGGTCGGCAAGCAGTGGATGTGGAAGTTCCAGCATCTCGACGGCCAGCGGGAGATCAACGAGCTGCACGTTCCCGTGGGGCGCAACGTGAAGCTGATCACCACCTCCGAAGACGTGATTCACGATTTGTTCGTGCCGGCGTTTCGCGTGAAGGCCGATGTAATCCCGGGGCGATACGTCAACATCTGGTTCAACGCAACGAAGCCAGGTCGGTACCACTTGTTCTGCGCCGAATACTGCGGCACACGCCACTCCGGCATGATCGGTGAAGTCGTCGTGATGGAGGAAACCGAGTACCAGGATTGGCTGAGCGGCGGCGGCCAGGAGGGTTCGCTGGCGGCGGCGGGCGAGAAGCTGTTCGCGGATCTGGCCTGCAATACCTGTCACCGGCCCGATTCGGCAGGTCGTGGACCCGTGCTGACCGGTCTGTTCGGTCAGACGGTCACCACGCAAGCCGGCGAAATGGTCGTCGTTGACGAAGCGTACGTCCGAGAGTCCATCCTGAATCCGAGCGCCAAGGTGACGGCCGGGTACCAGCCGATCATGCCGACGTTTCAGGGACTCGTCAGCGAGGAAGGGCTGCTGGAGCTGATCGAATACGTCAAGTCGCTTCAAGCGCAACCGCAGGCGCAGCCGTTGTCGGACGCGAGGTAGCATGCCGACTGTCCTGCTTCCTCCGCGGCACTATCTGAACAACGGCTACGGGATTCGCTCGTGGCTCTTGACGCGCGATCACAAGCGAATCGCCCTTCTATATCTGGCAGCCGTCACCTTCTTCTTCTTCGTGGGCGGCGCGTTCGCGGTGTGGATCCGGCTCGACCTGGCAACGCCCGCCGGCGATCTGGTCTCTGACGAGACCTACAACAAGCTGTTCACGATGCACGGCGTGATGATGGTGTTCTTCTTCCTCATCCCGGCCATTCCCAGCGTCCTCGGCAACTTTCTCGTCCCCATCATGATTGGGGCCAAAGACCTCGCATTTCCGAAGTTGAACCTCGCGAGCTGGTACATCTACATGCTTGGCGGGGCCTTCACGCTGTATGCGCTGGTCTCGGGTGGCGTCGACACCGGCTGGACGTTCTATACCCCGTTCAGCACGGCCTCATCGACAACGAACGTGATTCCGACCGCCCTGGGGATCTTCATCACCGGCTTTTCGTCCATCCTGACGGGGCTCAACTTCATCGTCACCATTCATCGGATGCGTGCGCCGGGGATGACCTGGTTCAGGCTGCCGTTGTTCATCTGGTCGACCTATGCCACCAGCCTGATCAACGTCCTGGGCACGCCGGTGATTGCGATTACCATTCTGCTCGTCGCCGCCGAGCGCCTGTTTCAGTTTGGCTTCTTCAATCCGGCGCTCGGAGGAGACCCTGTGCTCTTCCAGCACCTCTTCTGGTTCTACTCGCATCCAGCGGTCTACATCATGGTGCTGCCGGCGATGGGCGTGGTCAGCGAACTCGTGGCTGCCGGCTGCCGCAAGCCGGTGTTCGGCTATTCGTTCGTCGCTTTTGCGAGCCTCGCGATCGCCGTGCTGGGGTTTCTCGTCTGGGGCCACCACATGTTCGTCGCAGGTGAATCCGTGTACTCGGCGCTCATCTTCTCGATTCTGAGCTTCATGGTGGCGATTCCATCAGCCGTGAAGGTGTTCAACTGGACGGCGACGATGTATCGCGGGGCGGTGTCGTGGGAAACGCCGATGCTGTACGCCTACGGGTTCATCGGGCTGTTCACGATCGGCGGCCTGACCGGTCTGTTCCTGGCGGCGATTGCCGTGGACGTCCACGTCACCGACACCTACTTCATCGTCGCGCACTTCCACTACATCATGGTCGGCGGCACGATCATGGCCTATCTCGGCGGCGTCCACTACTGGTGGCCGAAGATCTCGGGCCGGCTGTACAACGAGGGTCTCGCCAAACTGAGCGCGGGGATCATCTTCATCGGCTTCAACCTCACGTTCTTCCCGCAGTTCGTGCTCGGCTACCTGGGGATGCCCCGGCGATATCACGCCTATCCCGAGGAGTTCCAGGTGCTGAACGTGTTGTCCTCGGCCGGCGCGTCGATTCTAGGCGTCGGCTACCTGATTCCGATGGTGTACCTGATGTGGTCGCTGCGATATGGGCGTGCGGCAGGCTCGAATCCGTGGGGAGCCGTCGGTCTGGAGTGGACGACGACCTCGCCCCCGCCGACCGAGAACTTCAGCCAGACACCCGTCGTCACCTGGAACGCCTACGAGTACTCCCCCAAGGTGGATCATGTCGCCTGACGGCGCGGCGCAGGCGAGCCACATCGGCGAGGTCTCGGGGCACCACTCCGGCCTCGCCCATCAGTTCGATAGCCTGGCTCAGCAGCGGGAAGCCGCGACGCTGGGCATGTGGTGCTTTCTGGTGACCGAAGTGCTGTTCTTCGGGGGCCTGTTCCTCACCTATGCCCTTTACCGCGGCTGGTATTCCGGGGCGTTCACGGCGGCGAGCCGCGAGCTGCTCATCTGGCCCGGCACCATCAACACGGTGGTCCTGATCACGAGCAGCCTGACGATGGCGCTGGCGGTTCACGCCGCGCAGACAGGTGACCGGCGTTCGCTGATTCTCTTCCTCGCCGTCACGATGCTGCTGGGGAGCGTCTTCCTCGGCATCAAAGGGTTTGAGTACTACGAAGGGTTTCTCGAGGGTCATTTCCCCGGCCCTCGGTTTCAGTTCGAGGCGGAGCACTTCCGCGAGGCGCAGATCTTCTTCTCGCTGTATTACCTGATGACCGGCCTGCATGCGATCCACATGATCATCGGCCTCGGTGTCATGGCGGTCATGGTCTGGATGTCCTGGCGCGGAACGATCACGGCGGAGTACTACAACCCGATCGAGGTCAGCGGCCTGTACTGGCATTTCGTGGACATCGTTTGGATTTTTCTGTTTCCGTTGCTCTACTTGATTGGACGGCATGCATGATCACTCTCGATGATGTCTGAACACATTCTCCCCAAACGCCTCTACTACACCGTCTTCGGACTGCTCATGCTCTGCACCTACCTCACCGTGCAGGCCGCTTTCATCGATCTCGGGGTGCTCAATACCGTCGTGGCGCTCGCGATTGCCGTGTTCAAGGCCACGATCGTCGTGCTGTTCTTCATGCACGTGAAGTACAGCACGCGCCTCACATGGGCCGTCGTCCTCGGGAGCATCTTCTGGCTGGGCATTCTGATCGTCCTGACCTTGAGCGACTATCTCACCCGGCGCTGGCTGACCTACGGCGGGGCCTGACATACACCAGCGCGGTTATACGCCTTGCTCTTCTACAGGTAGTGGTGTATAGGTAGAAGACCGAGGTGTATGGTGCCGGACAAATCCGATCTCCCCCAGGGCACGCTCGACCTGTTGATCCTTCACGTCGTCGCCGGCGGGGCCATTCACGGCTACGGCATCGCGCAACGCCTCCAGCTGATCTCGCGCGACGTCGTGCAGGTGCCGCAGGGCTCGCTCTATCCCGCCCTCCACCGGCTTGAAAACCGCGGCCTGCTGACCGCGGAGTGGAAGATGTCGGACACCGGTCGCGAGTCGAAGTTCTATCGCCTCACGCCCAAAGGACGAAAGCAGCTGAAGGAAGAGGCCGCCAGCTGGCTGCGGCTGACAGAGGCGGTCGGCCTGATTCTCAAGACTGCCGGAGGATCGCGATGACCCTGTGGACATTGTCGCGCCGCGTGCTCCGCCGCCGCGCCCTCGAGCGCGAGCTCGACGCCGAACTTCGCGACCACATCGAGCGCGAGCTCGCGGACGGTGTGCGCGCTGGACAAGCCGAAGCCGACGTGCGCCGCCAGATTCGGTTGACGTCTGGCGGGCTCGACCAGGTCAAAGAGGCGTGCCGCGACGTCCGTCGCCCGCCCGCTCTGGGCGATTTAGGCGCAGACCTGCGATTTGCGTGGCGAGTCCTGGCCAAAGACCGGTGGTTCACCGCCGGCGCCATCCTGACTCTTGCGTTGGCCATGGCAGTGGCGAACACGACCTTCATCAGCACGTACGCCGACCTGTGGCGCGACTTTCCGTTCGAGCGCCCGGACCGCATTGCGATCATGAGGACGGTCGATGCGCGCGGCCGAGAGGCCGGCCTCTCGTTTGCCGACTACCAGGATTGGCACCGCGACGCGCGGGTATTCGACGGCTCGTCGGCCGCGTTTGCGATCGGCACCATCAGCCTGGGGCGCGACGGTGCCGCACCCGAGCAGTTCGAAGGACTGTATGTGTCGGCCGACATGTTCTCCGTGCTCCGCGTCAAGCCCATGCTCGGTCGCGACTTCTCGGCGGCCGACGATCGCCCTGGCGCCGAACCCGTGGCGATCATTTCGAGCAACATCTGGAAGAGCCGCTACGCGGCAAGCCGCGACGTGCTGGGACGCAAGGTTACGGTGAACGCCGCCACGCCCGCGACGATCATCGGCGTCATGCCCGACGGCATCCGCTTCATCGACTTCACCGATGTCTGGATGCCGCTGGCGCAGATGCCGGGACTGGCCGCGCAACGTCGCGATACACGCCCGCTGATGATGATCGGCCGCCTGCCCGACGATGCGGACCTCGACCGCGTGCGAGCCGAGCTCACGCCGATCGCGGCGAACCTCGCCGTTGCGCATCCCGACACGAACAGGGATGTCCGGCCTCTCGTGAACACACTGCTCGAGGCCTACAACGGCGGTGGCGAAATGAAGCTCACCAATTCGACGTTCTATATGCCGCTGCTCGCCGCGGCTTTCGTCCTGCTGATCGCGGCCGCCAATCTGGCGAATCTGCTGCTGGCACGCGCGGCGTATCGATCGCGCGAGATCGCGATTCGCCTGGCGATCGGCGCCACACAGTGGCGGATCGTGCGCGGGCTGTTGCTCGAGAGCCTGCTGCTGGCGTCGGTGGCGTGGGTCCTGGCCGTGGGTTTCTCATGGCTCGTCCTGACGATCTCGGCGTCGCACGCCGCTCCGCAGTTGCCGTACTGGCGCATCAAGATGGACGTCCGCCTGCTCGGGACGCTGGCGGCCATCGCGCTCGTCACCACCGGACTCTTCGGCCTGGCGCCAGCACTCTATGCCTCGAGTCGCGCAACCGCCGATGGACTCAAGGAAGGCGGTCGTCTGAGCACACCCCCGAAGGTGCGGCGCTGGACCCACGCGCTTCTCGTCGGGCAGTTCGCGATCACGCTGGCGCTCTTGAACGGCGCCGGATTGGCCGCCAGACAGTTCTTCAGTTTCTATGCGCTTGACCGCAACGTGCAGACGTCGGATGCCGTTACGACCCTCATTCGACTGCCGGCCCAGACCTATGCGACGCGTGACCAGCGCGTCGCGTTTCACGAGCAGCTGAAGACTCGCCTGCTGTCGGTGCCGGGCGTGACGGCGAGTACTGTCGCCAGCGCGGCGCCGTTCTCGCCGGCTGGAAGGCGCCAGCTCACGTCAGTCGATGGGCGGCCCACGACCGAGCCGCCGCCGGACGTCATGACCGTGCTTGTGGAGCCCGCATACTTTCACACCGTCGTCCGCGGTCTCGTCCTCGGCGAGTCCTTCTCCGAGTTGCACGGGGCTCCCGGGCACGAGGCGGCGATCGTGAACCAGCGATTCGCCGAGGTATACCTCGGCGCCGGGAACCCGATCGGTCGTCGCCTCGAGATCCGGCCGCCAACGGGCCAACGGACCTACCTGAGAGAAGCCGATGGCCCTGCGCCGCCGGTGTCGGTGCCGATCGTCGGCGTTGCTCCGGACATTCGACAGGTCCGCGACGCGGTACCCACGGTGTATCTGCCGTTTCGTGCCGAGGCGCCGGCCGCGATTTCGCTTATCGTGCGCGGCTCCGGCGGCTTGGGTCCCGTCGTCCCGGCCGTGCGTGACGCTGTGAACGCCATCGATCCCGATCTCGCGCTTGGCGTCGTGAGAACGCTCGACGAACTCCGCGATCGCTCGAGGGCGGGCCCGGCCGATATGGCGTCGCGGTACGCGACGATCGGCGGCCTGGCGCTGGTCTTCTCCGGCGTGGGCCTCTACTCGGCGATGGCGTACGCCGTGAGACGTCGCACGCAAGAGATTGCCGTCAGAATGGCGCTCGGCGCCCAGGCCACGCAGGTGCGCTGGCTGTTTCTCAAGACCGGCGCCTGGGTTATCAGTGCCGGTGTGGTCCTTGGCGTGCCCGCCGCACTGGTGGTCGGTCGGCTGCTGCAGAACACGTTCGTGCGCACCGAGGCGCGCGACCTCGTGACGTTCATCGTCACGGTCGCCGTCCTCGTGACGGTGGCGCTGGTCGCGTCTCTCGTTCCCGCGCGACGCGCGACCCGCATCGAGCCGACCACCGCCCTGCGAATTGAGTAAGAGGCTGGCGCGTCCATTTCATTGCATCTGGTGTCTAAGGTTTCCGTGGGGCTGGAAGCACGACACCTCGTGAAGCGATTCTTCGGGACCGCAGTCGTGAGCGACGTCAGCTTCGAGGTTCGTGCGGGTGAAGTGGTCGGTTACCTTGGTCCGAACGGATCCGGGAAGAGCACGACGGCAAAGATGCTCACGGGCCTCCTCGAGACATCGGCAGGCGCCGTGCTCTTCGATGGACAGGACATCGCGCTCGATCCGGTCGCCTTCCATCGGCGCCTCGGCTACGTCCCGGAAGAGCCCAACCTCTACACCTTTCAATCGGCGATCGAGTATCTCGAACTCGTCGGACGGCTCCGCGAGCTGCCGCCGGCGCTCCTCACGCGAAAAATCGGCGCGCTGCTCGAGCTGTTTGGCTTGTCGCCTGCGGCGAACCAGGACATCGGCTCGTACTCCAAGGGCATGAAGCAGAAGGTGATGATCATTGCTGCACTGCTGCACGATCCCGATGTCCTCGTCCTGGACGAACCGGACTCCGGCCTCGATGTGGCGGCGACGCTGGTGCTGCGTCAGCTCCTGATCGCGCTCGCCAGACGCGGCAAAGCTGTGCTGTACAGCTCCCACATCCTCGAGTTAGTCGAGAAGGCTTGCGATCGGGTGGTCGTGATTCATCGTGGGAACGTCGTGGCCGACGATACGGTCGAGGCCCTCCAGCGTCTGATGAGCCGCGGTTCGTTGGAGGAAGTGTTCTCGCAGCTCGTGCTTCGCGCCGATCCCGAACGAACGGCAGCGGACATCGCCGACGTGGTCGCCGACCATGCGTGATCGCCTCCTTATCCGCCATTTCCTGTGGCGCTTCCTGGAACACGACCTCATATCGCCTAACGCCGATCGACATGTCGTGCTGTCGGCTCTCGGTGGGACCCTGGTCGCCGTCAGCGGGTTTATGGCGTTTCTGATCGCGACCCCGTATGTGTTCGGCAACCTCATGCCTCCCGGGATGGTGTCGCTCAGTTCGCTTGACGACCGCTTTCTCTTTACCTCAGCGTCGATGCTGGTGATGGCGCTTGTGGCGGTCGCTCAATGGGATGCCCTCGCGCTCGACGCGAGGGACACCGGGGCTCTCGGCGTGCTTCCGATCCCACTGGCTGTCATCGTTCGTACGAAGTTCGCGGCGGTCGCGTTGCTGGCCATCGGCGTGGCGGTCGTGTGGAATCTGACGCCGACCTTCTTCAGGTTCGTGACAGTGCCTGCCAAGTTGCCGGTGAGCCTTGTGGGTTTGGTGACACTGACACTGGCTCACGGTGTTGTGACCCTGGCCGCCGGTGCGTTCGGCTTTCTCTCGGTGCTCGGTCTGCGCGAAGGGATGTCGGCCATCGTCGGACCGGCCCGGTTTCGGCGGATCTCTGCCGCCTTGCAGGCCGCTCTGCTCGTGGCGCTCGTGACCGCGTCGCTGCTTCTGCCAGGAGCCCATGCGGGCGTGGCGCGCAACTGGCTGGCGCAAGGAGGCCTGGCGGCAAGCGCCCTTCCTCCGTTGTGGTTCGTCGGGCTGCACGAAACGCTCGCGGGATCAGTGATCGACACACTGCCTCGCACCAGCCCGCCGCGCTACTACGTTGTCGCGGAACGCGACGCAACCGATCTATATCGAAGCTTGTGGCCGCGCTATCACGAGCTGGCGTGGGTGGCGATTGCGGCGCTGGCCATCGTCGGCGTCGTGACGACTGCCGCGTGCATGTGGAACAGCCGGCGGCTTCCAGTGCCTGTTGTTCGCCGTGCGCACAAGGATGGGGCCGCAGGTCGTGCCTGGAAGTGGATCGTGGGTCACGTCGTCGCGAGGACATCGCTCCGTCAGGCGGGATTCTTTTTCACGCTGCAGACGCTGTCGAGACAAGTCTCCCAGCGTGTCGCGCTGGCATCGTCATTGGCCGTTGGACTCTCGCTGATGCTCATCACGGCGCGGGGGCAGGTATTGGGGCCTGGGCACAACGCCGGCGACGTCACATCCGTTCCTTTGCCGCTCCTCGCTGGACAATCGCTTCTGCTTGCCAGCGTGCTCAGCGGCTTTCGACGCGCGGTACGTATCCCGGCGGAACTCCGGGCAAGCACCACGTTCAGTCTTGCTTGGGCGGGGAACCTGACACCGTACATGTCTGGTGTTACGCTCGCGGGTTGGATAGCGCTCGTCCTGCCGACACTCGGAGGCCTCTTCATCTGGCACGCCACGGTCCTCGGCACCCGTCTCGCGGCGTTTCATTTCGGCGTCGGCCTTGCCCTGTCGGCGCTCCTGATGGAAACGCTATTCCTGCGCTATCGGCGCGTGCCGTTTGTGAGCCCCTACATACCAAGCAGCGAACTGAGACCACACGGCGTTGCGTCTGCGGCAGTCCTCGTGTTTGTGTCGTTTGCTCTGGCGTGGCTAAGGGGCTCGCCACAGTTGCAGATCTCTTGCGGTCAGCGTCTTGGTGAAGACGATGATTTGTCCCGTGTGCATGCTGAAGTGCTCGACGACGTGGTAGATGGCTTGAAGCACGGTCACGTCGTATCCCTGAATGGCACGCGTGGTGAGCAGCGTCTCGGGACTGAGCTCGCCAAGCACGGCGTCGGCCTCCGCGAGCGTGGACTGCAGCCGCGCGAGAAGCTCGCGCGCCGGGAGCTGATGCCGCTCGTCGAATTCCTGCTGACGGTGCCGCTCCACGGGTCGGTTGCCGACGCCGCCAACTATCCACTGGCTCACATTGCCGCACAGGTGCAGCAGCAGGTTGCCGATGCTGTTCGACGCTTCGTTCGGCCGCGCCCAGACCTGCTCGTTGCTGAGATGCTCGAGGCACTGCGCTATTTTCGGCAGGTAATCCGCCAGGAGGAGCCGGCGTGACTCTTGAAGGAATTCGTGTGCAACGTCTGTCATTTCGCCCTCAACCACAGGTCCATCAGAGCACGGCCGGCTGAAGCCGGACACGACGCACTCCTCACGCCAACCGCTTGCTGGATCTCAGAACGGCGAGGCTGAGGATGGCAAGCCCCCAGGCCAGCAGCGCCAGGGCCTGCGGCCACAGCGTCTCAAGGCCGACGCCTTTCAGAAAGATCCCCCGCAGAATCACGACGAAGTAGCGGAGCGGAATCAGATATGTCAGCGGTTGAATCCACGTCGGCATGTTCTCGATCGGGAAGATGAAGCCGGAGAGGTACATCATCGGGGTCATGAAGAAGAACGTCGACGTCATCATGGCCTGCTGCTGCGTGCGCGAGATGGTCGAGATGAACAGGCCCAGCCCCAGGGTCGTGAGCAGGTAGACCCAGCTCATCGCGACGAGCAGCCAGAAGCTGCCGCGCAACGGCACCTCGAACCAGAAGATGATGACGACGAGCACGATGGTCGCGTCGATGATGCCGATGACCCCGTACGGCAGCAGTTTGCCGACGATCAGCTGGACGCGGCCGAGCGGCGTGACGTTCAGCTGCTCCAGCGTCCCGACCTCGCGCTCCCGGACCACAGCCATCGACGACAGATTCGAGGTCACCACCAGGAGGAGCAGCGCGAAGATCCCCGGCAACATGAAGTTCCGGCTCTCGATCGTCGGGTTGAACCACACGCGCACGCGGGGGTCGATTCCCGCAATCGCTGCCTCCCCCGCGCCGATCGCGCGGCTCCGCTCCTCGACGGCATCCTGCGCGTACCCGGCGATGAGATTGCTCGCGTATCCGAGCGCGATGTTCGTGGAGTTGCCATCCGACCCGTCCGCCAGAACCTGCAGCGTGGTTTCTCCACCCCCCGCGACGTCAGCTCCATAACGGGCAGGGATGACGAGCGCCATCCAGGCGCGCCCGCTCTCGAGATACGGATCGACCTCGTCGATGCTCGACACGATGTCAACGAGCGTGAACGTGCTCACCGCGCCGAACCGGCTGATCAGGTCCTGGCTCGCGCCGCTCCGATCGGCATCCACGATGACGATCGGCACGTTACGGACATCGGTGTTCGCGGCGTACCCGAGAATGGTCAGCTGGAGAATCGGGGCGATGAAGATGATCGAGAAGATGCGCGGATCCTGCCGCAGCTCCAGCACCTCCTTCCACATCATGTAGATCGTCCGTCTCACGTCCACTGCCTCTTCAGCCGTCTCGACGCCATCGTCAGCATGAACGTCGCATACAAGGCGAGGGCCGCGAGATCGGGCCAGAACATCGACAGCTCCGCCCCCTTCAGCAGGATGGACCGGAGCGCGACGATGAAGTACCGGGCGGGGACGATATAGGTGATCACCTGGATGGGCACGGGCATGCTGGCAATCGGGTACACGAACCCGGACAGGATCATCGTCGGAAGAAACGACGCGAGCATCGCCATTTGAAAGGCCGCCTGTTGCGACTCGGCTGCCGTCGAGATCATCAAGCCGAGCCCCAGGGCCCCGGCCAGATACAGCGAAATCGACAGCAGCAGGAGCCACCACGAGCCGTTCATCGGCAGCCCGAACAGCGCCATCGACGCCAGGACAACGCCGAGCGATGTGCACATCGAGATGGCGAAGTACGGCAGCGTCTTGCCGACCACATACGCGATGGTGCTGAGTGGCGCCATCCTCACCTGCTCCATCGTTCCACGCTCCTTTTCACGCACGACCGAGAGCGCGGTGGAGATCACCGCCGAGATCATCCCGATGTAGGCGATGAGACCGGGAACGAGAAACAGCGCGCTGCGAAGCTCCGGGTTGTACCAGACCCGTGGTTCGACGTTCACGACGGGGAGGCGCGCGCCCGGCGCCCTCGTCATCGCATCGGCCTGATACTGCGCGGATACGGTCCGCAGGACGCCCAGGGCGTAGCCCGTCACCGTCGCCGCGGTGTTCGCGTCGTCGCCGTTGATGATGACCTGGACCGGCACACGCCGGCCTGCAAGAAGCCTCTGTTGCAGACCGGGCGGGATCACCAGCACAATCCGGGCGGCGCCTTCGTCAATCAGCCGCTCGTACTCGTTCGCGTCGGCGACCGAGGCCACGAGATCGAAGTATCCCGAATTGACGAACGACGAGATCAGATTGCGGCTCGCCGTGGTCCGGTCGTTGTCGTGGACGGCAAGGCGAATGTGCTGAACGTCGAAGTTGAGCGCGTAGCCGTAGAGCAGCAGGAAGAACGCCGGAACGAACATCAGGATCAGCAGGGAGATGCGATCGCGCGCAATCTGCCTGAACTCCTTGCGGCCGACGGCCAGGGCCTTTCTCATGACGCGCGCTCGATGACGTCGAGAAACACGTCTTCGAGCGAAGGCATCACGCGGTCGATGGCTCTGATCTCCAGCCCCTGCATCCGCAGGCGATCGGCGAGCGTCGACGCCTCCACGCGATCGGACCTGAGCACGGCGTGAACGGCCGTTCCGAACACCGTGGTCTTCTCGACCTCGTCCATCCCGTCGAGAATCCTCATGACGTCGACGGGCCGGCTGGAATGAATCTCGAGGATCGGCCGATCGGCGAAGATCTTCTTGAGCTCGCGCGAAGTCCCAATCGCCGCGAGCGTGCCGGCATTGATGATCGCGATGCGATGGCAGTGCTCGGCCTCGTCGAGATAGTGCGTCGTGACCAGGATGGTGACCCCGGCCCGCGACAGATCCTCGATCAGGTTCCAGAATTGCCGGCGCGAGATCGGATCGACGCCGCCGGTCGGCTCGTCGAGAAACACGACACGCGGCTCGTGCAGGATGGCGCAGCCGAGCGCCAGTCGCTGCCGCCACCCCCCTGCCAGCTCGCGTGCCTTGGTGCCTTCCCGGCCAGAGAGACCCGACATCTCGATCACGAACCGCTGCCGTTTCGCAATCTGGCTGTCGGTGAGCCCGTAGAGGGCGCCGAAGAACCTGATGTTCTGCTCGACGGTGAGCACCTCGTAGAGCGAGAACTTCTGGGACATGTACCCGATCCGCAGCTTCACCGACTCCGGATCTCTGCTGACATCGATGCCATCCACCAGGGCCGTCCCGGACGTGGGCGTCAGCAACCCGCACAGCATGCGGATGGTTGTGGACTTGCCGGCCCCGTTCGCCCCGAGGAACCCGAAAATCTCGCCGCGTTTGACCTCGAAGCTGATGCGATCGACTGCGGTGAAATGGCCGAACCGTCGCGTCAAGTCCCGCACGATGATTGCGTCTTCGCCGTTCATCGGCCCAGCGCCCGATCGAGGCGGGCGACCGCAAGATGGGCATTGGCCAGCGCGCGCGTCCGATCCAGTTCCGCCTGGAGCAGCACCACCTGGGCATCGATGACGTCGGTGTTCGTCGCCACGCCCGCAGCGAACCGGTCGGCGATGACCCGTCGCGCCTCTGCGGCGCTGCGGACTGCCACGTCTGTCGCCGTGATCGCCGCTTCCGCTGACGCCAGATCGGCCGCCCGCTGGCGGACCTCCAGGTCGATGCTGTCATCGAACTCTCTGAGCCGCTCGACCGCCGCGCGCCGATTGGCGGCGACCTCCGCCACCTGCGCTCGAACACGGCCGCCGTCGAACAATGCCCACGTCAGATTCACGCTGACGTCGAACGACGGTTTCCAGACCTCCTGACGTGGAAAGATGTGCGGGTTCGGATTCGCGAGGTCATAGCCCGCCACGGTCACCACTTCTGGCAGGCGGCCGGCCTGCGCCGCAGCCACCCTTTCGCCAAGCGCATCGAGCCGACTCTCCAGCGCCTTGCGGTCGGTCCGGTTCGCCCTGGCCGCCTCGACCAGCGACGCGACTTCGGGCGATGGTGTCGACGGCGTATCGATGCGATCCTCGAGCTCGAAGGGCATCTCGGGCGCCAGCCCGACGATCCGCCTGAACTCCGCCCCCGTGGTCTCGGCGAGGTTTCTGGCCTCGATCAGGAGCAGCTGCTGACGGGCGTGCTGAGCCTCGACCGACAGGACGTCGCTTGGCGGCACAAGCCCGACGTTCAACTGGTTGCGGACATCGACGAGGTGCGCCTCCATGCGCGCCAGCGCCTGGCCGACGACATCCACCGCGGTGCGCGCCGTAATCACGGCCCAGTAAGCGCGCGCGATCTCGAGCTTGACGTCGACGCGCGCCGTCTCGCGATCCTGGACCGCGGCATCGGCTTCGGCGGCAGCGGCACGCGTCAGCGCAGAAGTCCGCCCACCGTTGTAAATGGACCACTGCAGGTCGATGCGCCACCTGTAGTTGTCGGGAACGTCGGGATAGATCAGAAGTTCGCCAGGTATGCCGAACGGCACGACGTGATTGGTCCGCGTGTAGCCGGCCTGCATCGACGTCAGCGGCATGGCGGCCGCCTGACGCTGATCTTCGACCGCCTCCGCCGCCTCCTGGCGCGCACCGGCCTCCGCCACGCGATGGCTCGCCGCGAGCCCACGCGCGATGGCCTCGTCGAGGGTCAGGGTCTCAGTCTGTGCGCGCGCCACGACCGAGCCCGCACAAAACGCCGCAAACACGATCAGCGATCGACACATTGCAACCTCGTATGGCCGGCGGGGCCTCCACCGCGACGCCGACGCCGGACGCTACGCAGAAACGACTCGCTCGGTGATGCGTGCAATGAACACATCCTCGAGCGACGTCGGGACCCGCCGCACGCTTTCGGGCTGGACGCCGGCCTGGCCGAGCACCGCGGTCAAACGACCGGCGTCCCGCAAGGGAGAGTCCGGCTCCAGCCTCGCATGCACCCGTTCGCCAAACAGCTGAACGTCCACGACGCCAGCGGTCCGCACGAGCGCCTCCATCGCGCGCGTCCGATCGCCGGCAATCACTTCCATGACCTCGCCTCTGAGGCTTCCGCGGAGCGCAGCCGGCGAGTCGAGCGCGAGCAGCTGCCCCTCGTGCAGCAGCGCGACGCGTGAGCATCGCTCCGCTTCGTCGAGATACGGCGTCGCCATCAGGATCGTGATGCCGTGGCTCAGGAACTCCGACAGGAGCTTCCAGAATTCCCGGCGCGACACCGGATCCACGCCGGTCGTCGGCTCATCGAGCACGATGATCTGCGGCTCGTGCACGAGGGTGCAGGCCAGCGCCAGTTTCTGCTTCATGCCGCCCGACAGCTGATCGGCGATGCGCTCACGGAAGGGCGCGAGCTGCGTCAACTCGAGGAGGCGGGTGCGGCGATCGCGGATGCGGCGATCGTTCATCTGCAGCCCGTGAATCTCGGCGAAAAAAGCGATGTTCTCGTCAACGGTCAGGTCGCCGTACAGGCTGAACCGCTGCGAGAGGTATCCGATCGTCCGGGTGACCTGCAGGTGCTCCGTGACAGGATCGCGGCCGAAGACGCGGACGGTTCCGCCGTCCACCTTCAGCAGCCCGCAGATCAGCCGTATCGCTGTCGTCTTGCCGGCACCGTCCGGCCCGATCAGTCCGAACATCTCGCCGCTCTCAACCGACAGGCTCAGCTCGCGGAGGGCCGGCACGGCGCCGTATTTCTTCGTGACGTGATCGAGCGCAAGAGGAGACGGCATGGTCAGCGGTTCAGTGAAGAGGAATCTCGGCCTCGACCGGCATACCTTGCTTCAGCAATCCTTCGCGGTTGTCGACGGCAATCTTCACGCGATACACGAGCTTCGATCGGTCTTCCGCCGTCTGCACGTTACGGGGAGTGAACTCCGCCTTGGAAGAAATGAAGCTGACCGTTCCCTGGATGCTCGAACCGGCGTCGGTGAAAACCGTCGCGGGCTGCCCGAGCTTCAACCTCGGGACGTCGGGCTCGTTCACGAAGACCTCTGCCCAGGCATGATCGAGATCGGTCAGAACGACGATCGGCGCGCGCGGAGCCGCCATCTCCCCGGGATCCAGGAGCCGTTCGCTGACGATGCCGGCGATCGGAGCGAGGAGGGTCGCATCCGCCTTGTTCTTCTCGAGCGAGGCGATCTGAGCCTCCGCGCTCGCGACACGCGCCCGGGCCGCATCGATCTCCTCGCGCCGGGCGCCCGCCGAGAGCCGTGCCTCGGCTGCGCGCGCCGCATTCTCGTGCGCTCGCGCCGACGCCACCCGATCCCGGCCCACGTTCCGCCTCGTTGCAGCGTCGTCACGCTGTTTCTGCGAGCCGGAGTTACTCTTGAGCAGCTGCTCGAACCGTTCCAGGTCGGTCTCCGCCGCCGCGAGCTCTGACTGGGCCACGGCGACTTCGCTCGTCGCGGCCGCCAGCTGCGCCTGTGCCTGCCGGATATCCTCGGGCCGCGAGCCGGCCTCGAGCAGTCGCAGCTGCGCCACCGCGCCGTCGCGGTCGGCCCGGGCACGCTGCAGGGCAAGGTCCACGTCGCGGGTATCCAGTCGCGCCATCACGTCGCCCTGATTGGCCCGATTGCCTTCGACGACCGGCAGCTCGAGAATGCGCCCGCCGACTTCGGCGGCCAGCTGCACTTCGGTGGCCTGAACCTGGCCCGACACGCGAGCGCTGGTACTCTCGACCTGGTCTCGACACGCCACCACGCTCAGTGCCGTGATGACGACGATCAACCCCGCGCAGCGGCGAGCCGGTGGCGTGTATGTGCCTGACATGTCGTCCCTTTGTGCGTCGGGCCTCATAGGATCCGGCCCTCGTTGTGGGGCGGCGCCAGCATGCGGCGCGCGACCATCTGCATGTGGCGGACGAGCGTTCCCGAATCGGCGTCCGGGATGTCGACGTTCCGCGCTGTCTTGAGCCGCCGTCTGATACTTGCGGTGGCTCGAAACATGATCACGGGCGCGATCAACGTGAAGTGCGCGAGTGAGGGGTGCACCGGCTGGAACGTCCTCTGCTCGGTGCCGCTGGCGATGACGGCCCGCACGGCGCCGAAGACTTCGGCCACGAGCGCGAGCTCTTCCCCGCCGAGGTGCACCCCCCCCTCTGCGATCTCCCGCAGGAACAGCGGGAGGAACGTGCGGGACGCGTCGATCGAGGCGACGAAAGTTTCGACGAACCGGTCGAGCTGCTGCGCGGCCGGGGCCGGTTCGGCCCTGATGGCGGTGAGCTTCTCGACAATGGGCGAGAAATGATCGCGCACGATCGCGGTGTACAAGGCACGCTTGTTGGGGAAGTGGTAGTAGATCATCGCCTTGTTGACGCGGGCGCGGCGGGCGATGCGATCGACGGTGGTGGCGGCGAAGCCGTGGGCGGCGAACTCCCCGGCGGCGGCGGCCAGGATGCGGCTGCGGGTGCCGGGCAGCGGGGAGCGGCGGCGCGGGGACATAACTAACTGACTGGTTAGTTAATACAGACAGCGCCTCCCTGTCAAGCGAGCGGCTCCGCCCCGGACGGACTCGTCGAGCCCCGGCGCGCCACCGCCGGAACATCGACAGACACGTCGGTTTCCGCCCCGTGGGGAGCCGATCCCGCCCTCCGCTTCCATCTGTTTATCTCATCATACGAATACTGAGATTGCATTTTACTTCTGCTTCGGCCTGAGGCATAACTACAGCTTCTCGGTTACCCCCGCAGCGGGGTCCCAAGGGTGAGGGCTATGTCAGAGTTCATGCTCTTCCAGCAAGGGCCTGAGCCCGGTTTTTCTCTCAGGCCGCACGAGTCGCCCGCCGCGGCCGGCCTGTACGATCCCGAGCACGAGCACGACGCCTGCGGCGTCGGCTTCGTCGTCGACATCAAGGGGCGACGCTCACACGCCATTGTGGAACAGGGACTCCGAGTGCTCGTCAACCTGCTCCACCGCGGCGCGTGCGGCTGCGAGGCGTCCACCGGCGACGGCGCCGGCATCCTCGTCCAGATGCCCGATCGCTTCTTCCGCAGGATCACGCCGGCGCTCGGCATCACGCTTCCGCCCGCCGGCTGTTACGGCGCCGGATTCGTGTTTCTGCCCCGGGCCGAAGGCGCGCGCGAGCAGACGCGCGCGCTGCTCGAATCCATCGTGCGCGAAGAGGGGCAGCAGGTGCTGGGGTGGCGTCTGGTGCCGACCGACGATCGGCGCGTCGGCGCGTCGGCCGTCGCGGTCGAGCCACGTTTCGAACAGATCTTCATCGGGGCAGGCGCCCCCTTCGACCCGTCCGATCGCGAACGGTCCGCGCAGTTCGAGCGCAAGCTGTACGTCATTCGCAAGCGCGTCGAGCACGCGATCGATCGCCTCCACGACGAGGACGCGCGGGCCTTCTACATTCCGAGCTTGTCGGCCAGAACACTCATCTACAAGGGGATGCTGATCGCCGATCAGATCGTCCCGATGTTCCCGGACCTCGCGGACCCCGAGTTCGAGTCGGCCCTGGCGCTGGTGCATCAGCGCTTCAGCACCAACACGTTCCCCTCCTGGCCGCTGGCGCATCCCTACCGGTATATCGCGCACAACGGCGAGATCAACACGCTGCGCGGCAACATCAACTGGATGCGCGCGCGAGAGGGGCTGCTGTCGTCGCCGCTTCTCGGCGACGACCTGAGGAAGATTCTCCCGATCATCCGCGAGGGCGGAAGCGACACGGCCACGTTCGACAACGTCCTCGAGTTCCTCGTGATGGCGGGGCGATCGCTGCCCCACGCCATCCTCATGATGATTCCGGAACCATGGGCGGGGCACGAGTCGATGCCGGCCGAGCTCAAAGCGTTCTACGAGTATCACTCGTCGCTGATGGAGCCGTGGGATGGGCCGGCCTCGATCGCCTTCACCGACGGATCGGTGGTCGGCGCCGTCCTCGACCGGAACGGCCTTCGGCCGTCGCGCTACTACGTGACCAAGGACGACCTCGTGATCATGGCGTCGGAGGTCGGGGTGCTCGACATTCCACCCGAGAACATCCTCATCAAGGAACGGCTGCATCCGGGCCGCATCTTCCTCGTTGACACGGCGCAGGGCCGCATCGTGGCCGACGAAGAGATCAAGCGCGACCTGGCTCGCGCGCATCCGTACGCCGACTGGCTGAAGGGCAACCTGGTGGACATCGAGGATCTGCCGCCGGCCCCGTACCTGCCGCCGCCGAGCCACGAAACAGTCCTGCGCCGCCAGCAGACCTTCGGCTACACCGACGAGGATCTGCGCGTCCTGCTCGCACCGATGGCGTCGAAAGGCGAGGAAGCCGTCGGCTCGATGGGCAGCGACACGTCGCTCGCCGTCCTGTCGGATCGCCCGCGGCTGCTCTACGACTATTTCACGCAGGTCTTCGCGCAGGTGACCAATCCGCCGCTCGATGCGATTCGCGAGGAACTGGTGACGGCGATGGGATCGACCATCGGCCCAGAAGGCAACCTGCTCGATCCGCGTCCCGAGTCGTGTCACCAGATCGCGATCAAGTACCCCGTGATCGACAACGACCAGCTCGCCAAGGTGCGGCACCTCTATTACCCCGGGTTCCGATCGACGACGCTGCAGATGGTGTTCGATCCGCGGGGCAATGGCGCGAGCCTCGAGCTCGCGCTCGAGCGCCTGAAGGATGCCGCCAGCAAGGCGGTCGAAGCCGGGTACAACATCCTCATCCTGTCCGATCGCGGCACGGATCGCGACCTGGCGCCAATTCCGAGCCTGCTCGCGACGGCCGGCGTGCACCACCATCTGGTCCGCGAAGGCACCCGCACGCGCTGCGCGCTGGTCGTCGAGTCCGGCGACGCCCGCGAGGTCCACCACTGCGCGCTGCTCCTCGGCTACGGCGCCGGCGTGGTCAATCCCTACCTCGCGTTCGAAACGCTCGACGACATGATCCGGCAGGGCATCCTGGTCGGCGTCACGCACGCCCAGGCGGTCAAGAACTACATCAAGGCGCTCAACAAGGGCATCCTCAAGGTGATGTCGAAGATGGGCATCTCGACGCTGCAAAGCTATTGCGGCGCGCAGATCTTCGAGGCGGTCGGACTCAACCGCCCCTTCATCGACAAGTACTTCACATGGACGGCGTCGCGGATCGGCGGCGTCGGAATCGACATCGTCGCGGCGGAGACGATCGAGAGGCATCGCCGGGCGTTTCACAACCTCGCCGGCGCCCCGGCCGAGCTCGAATCGGGCGGCGAATATCAATGGAGGCGCGACGGGGAGTATCACCTGTTCAATCCGGACACCGTCTTCAAGCTGCAGCATGCGACGCGTACGGGCCAGTACGCCATCTTCAAGGAATACAGCCGACTGGTCGACGACCAGAGCCGCCACCGGGCAACGCTTCGTGGCCTGCTCGAGCTGAAAGCGGTCGCCCCGGTGCCGATCGACGAAGTCGAACCGGTCGAAGTCATCGTCAAGCGTTTTGCGACCGGAGCGATGTCGTACGGATCGATCAGCCAGGAAGCGCACGAAACCCTCGCGATCGCGATGAACCGCCTCGGCGGCAAGTCGAACACGGGGGAAGGGGGCGAGGATCCGGCCCGGTACCGGCCGGATCCGAACGGCGACTCGCGCAACAGCGCGATCAAGCAGGTGGCGTCAGCGCGCTTCGGCGTGACAAGCGAGTACCTCGTCAATGCCCGGGATCTCCAGATCAAGATGGCGCAGGGGGCGAAGCCCGGCGAAGGCGGTCAGCTCCCCGGCCACAAGGTCTACCCCTGGATTGCGAAGGTCCGCTACGCAACGCCGGGAGTCGGCCTCATCTCGCCGCCGCCGCATCACGACATCTATTCGATCGAGGATCTCGCGCAGCTGATTCACGACCTGAAGAACGCCAATCCCACGGCGCGGATCCACGTGAAGCTGGTCGCCACGGCTGGCGTCGGCACGGTTGCGGCGGGCGTCTCGAAGGCGCATGCCGATGTGGTGTTGATTTCCGGACATGATGGCGGCACGGGCGCCTCACCCCAGACCAGCATCAAACATGGCGGCATCCCGTGGGAGCTTGGTCTCGCGGAAACGCAGCAGGTGCTGATGATGAACCGGCTCCGCGATCGCATCGTGGTGCAGGTGGATGGACAGCTGAAGACCGGCCGTGACGTGGCGATTGCCGCGCTGCTCGGCGCCGAGGAGTTCGGCTTCGCCACGGCTCCCCTCGTGGTCTCTGGCTGCGTGATGATGCGCGTCTGTCATCTGAATACATGTCCGGTCGGCATCGCGACGCAGGATCCGGAGCTGCGGAAGAATTTCACCGGCAAGCCGGAGTTCGTCGAGAACTTCTTCCGCTTCGTTGCGCAGGAAGTGCGCGAATACATGGCGGCGCTTGGATTCCGGACCATGGACGAGATGATCGGCCGAGTCGATTGCTTGAACTTCCATCAGGCGGTCGACCACTGGAAAGCCAGGGGCCTCGACTACTCGGCAATCCTTTACCAGCCCCCCGTCGCCCCCGACGCGCCGCGGCGGTGCGTCACGGCACAGGATCACGGGCTGGCTGGTGCGCTGGACAACGAGCTCATCGTCCAGTGCGCGAACGCGATCGAACGCGGGACCCCCGTTGCACTGCAGCTGCCCATCCGCAACGTCAATCGCACCGTCGGCACGATGCTCGGGTACCACGTGACCCGCCGGTACGGCGCCGCGGGGCTCCCCGATAACACGATCTCTCTTCGGTTCAAGGGATCGGCCGGCCAAAGCTTCGGCGCCTTCGTCCCCAGGGGCATCACCCTCGAACTCGAGGGCGACGCCAACGACTACATCGCCAAGGGCCTGTCGGGCGGAAAAGTCATCGTCTACCCGCCCAAACAGGCCACGTTCGTTCCCGAAGAGAACATCATCATCGGCAACGTCGCTCTTTATGGGGCCACGAGCGGCGAGGCGTATTTCCGCGGCGTCGCGGGCGAGCGCTTTGCCGTCCGCAACAGCGGGGCGTTCGCGGTCGTCGAAGGCGTCGGCGACCACGGGTGCGAGTACATGACCGGCGGCCGCGTCGTCGTGCTTGGCAAGACCGGCCGCAACTTTGCGGCCGGCATGTCGGGTGGCATCGCCTACGTACTCGACATCACCGGGACGTTCGCCAAGCGCTGCAACCGGGAGATGGTCGAGCTCGAAGCGCTCGATTCGGCGGAGGACGTCGATCTGGTCCGCGATCTGATCCGCCGCCACGTCTTGTACACCGGCAGCGACCATGCCGCGAGGGTGCTCGAAGCATGGCGCGACATGGCCGCGTTGTTCGTCAAGGTGATGCCGCGCGACTACAAGCGCGTGCTGACCGCGCAGGCCGTCGCCGCCGCTCAGGGCCGGCCGGTCGAGTTCGCCGAGCTGGTGGGGGCAGGGTAAAAGAATCTAGTCATCTGACTCAATTCTTATTCTCATGGGCAAAGTGACAGGGTTCGTCGAGATCGCAAGGAAGAAGGCGCCAACACGGCCGGTTCCCGTTCGCATCCACGACTGGCGCGAGGTGTACGTCCCGTACCCGGAGGCGGCGCTGAAAGAACAGGCCGCCCGCTGCATGGACTGCGGCATCCCCTTCTGCCACCAGGGGTGTCCGCTCGGCAATCTCATTCCTGACTGGAACGATTTCGTCTATCGCGATCGGTGGCACGCCGCGATCGATCGGCTGCACGCCACGAACAATTTTCCGGAGTTCACCGGACGGTTGTGTCCTGCGCCGTGCGAGGGATCGTGCGTGCTCGGCATCAACAACGAACCGGTGACGATCAAGGCGATCGAGGTGTCGATCGTCGATCGGGCGTTCGACGAAGGCTGGGTGACGTCGCGTCCCCCCCTGGTTCGCACCGGCAAACGCGTCGCCGTCGTCGGCTCAGGCCCGGCCGGCCTCGCCGCTGCCGACCAGCTGAACCGCGCCGGCCATCTCGTGACCGTTCTCGAGCGCGCCGACCGCATCGGCGGCCTGCTGCGTTACGGCATCCCCGAGTTCAAGATGGAAAAGCGGTTTCTCGAACGCCGGCTCGCCGTGATGCGCGGGGAGGGCGTCGAGTTCAGGACTGGCGCCAACGTCGGGGTCCACGTGCCGGTCGACGAGCTGCGGCGCGATTACGACGCGATCGTGCTTGCCGGCGGCTCGACTGCGCCACGCGATCTCAACGTCCCCGGGCGCGAGCTGCGCGGCATCCATTTCGCGATGGAATACCTGACGCAGCAGAACCGCATCTGCGAGGGCGATCGCGTCGCCGAAGAGTTGATCACCGCCGCCGACAAGCACGTCATCATCATCGGCGGCGGCGATACCGGCGCGGACTGTCTCGGCACGGCCCATCGTCAGGGCGCTCGACACGTCCATCAGCTCGAGCTGCTCGCACGACCGCCAGACAGCCGCGCCGAAAGCAACCCGTGGCCGCTCTGGCCGAATATCTTTCGCGTATCAACGGCTCACGAAGAAGGGGGCGACCGGCTGTACTCCATCTCCACCCAGCGCTTCAAGGGCGACGCAGAGGGACGAGTGTCGACACTCCACGCCATTCAGGTCGCCTCGGTCATCAAAGACGGACGCATGAGCTTCGAGCCGGTGCCCGGATCCGACTTCGAGCTCAAAGCGGAGCTCGTCCTCCTCGCGATGGGGTTCCTTGGACCCGAACGCAACGGCATGCTCGATCAACTCGGCGTGCGCATGACCGATCGAGGCAACGTGTGGCGTGACGGCACGTGGATGACGAGCGTGCCCGGCATCTTCACGGCCGGCGACATGCAGCGCGGGCAGTCGCTCATCGTCTGGGCGATCGCCGAAGGTCGAAGCGCGGCTCGCGGCGTCGACGCGTTCTTGATGGGCAGGTCGGATCTACCGGCGCCGCTGGCGTAGCTTAGGGCTCAGGGCTTAAGGCTCAGGGCTTAAGGCTCAGGGACTGGATAAGAGCTTCGAGGCCCGCTGCGAGGTCCGTGTAACCTGCGACAACCGGCTGCGCCCCAGCTTCGGGCAGGAAGCCAAGTCGACAACAGAGATCCGTGAGATAACGAGCCTCGCTGGCAGACCCGGCGGCGATATTGAGAAAATTGAGATACTCCTTCGTCGACCGGCGTGCACATCCTTCAACGATGTTGGAGGCGACTGAGACCGCGGCTCGCCTCAGTTGCATTTGAAGGCCGAACCGCTCAGCAAGCCGGAAGATTCTGACTGATGGCGTAGACCGTTGGCACCAGCGCGTCGGCGAGAACGAAGACGCGAAGCTTTCGGTGGTCGCGGCTCACGTCAAGGGGCGAGCAAACCCGGGTCCAAGGCCCCTGAACCTCAAGGCTTGAGACGTGAGCCTTAAGCCCTGAGCCTTAAGCCCTGAGCCTTAAGCCCTGAGCCTTCCCTACGGCGCCAGCGGAGACGGCACAAGCGGCGGCTTCTGCACGATCTCCCGCGTCTGCTCGATCTCGAGCTCCTCGAAAATCATGCTCGGCGCGATGACGGATGCCGCACCGACCACGTTGATGCGGTAGTTCTCGAGCGTGCGCTCCTGCGAGGCTTCGAGAATGTCCCTGAAGGCTGACGGCGGGACGTCGCCGAAACGGAGGCCACGTACCGGCTCTTCCCGACCATCCAGCGTGACCTTCACGATGTCGAGAATCACCGGGCCGCCGCCCTGTCCACCGGGCGCCTCTCCGGGCGGCGCGATCGAACGGACGATGTAGCCGAAGGACTTGTCCTGAAGCTTCAGCAGGTCGAGGTACTTCGTTTTGAGCTGCGGCAACGGAATCGCCTCGGTGCTGCTCATCTGAAACACCCCGGCATGCACGGTGCCTGAGCGCCCGTGTCCGGTGGACTTGAGGAGTCTTCTCTGAGGCGTCCGGCCGGTCAGCAGCGTGACGAGCCGCCCTTTCTCGACGAGCGAGACATCTTTCGCCAGCACGCCCTCGTCGTCGACTAGATAGGCGCCGGCGACGGGGCGGCCGTCCAATTGGCGCACCGACGGGGTATCGCTCACGAAAAACGAATCGGTCAACACGCGCAAACCGATGCGTGTCAGGAACGGCGTCGCCTGTCCCTGGCCCTGCCCGAACCGCTGGTTCTCGGCGTCCGCCGGCCGCCGCGCCAGGAGCAGCGGCACGAGCGTCTGCCGGACGAGTTGGGCGCTCGCCTGGCCTTCGACGAGCACGGGGCCCGTGAACTCCTCGCCGACCCCGGCCGATCGCCGGATCCTGGTCCGATTCGCGACGTCGGCCACCATCATACGAAGCTGTTCCATCGGCGGCAGATCGTCGAGCGTGCGTTCGATCATGACGACCAGATCGCGGACAGTCGCCCCGTCTTCAGCCTGCGCCTCGGCGGCAATCCGCAGGTACGCCGAGCCCACAGGCGTCACCGTCTTCGAGCCCTCGCTGTTCAGGTAATACCGGTTCCCGTGGGTCTCCGACAGCCAGACCTCCGAACCCTCCAGCCCTCCGGTCGCCGCGAATATGGCGGACAGCTCTCTGGCGCGCTCGACCCATTCACGGCCCTGGGGTCTTGGTGCCACGGTGGTCTCAACGACGTCGTTGGGGGTGTCGCGCGAGAAATCTGGAATCGCATCGGCGACGGTTCGATTCTGAAACGTCGCCTTCTTTCTCGCGAAGACATTGACGGCGTGTTTGTACGCCGCATCCGTCGTGAGCCACAGCTGCTGGCGCATCGCGTCGTAGTTGTCATCGAGCGATGCCGTCAGTTCGGAAAGCGCCGGCGCGCGAGCGCCGCGGTCCTGGGTGATGAATCGCGAGTTGTCGAACGCATAGTCGCCGACGCGGACCTGCACCTGCAGCGTTCGGCCCCGATCGGCCAGATCGTCGACGATGCCACCGAGCCGTGCGACAGCTCGCATGGATACGAGATCGTTGACTTCGTACTCGACGTAGTACGGTCCTGGCTCGCCAGGCAGTCGAAGCTCGGTCATCGACCGGCGCATTTCGTCCTGCATGGCTGACATCAGCGGGGTGTCCTGGGCGCCAGGCGCCGACGCGAACAAGAGCGCGATGACGAGCGCGACGGCCGTCGTGATTCGTGCCGGTTTCATTCGCACCTCGTACCCCTGTCCGATCCGCCCGGTACGCAGGTCACGACTTGCGGTTCCCGATCAACGCGGGCGCAGACAGTATCGGGAGCGCGTCGACGGATTGATCCTTCTTCTGCACCTCGACTTCGCTCACGAGCAACGGTGGCGATGAGGCAGACACGGGGACGCCGCCACTCTCCGCCCCGCACACGCCATTGAAGATGTCCACGGTGTCACCGGTCGCGATGATCTTGCCGAACGCCGACAGCGGCGTGCCGATGAGATCGACACCTCGAACGAGCTCGGGTTCGCGCGCCGGGTCCGTGTAGATCTTGTAGACGACGTTCGGCAACACGTTGAAGGCGTTGGGCGAGCCGCGTCCGGTGTTCGTGAACCCGCCTTCGATGTTGTCGAACAGCAGCCCGAACGGTTTGCCCTGACGCCGCGCTTCGTCTCGCAGCATGTTCAGCAGCTCTGCCCCCGCCACGGTGCGACTCGACTCCACGATCATGTTCGACTGCCGCGACACGGGGTGGAATCCAGCCTGCGCCCGCCCGTGGCCGTTCGAGCGGACGAAATCGCGCACCGGCGAGCGATCGACGAGGAAGTTGCGAAGAATGCCTTGATCCACGACCGTCACGCGCCTCGCCTTGACGCCCTGATCGTCGTACAGATAGTGGCCCATCAGCTCGACGTCGCCTGTCTTCTTCACGGTCGGGTCGAAGACCACGCTCAGAAACGTCGGCAGGACCGGCTGGCCGATGCGGCTCACGAACGTCTGCCCGTCATCGGCGTTCCGCTGCCGGCTGGCTTCGATGCGATGGCCGAAGATTTCATGGAAGAACACGCCGGCGGCCCGTCCCGAGAGGATTGCCGGCCCCGAGTACGGATCGACGAGCGGCGCCTTGCGCAGCCGCAACAGAAGCTCGATCATGCCCCGCACGTCAGCCAAAAGCTTGGTTTCGTCCGGCAATCCCTCGGGCGAGGTGGCGAAGTAGCTCGTGTAGAGCGGAAGCTCCATCCCGTCGTCGGCCTTCGTGGCGGCCTGGATGAACAAGCGCCAGGCAATCCCGCCGGTCGCGACCTGCGATCCCTCGCTGTTGACGTAATACCGGTTATCCGATTCCACGGACAGCGAGACGTCGCTGCGAAACACGAAGGGCTCATTGGCGAACGGCGCCGAGACCCTCCGCAGGCGATCCTCCCACGCAGCGGCGTCCAGGGTGAAGCTGACCGGGTCGCCGGTATACTGCTGCGCCTCCTCCTGTGAAAAGTCGCCCGCCGGGTTTTCTTCCTTAACCTTCGCTGCGATATTGGAGCGGACGCGAGTGAGCGCCTCGCTGGCCTGCTTGAAGGTGCGGTCGGTGGCGCGCCAGAGCGCCAGGCGGATCGGCTTTTCTTCATCCATCAGCGGCAGCGAGACCTGACTGACGCGCGGACCACCCCTGGTGTCGCCGCGGATCGGGTGCGTGTTGTCGAGGGCGTAGTCTCCAACCCGCACTTCAACGGTCGCCGATCGGCTGCGGGAGTCGTCGCTGCGCTGCAGCGCACCAACCGATGCCTGAATCAGAGCCGTCCGCGTATCGTGAACCGCGTAGCTCATGAAATACGCGGGGTCGGCCTGCTTGCTGAGAATCTGAAAGTTGCGCTGGAGCTCGGACTGCAGGATGGGAAACAGGTTCGCGTCCGCCGCGCGGAGGATGGGGGCCGATCCCGCCGGCCCGGTCATCAGGCACAGCACGGTCGCGACGCCGGCCAGAGGCGTTCGGGACATGACCGAATGATATCCCGTTAAGGCCTGCGGTTAGGGTTCTCTTTCGCCTGGAGCGCTGCCGCCAGATGGCTGCGAATCTCAGGGTCGGCCGGGTCGAGCTGCGCGGCGCGCTGGAGTTCCGCAATGCCTTCGTCCAGCCGCCCCAGATTGGCGAGGGCCACCCCCAACTGGTCGTGGGCAACGGCGTCGTTGGGCAGCAGGTTCGTCGCTTCTCTCGCGTACAGTGCGGCTTCGTCGAACGATCCTCTTTCCAGGAGCGCGCGCGCCAAGTTGCGGTTGGCCACGCCGTCTCGCGGAATGAGCTCCACCACCCGCCGGAACTGGACGATGGCTTCATCGGCGCGACCCAGCGCGATCAGCGAGATCCCGAGCTGCATCAGCGCGCTGATGTCGTTCGGACGATAGGCGAGCATCTGCTGGTAGTGGCCGACGGCCTCGCCGAACTTCTGCTGCCTCATCAGGCTCTCGGCGAGCAGCCCGTGCACCTCGCGCCTCGAAGGTGTCATCTGCAGGACCCGCTGGAACTCCTCGCCGGCCTCTGCGTACCGACCCTGGGCTCGCAAGGCGCGGCCGACGAGCTCGTGCGCCGCTGGCACCTCGATGCGGAGCGATTCCCTGGCCAGGAACTCTCGCAGCTGGACGATCGCCTCGGGGAGCTTGCCTTGCTGGAACAGCGCGACGCCCAGCGTGTAGCGTGCGCCAGGATCGCCGTCGACGGCCTCGGTCAGCTGGCGGATGCCCTCTTCGTACTGCATGTCCGCCACGAGCGCGGCGCCGAGAGAATGCTGCGCGCGCGGCGTAGGCCATCGTTCGAGTGTGGCTCGGGCCAGCGTGACGGCCGACGCGTACTCGCGATTGCGCGCGATGGTCGCGCCGCCGAGCAGAATCACCACAACGGCCAGCGCAGCGGCCCCCGCGAGCTGCGCCCGCTCGCTCGACAGCCCACGCATCCTCATCAGCCGCGCGAGAAGCCATGAGACGCCCAGGACGGCGAGCACGACGAGGGCGGCGAGCGGCAGGTACATCCGGCGTTCGGCGCCGACTTCGGTGGCGATCGGCACGATGCTCGAGGTCGGCGAAAGTGTCGTGAAGAACCAGAGACCCAGGAAGCCCACCATCGGCCAGCGCGCCAGAGCCCAGATTGTCAGCGCCACCAGACCGAGCACGAGCCCCGCGTGAGGCACGACATCTCCCGGTCCGAGCGCGCGGGGCGCGCCGTAATCGACCACGAGCCCACTCGGCCAGACGGCCAGCCGCAGGTACCTCACGATCATCTGGGTCTGATTGAGCAGGTACGTCCACACGCTCACGCCCGCGGAAAAGCCCGCGGATCTGAAGCGCGGACCCGACCACACGACCATCGCCAGGACCAGCCAGGTCGCCGCCAGCGAGAGGTAGAAACGCGAGCGTTTACTCCACGCTTCCCGGAAACTGTCGAAAACGAAAATCCGGTCATACATGGCCACGAGGAACGGAGCCGTCACCATCGACTCCTTGGAGGCCATTCCCAGCGCGCAGGAGACGACCGCGACGATGAGCCATCGGTTGTGCTCGTAACCGCGAATGCTCGAGTAGAAGGTGAGGAGATAGAACAGCCCCATCACCAGCTCGGTGCGTTGGGTGAGGTAGTCGACGGCGTCGGTCTGGAGGGGGTGGACGAGCCAGATGATGGCGGTCGCGAACGCCAGGTCCGTCGCTGAGAGTCCACGCTGGAGCGGAACGCTCGACGCCGTGCCCATTGACACGACTTCACTCGGGCGGCCGGCGATCCGCTCGAGCGTCCGCCGTACGATCCCGAACAGAAGCAGCGCGGATGCGATGTGCAGCGCGATATTGACCGCGTGATATCCACCGACAGCGAGGCCCCCAACCGCATAATTCAACGCGAACGTCACGTTCACCAGGGGTCGTCCGGCGACCGGCAGCTCGACGGCAGGAAACAACACCACGGAGGGCGCCAGCTGCCGAATCTGCTCGTTCATGACGATCGTGTCCTGGTCGTCGAGCACGAAGGGTCCGGACAGGCTGTTCGCGTATGCGATGATTCCGGCCAGAACGATCAAGGCGGCACGCAGCCAGATCCCACCGGGTACGTTGGTAGGCGATTGCGCCGCCACGTCGTGCCCGCGCGTGTCACCCGACTTCCGGTGTTTGCGCCGCGATGCCATGCGTCAGTGATTATAGGGTGGAGGCGATGTCGCACATCCTGGACGACACGAACGTGCTGGATCCAGAAGGCCGAGAGCTCCCTCTCGGTCAGTTATGGCGGGAACGACCGGCAGTGGTCGTGTTCGTTCGCCACTTTGGCTGCCTGTTCTGCAGGCAGCAGGTGGCCGAGATCGTGTCATGGCTCAACGAAGTGCGATCGCTCGGCGGCGAGCTTTACGTGGTCGGCCACGGGACCCTGGAGCAGATGAGGGCGTTTCGCGATGAGCAGAGCGTCCCCTTTCCTCTCTTCACGGATCCGACACGCCGGGCATACGACGTGGTGGGGATGAGGCGGGGCTTGCGCACCGTGCTGACGCCCGGCGTGCTCAGGCGAAGCCTCCAGGCGCGCCGGAGCGGATTTCGACAGTCACGCGTCGCTGGCGACCCGCTTCAGCAGGGCGGCGTTCTCGTCGTCGCCGCAGACGGACGAGAACTGTATCGGTTCATCAGCCGTGAAGCCGGCCATCACGCTCCGCCGGCAGAGGTCCTCGCCGCTCTGAAGGCCGCCACCCGAGTCTAGACCCAGACCGGAGGCGGCGTAATCGTGTCCTCCGGCATCGGTCCCGGATCGGGACGGCCTGAGCTTGAAAACCGGTTCACGACCCTGACCGTCATATCGTGCTCGCACAGAATCTGACACGACAAGCGAACGCCGGTGAGCGCGCGTGCCGCGAGTCGTTCTTTCTCGGCTGCGGTCATGCGCGCTGGCTCGCCCTCCACGAACTCCACGCGGCAGGTGGTACAGCGCGCAAAACCACCACACGCGTGCATGATGTCGACGTGAGCGTCCGCTTCAATGGCGCGCACGAGCCGACGGCCCGATGACACGTCTATGGTTCCAGATCCCTCTACGGTGAGTTTTGGCATCCGGATATTCTAACTGCACGGTCGCCCGGCGATGACGGCCGGGCGACTGTGCACACCGAAGCTAGCGCTTTATCTTCTTGCCGAGATCTTCTATCGCTTCGCCGACCTTGCGAGCTCCGCGTCCAACGGTGTCCTGCACCTTTCCAGCTGCTTCGTCCGCTTCGCCTTCGGCGATCAGATCCTCGTCGTTGGTCAGATCGCCGGCCGCCTGCTTGGCTTTGCCTTTGACCTGCTCGGCCTTTCCTTCGAACTCATCCTTGTTCCACATGGTTCCGGTCCTCCGACCTTGCACTGGTGCACGACGCGTGCCCGCACGTGCGCATCAGCTTCAGGCGCCCTCGGGCCCCTGGGCGGCGCGCCGCCCGGGGTCCGATCGTCGCCAGGCCCAGGACAGGGGCAGGCGAGACAACCCGGGCAAGCTCGTCGGTCGGCAGGTAAAATGGGCCGCGCGCCAGGAGCGCACAACCAGGATGGCCATGAAAGAACTCACGGTCAGCGACGCCGCATCCGAGGCTCGCGGCACTTCCCTTCCGGCGACGGCGCCCTCGAGCTGGTCCACGGAAGACTGGCTCGCCGTATGGGTCGCCTTCTTGTCGATGGCGCTCGTGCTCGCCGGTGTCCGGCCCGGATTGCCTGCCTTCGGCTGGTCTGAGTTCGGGGACTTGACCTCCGTTGTGATGGGCGGACAGAACCTCCTCCGACTCCTGACCGTTGGTGCAGGCGTCGGGGCTCTGGCAGCGGCCGCCATCTTCTTGATGGACGGATCAGCGGCCAGGTTCGTGGTCGGTTTCCCCGCAGTCTATGCCGTCGCGTCGCTTTCGCAGGTCGTTGCGGGCAACGTGAGGGTGTCGGCGTACGGAATCGAATACGTGATTCTGGCCGTCGCGTTCGGGATGTTCATCAGCAACGCGATCGGCGTGCCCGCCTGGCTGACCGACGCCATCCGGACTGAGTTCTATATCAAGACCGGCCTGGTCATTCTTGGCACCAGCATTCTGTTCGACGACCTGCTGCGCGCCGGCGTGCTCGGCATCACGCAGGCGCTGCTCGTCGTGACAGCCGTCTGGTTCGTCTGCTTCCGGCTCGCCCGCCGCCTGCGCGTGGACGACGAGCTGGCGACCATGCTGGCAACGGCTGTGTCGATCTGCGGCGTCTCTGCGGCCATCGCCGCCTGCGGCGCGATTCAGGGCGACCGGAAGAAGCTGTCGTACGTCACCTCGCTCGTCATTCTCGTCGCCGCACCGATGATCGTCATCATGCCCCAGCTCATCATCGCGTTCGGCATTCCCGACGTTGTCGGCGGCGCCTGGCTCGGCGGCACACTCGACACGAGCGCCTCGGTCGTCGCAGCCGCCGAAATCGTCAGCGGCCCGGCCCGCGATGCCGGGGTCGTGGTGAAGCTGTCGCAGAACGTGCTCATCGGAGTCGCGGCGTTCATCTTGACCATCTGGTGGGCAATGAGGGACTCGAGTGGATCCACGGCGCGCCCAGGCGTTCGCGTGATCTGGGACCGCTTTCCGAAGTTCGTCATCGGATTTCTCGCGGCCTCGCTCATGGCTTCGTTCCTGTTGTCGCCCGCCCTGCTCAAGGAGACCCAGGGGACGTTCTCGGCGATGCGAACCATCTGGTTCGCGCTGGCATTCGTGTCCATCGGGCTCGAGACACGGTTCGGCGACCTCGTGACGACTCAAGGGGGCCGCCCGGCTCTCGCGTTTCTGGGCGGTCAGGCGTTCAACGTGGTGTGGACGCTGCTCCTCGCGTACCTGTTGTTCGGAGGCGTCCTCTTCCCGGCTCCGAGTTTTGGCTAGGGCTGTCGAAAATCCGGCTTCGTGTCTCTCAGGATGCCCAGAATGGCTTCGCGATCAGCGGCGGACAGGTGCGCGTAGGGCGACGTCTGGTCTTCGCCGCTCAACACCTCGTGAAGGCGACGATACACGTAGTCCTTGATTGTCGTCGGCAGCTGATCGAAGGACTCCGCGTAAATCACATAACTCAAGGGGTAGCGAAGCAGCCTGGTCTCGAGATCGAGATCGCGGAGCGAACGCCCGCGACCGTCTCGCGGTCCTCGACGCTGGAATTCCTCGGCAAACCCGGAGGTGCCAGCGACCGGATCCGTCAAGCGGACTTCGCCTGAGAACAACATCGCACGAACAATCGGCTCGCCGAGCTCCCTGGCCAGAGCCTCGACATCCGCCTTCGGATCGTCGCTCAGTGCCGTCTGCAGTTTGTAGACGGCGACGCTCATCAGGTTGAAGACGTGCGTCTGATGCCCGAGCACCATGAGCGCGACGATGTCACTGTGCGGAGTGAGATACCGCGTCGTGTCGAAGTACCTCCTCAAATCGGTGACGTTCGCCCCGCGGGTCAAGTCCTGTGCGGCAACGAAGGCCGAAATGCTCAGATCGCCAGCCGGAGCGGCAAACGTCTCGTTGCCCATGTGCCGCTGCCGTCCGTGGGTGCCCGTCACGTACCAGCCGCCCCACCGCTCGCGAAACGGGCTCCGATCGGTCGTGACCAGAGCAGCCGCCTGAATCGCGAGCCCGTTGCGGTCCGGGACGACGGACAGCTTCAGGAGCCTCGGGATCAGGCGCGACGGATCCTCGGACGAGTCATGACAGCCGACGCAGCTGCTGGTGTGGCGTTCGAACGTCGGCGGGACCTCCTCGAGCTGCGGCAGCGTGTAGAAGAAAGGCCCGCGCTTGGGATCGACTGCGGTGAGCTCGAGCGCGCCTTCCTGCACCCAGCCCACATAGACATCGTCGTTGAAGTAGATGGCGCGTGGTTTCTCCGGCGAAATGCCTGACATCTGGGCGCTCGATTTCGAGAACACCAGCGTCTGCGACGACTCCGGGATGTTCAAGGCTCGCAGCAACGACCGAAGGTATCCTAAATCCTTCTCGAACGTCAGCCTGACTTTGCCGCTGTCGAGCTGCTGCTGGAGGCGCACGACGGCATCGACGTCCGCAACGGCGGCCCGTTCGGCGGAGGACACGTTGAGACCAGTGGACCCTCCTGACTGGGCGCTCGACGCCTGATGCTGCAGGGCACTGCCGGCAACCACCAAAAGGGCGACGCCTGTCACCGCGAGAGTCGGGAATCGGAACACCATGTCAGTTCGACGGGGCCTGATACCAGACCATGAAATCCAATATGCTCTCGACCCCGTTCCGATCGCGGCCGTACACCGTCGTGACTGTCTCCGCCGGCCGAATGGTCAGTGCTCTCACCTCGGGCGCCGGGAAATTCGCCAGAAGGAAAGCTCCCGGTTTCAGCATTGCTTCGACGTTGCTTAACGCCAGCGCCTGATCGAAAACGTCGTAGTACACGAATACATTGGTCGCGATCATCAGGTCGAACGCCCCGCCGTCGAGGCGCTCAGCGACGATGTTGAGGTCCGTGACAGACAGCCGCTGGACGGCCGAGGGCGCGACACGGACAGCCCGCGAGTCTGCCTGCGCCGTGATCGCCGGCGGCGCCGGCGCGTCAACCGGCTCGCCGATCTGGTCGCCGAAGGTTTGCCAGTACCGCCTGACGTCAGGCGCCCAATCTGTCACCCTGGTCAATGGAAGATTCATCGCGTAGCCATTGCCTTCAGCCGCCCGCGCGACAGCTCGCGTCACGTGATCGAACACACGTGGACTGATATCCAGGAGCACGATCTCGGGACCGGGACCGGGAGCCGCCAGGCCGAGGCGTTTGAGGGTGTCGAGCACGGCGAAAGGCTGCACCGTTTGCTGCGGATAGAAGTCGAAGCCGACGTCTTTGTCCGCAAAATCCAGCCCCGGGCCGATGATGGCCACCCGTTTCACGTCTCCGGGTTTCAACAAGCCGCGCGATTTCATCTCCGCGAGCGACTGTTCGATGGCGTAGTTGGGAAGAAAGGCGGTATCGAGCGAGAGTCCGCGCGTGCGAAACAGGTGGGAGCGTTCGACGAACTCGGCGATGGAGTCGCCACTGCGGGTGGTGGCCGCCAGAACCTGATCGA
Source organism: Vicinamibacterales bacterium (assembly GCA_035537875.1). Classification (GTDB taxonomy): domain Bacteria; phylum Acidobacteriota; class Vicinamibacteria; order Vicinamibacterales; family CAVVIG01; genus DATLLJ01. The sequence goes on along the minus strand of DATLLJ010000037.1, from coordinate 99,086 downwards.
TCGTGTCCTGCTCCCGGGCAACGCGCATGACCGCTCTCAGAAGATGATCGCGCACGGCGGCCAGCTCCGCCGCGCTCCCGAATCGCAGGCCCTTTCGTTCGAGCAACCCGCGGGCGAACAGGCGGCGCTCGTCGCTCCCCGGAGCGCTGAGCGCGCTCAGAAGATCGTCCATGCGTGCGTTGATCAGCTCGATCGTCTTCCGTAAGACCAGGTCGGGATCGGCCGAGGTGTCGCCCTCGACCGCGCCGAGCAGCGCCCGAGGCTGCGACGTGAAGGACGTCCCGAATAGCATCCAGTTGATGATGGTGTCCTCGTCTCCCTGTTCGAGACGAGCGCGGATTTCTTGATCGTGGGCGTAAATCCACTGGGGCCACGCCGCCTCTCGCTGCGCATCCGAGAGCGCGCCCAACGGAGACGGCAGGCGCGGCCCCAGCTCGGTGACGATCGGCCGAACCTCTGCGAAACGGACATGTCGCGGAATGGCGGTCCGCGTCGATCCGCAGGCGGCCACGACCAGGCTGACACCGACAGCCCAACGCCGAAGGCTTCGTTGATTCCTGAGCACGATCACTCTGAAGCTCGATCAATCTTATCAGTCTGTCCGGACTTCGGCGCTCCAGGCGAGCTGATGCGACCGAATCGAGTCGGGGTATCCTCATCCGGTGCGCCGCCCCTCTCAGACCGCACGCGTCCAGCCCTAATGCGCCCGCATCCGCACCTCTACGAGATCAACACCTGGCCGTGGCTCGACGACTTGTCGCGCAGGAGCGGCCGCCCGCTGACGCTCGGAGGCGTACCCGATCGCGAGTGGGATGCGTTACGCGATCGCGGCATCGACCTTGTGTATCTCATGGGGATCTGGGAGCGAAGTCCGTTCGGACGCCAGATCGCCCTGAACAATCCGCCTCTCTTCAACGCCTTCGATGACGCGCTCCCGGACTGGACGGCCAACGACGTCGCCGGCTCCGCGTACTGCATTTCGGGCTATCAGCCCGATCCTCGGGTCGGTACATGGGACGATCTTGTCGCCGTTCGCCGGAAGCTGCACGCGCGCGGCATGAAGCTCATCGTCGACTTCATTCCGAACCATACGGGTTTCGACCACCCCTGGCTGAGATCCGATCCGGACCGTTACGTCGAAGCAAGCCTGGCGGCGTTCCGTTCCAATCCGAACGCATTTCGCGCGATCGAGGTGGCTTCCGGCGACGTCCGGTTGATCGCGTGCGGGCGGGATCCGTTCTTCGCGCCGTGGAATGACGTGGCACAGCTCGATTATTCGAACCCTGAGACGAGGGCGGCCATGGTGGACGAGCTCCAACAACTGTCGCGGCTAGCTGACGGCGCGCGCTGCGACATGGCCATGCTCGTGCTCTCCGACGTTTTCGGAGAGACGTGGAAAGGTCACCTGCGCGCCCCTCTGCCCGAGACAGAGTTCTGGGTGGAGGCGAGATCGGCGGTTCCGGCGTTCATTCTTCTCGCCGAGGTGTACTGGGATCTCGAATGGCGCCTGCAACGGCTCGGCTTCGATTTCACGTACGACAAGCGCCTCTACGATCGTCTGGTGCACTCCAGGGCCACCGACGTTCGCGGGCATCTCATGGCTCAATCCGACTATCAGCGGCGATCGGCGCGTTTCATCGAGAATCACGACGAGGCTCGCAGCGTGGTCGTGTTCCGCGATCGGGTGCGCGCGGCGGCGACCATCATCAGCGCCGTCCCCGGACTTCGTTTCTTCTATCAAGGTCAGATCGAAGGCCGCACCGATCGTCTGCCGGTGCACCTCGGACGCTGGCGGCATCAGCCGATCGACGAGTCCCTCCGTCGCTTCTACGATCGGCTTCTGGCCGTGGTGAACGACGAAGTTTTCCATGACGGCGAATGGCAGCTGCTCTCCGTCAGGTCGGCCGGCGACGACTCGGACGCAGATCTGGTTGCGTGGCGATGGCTCCTTCGCGGGGCGCTCCGGGTCGTCGTCGTCAATCTGGGAGGGAGAACTGCGCAGGGCCTGGTCCAGCTTTCAGCCGAACTTGACGCGATGGCGAGAAGCGAAATCGTCGTGTTCGACGACCAGTTGAACCAGAAGGAGTATTCCTGGTCCCGGGCGGCGATCGACGAACATGGTTTGTACGTGAGGCTCGAGAAGGGATCCGCGCACGTCTTTCGGGTCACTTCATGATCGCGGCGCCGGCCTTCCGTGCAATCCCTTCTCCGCTCCTGTCATCTCGGCCTCATGCGGCCGACGTACGGATCGACCGCCCCTCCCTGCTAAGATTTCGCCGTGCACGTTCTCGGCATCGACGTCGGTGGCACCAGAACCACGTGCCTGCTCGGCAATGACCACGGCCGTATCGTGGCCGCCGCGACGGGCCCGGGCGCGAACCTTCAAGCGGTCGGGGAGCTCGAGTTCGAGAAGGTCCTCTATACGGTCATGGAGGAAACCGTGGCGCCGCGCGGCGCGATGCCGTCGGCCATCTGCCTCGGCATCGCGGGCGTCGATCGACCGGAGGATCTCGCGATTGTCCGCAGCATCATGAGCCGCATCGGCTACAAAGCCCGCATTCTAGTCGTCAATGACGCGCTGATCGCGCTGCAGGCGGCCATTGGCGAGGCGCCGGGCATCGTCATTGTGTCGGGCACAGGGTCGATTGCGTACGGTTGCGATCGGGCGGGCAACGCGGCCCGCGCTGGCGGTTGGGGCTATGTGCTGGGTGACGAAGGAAGCGGTTACTGGATTGGAAGGCTGGCCATGCGCGCCGTCGTGCGAGCGGCCGACGGCCGCGGCATGGCCACCAGCCTGACCGACCGGCTGCTGGCTCATTTCGGCGCTCAGCGCCCAGATGAGTTGCTGCAGACCGTGTATCACGCCAGTTTCAGGCCTGCGGCGTTTGCCGACCTCGCGGTTCACGTACAGCAGGCGCGCGACGATGGCGACGCCGCCGCCACGAAGATCCTCGAACGGGGCGTGGAGGAGTTGCTTGGCGCGGCGGCGTCTGTGACCGCCCAGCTCAACCTGGCAACACAGGAATTCACGTTCGTGCTGTCCGGCGGCATGTTCAAGGCGGTTCCCTGGCTGCGCGAACAGCTTGCGCGCCAGCTGCCCTCGCTCGCGCCGCACAGTCAGGTCATCCACCTGGAAGTGGAGCCCGCATTTGGCGCCGTCCGGCTCGCGCTGTCGGAGATTCACGGCGGCGCGCGGCTACCGATTTACCGTCGCTAGCTGCCCCGCGCCATCATGAAGGTCCGGGTCGCGCATCGCCCGGTCGCCAGACCGGCTGGCCTGCTACGATGGACCCGCCTTGAAGCTGCACACCCAGCTGTTCGTCGCGCTGGCGGCCGGTCTCGCCGCTGGCGCGGCGCTGCACGGCGTGGACGCACCGTGGATCGTCGCGCTCAACGCCAACTTGCTTCGCCCGATCGGTCAGCTGTTCCTGCGCGCGATCATCATGATTGTCGTCCCGATGGTCTTTTCGGCGCTGGTGATCGGCGTGTACGAGCTCGGGCGAGGGCACGACCTCGCGGGGGTTGCTGGGCGCACGCTCGCGTTCACCGTTGTTTTGAGCACATGTTCGGTGAGCATCGGCCTGCTCATGGTGAACTCGATCAAGCCGGGCAGGTCCTTCCCCCTGACGGCCGCGGCGTCACAGAGCGTCCAGACGATCGAAACGCAGGCAGCCGCCGTGAAGCCGCTCGCGGACACCCTGGTCGAGCTCATCCCTCGCAATCCGGTCGAAACGGCAGCCCGCGCTCTCGACGGCGACATGTTGCAGCTGATGATCTTCGCCGTGGTCTTCGGCATCGCGGTCAGTGCAGGGGCGGCGACGCGCGAAAACGCGCTGATACGCCTGCTCGAGCAGGTGTTCGATGCGTGCATGCGCATTGTGCTCTGGGTGATGAAATTCGCCCCCATTGCCGTATTTGCCATCATCTTCGGCACCGCCTTCACATTCGGCACCTCGCTGTTCGCCTCGCTGTTTCTCTACGTCCTCACCGTTGTCGTCGGCCTGGCGCTGCACCAGTTCGGCGTCTACCCCGCGATGCTGAAGCTCGTCGCGAGGCGCTCGCCGATGGCGTTCTTTCGAGGGTGCCGCGAAGTGTTCTTGTACGCGTTCTCGACCGCCTCGTCGAACGCGACGCTGCCGCTGTCGCTCGAAGTGGCCGAGAGCCGCCTTCGGATTCCGCCCGATATCTCGAGGTTCGTGCTGACCGTCGGGGCTACGGCTAATCAGAACGGGACCGCCTTGTTCGAGGGGGTGACCGTTCTCTTCCTTGCCCAGGTGTACGGGCTGGATCTCACGGCGGGTCAGCAGGTGCGGGTGATGCTGATGTCGATTCTCGCCGGCATCGGCACGGCGGGCGTCCCAGGCGGATCTCTTCCGATGGTGCTGATCGTGGCGCAATCGGTCGGCGTCCCTGGCGAGGGCATGGGGCTGATCCTCGGTGTCGACCGATTTCTCGACATGTGCCGGACGATGGTCAATGTCAGCGGCGATTTGGTGATCGCCGCGCTGGTCGCCGGACCTGAGGCTGTTAACCTCAAGCACCGACGCGCGTAATTAGAGGGTATGACACGAACGTTGCCGGGTGGGCTGTTCTGGGCGGCTGTTCTTGCCTTTGCGATGCCGGTCGCGCCTCGAGCGCAGGTTGTGGTGACGCCAGCCCCCACTCCGCAGCCTCAGCAGATTGTGGTGACGCCGGACAGCCGCAACGCGCAGGATGTCCGTGGGCAGTTGAACGAGCTGCTCAGGAACTATCCGCCGAGCGTCGCGCAGGTCCTTCGCCTTGACCCGTCGCTTCTGACGCGGGAAGGCTACCTGGCGCCCTACCCGGCGCTGGCCGCCTTCCTGGCGCAGCATCCTGAGATTGCCCTCCAGCCCACGTTCTACCTCGGTTCTCCCCGCTTCGAGGAGCCAAATGATCCGACGTCCCAGGTCATGCGGGGATTCGAAAACATGGTGGCCTACGTGACGCTTCTCGGCGGGTTCGTCGGCGCCTTCCTGCTGGTAGGCTGGCTGGCGCGGCTGGCTGTCGAACACAGGCGCTGGCTCCGCGCGGCGAAGACGCAGACCGAGGCCCACTCGAAACTGCTCGATCGCCTGACGTCCAACGACGATCTGATCGCGTACATTCAGTCGCCGGCTGGACAACACTTCCTCCAATCGGCGCCGATTCCTCTGGACGCCGGCCCGCGTGCGATGGGCGCGCCATTCGGCCGCATTCTCTGGTCGGTCCAGGCTGGCATCGTGCTCGCGGTGGTCGGCCTGGGTCTGTGGTTCGTCAGGAACACGGTCATCGACGAGGTCGCGAGGGCGTTGAATGTCATCGCGGTCCTGATCGTCGCCCTGGGGGTGGGCTTCACGCTCTCGGCCGGCGTGGCGTACCTGCTTTCGCAGCGTCTCGGTCTTCTCGAACCTCCAAAGTGACAGCCATGCGCGACGTGACCCTTTCCGACATCGAACGGTTTGGTGAAGCGACCGACTCCATAGACCTGGCGTTCCAGATGGATGAGGACACGTTCCGCTCGTTCTACGACCGGACTGCGCGATCGGTGTGGGCGTATCTGTCGAGAGCGACCGGCGACAGGCGGCTTGCCGACGATCTGCTTCAGGAGGCCTATTACCGGTTCCTCCGGGCAGGCGGCTCCTATGACAGCGATTCGCATCGGCGCCGCTATCTGTTTCGCATCGCCGTCAATCTCGTCCACGATCATCATCGGCGCCTTCGTCTCGATCGGTTGTCGACCGCCGACGAACGTCGCCATCCACCGACGGAATCGCGCGCGGACGCGACCGAGCGGGCCGCCGAGCGGATCGATCTGAATCGAGCACTGGCCCAGCTCAAGCCGCGCGAGCGCGACTTGCTGTGGCTCGCCTACGCGCAGGGATCGTCCCACGAGGAAATCGCAGCGTCGCTCGGCCTGAAAACGGGGAGCATCAAGGCGATGCTGTTTCGCGCAAGGCGTCGTCTTGCGTCGCTGCTGGGCCGTGGCGGAACCGGGGCCGGGCCGAAGGACTCGGAGTGAACATGACGGAGTGCAATCGCGAACCCGAGATTCTCGACGCTGTGGCGTCCGGGCACTGGCCGGACGACCTGCGCAACCACGCCGGCCGGTGTTCCGTCTGCGCTGATCTCTCGGCGGTGGTGACGCTGTTCCGCGAAGAGCACCATGAGGCGTTGAGCGCGGCGCGGCTCCCGACCGCCGGTCAGGTCTGGTGGCGCGCGACGATGAGGAGGCGCGCCGAGGCGGCGGCAGCGGCGGCACGACCTATCACGATGCTGCAGGGACTGGCGGGAGCGTGCGCCGCCGGGGTCTTCGCCGCGTTGATCACGCTGTGGTGGCCGTCGATTGAGCGACCAGTGGCCTGGATGGCCTCCACACTCACTCGCGAGAGCACGCGAGTCGAAGCCGTCGGGCCGTTGACGACAACGGTGCCGTTCGCCATCGTGTCGCTTGCCGTCATCGCAGCTGCTGGTCTGATTCTGACGCCGTTGATCTTCTACTTCGTGTTGTCTGATGAGTAGCGTGGCGTCGCTACCCAACAGGCCGACCGGCCCGGTACCACGGCGCGCGCATACCGGACACGTTCGCCGTGGCGCGGGACGGCGTCAGGAACATGCGCATCATCGCGCGCAGGACCGGCGAGTCCGTCCGATCCTCCAGCTTTCGGACGACGTAGCGATCGAGCATGTCTTCGAACATCATGATCGCAAGACCGCCGGCCGGCGTTATGACGTGGTCGACCCAGCCCGTGGTTTCGCGACGCATGCCGACGTTGCCGATGGAGGCTTCGCTGAACGGACCGATCTCGAACTGCAGACTGTAGCCGAGCGCCCACAAGGTGGCCCACAGCCGCGAGCTCATGTAGTCGGCCGTCAGCGCGAACGGCATCTCGCCGCCGGCGGAATTCTGCAGCCAGATGAATCCCGACGCAGCTCCCTGCCCGGGATGGAGAACATAATTCGTCATTCCCGAATCGGTGTCGCCCCACTGAAGGGGCATGGCGACCGACCGACGATAGTCGCTGAAGAAAGGCCCCGTCAGAGCGCGCCGGGTCTTGTCTTGCGTGCTCACGCGGACGGCATGCTGGATGAGCAGGAGGCGAATCGAGTCGCCGATCGCGCCGCGGTAGTCAGTGCCACCGGAGGATCCCTGGGTCGGCGCGCTCGCCGACGCCGGCGTCTCCGCGGGCCCCGATCCACCCAGACCGTCGAGCGCGCTGGTGTCGTCGCGGGGCGCCTCGAGCGGCGGAAGGCTCGTGGACGCAGCAAGTTGCGCGTGGGCCACGTGCGTCGGGCCGAGCGCCCACGTGGCTAGAATGATGAGCACGAATCGACAGCGTGTCATAGCCTCGCCTTCTTTTCGTCAGGCTGCCGGCCGGGCGAACCGGGGGGAGGGTAACTCCGTCTAAAGCGTTGTTCAAGTCTCGGAGCGTGTCCGGAGCATTGAACGTGTGTCCGGTGTCTAACCCTGGCGTCGGTGCAGCGTCCGCGCCCGCCGCCTTCAGCAGGCCATATCGGTGGATATTGCACGCCCGGACAATTTGAAACGCAAGCGCACCCGGCAACTCATCTACGCGGGAAGCGCAATTGCCGTGGTGTTGGTGCTGGGGGTGGGGATATCACGTCTCCAGCCGGCCGCTCCTGGAGTGGACCGCTCGACGCTGTGGATTGACACGGTACAGCGCGGACCGCTGCTTCGCCAGGTCCGCGGGACCGGCACGTTGGTTCCCGAGGATTTGCGCTGGATCCCGGCGGCGACCAGCGGCCGCGTCGAACGCATCATCGTGAGGCCCGGAACGGAGGTCGAGGCCGACACCGTCATTCTCGAGCTGAGTAATCCCACCCTCGAGCAGGAGCTTCAAGACGCGAAGCTCCGGGTGGAGTCGGCTGAGGCCGGCCTCACCAATCTGCGTGTCCAGCTCGAAACCGACCAGCTGCAGCGCGAAGCGTCCACCGCGATCATCGAAGCCGACTACAAGAAGGCGTCGCTGCAGGCGGAAGTCAACAAGCAGCTCGCCAGCCAGCAGCTCGTCTCCTCCCTGACGCTGCAGCAGTCCCAGCTCGATCAGCAGTTGCTGGCCTCTCGGTTCGAGATCGCCCGCAAGCAGCTCGAGAAGGGTCAGGACCAGGGGCGGGCCCGGCTGGCGGCCGAACAGGCGAACCTCGATCAGATTCGCGCGCTGCGCCAGCTGAAGCAGCGTCAGGTGGATGAGCTGCGCGTGCGTCCAGGCATTCCGGGCGTGCTTCAAGTCGTACCGGTCGACGTCGGACAACAGGTGGGCCCCGGGACCAACCTCGCGCGCGTCGCCGACCCCACGCGGTTGAAAGCCGAGTTGAAGATTGCGGAAACGCAAGCCCGCGATATCCAGATCGGACAGGCCGTGTCGATCGACACGCGAAATGGACTGGCGGACGGCCGCGTCGCGCGAATCGATCCCTCGGTGCAGAACGGCACCGTGACGGTGGACGTGACGCTCGAGGGCGCGCTGCCTCGCGGATCGCGCCCGGACCTGACGGTGGACGGAACGATCGAGCTCGAGAGGCTGACCGACGTGCTATTCGTCGGTCGTCCGGCGCTCGGTCAGGAACAGAGTGCAGTGGGGCTGTTCAAGGTGGATGCGGACGGCACCGCATCGCGCATTCAGGTGAAGATCGGTCGCATGTCGGTCGACAAAGTGGAACTGCTCTCCGGCCTGAATGCCGGCGATGAGGTCGTCCTGTCGGACATGTCCGCGTGGGACGCCTACGACCGCGTGAGGCTCCAGTAGGCAACGTCCGGAATCCGCCGGACTTCAAGAGAGGTCACGATGGCATCTTCCGCCTCCACACCGGTGATCAAGCTGAAAGCGGTTTCGAAGGTCTTCTTGACCGACGAGGTCGAAACGCACGCGCTGTCGGACGTCAACCTCGAGATCGCCAAAGGCGAGTATGTGTCGATCGCCGGCCCCTCGGGCTGCGGCAAGTCGACGCTGCTGTCGATACTCGGGCTGCTCGATTCCGCGACGAAGGGCGAGTACTGGCTGAACGGGCAGGCGGTGGCTGAGTTACCGGCCAAAGATCGCGCGCGGGTCCGCAACCGCGAAATTGGCTTCATCTTTCAGAGCTTCAACCTGATCGGCGATCTGACCGTCTTCGAAAACGTGGAGCTGCCGCTCACCTATCGCGGCATGCCGACCAGCGAACGCCGCGATCGCGTCACCGCCGCGCTCGAACGCGTCGGGATGGCCCATCGCTCGAAGCATCTCCCGAGCCAGCTCTCAGGCGGGCAGCAGCAGCGCGTCGCGGTCGCTCGAGCCGTTGCCGGCGAACCGGCGATGATGCTGGCGGACGAGCCAACCGGCAATCTCGATTCGAAAAGCGGCGAGTCGGTCATGGAGCTGCTCCGCCAGCTCCACGAGAGCGGGGCGACCATCTGTATGGTGACCCACGATCCGCGCTACGCACGTAACGCCGAGCGCCACGTTCATCTGTTCGACGGCCGTGTCGTCGAACGCCCGCTCGAAATGGTGGCGAGCTGACATGAGCCTGCTACAGGATCTGCGGTTCGCGGCGCGTCGGCTCGTCAAGGATCGCTGGATCACGCTCGCCGCCGTGGCGGCGCTGTCGCTCGGCATCGGCGCCAACAGCGCGATGTTCACGATCGTCAACGCCGTCATCCTTCGGGGCCTGCCATTCGACGAGCCTGACCGGATCATCATGCTCGACACACGTGATACGCGGAATCGGAACTTCGGCGTATCCGTCCAGGACTTCGAGGACTGGCAGCGCGCCAGCAAGACCTTCTCGGGAATGTCGATCGTTTTCAACGGCAGCATGAACCTCAGCGCCGACGATCGCGTCCCCGAGCAGTACCCTGGCGTGTACATCTCGGCGAACGGGTTCGACATCATCGGCGAGAAGGCCGCGCTCGGTCGCGCGTTTGGTCCGGAGGACGATAAGCCCGGCGCCCCCCCGGTCGTGCTGATCAGCGACAGCGTGTGGAAGAATCGCTACGCTGCAGATCCCTCGATCATCGGCAAATCGATCAATACGAACGGATTGCCGGTCACCATCATCGGCGTCATGCCCGTCGGAATCAAGTGGCCGTTCACCGCCGAAGTCTGGATGCCGATGTCGCAGCTGCCACCTGCGTTCCGGGCCCAGGGCAGACAGTCACGGTTCCTCATGGGCTATGGACGGCTGGCCGACGGCGTCACGCTGGAGCAGGCGCAGAGCGAGATGACCAACATCTCCGCACAGCTCCAGACCGAGTATCAGGACACCAACAAGGATATCTCGGCCCGCCTGAGGCTCTTCAACGAAGCCATCATCGGCGATCAGCTGCGCACGGTGTTCTGGGCGCTGATGGGAGCCGTGGCGTTCGTGTTGCTCATCGCCTGCTCGAACGTCGCCAACCTGCTGCTGGCCCGGGCGGCGCACCGATCGCGCGAGATGGCGGTGCGTGTCTCCCTCGGCGCGACGCGCGCGCGCATCGTCCGCCAGCTGCTCGTCGAAAGCGTCCTGCTGGCCTTTGTCAGCGGGGTCGTCGGGCTCGGCCTGTCCGCACTGCTCATCCGGTGGTTCGACGCCGAGACCGCGAACGTCGGCAAGCCCTATTGGATGGTCTTCGAGATGGACGCCAGCGTCATCGCGTTCTTCGCCGTCGTGTGTCTCGCCACCGGGATTGTCTTCGGTCTCGCTCCGGCGTTGCACATCTCGAAAACGAACGTCAACGAGGTCTTGAAGGAGGGCGGCCGCTCGGGCGGTGGCGGCCTGCGCGCGAAACGCTGGACCACGGGCCTCGTCGTCGCCGAGCTGACCCTGGCGCTGGTGCTCCTCGCGGGCGCCGGGTTCATGATGCGCAGCTTCGTGAACATGTACCGCGTGGAGCCAGGGTTCGACACTTCGCGGCTGCTGGTCATGCAGATCATCCTGCCGGCGAGGAAATACCCCACGAACGACGACCAGCTGAGGGTCTTGCGGAGTATCCAGGACCGGCTGAACACGGTTGGCTCCGTCGAGGGGGCAAGCACGTCCATGGCCCTGCCTCTGGGCGGAGGCAATCAACGACAGCTCATCATCGACGGACGGACCGCTCAGGCCGGCGAAAAGCCGGCGACGGTCACGATGGTCAGCGTTGGTTCGCGGTACTTCGATGCGCTTGGTGTACGCCTGCAGCGGGGGCGCGCGTGGAGCGATACCGAGGGCGTGCCGGGCCGCGAAGTGGCCATCATCAACCCCGAGCTCGCGACGATGTACTTTGGCAAGGAAGACCCCATCGGCCAGCGCATTCGTCTGGTCGACGACACGCCGGCGGGCCAGAAAACCGCGTGGGCGACGATCATCGGGCTGACGCCACCCCTGAGACAGCGATCGTTCCGGAACGCGAATCCCGATCCTGCCGTGTGGATTCCGCACGAACAGAACGCGACGGGACCCCGCGGCGCTGCCGTCCTCGTCCGGGCACGCTCGGATCCGGGACCATTGACCGCACAACTTCGCAAGGAGATCTTCGCCGTCGATCCGGATATGCCCCTCGCGAACATCCGCACGATGGATCAGGTTCTCGAACAGCAGCGGTGGGATATTCGGGTGTTCGGCACGATGTTTTCGATCTTTGCCGCTATCGCGATCGTCCTGGCCACCGTCGGCCTCTACGCTGTCACGGCCTACTCCGTGACGCAGCGGACGCAGGAGATCGGTGTGCGCATGGCACTGGGGGCCCAGGCGGCCCACATTCGAAACCTCATTCTGCGACGTGGGTTGGTTCAGCTCGGGATTGGCGTCACGCTGGGACTGGCGGGCGCGTTCGGGGTTGGACGCATCCTTCAAAGCCAGCTCGTGCAGACCGGCCCGAACGACCCGATCACACTTGGAAGCATCACGTTACTCCTCGTGATCGTGGGTGTCACCGCCTGCCTGTGGCCGGCCCGTCAGGCGACCCGCCTTGACCCGATGACGGCGTTGCGATACGAATAGCGGCTCGGGGCTGGGGCTACACCCGACTTTCCGAGCCTACTCGCCGCCCTGGAACGTCGCGTGCATCCGGACGGCCGCCCGGAGGTGTGTGATGGGAATCATTGGCTGGATCGTTTTCGGTCTCATCGTTGGCGCAATCGCCAAGCTGGTCATGCCGGGGCGCGACCCCGGCGGCATCATTGTGACGATGGCACTCGGCGTGGTTGGCGCCCTGTTGGGCGGCTTCCTCGGACGGGCGCTCGGGTTGTACGGACCCGAACAAGGCGCTGGCTGGGTGATGTCAATCGTCGGCGCCATTGTCGTGCTGATGATTTACCGCATGTTGACCCGGCGACGCGCCACGCTTTGAGCCCGGAGGGGGCGTCGCGCCGCGCTTCGGCCCTGCATTGTTCGCGTACGTCTCCGACCGGCTCAGTTAGCGCACCTTTCGTCTGAACCCGCGCACGCTCGTCGGCAGACTTGAACGGCTGCCTGTGGAGGTAGAGGTGCGTTCTCCGGGGGCATTCGCGCAGTGCCAGAGGGCGCTGTTGAGTAAAATGGGGCCTCACATGCGTCGTCCCCTCCTTCGCGGCGTGTTGGCGGCCCTCTTCTTCGCCTGCGCTTTGGGCTTCACGGCGGCGTACCGCCCGGTATCCGCAGCGGTTGCGGCAGCGGATCTACCGTCGAAAATCAGCGACGCTGAATTCTGGACGCTGGTCGCCGATCTCTCGGAACCGGGCGGAAGCTTTCCCTTCGACAACTTCGTGTCGAACGAGACGACGATCCAGTCCGTCATCCCTGCGCTCAAGGCCCGGACGAGTCGAGGCGGCGTTTACCTCGGCGTCGGCCCCGAACAGAACTTCACGTACATCGCGGCCCTGGAGCCGCGGATGGCGTTCATTATCGACATCCGGCGCCAGAATCTCGTCGAACATCTGATGTACAAAGCGCTGTTCCAGCTGGCCGACAATCGTGCCGACTTCATCTCGCGGCTCTTCTCGCGAAAACGGCCCGCCGATCTGTCTTCGGAGGCCACCGACGAAGCGTTGCTGCTCGCGTACGAACGGGCCGTGCCCGATCAGCAGCTGTTCGAATCGAACCTGCGCGAGATTCTCAACACGCTCACTCGAAGCCGTGGCGCTGAACTGACCGCTGCCGACATCACCAGCCTCACGTTCGTATACACGACTTTCTTTCGAGAAGGTCCGCGGCTGAACTACCAGATCGGCGGCGGGCCGAGCGTCGACATGCCGACGTACACGGACCTGATGACGCAGAGCGACGGCAACGGACAGCATCACAGCTTTCTCTCCAGCGAGCGGCACTACCACATCGTCAGGACGCTGGAGATGAACAACCTGGTGATTCCCGTCGTCGGCGACTTTGCCGGACCGACTGCCCTCCGTGAGGTCGGTGCGTACCTCACCTCGCGCAATGCGACCGTCACCGCCTTCTATCTGTCGAACGTTGAACGATATCTGTTCGATCGACGGCGAGCGTGGCGGAGCTTCTATGCCAACGTGGCTGCGCTGCCGTACGACGAGAGGAGCGTGTTCATCCGGGCGGTCCTCAACCGTCCGGCGTTCACCCTGGTCAGCCTGGTGGCCCCGATCGCCGATCTGATGAACGCATTCAGCCAGGGGCGAATCCGGCAGTACCAGGACGTCTTCGGGGTGCTTCCCTAGTGGCCGCGCTGATCGAGGCGATTGCACTCAAGCGCAAGATGTTCTTCGAGTACGAGAACGTGCCCTACCACTGCCTCGACGTGGAAATTTCCAGGCCGACGGCCCGTGGGGGCCAGACGCTCGTGCGAGTCAAGATGCGGAATCTGCTGACGCGAGCCGTGTTCGACAAGACTTTCAAGGCCGCCGACAAGTTCGGGGAGCCAGACCTGACGACCGTCTCAGCGTCGTATTTGTATGCCGATAGCAGCGGGTATCACTTCATGGATCAGGAGAGCTTCGACGGTTTGACGCTGCGATCGGAGGTATTGGGCGACGATACGCAGCTGTTGGTGGACAACCTGATGGTTCAGGTCCAGAAGTTCAACGGAAACCCGATCGGCGTCCAGTTCCCGCCTCACGTCGAGTTGAGGGTCGCGTCCACCGAACTGGGGGCGCGGGGCGACACGGCGAGCGGCAGCGTGACGAAGCTCGCCACACTCGAGACGGGTCTCGAAATCCGTGTGCCTCTGTTCATCAAAGAAGGCGAACGGATCCGGGTGCACACCGAGACCCGCGAGTTCGCCGGCCGCGCCTGACGACGGCCTGACAGAGCGGCCGCTCACGGCTGAGCGGAAAACCGTATCGTCACCGTCATCGGCACCTCGGTCGGCGTGCAGTTGAGCAATGTCTGACTGAATTGCCATTGCCTGACCGCTTCGACGGCGGCGGCTTCGAGCTCTTGGTACGGGGATTTGACGTTCAGGATGTCCTGCACGTGTCCGTCGATTCCGATCACCACATCCGCCGTCACGACCCCGCCCACGCGGGCCGTTCTCAGGTTCTCGGGATACTGTGGATTGACACTCACCAGCTTGACCGGAGGGATGATGCTCCCGCCAACGGTGCTGACCGCGCCTTCGCATCTCGCCTCGGCGCGGCGTTTCAGTTCGTCGATGCGCTCCCGCGCCAGTTCCTGCCGGCGCGCCTCCTGTTGGCCCGCTGGCTCGGAGGAGCTGCCCACCACCGTCACCGTCTCCTCGAGCGAGCCCACTCTCAATTCGACCGCGCGGTCGATGTCGCGACCGACGACGACGAACGTATCCTTGTAGGTGGAGAATCCCGGTTTGCGCCCTTCGAAGGCGTACTCCCCTGGCGGCAGGCCCACGAACTCGAAATGGCCCGTTGGGTCGCTCTTGATTTCGTGCTTCGCTTGGCTCGTGGCGTTCGTGACCACGAGCGTCGTGTCGGGAACGAATCGGTTGGTGGAATCAACGACGGTCCCCGAGACCGTGAAGAAGCGCTGTGCCCCGAATCCGGCGATGGAAATCGTCAAGGCGAGAAGCGCGATGACAGCCGCCAGACGGGCCGATCGCGTGAGCGGAGCGCGGTTGACGCTGGTGTTCAACATGACGCTGATTCTCCCTGCAAGGCTGGAGGGGCGAGCCATCGCTGGCGCGGGCATCCACCCCTGTCTCTCGGCATTTACTGTGCGGGCTAGATCGAGCAGGTGTGACTGGCGTACTCGGACTCCTCCACACCGGCGTTCAGCACGGCATCGTCGCACGCATGTTCGCTTTCGCGTCTCAGCCGCGCGCTGACGTGCCAGTTGAGCGGGTTGAACCAGTACAGACTGCGCAAGACGTCAGCTGTCAGTTGCATCATCCAGTCACCGCGCCGTACGTGGACCAGCTCGTGGCGCAGAACGATTCGAACGCGATCGTCAGACCAGGTGCGGGCGATGGCCGGAAGCAGCACCTTCGGCCGAATCACTCCCCAGGTGCCGAGGGTCCCCGGAACGCTGCTGACCAACAGCCTCACATCGCGCCGCAAGCCGAACGCGCGGCGAATCTCGTCCGCGATTTCGACCAGGCGCCCCCGGTCCACTTTCTCAGCCGAGGCGGCAAGCCAGGCCAATCGCGTCAGACCGACGATGAGCGTGAACAGGCTGACGGCCACCCCGGCGCTCCACACCAGCGGCAACCACACGGGCCACGCGAAACCGGTCGGCCGTGTCATCGTTGTTGCGCGCGGCGCCTCGGGCGCCCGCCCCGGTTCCGCCCCTTCTCCGAACACGACCGCCGTCGCGGTCACAATCGACGTCGCTTCTTCTGATGCCGGGGTGAACACCGCCACAGGCACATCCCACGTCGGAACCAGAAGGCCGAGGAGCGGCACAACGGCGGCGCATCCGACGGCGACGGCGAGCGCCCAATGGCGCACGGCTGCGGATCGGCGACCGAGCGCCTCCACCGCTCCAATCGCCACCAGAAGAACGAGCGATACTTTGATCGTGCTGTCGAAGAGCAAGCTCATCGCGACCCTTCTTTCTTCGCCTTCGCCACCAGTTCGGCGATCCGCTCGAGTTCCTTCTCAGAGAGCCGGACACCTTCGCCGCCGAGCAGTGCGCTGACCACTTTCTCTGCCGACCCGTCGAAGAAGGTGGTCATCAGATGCCGCAGCGCCGATTTCCGTGCCGCATGCCGCGGAACCTCCGGCACATAGACATAGCGCAGACCTTCCTCCTCGTGCCGGACATGACCCTTGGATTCGAGAACCCGGAGCTGAGTGCGAACGGTCGAATAGCTTGGACTGCCGGGAAGGTCCTCCATGACGTCTCCAGCGGTCGCGCGCCCGCGACGATAGAGGATGTCCATGATCTGCCGCTCGCGGCGCGTCAGCGCGGTGTGGAGTGGCTTGGCCATGATGTTATTGGCGTAGCATAAATGTTACAAATATAACATGTCAAGGGCTGCCGCCGCGGCGCCCGTGACGCGCAGGAATTCCGCGGGGTTCAGTGGATGATCCGGAGTCCGGTTGGGGCCGGTGGCGGACCGATGATCTTGAAAACGCTGCCTAGCGAATAGCTGACGACGTACGTCTCACCATCGGCGTCGACGCCAAAGGAGCTGATGTTGCCTAACGCTCCCAGCTCGCTCGTATGCTCGGTCAGTTGGGAGGCCGTGGCCTCGCCGGTTGCCGAATTGATCGTCAGGGCGATCGACCAGATGCGACCGGACACGAAGTCAGCGAAGAAATACCTGCCCTGATAGGTGGTCGGCAGCGCCGGGCCACGATAGACGAGACCGCCGGTCACCGACTGACCTGACGACCGGCCGTACTCGAAAATCGGATCGATCAGAGGGGTATAAGCGGGAGGCAGAGACGTGACGTTGTCGTGCGCCCCTTCTCGATTTCGCCACCCGTAATTACGGCCGCCGCGGCCACGTGGCTCGTAGTCGATTTCTTCGAAGCTGTTCTGCCCCACGTCGCCGAGCACCAGCGCCCCCGTGCCACCGCGTGCCGGGTCGTCGAACGAGTAGCGCCATGGGTTCCGCCATCCGAAGCTCCAGATTTCCGGGCGTGCCGCCACCGGACCCTGACCGGCCGCAAACGGGTTGTCTCCAGGTACCTGGTAGCCGCTCGGATGCGAGTCGGCGACGTTGACGTCGATGCGAAGCATTTTGCCGAGCAGTTCCTGCGGGTTCTGCGCGCGATGCGCGGGATCGTTGCCCGATCCTCCGTCGCCCAGTCCGATATAGAGGTACCCGTCGGGACCGAACGCCAGGTTGCCGCCGTTGTGGTTGGCGAATGGTTGCGCGATGCTCGTCGGACCGCCGGCGCCGCCCCACCTGAGATCGAACCGTGACGCTGGATCGGCCGTCAAGGCGCCGGCGTTCCGCCGGAATCTGGCAACGACCGTGTCGCCCGAGGGGCTGGTGAAGTTGACGAAGAAGCGACCGCTGCCGCCCTGGGGAGCGAAGGCCATCCCCAGCAGCCCACGCTCGCCGCCGGACTGCACCTCCCCGGTGAGATTGAGGAAGTCGGCCTCCAGCACGGCGCCGTCACGGACGACCCGAATGCGTCCGCCCTGCTCCACGACGAACTGTACGTTGCGATTGTCGGGATCCTGAACGAAGGCCACCGGACTGGTGAAACCCGACGCGTGCCGACGCGCTCCAATCTGTGCCTCCGCGCCGGCGGCGGCCGCCAGAAGAACGCCGGCCGTCAACGCCGCGACCAACAAGCCGTTGTCGAGCGCGAGACGCATGAAATCACTCCTGCGCGGAGTATCGTAGACCAGTGGCTCGCCCTCGTCGTCCGATCCGTTTCTGGTTCCTCGCAGCCATTTTGGCCGCCGCGTGCGGCCAGGACACGCCCGAACCTCCGGAGACGGCTCCCGGGGGGAACGAAATGGTCACCGGGAGCGAGCGGCTCGGGTGGATGCAGTTCGCGCAGAGCCAGGCCGAGCTGGCGACCTTCCACTACGCCATCTATCTCGATGGAAGCCGCGGCGAGCTGGCCGGTGCATCGTGTGAGACGTCCCAGAGTGCAACCTTATTCCAGTGTAGCGCACCGCTGCCTGACATGACGGTCGGGCCTCACACCATCGAGCTCGCTGCATTCATTATCGACGGAGTTGTACTCGAAAGCCCCCGGTCGGCGGGGATCCAGGTGACCAAAACAGCTCTGGCGGCCGCTCCGGCTCCCGGTCCCGCATCCACCTGGCCTGAGCAGATGGCGCTCGCCACGACGGACGGTCTGCAACTGCGGCTCGATCGGATCGCGCAAGGAGTCACAAACCCGGTCGACATGGCGTTCGCGCCAGACGGCCGCCTGTTCATCGCCGAGGAGACCGGACGGGTCCGCGTGCTGATGCCGGACGGCCGGCTCGCCGCCGAACCGGCCCTCGCGCTCGACGACACGCGATGGCTTGCCCTCGCGATCGATCAGCGCTTCGAACAGACAGGCTTCGTGTATGTGCTCGGCACGAGGGCATCCCGCGACGGAGGTCAGGCGTTTGCGCTCCTACGCTTCCGTGAGGCAGCGAACACCTTTTTCTCACCGATCGTTCTGCTCGATGCGGTGCCCGCCGCGTCCCCGGCGACGGGATCGTTGAGAGCCGACGCCGACGGCACCCTGTTCGTTGCGCTCGACGATGGAGGGAACGCGCAGCAGGCCGGGGACTACTCGGTGCCGAACGGCAAGATTCTCCGGCTCAATCCGGACGGAACGACGCCTGGCGATCAGGCGGGCCTCACACCGATGTACGCATCCGATCTTCGATCGCCGCGCGGCTTCGCCTGGCAGCCGCAGTCGCGTCTGCTGTGGATCGCCGATCAGATGACGGAGAACTCTGCGGTCGTCGCGGCGATCGGTGCCGCCACGGGCGCCGGACGCCGCGGTGTGAGGGTCACGTCCTACGCGTTGCCGCGTGGCACGCGGCCCTCGTCGCTCGCTTTCTACGGCGCCGATGCCGTCCCCGCCCTGCACGGCAACCTTCTCATCGCCTCGGACGAAGGCCAGCATCTGCTGCGCGTGCGGTTCGATGCGATGGAGCCCACCCGCGTCCTCGGGACCGAGCGGCTGCTGCGAAACACGATCGGCGGGATACGATCCATCGCCGTCAGCAAGGATGGGAAGATCTATCTGGCAACGGCCGACGCCCTCGCGACCCTCGAGCTCGCGGCTCGCTAAGATAGATGTAGGCCCCTGGTGAAACTGACCAAGTTCTCGGACTACTCGCTGCGACTGTTGTTGTACCTGGCAGTGCATCAGGATCGGCTCGGTCCCGTCCGCGAAGTCAGCCGCGCGTACCGAGTGTCGCCGCACATTCTCGTCAAGGCGGTGCAGTTGCTGGTCGACGCTGGGTTGATTTCGTCTGTGCGCGGCCGGCACGGGTTGCCCGTGGAGTACGCAGGGACTTCGGCCGACGATCGTCGCGTGGTCCTCCAGATACTCCGCGAGACGAAGCCGAACCTTCCGGCTTACTGGTCGAGCTGAACGGTCATTTCGCCTCGCCCTGACATTCGGGGCACTGCACCTGAACGTAGCGGAGCCACTCGACGAGCACTGCCGGAGGGGAAAGCATATATATACCTGGTTGAGACACGCGAGATCACGGTCCGGGGCGCCCGCGATTTGGTCTGGCAGCTGTTTCTGGGCGTGGGCTACGATAGCGCGGCATGCGAATCAGTCTGGCTGCCGCGGCCGTTGCGGTCGCGCTGGTGAGCCGGCTCTCCGCGCAGGAGCCATCGGTCTCACCTGCACCGCCGGCGGATCAGCCCCCGAGCTTCGAGGAACAGGTGGAAGTGGTGGCCGTCACGCCGATTCATGGCGTCGGCCTTTCGATTCTGAAGATTCCTGCCAACGTCCAGACGTTCACGTTCGATCCAGACCAGTCGTTGGCGACGCCAGACGTGGCCTCGTTGCTCAGCAGCCGCGCGGTGAGCGTGCATACCGTGGACGCTCAGGCCGGGACGTTTCAGCCCGACCTGATGTTCCGTGGATTCGCTGGTTCGCCGCTCCTTGGAGCGTCCGAGGGAATCGCCGTGTACCAGGACGGCGTCCGCATCAACGAGGCGTTCGGCGACACCGTCAACTGGGACCAGCTTCCGTCGGCGGCGATCGCCAGCATCAACCTCATGCCCGGTTCCAACCCGCTCTTCGGGCTCAACGCGCTGGGCGGCGCTCTCTCCATCCAGACCAAGGACGGTTTCAGCCATCCGGGACAGCGCGTCCAGGTCACGAGCGGCTCGTTCCTGCGCCATCGCATCGAAGCGCAGGCGGGCGGCAGCGGCCCCTCTTTCGGGTACTTCGTGGCCGGCACCCTCGTGGACGAAGGCGGGTGGAGGGACTTCTCCCCGTCGACAATCCGCAGCCTCTTCGGCGATCTCGCGTGGCGGGATGGCGCGAGCGCAGTGAACCTCGGCGTGACGGCTTCATCGAACGATTTGACGGGCAACGGGACGGCGCCCCTCAGCCTCCTCGAGGAGGACTGGGGCGCGGTCTTCACGCACCCTGACGTGAGCGAGAACGACTCGGCCTTGATTACGCTGAAGGCACGACGGCAGTTCGCGCTCACCTTCGTCGAAGGTGTCGCGTACTACCGCCGGAGCAACGTCGACACGTTCAACGGCGACGTCGCCGACGATCTTGACAGCGAAGAAGATGACGACGACGAAGGAGCCGCTTTCGACGCCGTCAACAACGCGAGCGAGTCGCGGGCGAACTCCGGGGGATTGACCGGTCAAATCACGAGCACCGCTCCCCTCCTCGGACACCAGAACCAGTTCATCGCGGGCGGCGGCTTCGACGCGTCCAGCACTCGCTTCGACTTCGCGAGCGAGTTCGCATTCCTGACCCCCGATCGCGGCACCATCGGGAGCGGGATCTTCGACGAGGAAGCGTCCGTCGACCTCGACAGCCGGACCATGACCGGCAGCGCCTTCCTGACCGACACCTGGTCGCCGACCGCTCGTTTCACCCTCACGGGTGCGGCCCGCTTCAATCGCACGACGATTCGAATGCGCGATCTGATTGGCACCGACCTGAGCGGCGATCACGCGTTCTGGCGCATCAATCCGTCCGCTGGTGGAACGTATCAGCTCAATCCTTCTTTGAACTTGTACGGCAGTTACGCGCAATCCTCGAGGGCGCCGACGCCCGTCGAGCTCACGTGCGCCGATCCCGATGACCCGTGCAGGCTGCCGAACGCGTTTGTATCCGATCCGCCGCTCGATCAGATAATCGCGACGACCTGGGAAGGAGGCGTGCGGGGACGCCAGGCGCCGTTCAGTTGGACCGTGGCCGCGTTCGCGAGCGCGGCCAGCGATGACATCATCTTCGTCAGCAGCGGAACGGTCAGCGGCCAGGGACACTTCGAGAATGTTCCCCGGACGAAACGCAGCGGCATCGAGGCATCGGTCGAATACAACAACAACCGCGTCTCCGTTTTTGGAAGCTACACGCTTCAACGGGCCGTGTATGGTACCGACCTCGAGTTGTCCAGCCCGCAGCATCCGGATGCTGAAGATGGCGTCATCTTCGTCGAAGAAGGCAGCAGGCTGCCGGGCGTTCCGAGGCACAGCGGCAAAGCAGGGCTCAGCGCCCGCCTATCCGGTCGACTGCAGTTTGGGGTCGATCTGCGCGCGCAGAGCGGGCAGTTCTTCCGGGGCGACGAGGCGAACTTGCTCCAGATGGTTCCAGGCTTCGGTGCGGTGAACGCGCGGGCCAGATTCCAGCTGGCCAATCAGATTGCTCTCCTGGTCGAAGGACAGAACCTCTTCAATTCCAGCTTCTATACCTTCGGCACGCTCGGAAACGCCGAGCTGGTGGGAGACGACGATCCGCGCTTTTACAGCCCGGGCGCACCGCACGCTATCTGGGCCGGGATCGACATTCGGTTCTAGCCGCCCCACATCATTCGAGTACGCGGTAGCGGTAGCTGGTAGCGGTTGCGGTGTTCTCCACGGCAATGGAGAACGGCACGCGTCGGCCCTTTTCCGGCGCCGTGATCGTCACTTGATGGGTCCCCACCACTTCCCCCCCATCGTCGAAGATGATCTCGAGGCGAACGGCAGTGCCTGCCGGAGCGGTCGCGCCCGCCACCGTGCCCCGGAGCGTGATGCCCTTGGGTGACTGCACCATCTGGACATCTTCAAGGTAGACGGGCACGGGCGCCGCCGGTTCGGACGGAGCCTTCTCAGCTTTCAAAGCGTTGGCAAGCAACGCCCGGGCACTGGCACTCAAGGGATCCAGCTCGATGCTGCGCCGCGCGACCGGGACGAGTTCGGGCCAACGTTCGAGTCTGTTCAGGGCCAGACCGAGGATGTGCCAAGCTTCGCGGTTGTTAGGATCTGCGGCCGTAAGGGCCTGCAGCGCCCGGGCCGCTTCCATCGCTTTGCCTTGTTTGAACAGCTCTTCGGCAGAACCGAGAAGTCCCTGATACACATCGCGACGTGCGCCAAGCCGCTCCGCACGCTCCGACTCGAGCGGCGCCCTCATCCGGGGTAACACGGCTAACGCCTGCAGATACATCGAGACGGCACGGTCATGGTCGCCACGGCCGGCGACGACGACCGCGATGTTGTTGTAACCCTCCGGCCGGAGATCGTAGATCTTGTTTGCCGCTTCCCACTTCTGAATGGCGGCGTCCTCGTCGCGCTGGTTGTACGCCGCAATGCCCTCCAGGAACAGCTTTCTCCATGCCGCCTCGCGCGCTTGATCGTCTGCCGCCTGTGCGTACACGAGCGACGCGCAGATCGCCAAACCAAGCCAGACGGTGCGGATCGCGAAAAAGCGTCCAAACATGACGGACCCCTCAGAGCTCCGAGTGCTCGTCAAACCGCGGCACGAGGTTCGGAAGGCGAATGCGTCGTCCATCTGGCACGCCGGCCCGCCGGGACCTATACTTGTCGGCAAGCCAAGGCGAACCGGCTGGGATAACCCTGACACGGAAGCCTCCACTCAAATGTCAGATAGCGAAAAGCGCGTAGCGGTCAGGCGCCCTGCATCTCAAGTTCCTGCAATCACGGCAATCCGGCTTTCACCCCAAGGCACGCGGGCGACGCTCATCAATATCTCGCACACCGGAGTCCTCGTGGAATCGGCGAGCTCGCTCAAGCCGACGAGTGCCGTGACCGTCGTCTTCGAGGGAACGTTTACTCCTTCGTCGGTCCCAAGCCGCGTTGCACGAACGACCGTCGTCGGCATCGGAAAAGACGGCACGATGCGTTACCACATTGGGCTCTCGTTCACGAAGCCCATCACGCTCGAAGTGGCAGCGGACAGCCACACCGCGCCAGCCGAGACCACCGCTCCGTCCGACGCCTCTGAAGAGCCGCCAGCGATCCGGAATCGCTGGTAACCCACCCTATCGTACTCCTGGAAGGACCGCGGGATCTGTTGAGTTGGACAACATCCCGTCAGCGCAACGGAGATCGACGTGCGCATCGACAGGTTCAGTGAGAAGAGATTGGAAGCGGAAGCGCGAATTAGGTCGTCAGCCGAACATCAGTGACGCTCAGCGATCATCGGAGACGCAGACGACACAATTGGCGCAACCGCACGCACGCTTTTCTTTTCAAGAAACTTGTACAATACGCATTCACACCACATCGTTGATTCCCCCGCGGAGGCTAACGTCGTGTCAGAATCGGAATTCCCCCCGTCGACCGAAATCCGCAGCACGCTGACTCCCCCTCAGGCCATACAGCACGAATCGTTCGGCGAACGGCGAGAGACGCCACCGGTGAAACCCCCTCGCGAAGGCTTGCCGGCAACATATCGCATGCGCGCCGACGCGCATTACGTCGATCAACTGACCGGTCGGTCGTCCACTCAGACGATTCATCTGCTCAGCGCTAAAACGCTCGCGACACCGAAGGCCGGGACAACGAGTCCCCCTGAGGCCCTCGTCGCCTCCATCCGGCGCCACAACGTGCTGCAACCGCTGCTCGTCCAGCGACACGGCGGCCGCTACCGGATCATCGACGGTCAGAAACGTCTTGCGGCGGCCGTCGCCGCCGGCGTGGACGAAGTGCCCTGTCTGCTTCACGACGTCGAGGACAACGAGGCGGCGGCGCTGGCGGAGGCGGCGAACGTGTCGGTCCGCGAACAGCCGGTTGCACCAGCGCGACCGACAACGCCGACATTTGGCGACGACGTGGCCGATGCTCTTGCGGAGGTCGCCCGAGCAGCCGATCTGCTCTCGCGGTCCGGAGACTCGCTGACCCGTCTTGCCGCGTTGAATCTCATCAACGCCGAAATGTGGCGCGCAGAATGCCTGCTCGAAGGGGCGCGACTGCTCGACGGCAAACGCCGGGTCACGAGCAGTCTGGCGTCGCCGGTCCGCATCGTCGAGGCAGTCAGACGGCACATGGTGGCCGAGTCCCGCCTGCGGTCGACGCCGGTCGAGGCGCGAACGATCGACGTCCCCGCGGCGACGCAAATCTACAGCGACGAGGAGCTGGTCGTGCGGACTCTTTCTCTGCTGGTGCTGTCGACGCTTGCCTGGCTCGAAGGGGTTCCGGACGCGCGGGTCACCGTGCGCGTGGCGCTGCGGGGGAACAGGTCGGTGGCATTCGAGGTGTTTCAGGATGCCGTGCTCGTTCCCGCGTGGTTTTCGACGATCACGAGCGCCAGCGATTACGTCGGCGACGTGCCGGCCGCCGTGTGGCTGCTCGGCGCCCGACAGATTGCCGAGGCGCTGAACGCCCAGATCTCCATCGCGTCAGCGGGCGCAACCGGAACAATCATGGGCCTGACGCTGCCGGTCGCCAAGGAGTAATGGTCGGCACGGGCGACAACATTCCTGTCCTGCCGCGACTTTTCTTGGCCGGCAGGCCCAAGTCCAGCGATTCACGGAGTCCGGGGGATTGGTAAGGATCTTGAGTCAACCCTGGGCATGCCAGCAGCGATCGATCCGGCCAGCACTCGAACAGAAGTCCTGATCGGCCGCTGGCTGGCAGTATGCGTTCACCCGGTTGCGGCCTGGCGCACGAACTCGCGCTCAATGCGTCTGCTGTGTGTGTCCGGGTATTTCGCCGGCAGCTACATCCTGGTCCTGCTGGCCTTGGGCTTCCTCTGATCCCTCTCGCCCGAGCCTGTCCCCGCGACAAAGCAAGTAGCACGGCTGAAGAGCCGTTGGTCATGAGGCTGACACTGCTGCCTTGCTCGCCACGTCCAGCACCCCCAAGTGATCGTCGGAAAGGGTGAGTCGCATGCAGCCCAGGAGCTCCTCGATTTGCTCCACGCTGGTGGCGCTGGCGATTGGCGCCGCGACGGCGCGCTGTTGTGCAAGCCAGGCGAGCGCCACCTGCGCAGGCGTCGACCCGATTTCCTCCCCCACAGCGTCCAAGGCTTTGAGTACGGCGAACCCCTGCTCGTTCAGATAGCGTTCGACGCGGCTGCCGCGCGCCTTGCCCGCGAGATCCGCTTTGCTTCGGTACTTTCCGGTGAGAAAACCCGAAGCCAGACCGAAATACGGCACCACCGCAATATCACGCGATACGCACAGGTCTTGAAGAGGTCCCTCGAACAGCGGCCGTTCGAGCAGGTTGTAGTGCGGTTGGAGCACGGTGAAGCTGGCCAGCCCCTTTTGTACGCTGATGTCGAGTGCCGCGCCCAGACGCGCCGCGTTGTAGTTGGAGGCGCCAATCGCGCGCACCTTGCCAGCTCTGACCAGCCGGTCAAACGCGTCGAGCGTCGCGTCGAGCGACGTATCGGGGTCATCGATATGCGCGAAGTACAGATCGATGTAGTCGGTGCAAAGGCGCTTCAACGATGCTTCGACCGATCCGAGAATTCTGAGCGGTGACAGGCCTTTCGTTCCGCCCAGGGCCATCCCGACCTTCGTGGCGATGAGCACGTCATCACGCCGTCCGCGCGATGTGAGCCATTTCCCGATGAGCGACTCCGATTCGCCGCCCGAGTTGCCGGGCACGAAGGCGCTGTAGACATCGGCCGTGTCCACCATCCGTCCGCCGCCCGCCACGAAGGCGTCGAGGATGGCGTGGGTCGTGTGTTGATCGGCTGTCCAGCCGAAGACGTTGCCGCCGAGGATCAGCGGGGGTGTGGTCAGTCCGCTCGATCCAAGTCTTCTATTCTGCATAAGAAGAGGTGCCTCCCACTTGATGCGGCAAGCCGTGCGGACGCCGATGGTGCCCACGAACCGCGCCGATTGTCAAACCCGTCCGGAGAGAGCGGATTGGGAAGATCTGAGCCATCGTGGGAACCGGGGCATCGGCCGGAGCGGTAGGGCCGATAAGACGTCCCGTGCGACGCTTTCAAGAGCAGCGACGTGACCAGGGGGAAAAATCGAATCGGCGGGCTTACGAGCTGGTCCTTCGTGGACCCGATGGACGGCCGCGCTGTGAGCGGTTCGCCAACGCGGCCGCGTACCGGGCCCGACTCGTTTCGCTGGAGCATGCCGAGCACCGCAGCCTTTCAATCGACGAGCTCGCCGGTCTTCTCGACAGCTGATGCTTTGCTGCGTCGACGATGTGGAGGGCATGCGATCCACCCCGGCCGTACGCGTGCGGGCTGAATATTTCTCCCCGACCGATCGCAATCGAGGCTTGAACCACGTCTGACATGTTGGTACTCTCGCGTCAGAGACATTCATAGCCCCGGACCGCACGGGGCTGGCCTCGCCCAATGAGGCCGTGCGGTCGACGGTCCCTCAGGGGCTATGAGAACGCCAGCGGATTCTTCACTTCCGGACGCGATGGCGTCTGGATTGTTCGTGGCCCTGTGAGGTGTGTCACATGGCTGAGAGTTTCGGCGCGCGACTGCGCCGCCAGCGTGAACGACAACAGATCGAGCTCACCTTCATTGCCGAAAAGACGAAGATCAACCTGTCGCTGCTCGAGGGGCTGGAACGGGACGACGTCTCGCAGTGGCCGACGGGAATCTTTCGGCGATCGTTCGTCCGCGATTACGCGCGCATCATCGGGCTCGAGCCCGATCCTGTCGTTCGTGAGTTCCTCGAGCTCCATCCGGATCATGTCCGCGAGATTGTGACCGAGCCTGGCCTTCACGTCGACGTCGGAAGCCGTCACCCGCCCATCAGACTCCGTTATTTGATCGCCTCGGCGATCAGCACCATTCGGGCTCGACTGGAAGGCATCCACCTTCCGGAACAAGTTGCAGCGATCGGTCGCGACGTCCAGGCCTATGCAGCCGCGAGGATCGTTCCCGCCGCCAACAAACCGATCATCCCGGCGTCAAGTGCGCCTATGCCATCCGCTACGGTCGAACTGGTTCAAGAGGCGCCGCAGGTCCCCGGGCTCCAGGAGCTCTCTGCCGTCACAGGGCCCGGCACCGAGCTCGAGCGGGCAACGGACATCCGCGACGTGGGACATTTGCTGGACGAGGCCACCAGAATTCTGGAAGCCAAGGGACTCGTGGTCTGGACGTGGGATCCCCAGGCGTCAGCCCTGAAACCTGCGCGAGTGCACGGCTATCCGCTCGGAGCGGCTGCACGATTACCGATCGTCCGCCGCGATGCCGACAATGCGACGGCTGCGTCGTTTCGCTCCGCGGAAGTCCGCGTGGTCGCCGGCGGCGACCATGCCAGCGGCGCCGTTGTCGCTCCCCTGCTGACATCGGCCGGGTGCCTGGGAGTTCTCGCGATTGAGCTGCAACATGGCAGCGAACAGAACGAGTGGGTACGCGCCTTTGCGACCCGTCTTGCGGCCCAGGTGGCCGGTTCTGTGGCCGATTCCCCCCGAATCGCCGTAGTGGCCGCCGCTGTGAATACCTGACCCGCGAACCGCCAGCAGCGCTAGAATGCCTCCGATCGGGTGGCCGAGGAGGCGCATCATGTCTTCGGTGCTGCGACGCAGGCTGGAGGTCGTTCTGACCTCGTCGATCGTGGCGCTGTTCACTTGCGCGGCGCTCACACAGTCTTCCTGGAGCAAAAGGCGCACCGTTCCCCGATCCCGAAGAGGAACTCTACGGGGCCGTTGCAAACGGCAAGATGTACGTGATCGGCGGGTACGCGCGCACGACATCATCGAGCTGCCCGGGCAGATTGTGGCGGCCCGGTGACGACATCGACCGTGTTGGGTTTGCGACGGCAGTCAATTCGCGTGTGACGAGGAGGCAGACATGGACGCTTGGAAGAGTGCCAACCGACCGCGGCGCGCGTGGTCGTTGGTAACCGCTTTGATCGCAAGCCTGACGGCCGGCTACATCGCGTTTCATGCGAGCGGATGGGTGGCGCCCGCCGGGACGGCGGCGCAACAACGCACAGGGCGCGCGATCGCGGGCACGGCCAGCCTGTCTGGCAGCGTGACGGCGACGAAGCCCTTCAGGGCCGCGCAGGTGTACATCCGCAATGTCGACAAGTCGATCGGCTACATGGTCTTCACCAGCGCGGGGCAGTTCCGTTCCGTCGCGCTGCTTCCCGGCAACTACGAGGTCACCGTCAAGACGAAGGATCTCGTGTCGGATGTTCAAAAGCTGGCGCTGAAGGCGGGCGACACTCAGAACATCAAAGTCGCGCTGCGCGATTTCAGCGGCAGCCTGGAGGGCGGTGGAGCCCTGAACGAAGCCACGGCGGAGGGCTCCCCGCTGACGTTCCAGAGCTACGACGAAATCTACCCGGACAACGGCCCCGGAAAGCAGGTCGCCGAGCAGGTCTGCATGGCGTGCCATGGCGAGAACTTCCTGCCGTCGCAGCCCGGGAACGAGGCAGTGTGGAACGCGCGCATCGACCACATGCAGGGCAAGGCGCTCTGGGAGCGGGATGCCACGAGCTACGCACAAGGCCTCCTGTCTTACAGAACCTCGATGTTCAACTTCTCGCGGAAGGATCGCGAGGATCTGGTCGCCTACATGGTCAAGAACTTCGGACCCGACGCCAAGCCGCGCGCGGTCCGGTCGCCGAACGAGATGACGGTCGACGAGGCGAGCCTCTCGAAGGCGATGTACATTGAGTACTATCTGCCTCCGGACCCGCCCGGACAGCTCAGCAAAGCGCCCGACTATATCAATATCGGCTACCGCGGGAGGCGGGTCGGCCAGGACGTCCGGTTCGACAACGACGGCAACGTCTGGCTGGTGGACCGGGGCTTTCCGCACCGGCTCGTCAAACTCGATCCGCGCACCGGCGATCAGAAGTCGTGGCTGCTGCCTGATCCCAAGAACGGGATCCACGAGGTGCTGGTCGATCGATCGGGCATGATCCTCCTGCCCCAGCACAGCGGAGTCACCCCGACCCAGGAGAAGAACCTGCTGATCTTCAACCCGAAGACCGAGAAGTTCGAGAAGACGATTCCGATGGACCCCGACAACGTGGTCAGGAACTCCGTCAAGTGGCTGCAGTCGCTCGCCATCGATTCGAAGGAC
Organism: Vicinamibacterales bacterium; assembly: GCA_035537875.1. GTDB lineage: Bacteria > Acidobacteriota > Vicinamibacteria > Vicinamibacterales > CAVVIG01 > DATLLJ01. Next base: position 69,855 of record DATLLJ010000037.1, on the reverse strand, counting down.
AACGTCTACGTCGGCTGGATCATGGGCGGTGCGCTGAGCAAGTACGATCGCGCGACCGGCAAGGTCTCCGTCTTCCGCCTTCCGACTCCGCACGCCATCGTCTACGGCGTGATCGCCGACCGGAACGACAACATCTGGATCGCCGAGTGGAGCGGCGGAAAGATCGCGAAGTTCGACACGAGCAACAACTCGTGGACCGAGTTCATGCCGCCGACCTACCCCGGCCACGTGCGGCGCCTCAACGTCGACTACCAGAACAACATCTGGTGGGGCATCTGGGCGGCCGGCAACCGCCCCGGCAAGCTCGTGAAGCTGGACCAGGCGACCGGCAAGATGACCGAGTACACGATTCCGCTGCGGACATCGCAGCCCTACGACGTGGCCCCCGACACCGAGGGCAATATGTGGTTCGTCGATTCGCCGATGCCCGATCGAGCCGCGGCGATCGGCAAGTTCAACATGAAGAGCCAGACGTTCACGTTCTATCCGAAACCGCAGTTTGCCGCGGACACGCCGAAGATCCAGGTGACACGGGACGGAGCGATCTGGTATTCCCCGCGTGGCACGCAGATCGACGCGCCCGCCATCAGCGTCCTCTATCCGGACATGGATAAGATCACGGCGCTGGGGGCGTACTACGTGAACGGTGCACCCGGCTATCCCTTCAAGGTCACGCCTTCGACGACAACGCAGCGAACCGCGCCCTCTACCACGGCCGCTGCGAGAACGGGACAGTAACTCGTCTGGCGCGTCGAACATCCTGGCGTTGGCGATCGGTTACGATCGCCAACGCTTTCTTTTTTTGATCTAACTCATCCGTTTCGCTACACGTGCCCGTCAACCGGGCGCTGCACAACTCTCCGACCGATACCTTCCACACGAAGAAGAATTCGCTGCCGTTGGTGTTACGATGCCGGTCTCGTCAAGCCCGGAGAAAGACGTTGGAGGGTACAGTGACCAAGCGCGCGCTGCTGATCGGCATCAACAAATACCAAGTCCCCGGCGCAGACTTGAGGGGATGCGTCAACGACGTCAAGAACCTCCGCGAGGCGCTGATCAACCTCTACGGTTTCAAGAGCGGCGACGTGGTGACGCTGACCGACGCCGCCGCGACCAAGAAGGCGATGCAGGCCCGCATCACGCGGCTGGTGCGGGATTCGAAGAAAGGGGATGTGGCCGTTCTGCATTATTCCGGACACGGATCGCACGTGCCGGACGACGCCAATCTCGACGAGGCCGACGGACGTGACGAGATTCTGTGTCCGACCGATCTCGATTGGGAAGATCCGTTGAGAGATGATTGGCTGCGGACGGCGTTCGACAAGACCCGCGCCGGTGTCAGCCTCACGGTCATCATGGATTGCTGTCACTCGGGAACGAACACGCGCGCCATCCTGCCGCCGGACGCGCCGGTCAAGGAGCGATATCTGCCGAGCCCGTGGGATCTGATGGTCGCTGAATCGGGTCGTCGCTCGATTCTGCCGGTCAGGACCGAGCTGCGAAAATCGTCGCGCAGCGCCAGAAAGACCAGGGACATCGTCAAGGCCGAGCTCCCGGAAGTGCTCATTACTGGGTGCCGCGACACTCAGACGTCGGCCGACGCCTTCATCGACGGCGTGTACACAGGCGCGCTCACGTACTCGCTCGTGCAGGCGATGCAGACCGCGAATGGCCGGCTGACCTACAAGCAGCTGCACGATCGGGCCGTGACGGAGCTGAAGAAGCGCGGATTCGATCAGGTGCCACAGCTCGAGGGTCGGTCCGACCAGTTCGAGCGGCCGCTGTTTTCGCCAGTGTGAGGCGGTCGGCCGTGAACCTCTCGTCTGAAAGGCGGCTCCGCCAGCTCCACCCGGCGCTCGCCGCTGCTGTACGCGACGTCATCGCCACGCTCGCCCTGCAAGGCATCGTCGTCGAGGTCGTCCAGGGACTGCGCACGTTCGCGGAACAGGATGCCTTGTTCGCGCAGGGACGGACAAAGCCCGGCCCCGTCGTGACGCAGGCGCGAGGGGGCGAGTCGAACCACAACTACGGGCTGGCTGCCGATCTCTGCCCGTTCGCGAACGGCAAACCGGACTGGAGCGCCCCGATTTCCGTCTGGGCGACGATCGGCATGGCCGCCAACGCGCGTGGGCTCGAATGGGGCGGGGATTGGAAGAAGTTCCTCGACAAACCTCACGTCCAGCTGCCGGTGACGGTCAAGGAATGTCGGACGTGTTACGAGCAGGGCGGGATGGAAGCGGTGTGGTCCGCGACGTCGCAGAAGCTGAACCGGATCGAGCGATCGCTGACGCGGCCGACGCGCAGACGACGACGTCGACGGCCGGCGAAACGACGCGCGCGGAATGCCCGACACCCGACCACGCGCCGAGGCTCCTAGAGGATCCGCCATGACCGCCAAACACCTGACCATGCTGCTGTACGGCTGCGACCGAAACCTGTGGAACGGCGGGCCGCTCAGAATCGAGATCTCCGACCTGTTTGCGTCGGGCGGCCCGCGGCCTTTGTACCGCGGCGAGGCCGTATCGGCGACGTTCGAGCTTGACCTCGAGTTGCCCTTCGATGCCGGGCAGCTGTACGGAATGACGTTCTCGGCGGCGGACCATCGGCCCGCGTGGCGGCTCCTCCGCCGAAGCGATTTCGTCCGAGACGGCGTCGAAGAGAATACGCTGGTGCTGCGATTGATGCTCGTTCCCGATTCACCGGGAACGAGCGCGCTGCCGGAGGGTTTCGGCCGGCTTCTCGGCCGAGCGTCACCCTTTGCGGCGCCCGACAGCGGGCTCGACGAGGCGACGTTTCGGTCGCTCCAGACAGCCGCGCAGATGGCGTGCCTGAATATCGAGGCGAAGCTTCGAGATACGCGGGTTGACGGCGCGCCGCTTCTGTCGTTCGTGCGCGGCGTTCGTCACGTCGCACTGGATCGCGTGTTTCTTTTCGTCGAAGGCGGCCTGAAGGAGCGTGTGGCCCGCACGGCCGACTTCGCAGGCGCCGCTGGCCATCGGGCGCCGGCATCGCGTCCCGGACTGCCCGCGCACCCTGACAGCTGGAAGCACAGGCGCTTCGCGGAAGGCAACGTGCAGCTTTCGTTTTCGCGCGACACGATGCCGCTTCCGGGAGCGGCCAACGCGCTGGTTCACTCGGCCGACGTCGACATCGACCTGGGAAAGGGACTGGCTCACGTCGTCGAATGGCTGGAGAACAACGTGTTCCGTCCCGGCCACAAGACGAACCAGGCGCTCGTGTACGCGCTGTTGTACGACCAGAACATCCTGCCTGACTACACGCTCGATCCGCTTCCAGCGACAACCTCGCGATCGCTGCAGGTGAAGCTGTCGCGCGTCACGGGCGAGAGAAAGGCACGCCGTCCCCGAGGCGGCATGAAGCGATCGTCCCCTGACCCGCAAAGAAGGAAGGCGGCGGCCGAGAGGCGACGCCGCGCCACGAGGCGCTGAGAGAGGGCCTGTGGCGCGATCGAGCCATAAGCCAATCACGTTCATCGTGCCTGATGGACGGCAGGCGGACGCCACGGGACGGATCGTCACTCGCGCCGGCGCGGCGGGCCTCGGCCGCGGCCGGCTCGAAGCATCAATACAGCTCGCAGCCACTCGCGGCGGCGGCGAAACAGCGGTCGTGGCCGCCAGGCCCGGTCGCGACGTCGTGGTGCTGCACATCGACAGAGGCCCTGCGCTCGTACTGCACCCGGAAAGTGCCCGCGATCTTCTGCTCGCGCAGCGCCGCGACGCGTCGGACCGGAGCACCGGTACTGACGGTGACGGCGTGCTCGTTCCCGCTCGTCTTCAGTGGCACGACCCGGCGATCGGAGAGATCGATCGAGGCGCACCACGCGGAGTGGGCGACGTCGTTTTGACGGGCCTCGATGTGATCGCCGACCTCGTCGGCGACAAGGCAGCCGACTTTGCAGCGTCGGCGGTTGTCCGCCGAGTGGACGCTCAGGTCAATCCCGGCCTGTACGAACTGCAGCCGGATGCGCTTCCGCAGCTCAAGGGACGCATGCGCCCTGTCACACGGCTGCCCTCCGTTCCCAATAACGGGCCGCTCCTCGTCCTCGTTCACGGCACGTTCACCGAAACCAGTGAAAGTTTTTCCCGGCTCTGGGTGGAACATCCGCAGCGCGTCCGTTCTCTGTTCGACCACTACAACGGGCGTGTGTACGGGCTCGATCACCCGACCCTCGGTGCGAGCCCCATCGCCAACGCGATGACGCTGGCCAAAGCGTGCCCGCAGGGCGCGCGGCTGCACCTGCTCACTCACTCGCGCGGCGGGCTTGTTGCCGAGGTTCTGGCGCGCGTGTGCTCCGAGCAGACCGACAGGTTCGAACCGTTCGCCGGACACGAGTACCAAGCCGATCGCGCCGAGCTCAAAGCGCTGACCTCCCTGGTCCGGCAGCGCGGCATTCGTGTGGATCGGATCGTCCGCGTCGCATGCCCGGCACGCGGCACCTTCTTGGCCTCGAAACGCCTGGACGCGTATGTCTCGGTCTTCAAGTGGACGCTCGAACTGGCGGGCGTTCCAGTCGCGCCTGTCCTCATCGATTTTCTGGCCGAGGTCGCGAAACGGCGGGCCGATCCCGCCGTGCTTCCCGGTCTCGCCGCCATGCTCCCTGAAAGCCCGCTCGTGAAGTGGCTTCACCAGACGACCGCGCCAATCGACGGCAGTCTCCGCGTCGTAGCCGGCGATCTGGAGGCCGACTCCGTCACGTCCTGGATCAAGACCCTGCTGGCTGACGGTTTCTTCTGGACGGACAACGACCTGATCGTTCAAACGCGCTCCATGTACGGCGGGCCCCCGCGGCGGCAGGGTGCCGTTTTCGCCCTCGATCAAGGGAGCGGCGTTTCGCACTTCCGGTATTTCAGCAACGAGCGGACCGCAGGAGCGATCGTCAACGCGCTCGCGCAAGACGAGCCTGATCGTTTTCTGAAGATCGGACCGCTCTCATGGGCGGGTGAATCGGCGACTGGCACCCGCGCCCCGAAGGCCGGACCGGGAAACGCAGAGCGACCGGCCGCTGTTCTCGTTGGCTTGCCTCGGGCGTCTTACACCGAGCTGGTTGAGTTCTTGTCACGAACGCACGAGGTCAGCGAGGTGGCGTTCGAGTGGAAGCGGCCTGTCGAGGATCAAGCCCGCCGGCTCGCCACGCACGTCGCCCGGTTGCTGACCGCAAGAAACGGCATCGATTCGCCTGTGCGCATCCTCACCCACTCGGCAGGAGCCCTGGTCGCGCGGACCATTCAGATAGTTCGCCCGGACGTCTGGACCCGCCTCATGGCAAAGAATGGCGCCAGGCTCCTCATGCTCGGGCCGCCGAACGGCGGATTCTGGACGCCGATGCAGGTGCTTTCGGGCGACGACACTTCTGCGAGCCCGGAGACGGCGATCGGTCCGGTCACGGATGACGCCGCTTCGCGGCGCGCCATGGCGAGCGGTTACGGCTTCGTCCAGCTGCAGGCGGAGCTCGGTGGCAAGACGACGGGGCTGTCGAGGCGCAGCACCTGGACGCGTCTTGCCGACGCCGACTCGAGGCGGGCTGCCGCGTTGAGCTCGTGGCACAACCTGGACAGTCAACGCGAAGCGTACCGCTGGGGCGTGCCGACGCAGCGCATTCTCGATCGAGCCGCAGCGCTCTGGAGAAGGCTCGAGCGCCAGCGGGCCAAGGGCGTGCTTGCCGAATCGCGGCAGGTCGCGGTCGTGGTTGGCGAAGCGCCGTTCACACCGTACGGCTACGAGGAAGGCCCCGGCGGGTTGGCGTTTCTCGAATACGAGGCTGGCGATGGCCGCGTGACGCATGAGAGCGCGATGCTGCCAGGCGTACCGGCCTGGCGCGTCAATGCGGAACACCTGGCGCTTGGCTCCACAAGAGAGGCGTTTCCGGCATACCTGGAGCTGCTCCAGACCGGCAATACCGAACTGTTGGTCTCCGTGACGGTACCTGGTTCCACACGCGGCGCCGTTGCGGCAAAACCGCCGGCGGAACGCCGGCGCCTTTTCCGGATGCCAGCCGCGTCCCGTTCGCGCGCACAGCAAGGTTGCGAAGTTCCACTGCGTGTCACCGTGATCAATGGCGATCTCAGCTTCGTACGCCACCCCTTGCTGCTCGGTCACTACCGCGCGCTACGGCTGACCGGCACCGAACGCGTGATGGATCGGCTCGTCGGCGGCGCAATGGATCGATCGCTCAGGGCGAACCTCTATCCGGACGTGCCTGGCACACACCAGATCTTCATCAACACGCACATCGATCCCAACAACCCGTGGCGTCTTCCGCGCCCCGAGGCGGTCATCGTGCTCGGCCTTGGAGCAGAGGGCAAACTCGCGGCGGCCGAACTGGCAACCACGGTCTCTCAAGGTGTGATCGCCTGGGCGCAGCGAGCAACCGAGAAACCTCTGGACCGCCATACCACCCCGCCGCGGCTCGAGATCGCGGCAACCCTCATCGGCAGCGGCGGCACCGGCATTTCCGCGGGCCAGTCGGCGCAGCTCATCGCCCAGGGTGTGCGGGCCGCGAACGAACGTCTCGCGTCCAACGGCTGGCCAACCGTAAGCGCGCTGCACCTCATCGAGCTGTACCTGGACCGCGCCGGGGATGCCTGGCGAGCGTTGCACGTTCAGGTGGCCGCCAGCCCCGAACAGTACGTCCTGACCGAGACGGTGCAAAAGGGACCCGGCGCGCTCATGCGTCCGCTCGATTCGGGTTACCGCGGCGTGGACTACGACTTCATTTCCGCGACGATGAGCAAGAGCTCGGACGGTGCCGGCGTCATCGAGTACACCCTCGATACAAAGCGGGCGCGCACCGAGGTGCGGGCGCTGGCCACGCAGGCGCCGCTCGTCCGAGAGCTGGTCGCCAGCGCATCCAACGACAGGAGTCAGGACACGCGCATCGGCCGGACCCTGTTTCAGCTGTTGGTGCCAGCGGAGATGGAGCCGTTCTTCGGCGGCAGCTCCGAGATGTTGATTGAGCTCGACGGCGGCACAGCCGGGATCCCGTGGGAACTGTTGGACGCAAGTACAGACACGCGCCACGACCCCAGACCGTGGGCGATTCGCGTGAAGCTCCTGCGCAAGCTGCGGACGAGCGAATTCCGAACGCAGGTGATCGACGCCCGTGCGGAAGCCGCGATTCTCGTGATCGGGGAGCCAAAGGTCGATCCGGAACGGTATAGACGCCTGCCCGGAGCGCGCGCCGAGGCGCGCGCGGTCGCCGACCTGCTCTCGAAAGCGCTCCCTCCGGCTGGCGGTCTCGTGACGCCTCTCATCAGTCCGGACGATCCGTCGCAGTCAGGTCCCGAAGCCCGCACCGTGGTCACGACGCTGCTCGAGCGCGACTGGCGAATCGTGCACATCGCGGGTCATGGCGAACCGCCGGCGTCGGTGGACGACCCTCGGGGGGTGGTGCTCTCGAAGGGCACGTTTCTCGGTCCACGCGAAATCGGCAGCATGCGGGTCGTCCCGGAGTTGGTGTTCGTCAATTGCTGCCACCTGGCCGCGCGCGATCCCGGCGAGTTGCTCGTCTCGGCGCCGGACCGTCCGGCATTCGCGGCGAGCATGGCTGAAAAGCTCATCGCGATCGGCGTGCGCGCGGTCATTGCAGCCGGATGGGCCGTTGACGACATCGCGGCACGCGCTTTTGCGACATCCTTCTACGAAAGGCTGCTCCGCGGCGACCGCTTCATCGACGCCGTGGCCGCCGCACGCGACGTGGCGCACACGCTTGGCGGTAACACGTGGGCGGCATATCAGTGCTACGGCGACCCGGACTGGAAGTTCAGGCCGGAGGCGCCCGATGCACAGAGCCCGTCGATTTCGCTCGAGGACGAATTCTCTGGCGTGGCTTCGTCGTTCGCGTTGCGAGTGGCTCTCGAAACCCTTGCCGTCAGAACCCGCGTGCAGGGTGTCCCGGACGAGCAGATACCTCGACTCCGCTATCTCGAGCAGCGGTTCAGCGGGGTGTGGGGGCGTCAGGGCGAGGTGGCGGAGGCGTTTGGCCACGCGTGGGCCGAAACGGGCGACTGGTCCAATGCCATCGGTTGGTATCGAAAAGCGCTATCCGTCGAGGATGGCATGGCATCGTTCAGGACGGCCGAGCAGCTGAGCAACCTGCTTGGCCGTACGGCCGAAAAATCGGTCGCTGCTCTTCACGCGTCGGGTCCGCGGAAGATTGGAGAAAGACTCTCGCCGAAAGCGGTCGCCGAGGCGCGCGGCCTGATTGCCGAGGCGATGTCGCTGCTCGACCGGCTCCTCGCGATTCAGCCCACGATGGAGCGCGAAAGCCTCTACGGCTCGGCGTTCAAGCGTCTGGCGCTCATCGAATCGGCGGCGGGACGCCGTGAGGCAACGCTCACGGCGATCTCTGGAATGATTCGCCACTACGGAGCCGCAGAAGCAATCGCCCGCAGGGGCGGCGACCCGAACTTCTATTATCCGGCGATTAACCGCATCGCGGCCGAACTTGCGCTGAACGCCGGGCGCGCCGGTTGGCAAGGCCTCGACCAAACCGTTCAGTTAGAGATTCGACAGAACCTGACGACCAAGGTGCGGAGCGACCCCGATTTCTGGAGCGTGACGGCCCAGACGGAGCTGACGATGTTCGAGGCCGTTGGGCGCGGCACGCTGGCCGATGCGCTCGATTCGATCGAGAAAGAGTTCGACGATCTTCACGCCAGGGTTGGCGCACCTCGTTACTGGGCGTCCGTGCACGACACGGCGCGGTTCGTGCTGGGCCTCTACAGCGCGCGCGTATCAGACAACGAGCGAAAGGCGTCGCACGCCCTTTTGAAGCGTCTGGAAACCTACGCCCACGCATCCAACTGAAGAGGCGTCTCAAAGCCACGGAGGTTCACATGCAGACGATTGAAGGTTTCGATTTCTTTCCCCTGACGTTCGACGCCGACGGCGCGCTGACGTCACGGGAGGAATTCGACGCACTGGCCGGGCACGCACAAACCGAGTCGGCGACCGACGTCGTCTTCATCGCGCACGGGTTTCGGAACGATGCGGCAGACGCGACACGCCTGTACACGGGATTCATGCAGACGCTCAGAGCCAACCTCGCACGAAGCGAGCTCGGGCCAGTGGCGGCACGGCGAATTCTCGTGGCCGGCGTCTTGTGGCCGTCCAAGTCGTTCCGCGAGACCTTTGGCGATGAAGTGGGCCGGGATGGAGTCCGCGCGCTGCGCTCCCCAGATGAAGCGCTCGCGGAGGCTAGACAAAGGCTCGAGGATCTGAAGACGCAGGACGCCACTCCAGCGCAACGTGCCAAGCTGGACAAGGCGATCGCGCTGCTGCCGACCCTCGACGGAAACCCCAGAGCACAGGACGAATTCGTCAAGCTTGTCCTGTCGCTGCTCGAAGGAGCGGACGATGATCCCGCCGAAGGCATCGACCAGGTCCGCACGCAATCGGGTTCGAGCCTCCTGCAGCGGCTGAAGGATCCCGTCGACGCTGGCGCGCCCGCATCACGGGACGTGTTCGACTCGGTCGCGGGCGCCGTCGGCACCTTTCTGAACCTGACGACGTGGTACGTGATGAAGGAACGGTCGGGAACGGTCGGCGCCAAGGGTGTCGCCGACACCGTGCGGACCCTCAAAGCGAGTGTCCCGGCCATCAAAGTGCATCTCGTTGGTCACAGCCTTGGCGGCCGTCTCATGGCAAGCTGCGCGAAAGCGCTCGCAACGGACCCGCAGGTTCAGCCCGATTCGCTGATGCTCCTGGAGGCGGCGTTCTCCCATTTCGGATTCAGCGAGGATGACGGCAAAGGCACGCGAGGCTTCTTCCGCGACGTCATCGCCCGACAGGCAGTGAAGGGACTCCTGCTGTCGACCTTCTCGTCGAAGGACTCGGTGCTCGCCAACGCCTACGCCATCATGTCGCGACTGGCCGGCGACCGGACCCGCGAAATCGGGGACGCGCGTGATCCGTTCGGCGCCGTCGGCCGAAACGGTCCGCAGCGGACAGCCGAGGCCGTCGCCGGCGTACTGGCGCCTCCTGAGAACGCGACATACGACTTCAAACACGGCGTGATCAACAGCCTCGACGGGTCCGGAGGCTTGATCAAGAACCACGGCGACGTGACGAATGCGGCCGTGACGTACGCGTTCGCGCTGGCGCTGGCCGCAACCTAGGCATGGATCCCGTTGTCGTCGCCCTGACCGGAAAGCTCAACTTCTATCTCGTGCTTGCCGGGGTGCTGACGTGGCCCCTGGCGCTCGCGGTGCTGCGACTCTACACGCGGGCGGTGCACCGCTCGATGCTTGCGCGAGGCCAGCCACCGAAGGACCCCGACGTCGAGACGGGATCGCGGACGCGCCAGCCGGTTCGGCATCCCGCGTCCGGCCCCGCTGTGCTCTTCGAATTACCCACCCCCTCCCAGTCACCGGAAACCACGACATTTGCCGCGCGCTTGGTCGAGCGGCCATGGCGCGTTGCGCTGATTTACGTTGTCTCGGGCTGCGTCTACGCCACGGCGTTGACGGTCGCCAACTTCGTGGCGACGCGCACGGAGTTCCTGCCGATTCGCTTCCTGACGGTGGCATGGGTCCATGCCTGGCCGATCGTGCTCTCCGCGGCAATCGTGGCAACGACGTCGCGAGGAGCGAAGGCGCTGATCACCGTTGCCTATTTCGCCGTCCTGTTCGGTCTCGCGGCAATCGTGATGCCGATCAGCCCCGACCTGACATGGGGGCAGGTCGTCATGTTGTGGGCGCTGTACGACCTGCCGACGACGGTCCTGCTCCTGACCTGCCTCTCGCGCCGGTTCCGCGCCGTCGCGCCGCTGATTTTCGCGTTCATGTTCGTGTCGGCGCTCGGGAGCGAAGCCGTGTTGACGCTCGTCGGCAACAACGTGACGTACCTGGCTCCAATCGCCGACCTTTCCGTGGCACTCGACGTGGGGCCGATCACGACGCTCCTGATCCTGGCTGCGATCGGGTTTGCCCTGTTCACAGTGTTCGGATGGATCGCGCTCAAGTGGATCAAGCGGCGGTACGACGCGAAGAGGCTCAGCGACGAGTCGCTGACGCTCGATGTCATCTGGTTGTTGTTTGCGGTCACTCACGCCAACGGGCTCGCCTTCGAGCACCCCTTGTGGGTGCTTGCGGGTCCGGCCGCCTTCGGTCTCTACAAAGCCTGCACGTACGCTGGTTTCTCGTGGCTCTCGACCCGGCAGCGGTCCGAGTTGCAGAGATTTCCGGCGCTCCTGCTCCTTCGGTCGTTCTCGATCGGCAAGAGCAGCGAACGGCTGTTCGACGCCATCGACAAGCACTGGCGCCGCGTCGGAAGCATCCAGCTGATCGCCGGCGTCGATCTCGCCTCGAGAACGATCGAGCCGCACGAATTCCTGGACTTCGTTTCGGGCAGGCTGGCTCGTCGGTTCATCGACAGTCCGCAAACGATGCGGCGCCGGCTCGACGAGCGCGATCTGCAGCCTGACCGCGACCTCCGCTTTCGTGTGAACGAGTATTTCTGCCATGATGACATGTGGCGGACGGTGCTCTCCGAGCTCGTCGACGAAAGCGACGCCGTGCTCATGGATCTGCGCGGGTTCTCACGTCAGAACGCAGGGTGCGTGTTCGAAATTCACGAGCTGGCACGCCACTTCCCGCTTGAGCGCATCGTCTTCATCGTCGACGCGCGGACCGATGAGACGCTGCTCGCCGACACGCTTGGCGACTGCAGCGCCGGTGTCTTCCGGGTGCAGTCGATGCACGCGCGCAACCTGCGTCCGTTGCTGCGCGCGCTCGCAGCGGCGGCCACGCAAAGCTCATCAGTGGTGGCGAGCGTTTCACACAACCTAGCGGCACGAGCCTGATGGGCTTGCGTTTACCTTCCGCGCTGGAAATCGATTCGATATATTACGAGCGTGTTCCTGGTGCTTGGCTTCCTGATGACACTGCAGAACCCTGCGGCCCAGCAGCCGCAGCGGAATGATACGCGCACCTGGTCGCAGGCGTACGTCGACGCGCAACGGAGTGTCCAGCAACGCAACTGGGAACAGGCGATTGCGAACATCGAAGCGGCACGGAGGCTCGGTGCACCGAACCCGGGCCGCAACGTGTTGTTCGGTGGCGATGTGTACCGGGATTTCAATCCCGACTATTACCTCGGCGTGGCGTACTTGAATCTGGGGCGGTTTGCCGATGCCGATCGCGCGTTCGAGAGCGTGACGAAAGCGCAGCTCATTCGTCCGACCGACGCCTCGTACAAGGAATTTTCCGCGCAGGTCACCACGACGAAGTTCGAGCTGCTGATGGGTGACGCGCAGCAGGCATTGTCGCAGGATCGGCTCGATCAGGCGAGCGAGGGCGCAAAGAGCGCGCGAGCGCTCGGTGTGCAGAGCACACGCATCGACGCGCTGGAGAAACAGATCGCCGATCGCCGGATCGCGCTGGCGCCGAAGCCGATCGAGCCCGCGGCACCCAAGACAGTCGTGAACACGCCGACCCCGAACCCGACGGAACAGACGACGGCAAATGCCGGTGGGACGAACGCGGCCGGGCCGGCGACTGCCCCGGTTCAGCAATCGCCCGTTCAGCAGCCGGTGCGGCCGCCAGCGCAGGCCAGTCCGCCGCGGGCAGGGGCCGCCAACGCGGCACGCGCGACGACCTCGTCACAGCCATGGACGCCGCTCCCCGGCGAGGACGAGCGGGGCGCCATGGTGCGGTTCTTCTCTGGCGACTACAAGTCGGCGGTGACGTACTTGACCAACATCGTGTCCCTCGGAACGCCGACGCCCCGGGCGTACTTGTATCTCGCCAGCAGCCGAGCTGCCCTCGTTCTGACCGGTGCGGCGCCAAGAAGCGAGATGGACGCCGCTCGGTCGGAACTCGCGCGCGCCGGGGATACGACCCGGTTTGCCGCCGACAAGGCACTGATCTCCCCACGCATCCTTCAAGCGCTCGGGATGCAGCAGTGATCCTGGCTCCGTTTGTTCGTTTTGCGGCCTCGCCGCGTTGATCCGTTTATGATGCGTCTCGCTGGTTGGTCGAGAGGTGTCTACGCAGGCGTCGCCCTGTCGCTGGCGATCTGCGCGTCTGCGCCGTCCTCGGTCGCGGCGCAGACGAGCCTGCAGATTCCCCTCCAATTCGACTTCATCAATCCCGGCGCGAAGAGCCTGGCGCTCGGTGGCGCCTTCGCCGGGCTCGCCGACGATGCGACGGCAACGTTTGCGAATCCGGCGGGCCTCACACAGCTCCTCGGACCTGAACTGTCCGTCGAGATAAGGGGGACACGGAGCCTCTCACCGTTTCTCGAGAGGGGTCGGCTCTCCGGCACCATCATCAACGAAGGCGTCGACGTCATCCAGGGGCCCGTCTTCGTGGACAGCACCGGCACCCACGTCGGCGTGGGTTACTTCGCCGGAGTCTATCCGCACCGTTCGTTCCGATGGGTCGTCGCCGGATATCGGCACGAGCTCGCTCGCGTCGATCAGACGTTTCTCTCACAGGGCGTCTTCCAGCAGGATCCGACCGAGTTCACTTCAAGACGTGACAGCCCACAGGAAGGGGTTCGAAACGTCAGCATTACCGGTTACGGTGCGGCCGGCGCGTACAAACTTCGACAGAACGTTTCCATCGGGGGCGCGCTCACGCTCTATTCGTTCGATATCAACTCGGTGTTCCGGCGATTCGATATCGACGGCTTTCTCGGACCGCCGAAGCTCGACGTTGAGTTCGGGCGGTCGAGTCAGCTGGGGAGCGACGTGAGCGTCGCGCCAACATTCGGGTTCACCACTGATTACGGCCGCACCAGGATCGGCGTGGTCTATCGCCATGGAGCGTCCTTCGAGTTCACAACCCAGGACGGCGACGATCCGGTCCGCGTCGGAACCTTTCGGGTCCCACACACGCTGGCTTTCGGCACCTCCGTTCGGGCGACTCCGCGGCTGGTCTTTTCAGGCGAGGTCACGTGGATCGATTACTCGCGCCTCATCGATGACTTCGTCACCGACCAGGCTCTCGCGACTGGTCAGCAGGACAGCTTCAGCGTGGACGACGGCACGGAGATCCATTTCTCAGGTCAGTACGCGCTGCTGCGTGACAGTGGCGCGCCGGTGCGGCTGCGCGGCGGCGTCTGGTACGACCCGGACCACTCGGTCCAGTTCGATGCTTCACGGACGCCCACGACGGCATTCGATCGACTGTTCGACGAGCGCCTTGGCATCGCCCTTTCGGAGGGCGGTAGTCAGATCCACGTCACCGGAGGGGTCGGATTTTCCATCACTCCCCGCCTCGAGTTCAACGCAGGATTCGACGCGGCGTCCAGACAGCGCCTGCTGTCCACGTCGTTGATCGTGCACCTTCAGGAGGGACCATGACGACAATTTCTTCGCACTGTATACGCTGCGTGAGCGTGGCTTCCGCAGCGCTGTTGCCGACGCTATTCGCGTTTGGCTGCGGTGGTGATGACAATAACGGCGTCACACCCGCCACAACCTCGGTCGCGAGCGTCAGCGTGAACCCGACCAGCGTCGTTGGCGGCAACGCCTCGCAGGGGTCCGTCACCGTGAGCCCCACACCCTCGAGCGCCGTCAACGTCGGGCTGTCCAGCAGCAACGCCGCCGCCACCGTTCCTGGATCGGTCACGGTGAATGGCGGCGCGACGACCGGCTCGTTCACGGTCAACACCACAGCCGTCGGAGCGTCGACGGCGGTGACGATCTCGGCAACGCTCAACGGCACGCAGACGACGACCCTGACCGTGACGCCGCCAAACGTACCGACCGCACGTTTCGTGGTCCGGTCGTTGTCGGACTCGAAACGAAAACTCAATTCGGATCCCGCTCCCGTCACGATTCTCCCGGCGGGCACGCTCGACGCGTGCCCCCTGGTGACAAATCCCCAGGGCAACGCCTCGTTCGACTGTGTCTTCGACGGAGGCGCCTCGACGGCGCCCACGCCGATCCAGCAATACATCTGGGCATACTTCGTCGGCCCGCGGCAGAGAGGTCCCGACCCCGCAGATCCGCGGACGACGAGCACCCTTCCGACATTGAAGCCGGATGAATCGAGCTGCAACTTCTTCGGGGGGCTGCAGGGCACGAGCGGTGGCGGCCTGCAGTTCATCAGCATGCGTGTCGATCTGCAGGTGCGGGACGCCACAGGCTTGAGCACGGTCGTTTCGAGCCAGAACATCCGGATCTTCCCGGCGGGCCAGTGCGGCTACGGCTTCTGACGCAAGTTCGAGGGCCTGATGCGGGGCTACTGACGTGTCTGCATCAGGCTGTCGGCCGCGCGCTCGCTGTCGAAATTCGGCATCGTCACGACGACCGATGTGCTGGTCGTCACGGTGATCGATTGCTCGAGCGTCGACGGAGGATTCAGGTTGGGATTTTCGAATCGCAACTGATAGGACCCGGGCATGAGAGCGGCGGTAAACGGCGTCTGTTGAGCCGTCGTGGTCGTTCGACCATCTGCGATGGTGACGTTGGCCCACGGATACGCGTTGATCAGCACGAACGCAAGCCGGTCTGAAGCCACCCAGACCGGCTTGCTGAGGGCCAGGTTGTCTTCCGGCAACGTTGCCCGGACCTGATAGTAACTGCCCGTGTCCTCCGCCGTCAGCTGCACGGTAGTCGGCCCGTTCGCAAGTGAGAGGCCCGCTCTGAAAAGCTCCTCCTGCCGATAGAGATCGACCTGCTGAGGAATCGTGACGTCCTCGATCAAGCGCTCCAGAGTGAGCTGTGGAGTGGACGCTGACGGCGTGGGCGCGTAGCTGAGCTCGTACGCATCCTGAATGTGACCGACGTTGCGGAGAGGCAACGCATTCAGCGACAACCCCCCGAGGAGCAGAAGCGCAGCCGTGAGGGCCGCCGGGACCAGCTCGCGCAACCCTGGCCAGGACCAGGGCATGCGGCCCGCAAGGGCGAGCCGCTCGTCGCCGACGGGTGGATCGAGCGCCCGACCGCCACCCGTGGCGAGCGCCTCGGCCTGGACGATTGCCGCCGACCTGTCCGGCGCGATCCGAAGCGCGTCCCGGACTTCCTGCCACATCGGCCCGCTGGCGAGCGACCGCAGTGTCTCGGCGGATGGCGTCTGATCCGTCCGAGCCCCCGTGACTTCGTCGAGCAGGACCTGCTGGACTGCAACCGCGATCCGCCACCGTTCGTGCGCCGCCGATCCAGGCACTGGCTCGGAATCGCGGAGGATCGCGAGCACGGTTTTCCGAACGGCTTCCTCGAGATCAGGGTTCTCCCGCCGCACGTCGTTCAGATGTCGGCGCACATCGTCGTCGTCCAGCCGGATGATGGGTGCCGCGGGGCCTTCCGCCTGCAGCATCAGGTGCAGCAGGGCGGCGTCGGAAACGTCTGGGGCGTACCGGTGGCGAAGGAGGTTGAGCAGAGTCGGCGTCGGGTGGGGGACCAGGCTCGCCAGCCGTTTGAGCCGCTCGATGTCTTCGAGCGTCACGCGGCCTTCGGCTGCCAGTTGCGCACGCGCCGCGGCGCTCGTGTCTGCATCGAGGCCGGCGAGCTGTCGGGCGGCCTCCAGCAGCCCCTGACGCGTCATCGGCCACACGTCGATCGGGAGATCGGCGAATGCCCGCGTCCAGAGGCGCAGATCCGTCACGGGATTGAGCCACGCCGTCCGACCTCGGTCGCCAAGCTGACGAATCCACGGCTGATCCGGATCCGCCAGTGTGGCCGCCAGACCAGACCCGCTGCTCACGATCATGATCGGGACGGAGGTTCTGTCGCGCAGGAACGTTTCGAGGGGAGTCGTCTGACGATGGGGACGATCGGACACGCGTGAAAGATCGCCGTCGAAATAGAGACGCTGGAGCAAAACGCCCTGCCGCCGCAAATCGGCCAGAAACGCCTCGACCTTCGGCTGCCAGAGCCGCATCTCCTGGCAAACGTCCTGAACGACGACCACGGTCTCGGCGATCCGTCTGGGCTTCGTGACGAGAACCGGCAGCAGTCCATGCCGCAGCGTGGCCCGGAGACTGCGCGGCACGTCGAGCTCGCGGGCCTGGCCGATTCGGTTGAACACGCGGCCGAGCAGAGTGGCGGCGTCGTCCACATCGGATCGCGCAAGCCGTGCGGGCGGATCGCGGACGAGCTCCTCGTAGTGGTACGGCCCGGGCATCGTGGCCCGGACGGTGGACCACGCCTCGCGAAGCCAGGCTCGTTTCTGTTCGCGGACCTTCATCGACCAGAACAGCGCCAGCGCGCTCAGGAAGGTGGCGGCCAGCGCTTCGACTGCCAGACGGCGCTCCACCCGTCGCGGTGCGGCAGGCAGTTCAGGTGGGGGTGGCGGCGGAATGGTCACCGCATCGTCGAACGAGGGCGTCACGATCGGTGGCACAACTGGCGGCTGTTCGGCTGGCGGCACGGGCTCGGTCTGAAAGAAACGCACGCCAGCCGAGACCATCAGGACGAGAGCCGCAACCAACGCCAGCGCCCACGCCCGCTTTCGCCAGAACGGCAGAGGGTTGAGCTCCGTCGGGGTTGGCGGCCGTGGCTGTGGTGGCGGTGGCGAGTACACCTCGACGAAGAGCCGGCGGATGCCGTCCACTTCGTCGGCGTTGCGACCGATGAGGGCCGCCAGCGCGTCGCCGAACTCCGTGAGGTGCGTGCGATCCCACTGCTCGAGCAGGGCGGCCATCGCCGCGTATTCGTGCAGACCGATGCCGTACCCTTTGGCGCGCAGCAGGTCGAGAAATGCGTCGAACGGAACGGCTCTCGGTGGCGGCACGTCAGCTCAAGTGGGCCGACAGGACACTGCCGTCTCGCTCGGACTTGATCAGCGCACCAGCCAGGGGGAGCTCCGCGAGGCTGCTTTGCTGCAACGCCTCCGGATCGACCCCCGAGACGTGCAACACGCGGACCCAAGCGATCAGCTCGGCGGTGGAAGGGAGTTTCTCGAACCCAGGCACCTGTCGGATCTGCTCGAAGCGTGCGGTGGCGACCTCGATGAGCCGCTGCGGCAGTCCGAGATGCCCGAGCCGCTCGCGGAGAATCGCCTGCAACCGATCGCCGGCCGGAAAGTCCAGGCGGTGGAAGATACAGCGCCGCAGGAACGGGTCCGGCAGCTGCCTCTCGCTGTTGCTCGTGATGACAACGACCGGCCGATGCGAGGCCGTGAACGCGGAGCCGAGCTCCGGCACACGAAACTCCATCCGGTCCAGCTCGTCAAGGAGATCGTTGGGGAAATCACGCGGCGCCTTGTCGATTTCGTCGATGAGCACGACGCGCTGCTCGGGCGATCGAATCGCCTCGCCGAGCGCGTGCCAGCGAATGTATAGCTCCAGCTGCTCGGCACGCGGATCGCGCGTCTGGGCGTGATAGAAGCGCGTCATGTAGTCGAACTCGTAGAGGAGATCCCTCGCCTGGTTGTCGCTTCGCGTGTGGAACTCCAGCACCGATCCGAGACCGAGCTCCGCCGCTATGGACCAGGCCAGCATCGTCTTGCCGGTACCGGGCTCGCCGGTGATGAGCAGCGGCTGCCCGACGGCGATCGCGGTGTTGACGGCCGTCACGAGCCTCGAGTCGGCAAGATAATGGCCCCGCTCGCCGCGCGTCGTCGCCTCCTGTCCGGTGGGAGTGCGGCCGTCTCCTCGGTACCGCATCCAGCCGTTGCGTTCCGTCATGTCATGCTCCTTGCGTCCGCCAGAAACGCATCGATCGCGTCGAAGACCTCCTGCGAGTTCGACGGATTTCGCGACTGAATGCGAGAGAGGAACCAGGCCTTCTGCGATTCGGTCAGGCGCTCGTCCTCGCAGAACTCGTCGAGGTCGGCTTTCGAGATGTCGGCCAGCTCCTGCAACCGGCTCGCATGGAGGGTCTCGACGGCTCCGGCCCGAACACGGTCGATGAACTGTTCGGCCTCCGGCCTCCCTTCGTCCGACGTGGAGCGCCGCAGCCGCAGCCACGTGAGCACATTCGACACCGTGCCTTGCTCAACGGGCCACTCAACCGGCTGGAGGCACTTCAGCCTCATGCGCGGCTTGGCCTCATCGATCAGTCGCGGAAGCCAGTCGGTGTAGTACTGGATGAGTCTCGTGTCCAAGAACCGCGCGCGCAGACAGGGGTGCAGCAACACAAGGTTGGAGTCGCTCATGCGCTCCGCCAGCTCGCGCGTGAGCCAGTCCCTGGACACCCCGAGCGCCGCGGCTACGGCGGCGAGGAACTCGTCCTCGCCCGATGGACGCTTCCGCCAGTGTACGGAGGCGATGCTCCTGGGAGGCAGCGTGGACAGCAGCTCGCGTACCCGCAGGCTGAAGTGGTCGTGAGCCTGACCGGCTTCGCCTGGAACGATCAAGAGGTCGTGTGAGGGGTTTGGAACAACGGTTTCGATCCTCGTCCACTGCAGCCCACGATTACATCTAAGCGAATCGAGGCTGGTGCGCGGCGGAGGAGGAGGTGGGCTCGCGGAGGGCGAGCCTTTCGCCAACCCGCGGCCCTGCTCGCTCCATTGCTCGGACCGGCCGGGATCGGTGCCCGTGATCGCACAGTACACCTCCCAGAACCGCGCGTCGTGGTGCGGATCGCCGTCCAGCCAGGTGATGCCCTTGAGGTCGATCAGCTGCACGGGCAACATGAGCTGCTCGGGCGGAAGGCGGAAGACCGGAATCCGGCGCACCGTCGAGGGATCGCGACGATCGAAGCGATCGAGCTCGAGGCGGCAGTAACGGCTCTGCAGCCACATCTTCGATACGAGGAAGACCGCGTGATCGCTCTCGCGGATCGCCTTTTCGATGTCGGCCTGAAGCGATTCCCCCGCCGGCTGGGAGGATTCGTCCTGCCAGACCTCGATCTCGATCGCGCGCAGGCGGTCGGCCAGGTGCCGGGCCAGCCACTTGTCCGCGTCGTTGTGCGAGTAGCTGATGAAAACCTGCACGTCCGTATTATCTACGCGAACATCGCGCGTTCATGCACGCCGGAAGACGATCCCGGCAAAGTCGATCAGCGGCGAGCCTGGTCCTTCCTCGACGTCCCGAAGCGGATCGAGCGACGCCAGGTCGCCGAATCGTGTTCCCGATCGCTCCTCGATGGAGCGGATCGAGGTCTGCCACGTGTGATGCTGGCCGAACACGAATTCCTCTTCACGCAGGAAATCCTCCTGGGACATCGTGTACCCGGTGGCGCACAGCTCGCTCGTGCCGTCGTGAATGAACGCAATCACCTTCCAGAACGAGCGAGGTACTCGAACACCGAACCTGACCGGGTCGTCATCGAGCAGAAATGGTCCGGTGAACACCGAGATGCGCATGTCGTCCTCGCGGGCGTGGTCGAGCGCGTAGTCCTCGAGACCGAGCCAAATTCCCGCATTGAACGGCTGCATCTGGGGTACGGTGTTGGTCACGTGCATGGAGTCTTCGTTCCCCAACGCCGCGGCCGTCGCCGTGCCCCAAATCGGATCCTCGCGCCGCGTCATGTGGCCGCGGCTGAATCGGGGAGCCGAGCCATAGCACTCGTCGCGGATCTGCTGCGCGGCGGCGATCCGGGGATCCAGACGCCATCCGGGTCGCTTGAGACGATGCGGTTCCCGGCCGTCGATGTTCGCGCCGCTGAAGAAGCACAGCCGGCGGCTCCGGCTCATCACTACAGAAAAGTGCTCGTATCGAAGCTCGTGTTCCTCGCGACCCTTCCACGGAAACGTCAGCACGTCCCGTGTATCGACGCGCGTTGGGAGCGGCACCACCGTCCCCAGGAACGTCCGGTCGTAACCGCCCCGATCGACATAATCCGAGGCACGGGCTTCGACGAATAGCTCTCCGGCGGAGGTGAACGGAGCCGGTGAGCCGGGTAGCGTTGCGGGGGACGTGCCGATCGGCACCGTCGGATCAGCACTCCCGTCGCTCCCTTGCTTCAGCGGCGGCCTGCCCCGTCTGACCCGATCGAGACGATCGGCCACGGTCGCGACGGACACAGCGTAGTTGGCTTCGAGGAACCGGCCGGCGAAGTGCAGGCCGACTGCGCCGCCTGATATCAGGTCGAGCAGCACCGACCCCGAATTCCCACCGAGCGTGGAGCAGTCGTGCAGGAGCACGCCCCGCTCGACACCTGTGATCTGACCGGGCGCAAGCCGCTTGCGGTCGTACACATCG
Source organism: Vicinamibacterales bacterium (assembly GCA_035537875.1). Classification (GTDB taxonomy): domain Bacteria; phylum Acidobacteriota; class Vicinamibacteria; order Vicinamibacterales; family CAVVIG01; genus DATLLJ01. The sequence continues at coordinate 48,798 of DATLLJ010000037.1, read as the reverse complement.
CCGAAGATCGAGTGCATCAGATGCTGATCGGGGATCCGGCTGTCGCGTGCGGGGTAACCGATGACCGCAACCTGCCGGCCCATCTCAATCTGGCGTCCATCCAGGCGGATTGGCTGCAACGGTACGGCTGTCGTGGGCGGCTCGAGGCGAAGGATCGCCAGATCCGGTCCCGCGTCGTCCTCGATGTATACGACATTTCTGACCCGCGCTTCGAATCGATCCTCGCGGTCGACCTCCCGCAGGAAGTCGACGCTCGCGCCGATCGGGCCGCCGAGCCCCTGCCTGAAGGTCAACTGCCCGTTGTGGCGCGCCGCGAACTCTCGCGCGACGTGGCGATTGGTGACGACCAGGTCGGGATCGATCAGCCAGGCGGTGCCAACCCACTGGAGCTGCGGATGTCGTTGGACATCGATCCGGCCCACCGCCCTGGCGGCCAACTGCAGCGAAGCGGCAGCGTCGGCCAGGCGCGCGCGCCAGACCTGACTCTCCGCTTCCTCCATGTCCAGTCGCGGGGCGCCGTCCACGATCGCGAGCACGGGTCGTCCCACCCGCAACACGATTGTCTCGAGCGTCTGAGGGGAGACGGCCGCCGTCGACGCCGGCAGCTCGCGCGCGCCGCGTTCAGTCGGCACGAGGCCGGTCTGGCGGACGGCGCGTAGCTCGTCGCCGAGCGCCTTGTCGGCACTCTCGAGACGGGCCGTCACCGCGCGCAGCCGTTCCAGACTCGTCATAGCGTCGCGGGATTCGCGGCCGGCACGGTAGCCCGCGCGGCCGACAGCAGCGCGGACAGCCTGATGCCCTCGTTGGCTTCGTAGGTACCGGCTCGGCCATCGATTCTGCTCAACGTCGACGACCCGGCGTGGTGTAAGGCCACCACCTCCCACGACGCGTTGAATACCGGGCTTCCGGAGCTGCCGCCCTCGGTCGGCGTGCGATAGTGGAGCAACCGATCGTTCACCCCGACCAGGTGGTTGTCCTGCAGAGAGAATTGCACGTCTCTTCCCCCTGGATAGCCAATCATGTACATGCGCGGCGGCGGCTCCCTCATCTCGACAGGCGATGCCGACAGTGCCAGCGGCGCCACCGACGGCTGGGTCTTGAGGCGAACCAGCGTGCAGTCGAGGCAGTCGGCGGGAGACGACCACACGACGTCGCCGAGGCCGATTCTCGTCTCGCTCAACTGAAAGTGGGCAATCGCCTCGGCGGGAAGCAGTGCGCCCCGAAACGGGCGATCGGCCGGGCTGATCACGTGAGCGTTCGTCATCAGCAGCAACTCACTTCCTCCTCCAGGGAGACACTCGCCCGACCGCACGAGCCAGCCCGTTCCAATGCCCCGCCCGCTGTCGGTCTCGATGCGGGCAACGGCTGCACAGCAGTCGAGCCCGCGACGATACCACTGCAGCGTCTGAAAGCCGTCGGCGCCATGAATGAGCCGGGGTTGCGCGGTCCGTGCGCACTCGAGGGCCAGCTCGCGCGGCGCGAACAGCAGGGAGCCACCCTCTTCACGCAAGAGCTTCGCGCGGAGCACCGGTAACAGTGCCGAGCCCGGCGGGTTGTCGTCGGTCAGGTTCCACACTTCCATCAGCTGCCGCAGCGTGCTCGCGACTTCGAAGACGTCCGCGTCGGGATGAGCGGCATACTCGCGCGCGCGCTCGAACATCAGGTCGAGGCGACCGAGCGCCAGAAACGCCTCCATCAGCGTGGCCACCTCCCACACCTGCATGGCGCCTGGGTGTGTTCCATCGGATCGCTCGAGCGCGGCGACGATATCCGACGCCATGGCTGCAGGAGTCTGGTCGCTCGATAGAGACACGCTGTCTCGTTCTCCACGAGCGACGAGCGCTACGACGTTTATGCCGTGCCAGTAGTTTCGGAGCGGATTGACGCGGTACGGCCTGAGATACCACTCCACGGCCTGCTCCAGTGTTTCCCGCCTGCGAACTGCACCAACAGGAGCGGTCACGTACCACTGCTTGTACACACGACCCATCAAACCCTGTAACTCGAAAAGCTCGGGATCGTCGCCAGCAGTCGGAATGGTGTCGCGCAGAACGTGCTCGGCGGCTACGAGCAGGCCCTGATCAATCAGCGCCTGCGCATACTGGCGCCGGATATCCACCGACGCCTCGCCGATATGAATAGCGGCCTCGGCAACACGCGCGATGCAGCCGAATCGGCGTTTACGGCGCAGCAGCGACAGGCAGCGGCCGACGTCAGGCGGAAGGCGGATCGGCGAGCGGCGGATCGCCCGCACCAGCTCGTCGCACAACGTCTCCGCACGCGCCCACTCGAATCCTCGCAGTGCCGCGTCGAGCTGCTCGGTCAGGATTCGGAAGGTCCCTCTATCTTCTTCCATGGCTGAAACGCGTTGGTCACACCTTCGAGTGCCGGCGCCAGCTGCGGATAGTGCCGCCGCAGCACGGACAGCATCGAGTTCTTTCGAACGTACTCGATGCCCATCTCGGTGTAAATCTCCGGCCGGTAGTCGTCGGTGAAAAACCGATCGCTCTTGAGCCGACGGGAAGCCATGAGCACGAAGATGCGGAACGCGGTCTCGCTGAAGCCAAACCCCTCCGGAAGCGGTTCCGCATACAAGCCGGTCATCAGGTCCACTCTTTCGATGTCGCCGTAGACCTCCTTGATCTGCTTCCGCCAAAGCGGGTTATCGGTGAGCTCGTCGAACGATTTTACCGGGTCTTTGTGCAGCAGTCGTCGGAACTGGTTGTAGCGAGGGACGCCGCGCTCGCGATCGCGGAGGATGTCCACGGCCGCGAGGTCGATCCGGGCGCCGTCGTCGCGCGTCAGATTCTGCAGGAAGCGAGGATAGTTGTGCAGCGTGACTGCCCCCGGATGGCACGTTCCAAACGAGTAATAGAGGTCCGGCATCGAGATCCGTTCGGCAATCGCCGGGGTGCGCATTCCCGCAACGTCCCTCAGCGGCTGCTTTTCCACCAATCGTCCGGTCGCCAACGAGTGGAACGCGATGTCGTCTGGAATCAGCGGGTGCATGCGGTAGACGGCTACGAACTCCTCGGTGAGCGAGTAGGGCGCCGTGTGATGGTCGGCCTTCGAGCCAACGATGCCGCCGAGCAGCTCCTTGTCGTCGAGGAACTGCAGCGCGTCCTGCAAGTCTTCACCCGCCAGACCCGACCAGTTCGTCTGCATCCCCAGCTTGATGATCGGGTGGGGAAGAATCGCCGGCGTCCACTCGACTGTATGGATCTTCGCCATGAGCGCCGAGTTGATCAGCTTCGCTTTCCCGTACAACCGATCGTCGTTCCAATCGGGGTGCTGATGAGCGAGCAGGTCACAGATATGGTTGTGCTCCAGGGTGAACAACGTGTGGAGCATCGCCAGGCCGATCCACCAGTTGTCCGTGAACCCGCTGAAGTGAATGCCGGTCTCGGGATCGACCGGCAGCAGTCCCGTCGGTTCGATGCGCAGTCTTCCCCCCGTGCCCGTACGAAGCCGCTTTGCAATCTGGGCGTCGCACCCGTATACCTGCGAAGAATCCCACCAGTGGCTGTTCAAATTCGCGTACGCGGGCGGCCGCGTCGATCCGGGCGGCCCCGGATCGCGCTCGGTCGCTTCGATCTGGATGCTGGGCGCTCCCCAGTCGTCGCCGGGCGCCGTGGGGATGTTGATGAACTCGGTCTTCGACCGCTTGTGCACGAACCAGTCGTGCACCATGAACTGGATCCACGCCGCGGCGAGGAGATTGAGGATCGTCGCCGGCTGGAATTCGTTCCTCGTCATCAGCTCGCGGCTGACGACGCGGGGGTTGGGCACCAGGAGGTTCGGCGTATCGGGCTTCGTCTGATCAAGTGGGACGTTCCTCCCGAATCGGCGCCCCACCGCGCCCATCTGCGGACAGCGCAGGTCGTTCTGGGAGCCGTCGGTTGTCCTCCCTTCGCGAAAAGCGACGTCGAGATCCGCCGGGATCTCCCGTTTCGGGAACGGCGGCTCCTCCGTGTCGTGCAGGTTCTTCTGACGCAGCTCGTTTCGTATCTCGAGCAGACGTCCCATCGCGAGGAGCCGCGGCAATTGGTACCAAGGCCTGCGGTTCAGCAGGTCGCCGATTTTACCAAGCAGGTCGTCAGACATAGCGTCGCTCTCAGCCGCACCCTTACGCGAACGGGGGCGGATCGTAGACGGACATGATTTCCGTGATCATCGCTTCACGTGAGGGATACCGCGATTCCTCGTAGCACCCGAGCGGGTTCTCCACGACGTTGACGAGGCAGCGGTTGCAGTACGTGCATGGGCGGTCCGCCCGGTCCTGCCCGCGCCGGAAAATCTCCACCAGATCGTTGTTGGCGATGAGCGGTCGGGCGATGCTGACGGCGTCGCAATCCCCTCGCCCGATCGCCGAGGCGATGATCGAGGCCGTCTGAAAACCGCCGGTGCAGATGACAGGGACCGACACGGCCGCTCTCACCCGCCGCGCTTCGGGCAGATTGAGTCCTTCGATCTCGTCGGGCTTGGGAGCAGCATCGTTCCACTGCCGGCGGGCGAGCTGCGGCAGCGTCTTGAAGATCAGATAGTTGCGAAACGCCGGCTCTCCCGACGAGATCATCACGTCGTAGGTCGTCGCCAGCTCTTCGACGGGGAGATCGGAGCCTGCCGGATTTCTGGGGTGCGGGAAAAAGCTGCCGGTCGACACGTGAATCGCGTCGACGCCCGCCTCCACGAGCCAGCGGCACACCTGCACCGATTCCTCCACGGTGTTGCCAGATGGGCCGCGGTTGAAGAACTCCACCGCGTCGTTGTCCTCGCGGACGCTGATCTTCATCTGCAGGTGAAAGTCGTGGCCAACCCTCGCGCGGATGGCTCTCACGATATCCAGGACGAAGCGCGCCCGATTCTCGAGCGATCCGCCGTACTCGTCTTTCCGATCGTTGATGGCCGAGCTCAGGAACTGCGTGATCAGATAGCCATTGGCGCCGTGCAGCTCGACTCCATCGAGCCCCGCCTCGCGCGCCCGTCTCGCCCCCTCCGCGAAAGCGGCGGCGACTTCCCTGATCTGCGGCACCGTCATCCGTTCTGCCTTGAAGCCGTGGGTCGGATCGGGTTTGTCCGTCGAGCTCAAACCCACCGGATACTCGATGCCACTCAGGTCACGCTGCCGCCCTCCATGGCTGAGCTGCAGGATGTACTTGCAGTCGAACGCATGAACGGCCTGACCGACCGCGCGCCAGAAAGGGATGGTCCGATCCTCGTGAATGAGCGCGTAGTTCGGGACGATGCGCCCGCGCAGCTGAACAGGAACAAAGGACGAGACAATGGCGCCGACGCCGCCACGCGCGAACTTCACTTCCCAGTTGATCCGCGCCTGATTGCCGGTTCCGTCGTAGTTGTCAAAACGTCCAGAGACATTCGATCGCAGAATGCGATTCTTGATGGCGAGATTACGAAACACCAGAGGCTGGAAGATAGGATCGAATGCCATGCTCGAACTCCGCGACGTGAACAGTGGACCTCATGGCTGAGCAGGTCGGTTCGCGAGGGAGGCTGCAACTTAACGCGCAGCCGAGTTGCTGTCAATCGATGTTTGCACAATGATCGTGGCGCAGCTGAGCCGTTGCGATGGTGCTACGATGCGACACCGATGAACGCGTTGAACAATCGCATCTCACGTGACTGAGCAGCTCACGTCCGCAGCTCATGCGCAGGAAACGATCGCTCCTGATGAAGCGACGCTGACGGCCAGCTTCATCGACTTTCTGAAGTCGGTCAGCGCAAAGCGCCATCCCACCGGCATCGTCCGTCGCTTCAACCAGGGTCGAGCCGCTGGCTGCGTCGAGGCAGAGTTTTCTGTGCCGGACGACGTGCCGGCTGTGCTACGCGTCGGATTGTTCTCTCGCGGCGGGACCTATCCCGCGTGGATCCGTTTCGCCAACGCGTCCTCGACATCGGACCGCGACAAGGACGTTCGCGGCATGGCCATCAAAGTCCGGAAAGTTCCCGGCACAAACCTGACACCAGGCGCAACGACGCAGGACTTCGTCCTGAACAGTCATCCCGTGATGCCGGCATCAGGGGTCAGGGACTTTCTCGAACTGCTTCGAGCGATGGACGCCGGCGGCGTGCGGCTCGCGTGGTTCTTCCTTTCGCATCCGCGGTCGGCGCGCGTGGGCCTGGCGGCACGACAGAATCCGACATGCCACCTCGATCTCCCGTACTGGAGCACGACGCCGTACCTGTTCGGTCCCGGGCGTGCCGTCAAGTATGCCGTCCGGCCCACCTCGTCCCGCACGAGCACGTTGCCGACGCCCCTGACCGACACGTATCTGCGCGACGCGCTCGCTGCGCATCTCGCACAAGGCGAAGCCACGTTCGACTTCATGATCCAGTTCCAGTCCGACAATCGGACGATGCCGATCGAGGATGCGATGGTGGAGTGGAACGAGCGCGACTCGCCGTTTCGGACGGTGGCACGGATCCGCATCCCGCCGCAGGCCATCGACACGCCGGAGCGCGAAGCCGCGTGCGAGCAGGTGGCGTTCAACCCATGGAACTGCCTGATCGATCACCGGCCGCTTGGCGGCATGAACCGCGCCAGGAAGGAGATCTACCGCGCGATGGCGGCGTTCCGGCAGGAGAGATCCGGCTAGAGCCCCCCATGCCAGAGCCGGTCGTGGGCGAGCTGCGTCGGCGATGACCCCTGGATGAAGAATTCGGAATAGAAGTCCAGGTCCACGTGGTGGAACTGGATCCAGACGCCCGGCGAGTCGATCGCGTGGCAGTGCGCCGGAAAGCGATCGTAGGTCCGGTAAATGTATCTGCAGATGGCGCGGACGCAGTCGATCACCCCCTCCTCGGGATGAGGCGCCTCCTGCAGGAACCGAGCGGTCACGGTCGGCTTCATCGACTGCCCGTAATACTTCGGATCCGTGTAGCGCCCTGCGCGCCCGTACTTCTCCTCCAGAATCGCGTCGATCGCCGCGTCCATGTCGGAGTAGTACGGCGGGCAGTACGCCTGGAGCAGACCGTCGAGCCCCACGGGGTTGTCAACCGATGCCGGATACGGGCGCGGAAGCGGGATGCGGCGCGGCTTGACGAACCGAAAGTTCAGACCGGGCCCGAGATTGGGATAGCCGCCGAAGAGAATGACCGGCGCGAACGCGGCGTGGATCCAGGCGCCCAGGCCCATTGCCTGGCCAACCAGCGCCAGGTTCTGGAGCAGCAGCAGCGCCTCGTACTCGGTTCGGCCCTTGCCGTAGATGCTCAACGGCAGCTTCAGCTCGCGGTTGAGGAAGCCCGACTTCAGCCACTTCTCACAGCCGCAGGGCACATACAGGTTGAAGTCGTCCACAAATACCGGGCGCTGACCGTCTTCCTGGGCCAGCACGTACATCAGCCCGTTGATGTACTGCTTGGTGACTTCGGTCACAGGCACCAGCATCGTGCTGCCCGGCACGTTGGAAACGTACCGATTACCGCTGGCATAAGCGGGAAACGCTCGCGGGAAGTCGACGCGGCCGGCTTTGATCTTGACCTTGAAGCGTTCGACGTAGGCGATGAGCTCGTCGCCGCTCATCGTGGCGACGCTCGGTGCCGGTATCTGCTCCTCGGGCGGTTTGAGGAAGTACGTGCCTTCGTCGTTCCACATGAAGAAGCACGTGCTGTGCGCATTGTCGGGGCTCCCGGCCGACCGTCCACGGACCTCGAGGAGCGGGGTGCCGAGCAACGGCCTGCCGTCTTCGCTCTGATACGGGTTGTCCGCGAAGGCCAGGCCTGTGATCCCCGTCGCGGCAATCAGCATCGCCTCCTCCAGACGCGAAAGCGGCTGAGGCTCGTGACGCGACTGGAACGTCAGCGATCCGGACCTGAACGACGCTCCACGGGCCACGCGCCGGGTACGCCGGTTGAACAGCGCCTCCCAGAGCGGGTATTCGCGCGCCTGTTTGAACCCTTCTGAATCCTTGGACATGCGTCACGTCACAATGTTTTGAGGTACTCGAGCAGGGCGACCTTCTGCTCGTCGGCCAACGTCGTCCCGTAGCGGTGGCCGGTTCGGCCGTTGCCTGACAAGGTCGTGTCGAACAGCTCCCCCGACGCCTGCGCATCTGGACCGCTCGAGATGAACCCGACACGGGTTGGGTCGTACACGTCGTACGCGCGATAAAAGCGGACAGGTCTCTGCTCTTCAGGTGCGAGCAGATCGGCAAGCGAGGGCACTGAACCGTTGTGAAGGTACGGTGCATTCAACCACACGCCGACGAGCGGCATCGCCACGTATCCGTTCGTCTTCCTGAACGACTTGAACTGCCACGGGTAACCCCGCGCGATGGCGTTGAAGGCGGTGGCCGACTCGGCGGTCCAGGTATCGAGCCGGTGACGATCGGTTCCGATCTCGTCGATTGGAATGATGCTGCCCATCCGCTCGCCCGACTCCCCGTGACACGCTCCGCATTCGCCGGCGAACACCGCTGATCCCGCCTGCACCAGGGACTCGGCGACGGCAAACGGAAACCGCGGCGGTTTGGCATCCCTGAGCCACTCCCCCACTCGTTTCAGGCTGTCCAGATCCACCGACTTCACGCTGGCGCCGTTGCCGATCGCGGAGCTGATCAGCACCTCGTCGAGCGACGAGTTCAGGCCGTCCCAGTGGAGCGCGCGACCGTCGCGCAGGCCGAGGCTCCACAGCGCCGTCATGTCCGAGTTGCCGATCGTCTGATCGATCGGCTGACGAAGCTGGCGGTACTTGAACGGGTTGAGCGGGTCGATGCGGCCGCGCCCCCACGCGGGCTTCGAATCCATCCACGAGAACTCTTCGCGATGGCGCTGCAGCGCGCGGCGGGTGGCGGGAATGTACACGAGACGGTACATCAGCGACTCGGTCCAGGACAGCGTGCCGATCTTCTCGATGGCGGCGAGCACCGCCGACGAGTTGAACCGCGGATCCGCGGCTGCCGTCTCGAGAAAGCGCGAGAACGCCTGGGGCGTCGTCCGGTGCGACGCCCCGCCCGGCACGATCGTCCGCGGACCATCGGCGGTCGTCCGGAAGGTGGCCGTGTGGCAGAACGCGCAGTTCACGGCTACGCGCGGCGAACCGAACACGTTTCGCTTGGCGAACCCGATGGGCAGCTCGCGGCCCGGCTCCCATATGATGCCGAGCGACGCATATCCGCCTGGCCCTGGCAGTTTGTCGGCGAACATCTGTGGCAGGACTTGCCAGATCCAGTAAGGCAGCCCTTCCTCTGCCTCGATGCCCACGGATCCGTACTTGAAGTGCTCTTCGCCGCTCAGCCCGTCCTGGGCTGAAAGCGAGGCCATCAGAAGCCACGCGCCGAGGACACCGATCAGGGAAAGGCCGATCCGCCGCGCGTTCATAACGTTTTCAGGTATTCAATCAACGCCTGACGATCGCCGGCTGACAACTCGCTGCCATAGGTGTGACCCGTGTTGCTGTTGCCACGCAGCGAGGTGTCGAAGCGAACGCCGTTCTGCTCGGCGTCCGGACCCTCCGAGACGAAACCGACCTTCTGCCAGTCGTACACGTCGTAGCCGCGATAGAAGATCGCCGGCCGCTCCTCGGGAAACAGGAGCGCCCGCAAGGTCGGCACCGACCCGTTGTGCAGGTACGGCGCCCGAAGCCAGACGCCGTCGAGCGGCATGTTCGCGTAGCCGTCGGTCTTGCGGAAATGTGAGAACTTCCACGGTTTGCCGGTGCCGAGCGTGTTCATCCGGTCGGCCAGCGCCGCCGTGAACGAGCGGACCCGTTCCGGATCCGTGCCGATCTCGGCGAGCGGCGTCACCATCCCCACGGCGCTGCCGCCGAATTCGTGGCACCGGGCGCAGACGGCACGATAAATCGGAGCGCCTTTCTCGGCCAGGGCCCGATCGATGCGCTCGACGGGCATGGCCGGCGGCGACAGATCGAGCGTCCACGCCGCGATTCGATCGAGGGACGCGAGGTCAATGGAGTCCTCCGTGGCGCCGGCGCCGATGGCCGCGCTCTTGTTGCGCTCCTCGACTTCGTTGTTATTGCCGTCCCAGTGGAGCCAGATGCCGTCACGCACCCGTTGCCTGAAGAGCGGCGGCAGGTCTGCGGTGCCGACAGACAGATCGGCCTTCATGTCGAAGCCGAACATCTTCTTGTACGGATTGAACGTATCGACGCGGCCAGGCCCCTGGGGCGGGCGATCGGCGAACCACGAGTTTTCCTCGGCGCGTTCGAGAATCCCGTCCCGCGTTCGCTTGATGACGAAGAACCGGTAGACCAGCGAGTTGAACCAGGAGAAGTCGGGATCGGCCTGGCGGATCGCGGCGATCAGCGTCCCGGCCTCAAACCGCGGGTCCCGCGCGGCGGCCGTGAGAAAGTTCGCAAAACCCTGCAAGTCCATCTGGTGCGCCGGCATGCCGGCGATGATGCGGCGCGGGCTGCTCGGAGAGTCGCGAACGGTTCCCGTGTGACAGGTCGCGCAGTTCAACCCGACGAGAGGCACCCGATCTTCTTTGTAGCTCGTCCCGATCGGACGCCCCTGCGGAGCATTCGGCTCGTAGACGAACCCGAGGCGTTCGTACCCCTGGCCTGGCCGATTCGGAAGCTTGTCCGCAAATACGATCGGCAGGACACGGAAGATCGGATACGGGATGCCCACTCGGCCCTCGGTGCCAATCGATCCGTACTTGAAGTGGGAGACGATGTCGTCCTGAGCGCCGACCGTGAGCGACGCCGGCTGAACGAGAATCACCGCGACCGTGCAGGCAAGGACGGCAGTGAGAACCCGGACGGTGAACCTGAGCATGCCTCGTGCTCCTGTCCTGACGGCTGCAGATGGCAACGCCGCGTAATGCAGATCTCACGCGCCGAGGCGTACGAACGCGCCTCGCGCTTCGAGGAACACCGGTCCCCGCGTCCCTCGCACCGCTGTCGTCTGGACGATGGCGCGTGCGGCGGCGTCGCCTGCGGGCAACTGTTGAGTCGTGAGGAACTCACCGCTGTCGTCGAAGACGAGCTGCACGGCCTGGAGACCGAACGCGAGCGGGAACGCTCCTTCGAACATGACCTTCGCCGACGTGGTGCCCTCGCGATCGACTTTCAGATTGCCGCCGACAGCGCCCTGAATCACCGGCACGTCGAGCTGAACGTTCTGTCCCGCCTCTCCTTGCGCGCTGACCACGATCCGCCTCGTCTTCAGCACCGAAGTCACGATGTAGATCTCATCGTCGAGAAGCTTCTCGAGGGTGCCTGAGGGGATGTGAGGATTGATGGCGCCTGCTTTGATGAACATCTCCAGGGCGAGCACGTCGACGCAGTCCTCCATGACGCCCGCATACTGAAACGCGATCGTCTTGGCATTGCCGAAACCCGTCTGCAGGCCGAGATTGTTGCCACCGAGCGCGCCGACGAAGGCACCCAGGAACGACAGCCCGATGTTGACGTTGATCTTGCTCGTCTCTCGTCCCTCGATGTCGATGCCCGGCCGGTCGTCGCGTCTGACTGGGGGGATGGGAACCGCGCCGGCGCCGATGAGCTGGCCGAGGTCGCCGAGCCTGGTGAGGTCCTTGCCCTCTCGATGCATCAGCTCGAGCGGCTGTGCCGAGGCGCGGGGGAACCTGAAAACGCTGTACCCGTAGGTTCGCAGAAACGTGATCGACTGATCTGGCCGCGACACTGAGCCGTTCACCTCACGTCGAGTGAGGGTAATGGCTCACCGCTCCGGACGCAAGTGTTCGACGCGCGCATTCGTGCAACGCGCGCGAGCAACTCATCCGTAAGCTCATCGCTCGAGCTACTGCACAATCTTTGTGCGACGCGCGTTGCGTCTTCGATCGTTCGTTGTATAACTGCGCTCTCGCTTGAACGGTGCGTGGCCACGCGAATCGCGACTCGTCCGTCGCAGATGAGGAACCTATGAGCCAGAAGCACGTCATACTGAGAGCGAACCCCGAGACAACCAGCGACACAGCGACGCGGGGAGGGTCCGACATCGTCGCTCCCTCGCTGCCAGTCACCATCGACATCGAGGAGTTGCGCCCGCATCGCGCGCTGGCGATCTCCCGCACACGAGACGTCGTCGCCGTGGCCCCTGTCATGCCGATGAAGTTGATTGCTCCCGTCGCGATGGATGCGCCGAACGATCCTCTCGCCGACGGATCGACGTGGGGTGTGAAAGCGGTCGGCGCCGACACATCGCCGTTCACCGGCGACGGAACGACGGTCGCTGTCCTGGACACCGGCATCGATGCCACCCACGCCGCTTTTGCCGGCGTTCAACTCGAGCGACGCAACTTCACGAACAGTGGAGACGATGACGAGCACGGGCACGGCACGCACTGCGCGGGGACGATTTTCGGCCGGGCAGTGAACGGCACCCGGATCGGCGTCGCCCCTGGCGTGAACCGGGCGCTGATCGGCAAAGTCCTCGGAGCAGATGGTGGCGGCAGCGACGTCATTCTCCAGGCCATCCAGTGGGCCGCGAACAACGGGGCGCACGTCATCTCGATGTCCCTCGGCATCGACTTTCCCGGCTACGTGAGGCAGTTGATCGACGAAAACGTGCCGGCGGAGCTCGCCACGTCGATCGCCCTCGACGCGTATCGAGCGAACGTTCTGCTGTTCGAGCGTCTGGCGGGCATGATCCGGGCTCAGAGCGCGTTCATGCAGCCGACGTTGCTCGTGGCGGCGGCCGGAAACGAGAGCCGGCGCAACGTGAATGCCGACTTCGAGATTCACGTCAGCCCCCCGGCCGTCTCCGAAGGAATCGTTTCGGTCGCAGCCCTGGGCGAGGGGCAGGGAGGCCTCACGATCGCGTCGTTTTCGAACGTGGGCGCTCGTCTATCCGGCCCAGGAGTGGGCGTCGTCTCTGCGGCGCGAGGCGGCGGTCTGGTGTCGATGAACGGCACCAGCATGGCGACGCCTCACGTTGCGGGCGTGGCGGCGCTGTGGGCCGAGAAACTCCGCGTCGCCGGACAGCTCAACAACCTGCTGCTGACCGATCGCCTCGTTGGATCTGCGTCGACAGCAGCGATGAAACCAGGATTCGACCCGGAGGATGTCGGCGCGGGCCTCGCTCGCGCTCCGCGGGAGTGACCAGGCTAGACGGCGCTCTGTTCCGACACGATCGCCATCTCGTCACCCAGAAATCCACCCGATTGGCGGGCCCAGAGGGCGGCATAGATCCCGTTCCGCCCGATCAGTCGGTCGTGCGCACCTCGCTCGACTACTCTGCCGCGCTCGAGCACCACGAGCTCGTCCATCCGTCTGACCGTAGACAGCCGGTGCGCGATGACGATGGCGGTCCGCTCCGCCAGAAGCGACCACAGCGCATCCTGGATCAGCGCCTCGCTCTCGGAGTCGAGCGAGCTGGTGGCTTCATCCAGAATCAGGATCGGCGCGTCCTTCAGAATCGCGCGCGCGATAGCCATGCGCTGACGCTGGCCGCCCGAGAGCTTGACGCCGCGCTCGCCAACGAGAGTCCGATAGCCGTCGGGCAACGCCTCGATGAACTCGGCCGCGTGAGCGAGCCGCGCCGCGCGCCGCACCTCGGCTTCCGTGGCGTCGGGGCGGCCCACACGGATGTTGTCTTCGATGCTCCGGTGGAACATCGAAGGATCCTGAGGCACGTAGGCGATCGCCTGTCGAAGGGCCGCCTGCGGCACGCGATCGATCGACTGACCGCCCACGCGGATCTCCCCGGCCTCCACGTCAGAAAAGCGCAGCAGCAGCCGCGTGAGCGTCGTCTTGCCGCCGCCGGAACGTCCGACGAGGCCGATCTTCGAGCCAGGCACAACCCGGAGCGACAACCGGTCGAACAGCAGCGGCTGTGACGGGGAATACCGGAAGCTGACGTCCCGCAGCTCCACCCCGAAATCGGCCGGACGAAACACGCCGGCCTTCGCCAAGTCCACGACGGCCGGCGGCTCGAGCAGCAGGTCCGCGAACTGCGCGGCTTCGGTCAGAGCGCCTTCCAGGTTCCGGTAGATGCGGTTGAACTCCCACATGACACGCGTAGCGGTCGCGTAATAGCTGAAGGTGATGAACACGGCCTCGAGCGTCGCGCCGCCACCGCCCCGGACTCCCAACGCCACAATGAGCCCGAGAGTGTTCGTCACGACGAACATCGGCGAGGTCACGAGATCGACGCGCATGTTCTGATAGTCCCAGGACCGCAGCGTCTTGGTGCCGTAGTCGCCGACGTTGTCGGCGTGAATGCGTGCCTCGTGTGCTTCACGCGCGAAGGCCCGAACAGCCTCGGCGTTGGTGATCGAGTCGGCCACGTGGCCAGCGAGAACGTTCGACGCCGACTCCCGGATGTCGACCAGCAGCCGTCGCCGCCGGATCAGCGGGAACACGATGGCCACGGTCGTCGCGAGCATACCGAGGAGCACGACGATCAGCCAGGGTGAGTACGTCCAGAGCACGACGCCGACGAACCCGAGCGGCAGCAGCGTCGATGCCAGCTGAAATGAGAGGACGTCGAACACGTCTTCGAACCGGCGCGCGTACCCGAGCGCTCGCTTGGTGAGAGATCCGGCGTAATTGTTGTGAAAGAACGCCAGGTCCTTGGCCAGCAGCTCATCCATCGCTTCGATGTACAGCGCCTCCATCCCTCGAATCTCGACGCGGGCGATCAACGCCACCGCCACGCGCCACATGATCTGGCCGCTGAGCCACAAGGTGGCGAACATCGCGACATACGGCGCCAGATCGGCTGCCGTGAGCTCCTCGTTGCGCGCGAACGCGCCGAGCAGCTTGGCGACCACGAGCGGCGGCGCGTACAGCGTGAGGACATCGCCGACCGCCGGCAGCACCAGCGCCCCGACGGCGATGACGGGGCGGCGCCGCAACTGCATCGCATAGCGCCGAAGAACGAGTCGCAACGATGCGTTCAGACGTCGCGGGTGGCGGTCTGTCTCGGTTGCCGATGTCATGGCTGTTACCTGCTTGAAAGCGACGTTTGGTCAAAAAAAAAGGGCCATCACCTGGTTTGTCTCAGGTGATGGCCCTTGGATCCGCCGACTCGTGCTGGAGCGCCTACCTCACCTGCGTACACCTGCCTGGACACCGATGCCCGGCATCGATCGGTGCCAAATAACGGGAACGTAGGTAGCCGCCACGAAATCAGGTAACCATAGGCTTCCGGTCTTTGTCAACCGTTTCCGACCGATTCCGGTCGATCAGCAGAAGTGAGGCGAGACAAGGCCAGGCGATGCGAGGACGGCGCCCGGTCGTACTGGACGATCGGCCCCTCGACGGGCCGTCCGACACGGAAGGGTCTGGCGCACTTGCTACCGATTTACGACGAGTACCTGATTGCGTATCGGGACCGCGAGGCCGTTCCGCTGCGGCGGTTGACGGCTGTTGAGGAGCGCGCGGTGGCCGTCAATGCCGAACGCTTCTTGAGTGTCCGTCTGGAGCTGACGTCCACTGAGTCACCGGCTGCCCTTGTCGGGTAACATCACCTCGATCCGCCGCTCGGCCGGGCGCCCAGGCGAACGCGAGGACCGCGAGAAGAACGGGAGGACTCGTTGAGCCGTGACATCTACGAGTTGGAGCCGATCGGATGGGTTGAATCTGCGCTCGTCGATCGCGCCAGCGCGCCCAGGCAGGGCGACGAAGGGTCTCCGGACGCCTGGCTGAACTTCCATCCCCGGTTCAGTGAAGGACTTCGGGATCTTCAGGTCGGCGAGGAGATGATCGTGCTGACGTGGTTGCATCGCGCCAGGCGCGACGTGCTGGTTGTCCGTCCCAGGGGCAACCCCGCCAATCCACTGCAAGGGGTCTTCAACACACGGTCCCCCGACCGGCCAAACCCGATCGGATTGCATCGAGTGCGGATTCTCGACAGAGAGGGCATGAGATTTCGTGTTCGCAATCTCGAGGCGCTCGACAGCACGCCGATCGTCGATGTCAAGCCGGTGCTCGACCCCGCCCGCGAGCGGTGACGGAGTCGATTCACGCCATGAAACCACTACTGCGAGAACTTCGGGGGAACCCACTGCTGTGGCTTCTCGTCTTCGTGCCGGTCGTCTTCGTCGGTAACTCTCTCCTGCCAGAAGCCCACACGCTGTTGTTCGTGTTGTCGGTCCTGGCCATCGTGCCCCTCGCGACTTTGCTGAGCCATGCCACCGAATCGGTAGCGGCCAAGACCGGCGATACCGTCGGCGGTCTGCTCAACGCGACGCTGGGCAACCTGACCGAATTGGTCATCGCGCTGGCTGCATTGCGCGCCGGTCAGTACCAGCTCGTCAAAGCGTCGATCGCCGGCGCCATCGTCACCAACACGCTGTTCATGCTGGGCGCATCGTTCCTCCTCGGTGGAATGAAGCACCACGTGCAGGATTTCAATCGGATCAGCGCGCGGCTTCAGGCGAGCCTACTGTTTCTCGCGACGATCGCCCTGTTGATTCCGTCGGCGGTTGTAGCCGATTCGGCGCAAGCGACGAGATTCACCGAGCAGCTGAGCGTGGGATTGTCCGTGCTGCTGCTCATCGCGTACGGGTTGGGCCTGGTGTTCTCGTTCGCGACGCATCCCGAGTTCTTTGCCGCTGCGGAGCACGGGGGCGACGATGAAGAGCCGTGGCCGATTGGTCTCGCCCTCGGCACTCTGGCTGGCATCACGGTGCTGGTGGCGCTCGTGAGCGAGGTGTTCGTCGAATCGGTGCAGGAAGCCGCCGTCGCCTTCGGAATGACCTCGGCGTTCGTTGGTTTCATTGTGGTCGCGCTGGTCGGTGGCGCGGCCGAGATGACGTCCGCGTTCTCCGGCGCGCGCAAGAACCGGTTGGATTTGAGCGTCGGCATCGCGCTCGGAAGCGCGTCTCAGATTGCACTGTTCGTCGCGCCGGTGCTGGTGCTGCTCAGTTACGTCATTGGCCCGACGCCAATGGACCTGCGGTTCTGGCCGGGCGCGGTCGTGATGATCCTGATCGCGACCTTCACGGCGTCCCTGGTGACCAACAGCGGGCGATCGGCCTGGTTCGTCGGGGTGCTGGTCCTGATGGTCTACCTGATTTTCGCGATGACGCTGTACCTCTTACCCCCGGCGCTCTCGTGATATCGACACTCCTCCTCGACATCACAATATCGACCGTTCGTGCGGATGTCGGTGGACTATTTGACCGCGGATGCGCATAGCGAGGTGGCGGTCAGCCTCAGCCGGGTGCCCTCGCGATAGGGTTGTGCCGCTGCGGCCACCGCCTCGCGGAACCGCATGAGTGCGGCATCGGACAACGCGCCCAGTCGCGATTTCCAGGCCACGTCGGCGAATATCGGACGTGCTCGGCTGACCGTTCGCAAGGGATGACGTAACGGCAAAAACATGAGCTCGGGGGTGAGACAACCCCAGCTGCGGATTTGGCATGGATGACCGTGGACGGTAGGTGATTCTTCAGGTACACTTTTGCGCACACATTTGAGGACAGCTCCCAACCCAACGCCGCCGTTTCGCAGACGGCGCTTGCCGCACGCTGTACGATGACCGCCCGGGCGGGTTCTCCTGTTCCAGAACCTCGCGCGCGGCGCGCTTCAGTCGTCATCCCGACTCTTGGCGGCCCGCTGATCCTGCAGTGCCTCGAATCCCTCCAGAGGAACGTCACGGCGGCGCAGGACTATGAGGTCGTGGTCGTCGCCAACGGTCCGTCCGCCGACGGACTGGCCGACGCCGCGGCATTTTCGTCGCCATCGGTCCGCCTGGTGACATCGGCCGCAAATCTCGGGTTCGGCGGTGGCTGCAATCGAGGGGCGGCCGAGACGTCCGGTGAGTTTCTGGTCTTCTTGAACGACGATGTCGAGGTCCTCCCCGGATGGCTCGAGGCGCTCGTGGAGACGGCCGATCTGCATCCTGACGTCGGAGCGCTCGGCAGTCTGATTCTGTCCCCGGATGGGACAGTCCTGGAGGCGGGCTCCATTGTCTGGCGCGATGGGTCGACGGTCAGCGTGGGCCGCGGCGCCTCGGTCGAGGACAATCCTTACAACTTCCAGCGGAGCGTCGATTACTGCTCGGCCTGCTCCATGCTGGTCCGTCGCCAGCAGTGGGAGGCGGTGGGAGGATTCGACCGACGCTACTTCCCCGCGTATTACGAGGACGTTGACCTGTGCTTCGAGCTCGCCCGCGCGGGCTTTCGGACGCTGTTCGAGCCTCGCTCACGGGTCATCCATCGTGAAAGCGCCAGCAGCAGCCTGACGCGCAAGGTATTCCTGTCGCTGCGCAACCGCGAAACCTTCCTGCGCAAATGGGCGCGCGAGGTGGCGGCCTGCGAGCCTCCCGCGCCCACGGATCCGCGGGCCGTGGCCCGGGCCGTTGAGAAGAGCCGCGGCTCGCGCCGCCTGCTCATGATCGACGACCGCCCGCCGCAGCGAGGCTCCGGCTCCGGTTTCAGTGTTCTGCTCGACGCCATCGAGGCCCTCGATGACACCGGCTATGCAGTCAGCGTGGCAACGAGCGATCGCATCGACGGCGACCTCGCCGCGCTGTCTGACCTGGGGGTCCATGTCATGCGCCAGCCCCCCGATACCGTCCTCTCCGATCTGGGTCAGATGTTCGACCGCGTGCTGATTTCCAGACCGAACAATTTTCAGCGCTATGCGCCGTTGGTGCGGCAGTTCCAGCCGCAGGCCTCGCTTGTGTACCTGACCGAGGCCCTTTATTACCGGCGAATGCAGCGGCAGCTCGATCTCGCGACAGATCCCATGGAACGTGAGCGCCACGCGGCTGAGATGCTCGAGTGGCGCCGTCTGGAGCGCACCATCCCTCTTCAGGCCGACGAAATCATCTGCGTGTCGGACGAGGAGGCGGCCATCCTGGCCTCTGTGGCCGGGCACTGCCCGATCGAGGTCGTTCGACCGGTCGTTCGCGGCCTGGCGCCCACCGCGGCCGGGTTTTCCGACCGGGCCGATCTGCTGTTCACGCCGGGCTGGCTGGCAGGTGACGCCAGTCCCAACGTCGACGCCCTCCGCTGGTTCGTCATCGATGTCCTGCCGCGTGTGCTCGAGGTTCGACCGGACATACGGCTTCGAGTCACCGGGGGCAACCCGCCTCCCGCGGCGCGGGCGCTCGCCGGCGCAGCGGTGGATTTGCTGGGGTTCACCCCGGAACTACGTTTCCAATACGAAGCCGCGCGCGTCGCCATCGTGCCGATGCGCTTCGGTGCGGGCGTCAAGTTGAAGTGCCTCGAGGCCCTTCAGTACGGCGTCCCGGTGGTCTCGACCTCGGTCGGGGCGGAAGGGCTCGGCCTGCACGATTCGCGCGCGGTGGTCGTGGCCGACGATCCGCGCGACTTTGCGGCGTCGCTGCTCAGGCTCTACGAGTCGCCGGAAGCCTGGACGCGGCAACGTGGGTTTATTCTCCGCGTCATCGAACGATGGCGCGAGCAACAGGAACCGACGTGGCGACAGGTTCTTGCCCCTTCACGTGGAGAACACCGAGATGCATCAGGGAACTTCAGCGCGTGAGCACGACGCGGCCGTGATTCCACTGCGGGGCCGGGCCCTGCCGGAAGTGTTTGCCGCACCCGTCGACCTCGACGACCTCAACAGCCCCCACACGCTGGCCGTACTCTCCGTTCCGCCAGGGGCGACCGTTCTCGATATCGGCTGCGGCCCCGGCGTCGTGGCCAGGGCGTTGGCCGCCCGCGGCTGCAAGGTCTGGGGGCTCGAGCTCGACCCGAGAAGAGCCGCCCTGGCGCGCCATTACTGCGTCGACGTCCTGGAGGGCGATGTCGAGGCCGTCACGCTGTCGGCCGCATTCGGCGGCATGGCCTTCGACGTCATCCTGTGCCTCGATGTGCTGGAGCATCTGCGCGACCCGACGGCGACACTGCTCAACGCAGCGGCCGCGTTGGCTCCCGGCGGCAGCATCCTGGTTTCGGTGCCGAACGTCACCCACGGAGCGGTTCGCCTCGAGCTCCTGAGCGGGAAATTCCGGTATCGCGACAGCGGCTTGCTGGATCGGGGACACCTCCGCTTCTTCGACAAAGAAGGCGTGGAGGAGCTGATACGCCAGGCCGGACTTCGCGCCGAGACCACGCTGCGAGTGATGCGACGTCTGGATCAGACCGAATTCGACATCGACCTGACGAACGTTCCAAGCGGTCTTCGAACGACGCTGGAGAGCGACGTCGAGGCCTTGACGTATCAGTTCTTTGTCATCGCCAGGCCCGCGAGCGCCGTGCAGTCAGCGAACGCGGGAACCAGCCTTCTCGAGCGGCAGCGGGCGCGGATCGACGAGCTGGCGTCCGAGCTCGAGAAAGGTGGCGCCTACACCAAGCACGTGGAAGCGGAGCTCGCCGCGAAAGACACGCGCCTGCGCGAGGTGGAAGGTGCGGTCGAACACACGGAGCGTGAGCTCGAGGCGAAAAGCCTGCGCCTCGCAGCGGTCGAGCAAGTCGTGGCAGATCTGACCCGGCTTTCTGAGGACCACACCGCTTATGTCCGCCATCTCGAGGGAGAGCTGCAAAAACGCGCCGGCGACATCGCCGTCCGCGACGACGAGATGAGCGTGCTTCGCACTCACATCGAGCGCACTGAGAAGGCCATCGCCGAGCGCGACGCGCGGTTGGATTCGGGCGACAGAACCGTTGCCGAGCGCGACGCGCAGCTGCAGGCAGCTGGAGCGCGCGAGGCGCTGCTGCAGACAGCCGTGAGAGAGCGCGAGATGCTGCTGCAGGCAGCCGAGAGCGACCGCAAGGCGCTGTTGGAGATAGCGGACCGGGCGGTGGCGGAAACCCGCGAGCTGAAGGCCCATTTCTCCTGGGTTCTCCAGCAGCCGCGACACCGTCTCGCCGAAACGAGCGCCAGCACGCTCAAGAGCCAGATACCGCTGCTCCACCGCCTCCTCCGACCGCTGGCCCTCGTTGCGCTTCGGGCAACGTCGAGTTCCGCAGGATCGCCGCCGCAGTGGCCCTGATCGAATTCCTCGACGCGGCCCTCGCACCGCTCGATGAGGGACGGTTGTGGGGTTTCCATCTCGATTACCCGACACCCGGCACGATTGCCGAAGCGTCAGCCGTCGACATTCGCGGATGGGTAGTCGGCCGACATTCGCCCGCGGTGGCCATCGAGGTCCTCGATGACGAGCGCGTCATCCGTCGAGTGCCTGTCGACATCCGGCGCGACGATGTCGCCCTCGCGCTGCCGGCGGCTTCGAACGCGCACGTGAGCGGGTTTGGCACGACCCTCCGTATGCGACCCCGCGAGGAGCACTCCCTCCATATTCGAGCAGTTCTCGCGGATCAGACACGCGTCCCACTCGCGAGGCTGCGGCTGCGACCGCGTTGGCGCAACGACGCCGAACAGTCGCCTCTGGTCTCGGTGATCATTCCCTGCTATCGGCAGGCGCATTACCTCGCCGAGGCTGTCGAAAGCGTCCTGCTCCAGACGTACCCTCACGTCGAAGTCGTCGTCATCGACGACGGATCCCCGGACAATACGACCGAGATTGCGAGCCGCTACCCCGGGGTCCGATGCATCCGCCAACCGAACCGCGGCGTCTCGGAAGCGCGGAACCATGGCATCCGCACCTCGAATGGCAGTTACCTGGTGTTCCTGGACGCCGACGATCGTTTGCTGCCCGAGGCGGTCGAGATCGGGCTGGACTGCTTCAGACAGCACCCGGAAGCGGCGTTCGTGTCGGGCCGCTTCCGATTTGTGGCGGCCGATGGCGCCACGCTCTACGAGCGGCAGGGGCACGGGGTCGAGCGCGACCATTACGCGGAGATGCTCAGGCGGAACTACATCGCCGCGCTGTGCGCCGCAATGTGCCGGCGGGCGGTGTTCGAGTCGATCGCCGGTTTCAATCCGGCGCTCAGCATCGCCGCCGATTACGACCTCTATCTGCGCGTGCTGCACGAGTTCCCGGTATGGAGTCACGACCGGGAGGTGGCGGAGTATCGACGGCACGGCCTGGGGATCAGCGCACAGTCCGGGCAGATGCTGATGGAAGCCCTTTCAGCTCTGCGGGCGCAACGACCCTACCTCTCTGGCGATCCGACGCTGACCCAGGCATACCGTGCGGGCGTCCGCTACTGGAAGGCGCTCACGGCCGAATTCGTGGCGCGACAGGTTCGCGCCGACTGGCAGGACGGACGCCGCCGATCCGCCGTTCGGGGCCTGCTGCAGCTCGGTCGCTGCGGATGGGCGGGACTCGCGCCGTTGGCTCGCCGTGGGTATGCGGGGCTGCGCGCATGATTTTTGCCGTGATGATGGTGCGGAACGAAGCGGACATCATCCGCGTCAATCTGCTGTATCACCTCGCGTTCGGGATCGACCAGGTCCTCGTGATCGACAACGGGTCCACGGACCGCACCGCCGCCATCCTGGAAGAGTTCGCGGACACCAAGCGCGTCCACGTATTCTCGCGTCCCGGCCCCTTTCACCAGGCGGAGACCACCACCGAGTTCGCACGGGAGGCGTTTCTCCGCGGCGCGCGATGGGTCCTGCCAATCGACGCCGACGAGTTCTGGCACACGCCAGGTGGACGGCTTCGCGACATCCTTGACGACTCCGCCGGCGCCCTCGCGGTCGACGTCGTCAACTTCGTTCAGGAACGCGCTCAGGTGGTACCTAGCCCCCGTGGCATCCTGACGATGACCCGGCGAGTGCCCGAGCCGATCGGAACGTCGGGCGACGCAGCTGAACTCGTCGAGTCCGGTCGCGTCAGCTTCGTGGAGTGCCGGTATCCGCCCAAGCACATCAGCCGTGGATCAATAGCGCTCCGTATCGCGCAGGGCAATCACGCGGTATGCGGGACCGACGGCCCGGTCAAGGAGACCGCCGCAATCGTATGTCTCCACGCGCCTCTTCGGGCGCGGGCAGCTCTCGATACCCAGAAGGTCGAGCAGGGGCGGAGGGTCGAGGAGGTCAATCACTACCTGCAGCAAGCCTGGCACGTGCGCCGGTGGCGCCGGCTGTCGGACGAAGGCCGGATGGACGCAGAATGGGCGGCCAACAGTTACCTGGACGATTGCCTCGACGTCGGAGGCGAGAAACATCCGCTGACCGTCGACACGACGCTCGCTGAGATCGTCGCGCCGTGGATCGAGGTCACGGGCGCCCGGAGTCGGACGGCTCTCCACGCAAGGCCGGAGACTGTCCAGGAACGCGCGCCGATCCCGGAGCTGGACTCTGAATCGAGAGCCGCCATCCTGAATCGTGTGAAAGACGTGGAGGGCTGGCTGAGGCCGGCAGAGGCCGAGCTGCTGATCGAAGTCACGCGGCGTGCGGTGACCGAACCACATGTCGGGACGGTCGTGGAGATCGGCAGCTTTTGTGGAAAGTCGACCATCGTTCTGGCGAGCGCGGCGAGAACAGCGAACAAGTCCGCCCGTGTTCATGCCATCGATCCGCACGAGGGCAAGGTCGGCGCTGAAGATACGCCTGCCGGCGTCCGCACAGAGCGTCCGACGTTCGAGCGCATTCAACACAACGTGTCGGCCGCGGGCGTTTCAGACGTGATCGAGATCATCCGGCGTCGGTCGTACGAAGTGCCCTGGCGATCGCCGATTGATTTTCTCTTCATCGACGGGCTGCACGATTACTGGAGCGTGGCCCGTGACTTTCACCACTTCGAGCCGAGCCTTTCGAATGGGTCGTACGTCGCGTTCCACGACTGCGATGACAGTCACCCCGGAGTGAAAACGTTCGTGGCCGGACTCGCGGGCAGCGGCAGTTACGAAGAAGTCAGCCGCGCGGCGAGCCTCGTGGTGTGTCGAAAGGTGGGTGGCGTGGCCGACGCGCCCGGCGACGACACTACTGGCTGGATGGCGATGAGTGTGAGGTTGAGCCGGCAGGACAAAGGCATCTCGTTCCTGATGAGCGAGCTCGCGTCGAGCAACCGGGCCATTCAGGAGCGCGAGAAAGGCATCGAGTGGCTCCAGGGCGTCGTCAGGGACAAGGAGGCGACCATCGCTGAATTGGAGAATGGAGTCGCATGGCTGCGTAAGGAAGTCGCAGAACGCGACCTTCTCATCCGAGCGCTTCAGGAAGCCGCCACGGCGGAGACGGACACTTCAGTCGAGCCGTTGTCCTCCGCAGAACCTCCCCAGAACGAGACAGCGCAAGAGCGCTAGAGAGCGCGAGCAGCAGCCTTTTGTCTCCCCTCGAAATCGTCCCAGCACTCGACAGGGAGAATCGGCCGTCCGGTGGCTTGACGCTTGCTCGGGTGCCGGTCAGACTGAATGGAACACGACGGCGGTGGAGTCCGCCATGAACCGCCGTCACCGACGGCCAATGACTCCTACGGGCGATCGTGGGAGCGTGTTCGTACTCGCCGCGGCGCCCGAAAGGAAGGCGACACGGCATGGAACAGTTCCTCTGGATTTGCCTCGCTGGGGCAGCCGGTACCGGTAGCCGCTATCTCATCGCTCTTTGGGCTGCGCAACGCTTTGACAGCGCCTTTCCCTATGGCACGCTGATCGTCAACCTGCTCGGCTGCTTCGGCATCTCGGCGGTCATGCATGCCGCCCTGACGCTCTCGTGGTCGTCAACGGTTCGCTCGGCGATTACGATTGGCTTCATCGGTGGGCTGACCACCTATTCGAGCTTCAACTACGAGACGAGCCGACTGCTCGAGGAAGGAGCTCTCCGGGCCGCTGCCGTAAACGCGACGGCGACTGTCATGGGTGCGTTTGCCGCCGGCTGGCTCGGAGTGCTGTGCGCAAAGCAACTGCTTGACCGGTGAGGAGGGCGTGATGCGAGTGCTGGATGGGAATCAGGTGCTCGTCAGGATCTTCCTTGGAGAGTCTGACCGCTTTCATCACACGCCGCTTTCGCGGGCACTGCTCGAGCGGCTTCGTCGCGAGGGGTTTGCCGGCGCAACGGTCATCCACGGGGTGGCGGGATTCGGAGCAAGCAGCGTCATTCACACGGCGCACCTTGTCGAGCTGTCCACCGATCTGCCGGTTCTCATCGAAGTCGTCGATGACGAAGCCCACGTCGAGCAGTTGCTGCCGATCCTGGATGAGATGGTGACGGGCGGCGCGCTCGTGACCGTCGAGCGCGTGCGCGTGGTCAAGTACGCAGCGGCCGCGAAGCGTGGGCGCTCCGTCTGATGAACGGGATCGGACTATAGTCACCGCTGTCGCCGCCAGGTAGTGACCATGCGAGAAGCCACCGACCTCGAGCTGGGCCGCAAATTCTTTCTTGAGCAGGCGTGGGTCGACGCCTTCGAGTCATTCTCGAACGCTGATCGGACCGAGCCATTGAGTGCCGAAGACCTCGAGCGCCTGGCCGGATCGGCCTACATGCTCGGCCGTGACGATGATTACGTCGGCGGCTTGGAACGCGCCCACCAGGGCTACCTCAATGGCGGCAACGTCCCCCGCGCGGTGCGCTGCGGTTTCTGGATTGGCCACAGCTATCTGTTCAGGGGCGAGCGGGCCCGCGGCGCAGGGTGGTTCGCCCGCGCAGAGCGACTGCTCGATGGTTTCGGACGTGACTGCGTGGAGCGGGGCTACCTGCTGATTCCCGTCTGGTTGGAGCAGATGGGTCGCGATGACTTCGAGGGCGGCCTGGCCACGGCGCGGGTGGCTGCGGAGATCGGCGAGCGCTTCGCGGATGCCGATCTCGTGTGGCTGGCCAGGGATGATCAGGCGCGCGCGCTGATGCGACTCGGACGGGTCAAGGAAGGCCTGCGCCTCGTCGACGAAGCGCTGGTGGCTGCCGCGGCGAGCGACCTGTCGCCGATCGTAACGGGCATCATCTACTGCAACACGATCGCGTTCTGTCGGGCAGTCTACGACGTGCGCCACGTCCGCGAATGGACCCGCGCGCTGACCAGGTGGTGCGAGCGCCAGCCCGAGATGGTCGCCCACAACGGGCTGTGTCTGGTCCATCGCGCCGAGATCATGCTTCTCGGTGGCGATTGGGAGAGTGCGCTGAAGGAGGCGCACCGCTCCGCGGACAACTTCACGCGAGGGGTCCTCAATCAACTGGCCTGCGGCAAGGCCTTCTATTGTCAGGGCGAGGCGCATCGCCTGCGGGGCGAGTTCGACGCAGCTGAGGAGGCCTACCGCCATGCGAGCCTGCACGGTTGCGAGCCGCAACCGGGGCTGGCCCTGTTACGGCTGGCTCAGGGGCGGGCGGAATCGGCCGTCGCCGCAATCAGGCGAATCACGGCCGAGACGACTAGCCCGTTGCGCCGAGCGGGAATCCTACCCGCGTACGTTGAGATCATGCTCGTTGTCGAAAGCGTCGACCTGGCGCGCGCCGCCTGTCGTGAGCTCGACGAGACGGCCAAGCATCTTGAGTGCGAGGCACTCGAAGCCATGGCCGCACACTCCCGAGGAGCCGTGGCGCTCGCCGACGGCCAGGCGGGCGATGCGCTGATCGCACTTCGGCGGGCGCTTTCCATCTGGAAGGATCTCGACGCCCCCTACGAGGTGGCGAGGGTGCGGCTGCTGGTTGGTCTGGCCTGTCGGGCCCTGCGGGATTACGACACCGCCAGCCTGGAGCTGGAGGCGGCTCGAAGAGCTTTCAAGGAGCTCGGAGCCGCGCCGGACCAAGCGCGCGCCGACTCCCTCGTTGGACCCACGGCTGTCAACACCGGACCTGACGATGCCCGGGGGGTGACGGCCCGGGAACTCCAGGTGCTGCGTCTCATCGCGGCCGGGAAGAGCAACCGCGAAATCGCCGACGAGCTGTTCATCAGCGAGCACACAGTGGCCCGACATGTCCAGAACATCTTCGCCAAGCTGGACGTCTCCTCACGCGCGGCCGCGACGGCGTTCGCCTTTTCGCACAACCTCGTCTGATCGTCGCATGGTGATTTTTCACCACGTCCTGCCTCCAGAAAATGGTGCCTTCGAGCGATGCGAACCGCCCCTCGCAACGGTTACCGTCGATCCCGATTCGACCAATCGCAAGGAGGTGTGAGATGTATGTTGTGGTACTGCATCGGATCAAGAATGCTCAGGCGGCTTTCTCGAGGGGCGAGCGACTCATGAAGAACGAGGGCGCACCGGCCAGTGTGCGCGTCCTGCAGTTTTATCCAAGCCGCGATCGCTCGATGGTCACCTGCCTGTGGGAAGCCCCCTCCACGGGCCAGGTGCAGGCGTACGTTGACTCGACGCTCGGGGACGCAAGCGAGAACACGTACTACGACGTGGACGCGGACTTTGCGTTCTCGCGACAGCCTCTGGGTGTCCGGGAGTCAGCCACTGCGAGCGTATAGCCTCAACGCTGGGTGCCCCGGGCGAACAGTTGCAGATGCTCGCCTCGACTGCAGATCGAGGCGAGCCCGTTCGGAAAGCCTTCTCTGACGGGCTGCCAACCACGTCAGGAGATCCTGTGGTCTTCTGGCGCATTGGCTTTGACAGTGCTTCGGCCTTGTCTCTCGAATCCGTATGAGTGGGCTGCTCCGGAGGGGCCCGATGTCGTTCTATCGCCGCTGGATCATCGCGTGTGCCGCCGGGGAGCTCGTGGGCATCGGCGTGGCCACCGGTGCGGCCCTGGCCATCAACGCGCTGATTGGGGAACCGCAATCGCTCGGCAGTCGCTTCCTGACCCTCGCGACGTTTGCGGCGGTCGGCGCCGTCGAAGGGACGGCGCTGGCGGGATTCCAGTGGCGCGTGCTCCGCACACGGCTTCCTCGCCTGCGCGCGGCGGAATGGGTGGCGGCAACGGTCGCCATCGCCGTCACGGGCTGGATCGTCGGGATGACGCCCTCGCTGTTCATCAATCACGACCTAACGGCGCCCGAAGAACCCCGCCTCTCGCTCGTGCTGGTCGTGGCCGCGATGGCAGGCGCCGGGGCTGGTCTCTGCTTCGGCTGCGCGCAGTGGTTCATCCTTCGTCGTCATGCCGAACACGCCGGTCGGTGGATCTGGATCCATGTGCCGGCGTGGGCGCTCGCCATGAGCGCGATCTTCCTCGGGGCCTCGATGCCGTCCTTAGACTCCTCAAGAGCCTTCATTGCGTTGACCGGCACGATGGGTGGTGTGCTTGGTGGACTGGTGCTTGGCGCCGTCACCGGCCTGGTTGCCAGGGAGCTGCAGCCCTGGGTCGATGAACGGCGGTGGTCGCTCAAAGGAAGAGTCTGCGCCGTGACCGGAGGGAACTCGGGCATCGGCCAGGAAGTTTCGCTCGGTCTTGCGCGACTCGGCGGCTCGGTCGTGCTGCTCTGTCGACGCACCGTGGAAGGAGAGCGAGTTCGGCGGTTCATTCTCGCGAAACAGCCGGGCGCCGATGTGTCGGTGGTGACGTGCGACGTTGGTGACTTCGCCTCGATCCGGCTCGCCGCCAGGGCGATCCTCACCGGGTGGCCGCGTCTCGACGTGCTCGTGCACAACGCAGGCGCCACGTTTCCACAACGCACGTTGACCGTCGACGGGATCGAAGCGACGCTGGCGGTCGACGTGGTGGGCCCGTTCCTCCTGACGACGTTGCTCCGCGATCGGCTGGACGCGGCCCGCGCCCGTGTCGTCACGCTGACCGGCATCTACCAGCGCAAGGGTCAGATCGCCATGGACGACCTGTCCTTCGCCCATCGGCCCTACGACTGGCTCGCCGCCAACAACCAGGCGCAGCGAGGACGTTGGCTCTTCATGTCCGAGCTGGCGCGGCGAGCTCCGCACCTGACCACGGCCGCCGTCCATCCGGGCGCGGTGCTCACCGGTGCGCAGGCCCGCTTGCCACGTCTGGTGCGCGCGTTCATCCACACGCTGGCGCGACCGGGCTTCGTCCGCCCCGAGGTCGGCGCCATTCCCGTGCTGAGACTGGCCGCAGACCCGGACCTGCCGGACGTGAGCGGGAGATTCTTCGATCGGTGTCGCCGCGCGCCCGATGTTGCCGACCCGGCGCTCGCGCAGGCATTCTGGGCAGCGTGCGAGCAGATGATCGGCGAACGCTGGTCGAGCGAGATGCCCCAACGATCAAATCGAGACGCGTCGTGGTCACGCGGGCGCGGACCAACGGTCTTCCAGCAGAGGGAAGATGGTATGTCGATTGAGGCGTTCATCAACAGGCACCCGGTACTGGCCTACTACGCCCTTACGTTCGCCATCTCATGGGGCGGCTTCGTGCTGGTGGTCGGTCCTGGCGGCTTCGCGAGCACGAGCTGGCAGACCGAGGGGCTGTTCCTGCCCGCGATCATGGCGATGCTCGCAGGCCCCAGCATCGCAGGCGTCCTGCTGACCGGAATCGTCTCCGGACGGGCGGGCCTTCGCGAGGTTCTGTCGCGGTTGCTCCTGTGGCGCGTGGCCGCTCGCTGGTACGCGATGGCGCTGCTGCCCGCCCCGCTTCTGGCGGCGGCGGTACTCTTCGCGCTTTCGCTCACCTCCCCGATTTTCACCACGGACGACAAGGCTGCCGTTCTGCTGGCTGCCATCGCGGCGGGATTTACAACGGTTTTCGAGGAAATCGGCTGGACGGGGTTTGCCGTGCCCAGGCTGAGGCTGCGCCACGGTGTCTTCGCCACCGGGCTCATCGTGGGCGTCCTGTGGGGAGCGTGGCATCTTCTGCAGCAGCTCTTCATAAGCGGCACGTACTCCGGAAGGCTCCCTCTGATCCTCTACCTGCCCCTCGCCGTTCTCGCTGCCATAACGCAACTGACGGCCTATAGGGTACTGATGGTGTGGCTCTACGACCGTACCGGCAGCCTGCTCGTCACGACGCTGATGCACGCGAGCCTCACAGCCAGCACAATCTTCATTTTCACGCCTGTGGCGACCGGGCTGACCTTCTTGACCTACGGCTGGGTATTGGCCGCCGCGCTGTGGGTTGTCGTCGCAGCCGTCGCGTTGGCCACTGGCGGCCTGCTCTCACGACAGCCGCAGCAGGTGCACGCGGCGTGAATCGGTCGCCCACGCGATGCACGTCGTCTTCTTGGTGTCCCTTGCGGCGGCGTGTCGGCCGGACATGAGTGACCGTCGGCCGGTCGGGTCGGCAGGCGTCGAATCGTACTTGACCGCTCTGATCAGGAACTCGAAGACGCCCGGCATTCAGTACGTCGTGGTGAGTTCCAAGGATGTCCTGTTCGAGCACGCTGGTGGCTGGGCGGATATCCGCCGTTGCGTGCCCGTCGATGCCGACACGACGATGATGGCCTACTCGATGAGCAAGACCATCACCGCGATCGCCGTGCTTCAACTCCTCGAGGCAGGAAGAGTGGCGCTCGACGAATCCGTGAAACGGTACGTGGATTCGTTCCCGTACGGTCCGCGTGTCACCGTTCGGCAGCTGATCTCTCACACGTCCGGCATCCCGAATCCGATTCCGCTGCGCTGGGTGCATCCTGTGGCGGATCATGAACGTTTCGACGAGAACTCCGCCCTTGCCGCCGTGTTGCGCGATCATCCGCGCCTGTCGTTCGTGCCCGGCACCACATACGCCTATTCGAACATCGGCTACTGGCTGCTCGGGAAACTCGTCGAACGCGCGAGCGGGGCAACGTTTCCGTCCTATGTCAGCCAGCGCATCCTGCGACCGCTGGCCATCGGCCCGCAAGAACTCGGATACATTGTGGCGGATCCTCCTCACCACGCCACCGGCTATCTCGAGAAGTATTCGATCATGAATCTCGCCAGGGGATTTCTGATCGATCAGGATCTGGTCGGCGATTACAGCGGCAGGTGGCTGGAAATCCGGAGCCATTATCTCAATGGGCCGGCATTTGGCGGGCTCGTCGGGACCGCAAGGGGTTTCGGCAAGGTCCTTCAAGACCAGCTCCGTGAGCAGTCCGTGCTGTTGAACGGCACGACGCGGCAGCTTCTCTATGCTCCGCAACAGACGACGCAAGGAGCACCTGTTGCGATGACGCTCGGGTGGCACATCAGAGAACTCGACGGCGTGCGCTTCTTCTTCAAGGAAGGGGGCGGCGGCGGGTTTCACTGCATGATGCGGGTGTACCCACGAGAAGGCATTGGGACCGTGGTCATGGCGAACGCGACAGGATTCGACGTTCCGCGTCTTCTGGACACGATCGATCCGTCATTTTTTCGAATCGGTCGGTCGCGGCCGTAGTGTGCTCCGACTGAGCAGCCTGAGGAACGGCATCGCCGTATGTGCTATGATGCGGCGTCGGATCTTGCCGCGTGCTGTGCTGCCTTTTGGGCGTAACGAGCCTATCCTGACTCGCTCCTCCTGAACCTCTGCTAGCTACGAGACGAAATCCACCCGACTTCTACAGGAACGTCGGGTACGGCCGCTGCCCATCGGCAGCGCCGATCGTCGCCGGTGGCGACAGAGGAGTCAGTTCATGAGTCGAAAGTTGCATGTTGGCAATCTCCCTTACGAGACGGGCGAAAACGAGCTGCAAGAGCTCTTCGCGCGCGCGGGAACCGTCGAAACCGTCAAAGTCATGCGCGACATGGCGACCGGCCGGGCGCGCGGCTTCGCGTTCGTGGAGATGAGCACCGACGATGAGGCCCAACGAGCCATCACCGAATTGAATGAATATCAGCTCGGTGGTCGCGGTCTCACCGTCAACGAAGCCCGTCCGAAGCCGGCGTACACCGGTGATTTCGGCGGAGGTGATTCGCGCGGGCGCCGCTCTGAACCGCGCTGGTAGGCACGACGTCAGGACAGGCTGGATGGCCTGTCCTGACACTCTTCCATCGTGCTGATCTGGCGGGCGGCACGGCATTCACGGATTTGCATCGGGCGGCGAGTGGAGCGCCTGGCCGAAGGGTCGTTCATCGGCGTCGCTCCGATTAACGGTATACTTAACCCGTCCGCTTTCTTGAGCTCTTAGGCCTCCCTGGCCCGAGCCCTCACCAAAGCCTTCCTGTGAGGGTTCGAATGGCAGTCCAGTCGCCTCCGTTACCCAGAGTGCTCGTCATGTCCGGCGGGTCGCTGTAATGCAGCAACCAGCAGGAATCGGAGCGTTTCAGTTCGTCGTGCTCGCGTCGCTTCGCGCCGAACAATTGATTCGCGGATGTCTCCCCAGAGTTGATGGCGGCCACAAAGCCATCGTCATCGCCCAACTCGAAGTGTCGCAGGGAAAGGTGAAGGAGACGCCCGCGCCGGCACGCGCCGAAGTTGCCGTCGGCGCGGCCGCTGGGGTCGAGACGACACCGCCTCCAGCGGTGGCCGTCGAGGTCGCTTGAGCGACGCGCGTCGACCACATCGTTCACTTTCATCGAGCTGTAGGGGTTGACAAATGGCTGCTGCGATCGTTGAGCACACCCGCTTTGTCGAAGTACAGCAGCGTCGAGCGCGGGTGCTCGCGGAGCTGACGCGCCTGCCAGCCGATCCGATTCAGCACGGCAGGCCTCCTCGTCGTCAGCGAGAGAGGAAGGCTAGCGCAGACCCCGTGGTCTGCCCGGGATGCGACGGGACGCGCGCGGAGCCGATGCCGCTCCGGACGCATCGCGATCAGAGCGGCCTCGCCTGGTATGAGTGCTGCGAATGCAGAGGTATCTGGAGCGTGCCCACATCGGTCAAGGCCGGAGCGTTAAACGAACATCCCTGATAGCCAGCGACGCGCCTGATAGCCAGCGACGCGAAGATAGCGATTCGCGGGACCACGTCACCGACAACATCGCGGATAGATGGTCGAATCTCTCTGGTTCAGGTTGAACCTCTGTGGTTCAGGTTGGCCGCTGTGGTTCAGGTTGAACCTCTGTGGTTCAGGTTGACCAATCGAGCGACCATGAAGAGCCCTCACAAATGACAGAAGGTCGCTGACACGGCGACTTCTTTTCATGCCAATTTTTCTGCGCCGACCTCACGACACCTGATCGCAGGATGTAATAAGCTGCGACGATCAGTCAGGGAACAAGCTCGGCTGACGACCTCGAGGATTTCGATGCGTTCGACGCATTCAGTGTGTTGGGTCACGCGTGCCTGCCGGCGGTGGTTGTTGTCCGCGGCGCTGCTGGTACCATCAGTCGCGCTGCTGGTCACGGCCTGCGTTTCCTCCTCGAACGTCACGACGAGCCCGATTCCTGCCAAGTGCCAGATCGCCCTCGCCATGACGGTCAACAACATGGAGAGCAGCGGAGGAACGGGCTCCCTTCTGGTCACCACACAACCGGAGTGCACGTGGAAAGCGTCGACGCCTGCCGACTGGATCACTGATCTGTCTCCGTCATCCGGACAGGGAAGCGGTGAAGTCACCTTCCGCATCGTGGCGAATCCGCAGTCATCGCCGCGACAAGGCGACATCGTCATCAACGACGAGCACATTCGGGTCGCGCAGACCGCCGCCCCCTGTCGATTCGAAATCGACCGCGGGAGCCAGGACATCGCCGCTGCGGGCGGCGTGACGACCGTGGGACTCACCGCCGCGAACGCCTGCTCCTGGACGGCAACGACCAGCGCCGGCTGGATGTCGGTGACTCCGAGCACCGGCAGCACCAGCGAGGCGGTGACGATCACCGTCGCGCCCAACACAGGCGGCCAGCGGACGGGAACGGTCGCCATCGCGGATCAGACATTCACGGTCAGGCAGTTGGGTACAAACGACGGCGGGGCCACGTGCACCTGGTCCATCTCACCGACCAGCCTGAGCGTTCAGGCCGCTGGCGTCAGTGGAAGCACTGTCAGCGTGACGACAGGTCAAGGGTGCGCATGGACCGCCACCAGCCTCGCTGCGTGGATCACCATCACATCCGGCTCGAGCGGCAACGCCGGTGGGTCGGTGACGTTCAATGTCAGCCCGAATACCGGCGCCGCCCGGACGGGCACGAGCATCATCGCGGGTCACCAGTTTTCCGTGACTCAGGCGGCAGCCACGGCCCCCCCAGCCTGCACGTTCACGATTGCTCCCACGAGTCAGTCCGTCGCAGCGACTGGAAGCACAGGCACGGTCGCCGTCACGACCACGAGTGGGTGCGCATGGACGGCGACGAGCAATGCGCCGTGGCTCACGATCACCTCTGGCGCGAACAGCACCGGAAGTGGCTCCGTCGGCTTCAGCGCCCAGGCAAATACCGGTACAGCCCGAACGGGCACGCTCACCATTGCGGGTGCGACGTTCACGGTGACTCAGGCGGCGCCAGCCTGTACGTTCACGATTGCTCCGACGGGGCAGTCCGTCGCGGCGTCGGGAGGCACGGGCACCGTCGCCGTTACGGCCGCGAGCGGGTGCGCATGGACGGCGACGAGCAATGCGCCATGGCTCACGATCACCTCCGGCGCGAACGGCACCGGAAGTGGCTCCGTCGGCTTCAGCGCCCAGGCGAATACCGGTACGGCCCGAACGGGCACGCTCACCATTGCGGGTGCGACGTTCACGGTGAGTCAGGCGGCGGCGCCAGCCTGTACGTTCACGATTGCTCCGACGAGTCAGTCCGTCGCGGCGACTGGAGGCACAGGCACGGTCGCCGTCACGACCACGAGTGCGTGCGCATGGACGGCGACGAGCAATGCGCCGTGGCTCACGATCACCTCCGGCGTGAACGGCACCGGAAATGGTTCCGTCGGCTTCAGCGCCCTGGCGAACACCGGCGGAGCCCGGACGGGCACCCTCACCATAGCGGGTGCGACCTTCACGGTGACTCAGCAGGCCGCGCCGTGCGTCTACGTCATCTCACCCACAGCCGCGAATTTCGGCGCCGGCGGCGACAACAACTTCTCCATCGCCGTAACCACGAGCAGCCACTGCACCTGGTCGGCCACGAGCAACGCCTCGTGGATCACGATCAACTCTGGAGCGAGCGGTACGGGATCGGGGAACGTGCGTATTCGTGTGGCGTCGAACAGCGGCGCTGCCACACGAACAGGCACGGTGACCATTGCGGGGCAGACCTTCACCGCCACGCAGCAAGCCAAGTGATCGAGTGCCGATGATTCGAGAGCATCAAGGAGTCCGTCGCTCGAGTGCAGCGTCGGCGGCAGCGCGCCGGCGAGGTCGCTTCGGCTGGCTGACGATTCTGACAGCACTGGTTCTCGTGTGTGCGTCGCCGGAGCCGGCAGCGGCACAGCAGGCGATCAGCGACGTCCTCCTGTTCCTCTTGACGAATCGCTCGATCGCCACCGACGACTTCGTCCGAGACGAGCAGGCGGCCATCGAGACGAGCGACACGGTGGCCACGTTCCTCGTCCACGAGGTGGCCACGCTGCCGATCGCCTCGACGTCGAGCGGATTCGCCTATCGTCTCGATCCTGCTCTCGGCACCATGACACGGTCGACCGACAGCTTCGGTCCCTCCTTCACCGAATGGTCGTTGACCAGCGGCGCGATGCGCACCTCGGTTGGTATCAGCTACCGAAACACCGCGTTCGATACCATCGACGGTCAGAACCTAGGTGACGGGACGCTGGTGTCGACGGCCTCGGTTCTGCGAGGCGAGACCCAGCCTTTCGACATCGAGACTGTGTCGCTCCGCATTCGCCTCAACAGCGTGATCGTCTCGGGCAATTTCGGAGTGACCGATCGCTTCGACTTGAGCGCCGCCCTTCCGTTCGTGACACTCAGTCTGAACGGTGAGCGCGTCGACACCTATCGCGGCCGCACGCTCGTGCAGGCGGCGGCGTCCGCGACGGCATCGGGACCCGGCGACCTCGCCCTTCGCGGGAAGTACAGCGTGGTCCGCAGCGGAGCCAGCGGTCTCGCGGTGGGGGGCGAGGCGAGGTTTCCTACCGGAGATGAGGATAACCTGCTTGGTGCAGGAGAGCTGAGCATCAAGGCCCGAGTTCTCGGATCGCTCGAGGCCGGGCGCGTCGGAGTGCACGGCGAAGCGGGATTTGGGATTCATGGCCCTTTCGGTGGCCTCGACTATGCCGGGGCCGTGACGGTTGTCGCCGTCCCACGGCTCACATTGGTCGGGGAGTTCTACGGTCGCCGACTTGATGACTTCGGGCAGCTCACGCAGACCACGGTCCCTCATCCGCGGCTGGCTGGTGTGGACACGATACGGCTCACGGGAGTACCGCAAACAACCGACCGTCTCGTGGTCGTCGGCGGCGTGAAATGGAATGTCGAAGGAGGCTGGATCGTGTCGGCAAATGTGCTGCGGCCCGTGACGCAATCAGGGCTCAACGCGCGGTGGACGCCCATCGTGGCGTTCGACTACTCATTTGCCCCCTGAGGCCCACCGCGCCATGGCCGACTACTCTCTCCCCAAGATTCCCGCTGACGTTTCCGACGCCGAAGTCGAGCGGGCGCTGGACCAGTTCGAGCGGGAAGACGGCAAGCTCGTCGCTCGCACGGAACAACTCCCGGAGCCAGTGGGGGATCTGGATTATCTCGACACCTTCCTCTCCGAAGAGACCCCTCAGGGCGAGTTCAAGCCCGTGCCGCTGCCGCCCGCCATTCCGCCTCCGCCAAGCCTTTTCGTGCGCTATCGCGGGGCGCTCAGCGGGGTGGCAGTGGCCGCATCTTTCGTCGCGTGGTTCGTGATGCATCGTCCCGCGGTCCCGGAATTCCCGAGCCCGCCGTCCGAGCGAGCCGCTCAGCCTCGTGACACCAGTCAGGCCGAAACATCGTCAGGAACAACCGGCCAGAATCGTGAGGCGGTCACGGAGTCAGCGTCTGTTCTGTCCGCTGACAGGACTCGGCCCGCGGCAGCCACCCCGCGCGAACCCGGCGCGTCGGCGCCGCCGGCGAACCCCGACAAAAACGACACTCGGCCGCCACCGGGTCGAGCCGTGGCGGGAACCACGCCGAATCCGAATACGACGATCACCAGGAGGGGCACCGTTGATCCGGTTTTGCGCCCGCTCGAGCCAGTTCGGGCGCCGGCGGCAGCAACAGCGTCGCCTCCCGCTGAACGAACCACAGCACTGCCGGTCGACCCGCCGAACTCGGGGCCGTTGGTCGTGCCATCGGCGCCGACCGCAGACGCCCTCGAGTTGACATCGGCCGGGACGGGAGCGTTGGCGACACCGGCAGTGGAGCCACCAGCGCAGCCTTCCCTGCCGCCGGCGCCCGACCTGGCACAGCCGCCAAGCACTCCCGCAACGGCAGCGTCTGCATCTGCAACTTCCGCGTCACCACCGCCTACGGGTGAGCCCGCATCTGAACCACCGCCGCCCGCAGCTGACACAGCGGCCATCGAGACGGTTCTGGGTCGATACCGCAGCGCATTCAGCGCCCTTGACGTCGGCGCTGCGAGAGCCGTCTGGCCGTCGGTGAATGAACGAGCGCTCGACAGGGCCTTCGACCGGCTCGAGAAGCAGGAGCTCTCGTTCAATCGCTGCTGGATCGGCGTCGCCGGCGCTCGCGCGGAGGCTGATTGCAGCGGGACCGTGCGATACGTGCCGAAGGTTGGGAGCAGGGACTTGCAAGTCGATTCGCGAACCTGGAAGTTCGGCCTGAGAAAAGTCAGCGATGGATGGTCGATCGAAACGGTCGAAGCGCGATGACATCACGGCGATCCACTGTCAGGCGGCACGAATCCCCGATCGGCGCGATCTCCCACGTCACCCGCGAGTAACCTTCAGCCTTCACCGTGTCGCTCCAGAGCGCGCGGAACGTCTGCACGAGACGGCGCGATCCCCCGTCCACTCGGAGTGGACTGGGCGTTCACGATCGTCGGATCTGGCCCGGCCGTGTCGCGCGCTCGACGCCGCAGGGCCCTCTTGCGAACGGGCTGATCGCGAAGACACTGCGCTACCAGGTCATGTGGGGGAACAACCTCAACCAGTTCGGCATCGACGGCACTCAAGCTCGACAACTCGCTGGACACGGTGAGCATGGGTCTCGTGTGGATGCCCACGACCGGCGAACACCGAGTTCTTGTATGCGGGTATGAGCGAACTCGAACAGCTTCTGGTCCTGTTCGTTGCCGCGGTGATTCTGGCGGCGGCAGCACGCCGCGTCAGCGCCCCGTATCCGGTCTTTCTGGCGCTCGGTGGTGCGCTGCTGGCGTTTCTTCCGGTCGCGTCTTCCTTCGCGCTGCCTCCCGAGCTTGCGCTGGCGCTGTTCGTTGCCCCTGTTCTGCTCGACGCGGCATACGATGCCTCGCTCAGAGATCTCAGAGACAACTGGGCTCCGGTCACGGGGCTGGTCGTCTTCGCGGTCGGGTTCACAACCGTCGCCGTGGCCGTTGTCGTTCGCACGCTGATTCCGGCGATTCCGTGGGCGCCCGCGATTTCCCTGGGTGCGATCGTTGCGCCGCCCGATGCCGTCGCCGCCACCGCCGTGCTGCGACAGCTGCGACCGCCGCATCGCATCCTGACAATCCTCGAAGGCGAGAGCCTGCTCAATGACGCGAGTGCGCTCCTGATCTACCGCCTCGCCGTGGGAGCCGTCGCCGGGAGCGGCTTCTCCATCGCCGCGGTGGCGCCAACCTTCCCGCTCGCGGTCGCCGGCAGCATCGTCGTCGGACCGGCCCTCGGCTGGCTCACATTGCAGGTCATGGATCGTGTGCAGCATGTGCCCACCGCGATCATTCTTCAGTTCGTCAGCACGTTCAGCGTCTGGATACTCGCGGAACACATCGGTCTCTCGGGCGTGCTGACCATGGTGTGCTACGCGATTGCGGTGGCGCAGACCGCGCCGGAGCGCATTCCCGCGCGGATACGCATTCCGACGTATGCCGTGTGGGAGACGGTTGTCTTCGCCCTGAATGTCCTCGCATTCATCTTCATCGGCCTGCAGATTCGGCCGATCCTCGAGAGCCTGGAAGCTGCCGAGCGGGGGCGGTACTTTGCTGTTGCCGGCGCGGTTCTGCTGACCGTGATCGTCGTGCGCGTCGCCTGGCACATGTCCTTCAACGCCGTGGTCCGGTGGCGACATCGCCGGCTTGGATTTCATCCTCCCCGGCCGATGTTGCGGCCGACCGTTGGGAGCGGCATGATCATCTCGTGGGCCGGCATGCGGGGGATCGTCTCTCTCGCTGCAGCGCTGGCGCTCCCCTCAGCTTTCCCGCATCGGGATCTGATTCTGCTGACGGCGTTCTCGGTCGTGCTCGGAACCCTGGTGATCCAGGGACTGACGCTCAAGCCTCTGCTACACGCGCTCGAGTTGCACGACGACGACCCGGTCGGCCGCGAACTACGCTCTGCCCGAGAACGCGGGTTGCAGGCAGGATTGGCGAGCTTTCTACACGACGAATCGCCGGTTGCGGAGGCAGTCCGGCTGGAGTTCACGGCACATCTGATGTCTGAACGAACGGTGACTGAGGCCGAGGACGCCACGCGCTTCGCACACAGCGGCCTCCGTCGCGGAGCCATCCAGGCCGCGCGGCAGGCGGTGCTCGCCATGCGTGCCAACGATGAGATTGGCGACGACGCCTTTCATCTAATAGAGGAGGAGTTGGACTGGCTCGAAATGGCAGATCGGATGGCGGCGGAGTGAAGCGACTCTGGCCCGCGCCGAAGTTGAAGTGGCAGTCGAGTACACGTGTCTACTAATCCCGCGCCCACGGTGCGGACGGATTGAAGGACCTGGCTCTGGCCCCAGCGTGCGGCTGCACAGGCATGACGGGGGCGTGGGGCAGCGGCAACTGTCTCACGCCGACTGGCAATAATGTCCCATCCCTTTCGCGGGTTTCGTGCTACGTTTCTTCCGCCAAGTATTGAACCGCGATACTGAATGGACAGATTCGACGCGCCTGCAAAAAAGACATGAAGCACACACCCATCGCGATTGCGTCACTTTCGGCCATGCTGCTGGCCACCGCCGCTCTGGCGCAGGCGCCGTCGAGCCAGATTGATACCCATGTCCTCGCGGCCAAAACCGCCGCGGGACAGGACTATCGCGCGACCTTTGTCAATCTCTGCCTGCCCAGCGCTCCGCCCGGCGGCGGCGCGGGCCCCGCTGGGCGCGGCGCCGGCGCGCCGCAGACGCCG
This sequence comes from Vicinamibacterales bacterium, assembly GCA_035537875.1. GTDB lineage: Bacteria > Acidobacteriota > Vicinamibacteria > Vicinamibacterales > CAVVIG01 > DATLLJ01. The sequence continues at coordinate 9,176 of DATLLJ010000037.1, read as the reverse complement.
GACAGGGCCAACTGGTATGCGCCGCCCTTCAAGGTCTTCGACAATCTCTACTGGATGGGAACGCGCCAGCACTCCTCGTGGGCGCTTCAGACCAGCGGCGGGATCATCATCATCGACACCAACTTTGCCTGGGCCACCGAGCCCGAGATCGTCGAAGGCTTGACCAAGCTCGGTCTGAACCCGCGCGACATCAAGTACGTGATCATCAGCCATGCGCACGGCGACCATGACCAGGGCGCCGCGGAGCTGCAGAAGCGTTACGGCGCCCAAGTGGTGATGGGCGCCGCCGATTGGGAGGCCACGTTGAAGCGTCCGGCGACAGCTCCCGGCGGCGTGCCAAAGCGAGACATCACCGTGGGTCCGGAGGGCACGAAAGTGACGCTGGGGGACACCATCGTGGAGATCGTCGCCACCCCAGGCCACACGCCGGGCACCCTGTCTTATGTTTTCCCGGTCAAGGATCAGGGCCGGACGGTGATGGTCGCCTACTCCGGAGGCACGCTGACCGGCGCGTTCGGTACCGATGGGGCCCGGTGGGACGAATACATCTCCTCGCAGCGCAAGATCGCCAAGGTGGCGGGCGACGCGGGGGCCAGTGTCGTGCTCTCCAACCACAGCGAGTATGACGGCGCCTACACCAAGGCGCGCCTGCTCGCCGCTCCGCGTCAGCCGGGCGAAAACCATCCCTTCATCGTCGGGGCCGAGGGCGTGCAACGCTACTTCACTGTGATGAGCGAGTGCGCGATGGCGTCCAAGCTGCGGGCCGGCGCGAAATAGTCCTGGCGACACCCGCCCCTGTTACTTCGGCGTCGCCGACCGTGAGGCGACTGCCGAACGCCCTACGCCGTCCTAGGGAGTGCGCGGACTTTCGGTCGCGATCCCCGAGCCTTCATGGCGTGCCAGAGGTCCCACCTTGCCTGGAGCGTCAGCCAGATCTGCGCATCCCAGTACGTCAGCGCCTCGAGCAGGAGTGCGGTGTCGGCGCTGACGCCACGGCGGCCCCTGACGATGGCGTTGAGCCGCTGGAAGGGAATGTTCATCCGGTTGGCCGCTTCGACCTGGGACACACCGAGCGGCTCGAGGAATTCCTTCAAGAGCATCTCGCCAGGATGCGTCGGTGGGCGGTGGGTCGGCAGCATTCAAGTTCCTCAGTGATAGTCGGTGCACCACACGTCGAACGCGTCCGCGCCCTCGAAGCGGAACACGATTCGATACTTCTCGTTGACGCGCACCGCGTGGCGACCTCGGAGGTCACCCGTGAGCGCGTGCAACCGATTCCCCGGTGGCACCTTCAGATCGTCGAGCCTCGTCACCGCGTCGATCTGGTCCAGCTTCCGCCGAACGATTGCCCACAGCTCTCGAGGTATGTGCCGGGCGGCCTTCGTGTTGACGCCGTTCCAGATGTCCCGGGTCGTGTCATCGGCCAGCGTCCGGATCACCGAGTAGCACTATAGCACGCTTAGCGTGCTACGATCCGCTCCTGGGCCGAGGCCCGGCGCGGGAGGTCAGATGAGCGTCGACGAGCTCACGGCGGCCGTGACCAAGCACAACGTTTCACAGGCCGGCAAGGCCGTCGATGTATTCCTTGCCAGATTGGATCCGCTCAGAACGAGGCGAGGTGTCTCAGCTTGTCGGGATTCCGCACGACATAGATCGCTTTCACCACATCGCCTTCCATCTCGAGGGCGATGGGCGGCCGGACCTACAAGGTCCACCTCGACGGCCGCGTTCGTGCTACGTTGCGCCCAAACTCTGGAGCCGCCATGAAGACTCAAACTCAAAAGGCCGGCGACTTCGTCGCCCTTCACGCCGCGCCCGGTGCCTTTGTCGCGCCCAATCCATGGGATCCGGGCTCGGCCCGCATTCTGGCGGGTCTCGGCTTCAAGGCCCTGACGACGACCAGCTCCGGCTACGCCCGCTCCGTGGGCGTCCGGGATCACAAAGCCGGACGCGACAATGTGCTCGCCCACATCCGCGCGATGGTCGCGGCCGTGGACCTGCCGATCAGCGCGGATCTGGAGAACGGATTCGGTCGTGACCCCGAGACGGTCGCTGAAACCATCCGTCTGGCCGCGGCGTCCGGACTGGTCGGAGGTTCGATCGAGGACGCAACGGGGGACGCGAACAATCCGATCTTCGAGGTCGCACGTGCCGCCGACCGCATTCGCGCTGCTTCGGAGGCCGCGCGCCAGCTAAAGTTCCGGTTCATGCTCACGGGCCGAACCGACAACTTTCTCCACGGCCGGTCAGACCTCGCTGACGCGATTCGCCGCCTGCAGGCGTACCAGGAAGCCGGCGCCGACGTCCTCCTTGCCACCGGCCTGCCGACCGCGCAGGCCATTCGTTCGATCGTCGCCTCCGTCGACCGCCCAGTCCATGTGCTGATCGGTCCGCGTGATGGCTTGCTGACGGTCCCCGGCCTCGGCGAGATCGGTGTCAAACGCATCAGCGTTGGCGGCGCGCTCGCCAGCGCAGCCTATTCCGGTCTCATCCGCGCCGCTCGAGACCTTGCAGATGGGTCGCTGGACTGGACGAGATCGGCGATCACGGTCGGGGAAATCGACGACCTGATTGACAGGGGCGCGGGTGGGATTGACTGACGCGGCTGCCCGAAGTTTGTATAAATACTGGGACGCGGAATCCGGATCGCCCTACAGTCGAAGTGCTTCGATAAAGGCTGAGAGCGTCGGGGCTGTTGTCGACGGCTGGGGTAGTACAGGAAGTATCCCGCGAACGGCGGACACCAATCCTCAAGCACGCCAGCACGCCGCGTGCGATATGCGTCGCCACGTGCTCCTCGAGTGCGAACGCCAGCCCCATCCCATCCACTGCCGAGATCGACGCGTCCCTCCTCGGTGGTGGTCACGTCGAGAATGACATCGGGATAGTCGCGCGCGAACCGGCCCAGCTTCGGTTGCGGCGACGCTGCGCGTGGTCCGTGCCAACAGACGCACGCCGATCTGCTCTTCCAGCCCCCGAATCGCGTGGCTCAGGGCCGAAGGAGACACGCCGGGTTGGCGCGCAGCCCGGGTAAAGCTGCGCTCCTCGGCTACGGCCAGGAACGCCGAGAGCACGCTGAGCCCGTCGCGCACCATTGATGAATCGTACGCACAACGCCTTGTCGATTAAACCGCCTACTCGCGTCCGCTCAAAGTCGCTACGCTGATGGCAGGACGATGACGGCAACGAGCGACAGGTGACCGACGAACAGTACGGCGGAGACGGTGGCGTCCGCGAGGATTGAAGGAGCCTGAGATGCGAGCAACTGTGATGTACGGCGCGCACGATGTACGCGTCGAGACCGTTCCGGATGCACGGCTCATCGAGCCGACCGATGCCCTGCTGCGGGTGACCCGTGCGTGTATCTGCGGCAGCGATCTCTGGCCGTATAACTCGATGGCGCCAAGCGAGACCGGGAATCGGATGGGCCACGAGTTCATCGGCCTCGTTGACGCGGTTGGCTCCGCTGTCCGAACGGTGAAGAAAGGCGACCTGGTTGTCGCCCCCTTCGCCTGGTCCGATGGCACCTGTGAGTTCTGCCGGCACGGACTGCAGACCTCCTGTCTTCACGGCGGCTGGTGGGGTGGCACCGAGCTCGATGGTGGCCAAGGCGAGGCCGTGCGCGTCCCGCAGGCGGATGGGACGCTCGTGGTGCTTCCAGTGGGGCCCGATCACGCGCTGATGCCGTCGCTGCTGACGCTCTCTGATGTGATGGGAACGGGCCATCACGCGGCGCTCTCTGCCAGAGTCGAACCGGGCAAGATCGCGGCTGTCGTTGGAGATGGCGCGGTCGGCCTGTGTGGGGTGATTGCCGCCCGCCGGCTTGGCGCCGAACGGATCATCATGCTCGGCCGCCATGCCGACCGGATCGCGCTGGCACGTGAGTTCGGAGCGACCGACATTGTCGGCGATCGCGGCGACGCGGCCATCGAGCGTGTGCGCCAACTCACGGGCGGCCTTGGCGCCCACTCCGTCCTCGAATGTGTCGGTCACGGCGAGGCGATGCGCGCCGCTGTTGGCATCGCGCGAGCGGGCGGCGCCGTCGGGCGTGTCGGCGTCCCTCAGGAGAACACCATCCCGAACGCGCAACCGACGTTCTACGCAAACATCACGATCGCCGGCGGCCCTGCGCCCGTGCGTGCGTACATCGAGCAGCTCTTGCCCGACGTGCTCGAGGGCAGGATTCATCCTGGCCGCGTGTTCGATCGCGTCACGAATATCGACGGTGTGCCCGATGGCTACCGTGCGATGAACGAGCGTGAAGCCATCAAGGTGATGATCGAGTTCTGAGGATCGCCATGCCACTCTCGGTCGAGCAGAACAGGGCTCTCGCAACGACACCGGTCGAAGAGTTGCTTCAACTCCCGATGCGGCAGCCCGATCAAATGACGGATTCTCTCCACGCGTACCAGATTTCGAAACGCGGGAACTCGTTGCGCGTGAAGGCCGAGGCCGTCCGTTGGGGGGACCGGATCAATACGATCAGTCCCGGGCATCATCATCACGCCGCTCGCGAACGATGAACTGCGAGGGCCTCGCGGTGCAGGTTGCTCGCGTATGAAGGCGACCGCGGACCGGAGATCGCGTATCGACTCGAGCAGTACGCCTGAGCGTTCGATGCCGGTGGGCGCATTCCCGTCGAAATGACTTGGGACGTGATACCTTGTCGGATGTCAAGAACCGAGAGCCCTTGGCGCTCAAAGGCTCCCGACTCCTGGACTCCGGACTCGCCTCTTGCCGCTCTGATTTGCGCTTAGATCGGAGCGCGTTCACAATACGGGCAACCCATGATCGGTAAGACCGTCTCCCATTATCGAGTTGTCGAACGGCTCGGTCGCGGCGGCATGGGTGTCGTCTACAAAGCCGAGGATACACGGCTCGGGCGGCCCGTGGCCCTCAAGTTTCTGCCGGAGGATTTTTCAAGGAGCGATCCGAGCTCGCTGGAGCGTTTCCGTCGGGAAGCGCGGGCCGCGTCGGCGCTCAACCACCCGAACATCTGCACGGTCTACGACATCGACGAGCACGAAGACCAGCCGTTCATCGCGATGGAGTTCTTGAAGGGTCACACCTTGAAGGACCGTTTGAATCGCGGCCCCCTCAAAGCGGATGACCTGTTGGAACTGGCTATCCAAATGGCCGACGCACTCGAGGCCGCGCACGCCGAAGGCATCGTGCACCGCGACATCAAGCCGGCAAATATTTTCGTGACCGAACGGGGTCAGGCGAAGATTCTCGACTTCGGGTTGGCGAAGCTGTTGTCACCACGAGGAGCCGGGGTTGCTGGGCCGGCCTTGTCCGAACAGCCCACGGTGGCAAGGGCCGATGACCGCCTCACCGAAATCGGATCGACCGTTGGAACGGTGGCCTACATGTCTCCCGAACAGGCCCGGGGCGAAGATCTCGATACACGGTCCGACCTCTTTTCGTTGGGAGCAGTCCTTTACGAGATGGCCACGGGCCGGCCGGCTTTCGGCGGCGACACCACGGCGATTATCTACGAAGCCATCCTGAACAGGCGTCCGATCGCGCCGGCTCGCGTCAATCCGGAGTTGTCCCCGAAGCTTGAAGAGATCATCGACAAGCTATTGGACAAGGATCGCAGGCTGCGCTACCAGACCGCAGCCGATCTGGAAGCAGACCTGCGGCGCATGAAGCGCGACAGCGACGCGACCCATTCCGCGACGAGTGCGGATTCCCGCCCGGCACCTGCCCCGGCCCTGGTCGGCGGCGGGCAGACCGCTGTTTCTGCAGTCCACAAACGAAGCCGCAAGATTCGGATGATGGCAGCTGGAGCGGTCGTTGGTGTTGCTGTAATAGCCGGCGTCTATTTTCTGTCGCAGACCACGCCGGCCCTGACCGAGCGTGATGCCATATTGGTCGCTGACTTTGTCAACACCACCGGCGATCCGGCTTTTGACGGGGTACTGAAACAGGCCCTGGCGATTCAGCTGGAACAGTCACCGTATCTCAATCTCGTCCCGGACGACCGCGTTCGAGACACGCTGCGATACATGTCCCGGTCACCGGACGAGCGCGTGACAGACACGCTGGCGCGAGAAATCTGCCAGCGCGAAAGCATCAAGGCGGTTCTCGGTGGCTCGATCGTGATGGTGGGGAGCCAGTACGTGGTGGCGCTGAACGCGGCCAACTGTGCCACTGGAGAGTCCATCGCGCGAGAACAGCGTGAGGCGGGATCGAAAGAGACGGTGTTGACGGAATTGGGTCAGGCGGCAACGAGCCTTCGCGCCAGGCTCGGCGAATCGCTCCCCTCCATCGAGAAGTTTGATGCCCCTATTGAGAGGGCCACGACGCCCTCTCTCGAGGCGCTTCGAGCATTTACTGAAGGCCGTCGCCTCAATGCAGCCGCGGCTTTCGACAAGGCCGTTCCGTTCCTTCAACGCGCCGTGGAGCTCGATCCGAACTTTGCGATGGGCTACTACCTGCTCGGAACAGTTCACGGCAACATGGGACAGTACCGGCTGCTGAGGGAGAATCTCACCAAGGCCTTCCAGTTGCGAGAGCGGGGCCGAGAGCTCGAGAGGCTCAGCATCAGTGCGAATTACCACTGGCAGGTTCTCGGTGAACTCAACAGCGCGATTGAAACTTACGTGCGTCTGAAGGAAACGTATCCGAGAGACTCCGTCGCGCGACTCCTGCTGGGAACTGCGTACGGCTTCATGGGCCGCTTCGAGGAGGCCTTGGTCGAGCATCAAGAAATGCGGCGACTCAATCCGAGGGGTGGTGGGCTCTTCGTTCAAAACCTCAGTCGCACATATATGCAGTCCAATCGCTTCGAAGAGGCCAGAGCGGTTGTCTCGGAAGCGATCGAGCAGAAGCGCGAAACGCCTGGAATGCATCGAATCCTTTACGAGATCGCATTGATTCAAGGGGACACGGGCGCGGCCGAGCGGGAGTTCGAGCTGGTCAAACCTGCCCTTAGGGCCAGACTGCTCGAGGCGGCGGCCGTGGCTGCGTTCCAGGGCCGGCTGTCCCAGGCCCGGAAGCTGCTCAAGGAGGCCGACGATCCGCCCGGCGTGGCGCGTTTGGACGCGCTGTTCGGCGACGGTCGGCAGACGCAGGCGGCGCTGCAAGAGGCCTTTCAACTGCCCCCGACAATCAGAGGAGCGGCGGCGATGCTGGCCATGTCGGGCGAGGACGAGGTCCTTCGGGTATTGGAGCGAATCCAGAAAGACCTACCGCAGGACACGCTACTGAACTTCCTCGTCATACCGACCGCAAAGGCAGCACAGGAGGTTCGGGCAGGAAACGGCGCGAGGGCCATCGAGTGGCTGAATGGGGCGAAGCAATTTGAGCCCGGTTTCGCGAGCCTCCCGGCAATCTACACCCGCGGCTTGGCGTATCTGCGAACCAACTCAGGTCGAGAAGCTGCGACCGAGTTTCAAAAGATTCTCGATCACCGCAGCGTCGATCCGCTGTCTCCTCTGTATCCGTTGTCGCATCTTGGCCTCGCGCGTGCGCACACGCTCGCCGCCGACCTTCCCAATGCCCGCAAGTCTTACCAGGACTTTCTTGCGATCTGGAGGGACGCTGATCCTGACATCCCCATCCTCGTTCAGGCCAGGCGGGAATACGCGAAGCTTGGCTCTGGACGATAGGAACATTCAGTCCCAGCTACAGACGATGATTCGCCCGGCCTGCTGTCGCAACGCGGCCTGAGACCAACGAGAGTTCTGCAGGTCGTGGCCGCGCAGGTGGAGCGCGTCCCCCACCACGACGGATGAGATCTAGGTCGGCCTCCCGTCAGGAGGCGGGTGGTGTCGCTTCCCCTTAATCTGTTGAGATGATTAAGCGTTGAAGGATTTGGCTGGGTGTCAGGGACGGAATTCGCAACTGTTGGCGGCAGCGTGAGACCTGCCGCCTGACTCGCTCAAGGAATCTCCCCTCTCGCCGGCATAGAGCTCGCTCGCGGGCAAGCAGATGCCATCAGCTGTCCGAAATCTGTCTACAGGTTTCGGACATCGCATTCGCCGCGGTCCTGCCGGTCACGGAGACGGGCATCGCGCGCGACGGGTTCCGCGGCAATTCTCTCGTCATCAGCGCGAGCATGGGAGCGAGGAACCTGCTGGGGCAGGATCTATCTCGACGAAGTGCGGAAGTCGGACCGGCCTAAGGCTACTTCAGAAGCCGCGTGCGAATTGCTCGAAGCTCCTTGAGCCTGGCCGGATTCGGTGTGGGGTAGCGCATCTTCAGCCGACCCATAGTATCGAGCACGATTTGCGACACGATCAGCCGGCCGTTCTCCTTGTCGTCGGCGGGTACCACATACCACGGCGCGTGGGCGGTGCTCGTGGCTGCGAGGCAGTCCTCGTACGCGTGCATGTAGTCCTTCCACCGATCACGCTCGGCCACGTCGGCGGCGCTGAACTTCCAGCTCTTGTCGGGACTGTCGATGCGCGCCAGAAAGCGCCGGCGCTGTTCGTCCTTGGAGAGGTGCAGGAAGAACTTCACGACTCGGGTACCGTTGTGGTGCAGATGGCGTTCGAAATCGACGATGGACTGGTAGCGCTGCTTCCAGATGCTACCGCGCGCCCCCACCTGTTCCGGGAGGCGCTCGCTGCTCAGGATTTCCGGGTGCACCCGTACGATGAGGACTTCCTCGTAGTAGGACCGGTTGAAGATGCCGATCCGCCCTCGTTCAGGCAGGCACGTCGTCGTCCGCCAGAGGAAGTCGTGATCCAGCTCCTCGGCGCTTGGGTGCTTGAAGCTGAAGACCTGACAGCCCTGCGGGTTCACGCCTGACATGACGTGCTTGATCACGCCGTCCTTGCCCGCGGCGTCCATGGCCTGAAAGATCAGAAGCAGCGCGTACCGGTCGTGGGCATAGAGCAGGTTCTGCCGCTTGCTCAGCTTCTTCACGTGGTCCGCGAGCAAGGACACGTACTGCGACTTCGAGTCGTAGAGTGGTCGAACCCGCGTCGGCCACTTCTTCAGGTTGACCGTGCGGCCTTCGCGAACGCGGAATGCTGAGAGGTCGATGGGCATAGACACTGAGATCAGGGTCGATCTTCGACGGTTGTTCGGCGGCTCCAGAAAGCCCTTCAGAGAGTGTAATGCCAGAGGCGGCACGCATTCGCCTTCCGGATCCGGCGCTCTAACCCAGCCCGGGGCGACGTGACTGAGTCGGACCGCGGAAGGGATCAATGTCACGATCAACG